>DATLRD010000108.1:0-45041 GCA_035534855.1 Allostellaceae bacterium | reverse complement strand
GCCGAGGCGCCATGCCCTGACCGTCGCTGACCTGCGGGAGACGCTGGCAATCTATCGCGCGGTCGCCGAGGCCGAGCACCGGGAGCGCGAGCCGCGGCGCGGGCCGCTGCCGAAGCTCGACCTGCGCGCGGCGACGGCCGTTCTCGTGGACTTCTGGACGCGCAATTTGGGAAGGGATTTCGCGCCCGATCAGAACGCATGGGCGGCGGGGCGCGACGTCGTGCTGGAACCTGTCACCGACTGCGAGCGCTTCGTCTACCGTGCGCTGTCCTACCTCGCGGCATCGGCCGGGGAGCCGGGGCGCGAGGGTGATCTGCGGAGCATCGCCAACGAGTTCCGGCGTCGCGTCGAATAATTAGTTTCGGCGATCTACCGCAAAAACGGCTTAGGTCGGGGCGTCTTTACTTCGCGCCGCGTTTTACTATTTGCTTGTCGAGAAGCAAATAGTAGCGGGAGCGTGAATATGAAGAACAATACTCTGGAGCGACGACACCACCTAGATCGGCGCTGCGACCGGCTCGGCGCCGAGGTCGCGGCGGGCGGCGACGCCGACGAATTGCTAAGCACCAGCGATGTGGCCGAGCTGCTCAGCGTGAGCGGGCAGTGGCTAGAAATTGGCAGGTCGAAGGGTTACGGGCCGCCCTTCATCAAGCTGGGGCCGCGCCGGGTGCGCTACCGGCGGCAAGACCTCATCGAATGGCTGGCCGGCCGGCGGCATCGGAGTACGGCCGAATACATGCCGGCCGACCGCAACCACGACCTAGGCCGACCGCGCGGAAGTCGCGTCGTCGACGGAAAGGTCGTGGTCGCCGACGAGCCGCGCTTCCGGCGGCGCGCGCCGGCCGACGCCGCATGAAAAAGGCCGGCGGGGGACAAGACCCGCCGGCCTGGTGCTTTCAACTTACGGACGCGCTGCAGTGAACAGCGAGCCGCGATTTTAATATACGCGGACCCGATTTGCAAATTGCGCACGCGTCCCTGAATAAAAGGGGACGAATACATGGCTGATGGATTATTCGACTTCGACGAAGCGGCCAATGTCATCAAGGCGCGCCGACTTTGGCACGAGGCAGGTGACCCCGACGACGACGCTGAACGCCTCTTGCGGGGATGGCGCGGCATCCCTCCCTGGCCGACCGCGCTTCGGTTCTCGCCGGAGTGCTACCACAGCCCGCTCGGCCGCAGCTTCCCGGCACTGATCGCCGCGGTCACGGACGATTCCGGCCGCGTCTTCGGGATCGCCCGCCACTATCTGGACGACGAGGCGAGGCCGCGAAACCTCATGCTGGGGGAGATTGGCGGCCACGCGGTTCGGCTCGGCGCGCACCGGCGCGGTGGCGACCTGTTCGTCGTCGAGGGCCTCGTCCTGGCTATCCGCCTCCATTTCGCGCGGGGTGGGGGAAACGTTATCTGGTGCCCGCTCACGGCCAGCGGCATAGCGCGGGTTACGCTGCCACCGGAGGCGAACGTGCTGGTCGTGCCGACCAGCGCCGCCGGTCGCGCAGCGGCTGAGAAGCGCGGATTGCTCACGTTCGCGGACGGCCTCGATCGGCTAGCCAACATGGTGATGGGCCGCCGCCGCCGGGCCGGGGAACGTTGATGGCCGCCGATATAGAGAGGCGCATCGCCACTGGCTCCATCGTCAGCACTGATTTTCTGAGGCGCCTGCGGTCGTTCTGGAAGGACGACTTCCTGGAGTCCACCGAGCTTGCCAGGATCGTCCGCTGGGCCCTCGACTACCTCGACAAGTACGGCAAGGCCCCCGGCCGTCACATCGAGGACATATATCTCGAAGAACTTCGCAAGGGGGTGCTGGACAAGGCGGAGGCGGAGTATCTCGAAGAGCACGTCTTCGTCCGCCTGGCGGACGACTATGACCGGGGTGACCAGTTCAACGCCGACTACCTGTTCGACGAGGCCACCCGATTTTTCAGGGGCCGAGCCGCTACATTGAATAATGAGGCCGTCCAGGACCTGATCGAGCGCGGGGAGATTGACAAGGCGGAAGAGCTCCGCCGCGGCTTCCGGCCCGTGACGACAGAACCCGCCTGGCGCCGTGCCGACGCGATCGTGCCGCGGCCGGTGTCCTGGGTGTGGCGAAACGTCATACTTCGCGGCGACATGACGCTGCTCGCCGGCAAGCAGAAGACGGGCAAGAGCCAGGCGACGATGTCGCTGGCCGCTACCGCGTCGACCGGTGGCTGCTGGCCGGGCAGCGACGCCGAGACGAAACCGCGGTACGTGGTAATCATGAGCGCAGAGGATGCTGTAGACTACGCGATCGTGCCGCGGCTGATCGCCAACGGCGCCGACCTTAGCCGCTGCTACATCCTCGACGCCGCGGCCGACACCGCCAAGGCACGCGAGCGAATCGAGCAGTGCCTCGACGAGCTGCCGCACACGGGGCACGGCGCGCTGGTCATCCTCGACCCGATCACCGCCTGAAAGATTCCGTCGAGAAGAGCCACCCCACTCGCGACGGAATCCAGAAAGTTAGAGATAGTCGACCATGGCCACCGGAACCTCCGCCTGCCCCGCCGCCCCCACCCAAGAAAGAGGGGGTATGACAAGAGAAGTATACGATCTTGAGGGTATCGACTTCGGGATAAGGAAGTCGATGCGCTACCATTCGCGGCGTCGCGCGGCTCTTGAGCGCTGGGATAGCTGGACAAATTGGATTGTCGCCGTCGCGGGCGCTTCTGCATTCGCCGCGATCGTTGGGGAAGCAAATACGTTCGCTAAAATTCTGACCTTTTTTGTCGCGGCGATTTCGCTTGCGGACGTGATCTTCAGTTTCGGCGCTCGCTCACGACTGCATCAAGACCTCTATCGACGATTCGCAGAGTTGGCCGTTGAGGTCAGCCTTGTTGACTCTCCTATTCCCCATGACATTGCCCGATTGCGCGCCAAGCGGCTGGCCATAGAAACCGACGAGCCTCACGTAATCGACGCGTTGGAGCGCTTGTGCTGGAATGAAGAGGCCGAAGCGCGAGGTCGAATTGATGTGCAACAGCCGCTTACAAGACGGCAACGGCTCGTAGCGCGACTTTCTTAGATCAAATCCGGTTCCCTCGGGTGCGAAGCTTCCACCGCGCGCCGCGCCCGTTCCCGACCCTTGGCCGAACGCAGGGTACCGGTCACAACGAACTCAGCGTTCCGCTCCACAGCCCGAGCGCGGAGCAACTGCTGAGCCCACACGCTGAGCCTGGTCGACGAGATCACCCCCCCGACCTAGACAGGCTCTCCGTTTGATTTGACCACCTTTCCTTTGGGCACGTCTGTTTTTGACGGCTCCAAAGTACAGATGGTAAGAGCGTCATCTAGCCAGGGCGACGGCATGAGAACCGCCCCTGGGATCATCGGCGCGGCCTTGAGCGTCACCCCCGCGGTAACTTCTCGTGCGTCCTCCGGGGTCTCAGCCCAAACCCACACCTCCTCTTTGGTGTTCGATTGTTGCCACCGTCGATCATGCAGAGTGTGAGGGATTGGACTTAGTCGATAGACGTGCGGCATTTGCCCTTCTCCGATCTGGTCTCGCTAGCGCAACTCGCGCGTCTGCCGACCAATCGCCTGCGAGATCGCGAGCCCAGCCAGTCTGGAATGCGACCAGCACGAGCACCCTGACCTGCCGGCGGAACAGGATCGAGAGCAGGATCAGGGGTGCGAGCAGCCAGGCCATGGGGAGAAGCCTAGCGCGATTCCCGGCCCCTCGACCAGCCGTGCCGGCGACGTGCCCGCCAGAGCCCCTGCGCAGCCCGTGCAGCGCGGGAAGCGATCCCGGCTATCCCAAACTAGCCCACGACCCCCTCCGGTGCGCTGGCGGGCGTCCCAGGGGCACTACGGGGCCGGCCAGTCGACCAGCTTCATGTCATCCTTGTTCCACAGGCTCTGAACCTTGAGGCATTGCACCCGGATCACGACCTCGCCGAGATCGCCGGTCGCGGTGCTCGGATGCGAGAGTTGCCACCAGACTCTGTGGACGGTGAATTTCTCTTCGCCACCCTGTCCCGGTCGAGAGAGCAAAACGTCAGCTCCCTTCGTGGGCAAGACCGGCAGATCGAAATCGAGGGAATAAGGCGCCTCTTTCCCTTCCGACACAAACGTCACCTTCACGCGCATCGCGATAGCTCCCTATTATCGGAGCCGGGAGTGTGCCCCCCGGCGCGCCCTTCCTTCGGCACTCATCTAATATACGCGGAGGATTCAGAAACTCGGGCTGCGCCCCGAAAAAAATCACCGGCACAGTCCGATTTTCGCGAAGCGGGCTCGCAAATCGGCTTATTTTGCCGCGGGTTATTTTTCTAACACCTTGATATAGCTATGGAGACTCGCGCTAGATCGCTAAGTGTGAAATAGCCGAACTGCATCTCCGCCTCCCTGTCTTGCATTCGAGTATGATGCGAAGGCGGAAATTGGTGAACGGCCCAGCGGCCGGCGGGAGTGCGGTGATGGAACTCAACGCGGATTTCACCCGGCGCGCGGCGGTGCACGCGGCGCAGCTGCAATGGGTGCCGTCGCCGATCGCCGGCGTCGACCGGCGCATGCTCGACCGGATCGGCGACGAGGTGGCACGCGCCACCTCGATCGTGCGCTATGCGCCGGAAAGCCGGTTCTCGGCCCACACGCATGGCGGCGGCGAGGAGTTTCTGGTGCTCGACGGCGTGTTTCAGGACGAGCACGGCGATTTCCCGGCCGGGTTCTATGTGCGCAACCCGCCGACTTCGCGCCATACGCCCGCCTCGGCGCCGGGCTGCACGATCTTCGTCAAATTGTGGCAGTTCGACCCCGCCGACCGCACCGATGTGCGGATTGACGCCGGCCGGATCGGTTATGTCCCGACGCCCGGCCGCGCCGGGGTCGAGGTCAAGGAGCTGTTTCGCGACGGGCACGAGGACGTGCGGGTCGAACACTGGGCGCCGGACGCGGCCGTAGCGCTGGCGCTGCCCGGCGGCGGCGAGTTTCTGGTGCTCGCCGGCGGGTTCACCGAAGGCGGCGAGACGTTCGCGCCGCAGTCGTGGCTGCGATTGCCGTGCGGCGCCGAACTGCGCGCCACCGCCCGGCCCCAAGGCTGTACGGTGTGGGCCAAGACCGGGCACCTGCGGCACATCGAGGGCTTGCAGCCGGGGTAGTATCTGGCAGCGACCCGCTGCGCGGGCGGGTCCGACACGCTATCGTGTTGTCTGCCCTTGCGGAGGCCGATGATGCGCCTGTTGATCGCGATGATGAAGCACGAGACCAACACGTTTTCGCCGGTGCCGACGCCGCTCGAGCGTTTTGGTACCGGACCCGGCCCGCTTTACGGCGAGGCGGCGGTGGCGGCCTATCGCGGCACCGGCAGCGGGCTCGGCGCCTATCTCGACCTCGCGGCGCGCGAGAAGGCAGAAGTGGTCTTGCCGATCGCGGCGAGCGCGTCGCCGTCGCGGCCGGTCGACGATTCGGCGTTCGAGCACATCGCCGGGCACATCTGTGAGGCGGTCGCGCAAGGCCGGTTCGACGGCATCATGCTCGACCTGCACGGCGCGATGGTGACCGAGAGCCTGGAAGACGGCGAGGGCGAACTCTTACGCCGCATCCGCGCGATCGACGGCAGGACGCCGATCGCGGTCGCCTATGACATGCACGCCAACCTCTACCCGGCGATGATCGAGCACGCGACCGTGGCGTGCGGCTATCGCACCTATCCGCATATCGACACCTATGAGACCGCGCGGCGCGCCGGCGAGATATTGCTGCGGGCGATGCGCGGCGAGGTGCGGCCGGTGATGGCGTGGGGCAACAACCCGATGCTGCCGCATGTCATGCGCCAGGGAACCGACGACCACCCGAACAAGGAGCTGCAGGCGCGCTGTGCCGCGCTGTGCGACCCGGCGCACGGCGAGGGGGCGCTCGCGGCGAGCCTCTTCACCGGGTTCCCGCATGCCGACATCGCCAATGCCGGGCTGTCGGCGGTGGTGGTGACCGATGGCGACCTGGCGCTGGCCGAGCGGCTGCGCGACGATTTGTTGGACCGCGCCTGGGTCGAGCGCGAGGCGTTTGTCTATCAGCTCGAACCGCTCGCCGCCTCGATCGCGCGCGCCGCTTCGCTGCCGCCCGCCGAGCCCGGCGACGGGCCGATCGTGCTGCTCGACCATTACGACAATTGCGCCTCGGGCGGCACGATGGACACCACAATCGTGCTCAGGGCGATGCTCGACGCCGGGCTCGACAATGCCGCGGCGTTTGCGATCTACGACCCGGAGGCGGTGCAGCAGGCGATCGCCGCCGGGATTGGCGCCGCGGTTTCGCTGTCGGTCGGCGGCAAGCTGGCGATGCCGCAACTCCCCGCCGAAAGCCCGCCGCTGACGCTGAGCGGGCGGGTCAAGACGATCTCGGACGGGCGGTTCCGCAACAAGGGCCCGATGGGGCGCGGCGTGCTGACCGATATGGGGCCGAGCGTGGTCATCGACACCGGCCGGGTCGAGGTGGCGCTGATCTCGCGCCATGTCGAGCCGTCGGACCTCAATTGCCTGCTGGCGCTCGGCATCGACCCGATGCAGAAGCGCTATGTGATGCTGAAAAGCCGCATCCACTGGCGTGCCGGGCTGGGCAGCGTGGCCAAGGCAGTCGTCGAATGCGCCGGGGTCGGGGTGTGCACCTCGGATTATTCGCAGCTGATTTTCAAGAACGTGCGGCGGCCGATCTACCCGCTCGACCGGCCCAACAGATAGCCCGCGGGTGCCGGCCGATACCGTTGGAGCGCGGGGCCTCGACGAGCGTGAAGATTAGGCCTCGCATATTGGGGATTCATTCCAACAGGGACAAAGGTTAGGATGCCCCATGGACGGTTTGAGCAGCGTCGTTACCGCCTTCAGCGCTGAGCAGGTCGAGCGGCTCACGGGTCTGACCAAGGCACGCCTGATATATTGGGATCGAACGGGGTTCTTTGCACCGAGCTATGCAGACCCTGATCGCCGATCGTCGTACAGCCGCATCTATTCCTTTCGCGATGTGGTTGGGTTGCGCACACTCTGGCAGCTGACCGAAGAGTTCCACGTCTCGCTGCAGCATCTTCGCAAGGTGGCGGAAAAGCTTAGCCACTTGGCGAACGACTTGTGGTCGACCCAGGTCTTGTATGTCTTGGATAGAAAGGTGGTCTTTGACGAGACTGGCGCCGGGAAATTGCGCGAGGTGCTGAGCGGCCAATACGTTAATGGGCTCGCGCTAAGCGAGGTGATCTCTGATATGCGGCGGGCCGCCGATCAGCTTCGGCAGCGCCGACCCGACCAGCTCGGGCAAATTACCCGATCGCGGTTCGTCAGTCATAATGCCCTCGTTATCGCGGGCACCAGAATCCCGGTCAGCGCCGTTCGCGATTTCGCGGAGGCAGGTTACACGGTAGAGCAGATCATTCAGGAGTATCCCGACCTGACCGAGCGCGATGTAGCTGCCGCACTGAGGTGCCGAGAGGCTGATGCCGCTGCCTGATGCAGATCGGCTAACGAATGGCAGATCGGCTAACGATACGCTTCTTCGTCGATCATTGCGTTCCCGATTCGGTAGGCCGTGTCCTTCGTAAAGCCGGCCACGAAGTGATCCTGTTGCGCGAAAGGATCGCGCCGGATTCGCCCGATCCGCTGGTGGCCGCGGTCAGCGAAATGAATAACGCGGTTCTCATCAGCCTTGACGCCGATTTCAGAAGCCTCGCGCCCCGCGTTCCCAAAGGCCAGCGACAGCGCTTTCGCAAGCTGAGCCGGATTGGCCTTCGATGCAAAGCGCCCCGATGCGCTCAGCGGTTGGCGGTTACATTAAGTTTGATCGAGCACGAATGGACGGTGGCACAAGCAAGCCCCGATAAGCGCATGATTGTTGAGATCGGCGAAACCTTTGTTCGGTCGATCAGATAGCTATGGTCGTCAGGGGATAATTGCTCAGCGGCCGATCTATCCGCTCGACCGGCCCAACAGGTAGCCCGCGGCGCCGCGGCGGCGGCCGATCTGCGGCGCCGCCTTTGCGGTGTGGCGGCCGCGCTCGAAGACGACGACGCTGTCGTAGAAATGCATCGACAGCGTCGAGCGGGTGAACTCGTTGGGCGGCACCGCGCCGCGCGTCTGATCGGCGTTGAGCTGGTCGATCATCCCCTTGGCCTGCTCGATAAAGGTCTCGGGCTGCCGGTAGCCGCCGCCGAATTCCGGCCAGTAGGCGGTGTGCAGGTCCTCGACCATATAGACCCCGGCGGGCGCGACCTGGGGGTAGAGCAAGGCAAACGTGGCGCAGACGTCGCTCATCACGTGGCTGCCGTCGTCGAGCACGATGTCGGGTGCGCCGAACTCGGCGACGAGCCCGGCGAGAAACGCGGCATCCTGCTGCGCGCCGATGCGAATCTCGATCTGGTCCTCGGCGAAGCGCGCACATTTCGGGTCGATGTCGATGCCGATGATGCGCGCGTGCGGGCCGAAATAGCGCTTCCACATCTGCAGCGAGCCGCCCTCGCCGCAGCCGATCTCAAAGAGGGTGAGGGGGCGGTAGACGTAATGCCGAAAGTGACGCTCGTAGATCGGGAAATAATGCTTCCATTTGTGGATCACGCGTTGGTCGTTTGTTAGGAAATCGGCCCATAAGGTCACGCGTTGATCCTCCGCCCGCCCGGCGCGCCCGGTAATCCAGTCTGCGCCGGCCAGTCTGCGCCGGCCGGCGTTGGGGTGACAATGCCCGCTTGCCGCGTGGCACCTCAGGGTGTTGCGGGCGGGCCATTGCCGCGACGCCGGGTCGGCGTTTAGGGTGTCGATCGCTCGTCAATGCATCTGAGGAGAAGGCCAAATGGACGGCATCACCGAGCTTTTGGAAATCGATCGCCGGGTCATCGTCCATCCGCTGCAACACCCGGACGACCACAAGGCGCCGTTTCTGATCGATCGCGGCGAGGGCGCGGAGCTGGTCGGCGCCGACGGCCGCCGGGTGGTCGATGCGCTGTCGGGACTGTGGAACGTCAATATCGGGCACGGCCGCGGCGAACTGGCCGATGCCGCGGCGGCGCAGATGCGCAAGATCGGGTTTGCCTCGGCCTATGTCGGGCAGACCAACGAGCCGGCGATCCGCCTCGCCGAGAAGATCGTCAGCCACGCCTACAGCAACAGCTCGGCGGTGTACTTCACCACCGCCGGCGCCGAATCGAACGAGAGCGCGTTCAAGTTTGCGCGCTATTACTGGAAGATTCAGGACAAGCCCAACAAGACCAAAATCATCTCGCGCTGGCACGCCTATCACGGGGTGACGATGGCGGCGATGAGCGCGACCGGCATGGCCGCGTACCACAAGATGTTCGGGCCGCTGATGCCCGGGTTTGTCCAGGTTGCGCCGCCCTATGCCTATCGCTGGCAGGGCAACGAGGAGCCGGGGATCGGCGCCGCCGAGGCGGTCGAGAAGGCGATCCTCGCCGAAGGGCCGGACACGGTCGCGGCGGTGATCTGCGAGCCGGTGATGGGTGCGGGCGGGGTCATCGTGCCGCCGGCCAGCTATTTCCCGAAGCTGCGCGAGATCTGCGACAGATACGACGTGCTGCTGATCACCGACGAGGTGATCACCGGGTTCGGCCGCACCGGCAAATGGTTTGCGCTCGGGCATTGGGGGGTCGAGCCCGATCTGGTGTCGTTTGCCAAGGGCGTGACCAGCGGCTACCTGCCGCTCGGCGGGGTCATTGCCTCGAAGCGGGTGCACGATTCGATCTTGAACGCACCGGCCGACCGCAAATTCATGCACGCGGCGACCTATTCGGGGCATCCGGTGTGCTGCGCGGTCGGCGTCGCCAATGTCGGCATCATCGAGTCGGACGGGCTGGTCGAGCGCGCGGCGCGGATGGGCAAGCGCCTGCTGGGCGGGCTCGAGGAGCTGGCGAACCACCCGAATGTCGGCGAGGTGCGCGGGCTCGGCATGATGTGTGGCGTCGAGCTGGTCGAGAACAAGGCCACCAAGGCGCCGGCGATCGGGCTGGGCCCCAAGATCGCGCGCGAGGCGCTGGCCCGCGGCATCCTGCTGCGCATTCGCGCCGGCAGCGCCGATCCGGCGATCGGCGACACGATCTGCCTGGCGCCGCCGCTGATGACGCCGGAGGCGACGCTCGACCGCATCGTCGCGGTGGTGCACGAATCGTTAGCCGCGGCGACGGCCTGATCGCCACGCGTCGCGCAACCCCCTGATACGGCGGCCGGGTCCTCGATTCGAGGAGCCGCGCGCCGAGGTGCGTCGCCATGGGCGCACGGCGCTACTGCCAAACGCACAAAAAATGTGCATACCTAGCCGGCCTCCCGCACGACGCGGGGGCTGGGTGTGGGGTGCGGCGTCCGATTCCGGCGGCCGCCAGAGGGGGAAACCGGTTCCATGACGAACGTTGCGACGGCGATCAGCCCGGGCGATACCGCCTGGGTGCTGACCGCCTCTGCGCTGGTGCTGTTTATGACCCTGCCGGGGCTGGCGCTGTTCTACGGCGGGCTGGTGCGGGCGCGGAACCTGCTGTCGGTGCTGATGCATTGTTTTGTGATCTGCTGCGTCGTCTCGGTGCTGTGGGTGGCATTCGGCTACAGCCTGGCATTCGGCCCGGGCGGGCCGCTGCTCGGCGGCGGCAAGCTGTTCCTGGCCCATATCGGCGGCACGGTCCCCGGGACCCGGATACCGGAGGCCGCGTTTGTGCTGTTTCAGATGACGTTTGCGGTAATCACCCCGGCGCTGATCGTCGGCGCGTTTGCCGAACGCATCTCGTTTCCGTTCCTGATCCTGTTTGCGATCGGCTGGCTGGCGGTGGTGTATGCGCCGGTCGCGCACTGGGTATGGGGCAAGGGCTGGCTCGCCGAGCGCGGCACGATCGATTTTGCCGGCGGCATCGTCGTGCACACCACCGCCGGGATTTCGGCGCTGGTCTGCGCGATCCTGGTCGGGCCGCGGCGCGGCTTTCCCGAAGGGCTGATCCCGCCGCACAGCCCGGGGCTGACGATGGCCGGCGCCGGCATGCTGTGGGTCGGCTGGTTCGGCTTCAACGGCGGCAGTGCGCTGGCCGCCAACGGCACGGCCGGGATGGCGATCCTGGCGACGCACTGCGCGGCGGCCGCCGCGGCGCTGACCTGGATGGTGATCGAATGGGCCTGGGCCGGCGGCAAGCCGACCTCGGTCGGCATCGTCACCGGCTCGGTCGCCGGCCTGGCGACGATCACCCCGGCCTCGGGGTTTGTCGGGCCAATGGGGGCGATCGCGATCGGGGTCGCCGGCGGCGCGGTATGCTTCGTGGCGACCGGGCTGATCAAACGCCGGCTCAAGATCGACGATACGCTCGACGTGTTTGCGGTGCACGGGGTCGGCGGGATGCTCGGCTCGCTGCTGGTCGCGGTGTTTGCCGCCACGGTGCTCGGCGGCGTCGGGTATGCGCGGGGTATGGACATGGCGGCGCAGATCCGCGCACAGCTGTTGGGCGTGGCTGCGGTGGCGGCATGGTCGGGGCTGGCGACGTTCGTGCTGGTCAAGCTGCTGGGGCTGGTGACGCCGCTGCGGATCAGCGCCGAGGACGAATACGCCGGGCTCGACCTCGCGACCCACGGCGAGCGCGCCTACGACCACGGATGAGAGGTGACGAATGGCCAACCAGACGATCGGCATCGTTATCGACGGCGCGACCGGGCGGCTCGGCACCACGCAGCATCTGAAGGCGCTGCTGGCGATCCGTGCCGAGGGCGGGCTGATGCTCGGCAACGGCGAACGCCTGATGCCCGAGCCGCTGCTGCTCGGCCGTAACCCCGGCCGGCTGGAAGCCCTCGCCGAGCGCAGCGGCGGCCTGCGCTGGAGCCTCGACCGCGACGCCTGCCTCGGCGATCCCGGTGCCGCGATCTATTTCGACGCCAACGCTACCGGCGGGCGCACGGAGCGTCTCGCGGCGGCGATCGCGGCCGGAAAGCACGTCTATACCGAAAAGCCGCTGGCCGAGACGCTCGACGAGGCGATGGGCCTGGCGCGCGCCGCGGCACGCGCCGGACGGAAAAGCGGCGTGGTGCAGGACAAGCTGTTCCTGCCCGGACTTAAGAAACTGCGCAAACTTTTTGATGCCAACTATTTCGGACGAGTGCTGTCGGTGCGGCTCGATTTCGGCTGGTGGGTGTTCGACGGCGACCTCTATCCGAGCCAGCGGCCGAGCTGGAACTATCGTAAGGCAACCGGAGGCGGGCTGGTGCTCGATATGTTCGCGCACTGGCGCTACATCTTTGACCGGCTGCTCGGCCCGATCGAGGCGGTGAGCTGCCGCTGCATGACCGGACAGCCGCAGCGCATCGACGAAGCCGGACAGCCCTATTCGGTTGATGTCGAGGATCACGCCTTCGCCGTCTTCGAACTGGCGGGCGGGGCGCTGGCGCAGGTCAGCTCGTCATGGGTGAACCGGGTTAAGCGCGACGACCTGCTGCAGATCCAGGTCGACGGCACCGCGGGCTCGGCGGTGTGCGGGCTGCACCGCTGCGTTGTGCAGCCGCTGATCGCGACGCCGCGACCGGCGTTCGACCCGGAGCGGCCGCAGGCGATGGTGTTCGACGAGCAATGGCAGGAAATGCCCGAGTTGGAGCCGTTCCAGAATTCGTACCGCGCCGGGTGGGAATTGTTTCTGCGCCACATCGCCGAAGACGCGCCGTTTCCCTCACCGCTGATCGAGGGCGCAAAAAGCGTGCAGCTCGCCGAGGCGTGTTATCGGAGCGACCGCGAACGGCGCTGGGTAACCCTCGATCCGCTCGCCTTGTAGCGCTTGGCCGGCGGCCGAGCGTGCGCGGCGTGCGCGTCGTCGGTCGCTGCGGCAGGTATGGCGACCCGCGGGAAATAGAGGTGGATCGCGGTGCCGACCCCTTCGGCGCTTTCGGCGCGCGCATAGCCTCCGAGCCGCGCCATCGCCGGCTGGGCCGCGGCGACCGCGAGGCGCGACGTGGCCGCGAGGTCGAAGATCCGGCCGAGCACCTCTTCCGCCATGCCGGGGCCGCTGTCGCGCACCGTGATACGGGCGAACTCGCCGATGCGGGCGCCGGGATGATCGGCGAGGTTGCGCAGGTCGAACGCAGCGTTGCGGGTGCCGACGATCAGCGTGTCGTCGGGCCGTAAATCGGCCACGGCCGCGACGACGAGGTCGGAGACCAGCGCGGCGACCGCCGCGCGATCGGTGCGGCACGGCCACAGTTCGGGCAGCAAAGACAGGCGGAAGGCGGCGGATTGCGGCATGCGGTCGCGCAGCACCGGTTCAAGCTCGCTCAGCAGCGCGTTGAGGTCGGTGGTCGCCGGCGCGGGTTCGGGCGATGGTAGTGCGGGCCATAGTGGTGCGGGCGATTGCAGCGCAGGTTGGGCTGCCGGCTCCGGCGCGGGTTCGAGCCGCGGCTCTGGCGGCGGCGCGGGCTCGGCTTTCGAAACGGTTGCCGCCGCGGTTTCCGCCGCCGGGCCGATCTCCGGCTCCGGTGCGACCGATTCGCGGGCGGCGGGCTCGCGGGCGGCGGGCTCGTGGACGGTCGGCTCGTCAGCCGCCGGCGCGCCTGGCGCGGCAGCCCGGCGGCGGCGCCACAGCAGCAGCGCGGCAATCGCGACGAGTGCCGCCAGCAGCGCAGCGATGATCAGCCGGTCACGCCATTCGCTGCGCCGGCCGCTTTCCGCCGCGGGGTCATAGACAAAGCTCGCGGGCCCGCTGGCTCGCACCAGCGCGCCGCTGTCGGCAAGGCTTTGCTCGATGCGCGACCACCGTTCGAGGCTGGAATGGCCGAGCGGCACAGCGGGATAGCGCGCCAGCTCGCGGGCGACGCCGATCTGATAACGGGCAAAGCCCGCGGCGTCGGAAATGCCCGGGGGCGGCGGCAGATCCTTGACGAGCCGGGCGGCGATCTCATCGGCATGGTCGAGTGCGTAGGCCCAGCCCTTTAGCGAGGCGTCGCGAAACCGGCGCACCGTATCCGGATGGTCGCGGGCGAAACGGGCGAGGGTAAACAGCGTGTCGCCATAGAATTCGACCCGGTAATCGGCCGGGTTGATCGATTTGAGCGAAAGGCCGCGGGCGCGCGCCTGCCACGGCAGCACCCAGGCCGAGCCGGCGACTGCGTCGACGCGCCGGTCGGCGAGCGCGGCGACGGCCTGGCTGGGATCGAGCGCGGTCGACCGCACCTTGCCGGGGTCGATGCCGTCGCCGCGCAGCGCCGTCGCCAGCTCGAGGCCCAAGACGTCCGTCGCCGGGTAGAGCCCGATATTGGCCTTGGCGAGCGCGCCGGGCGAGGCGAAATCGGCGGCGGCGCGGTAGTAGATCTCGGTGCCGCTTGCCTGGAAGACCGGCGCGAGCAGAACCAGCGGCATGCCCTGGCCGGCGCGGACGATCAGGGTCATCGTGCCGACCCCGAATTGCGCGTGATCCTCGGTGACCTCGTGCACCGGGTCGATCCTCGGCTGGCCGAGCATCGACCCCGGGCGGATTTCGACGCTCAGCCCGGCCGCGTCATAGAACCCTTTCCACAGCGCGGCGAAATAGCCGGCATATTCAAAATCGGCGGGGCCGTTGAGCTGCAGGACCAGCGTCGCTGGGGCCGCTTCGGCCCCGGGCGCGGCGAGCGTCGCGGCAGCAGCCAGCAGCGCAATGCCGGCCCGCCGCGCAAACGCGCGCCATAGGCCGGCAGCGCGGACTCCGCCTGCGGCGGCGAACGCGACCATCCTTGACATCGTGCCTCCCGCCCGCGTGCCGGCGCTGCGGCCTGAACGGCCATCCCGGCACGAGGGCACTCCCGTGCCGCTATGTCACCGCGAAACCGGGGGCAAATCAATGCTGGCGCGGCACAGATTGCGAGGATGCGATGCGATAGCGTCATACACCGCCTCGTATCGCGCGACGACCGCCGGCAGCGCAAACAGCCGCACGACGCGCTCCCGCGCCGCGTCGCCCAGGCTCGCCCGCGCGTCGCCGCCGAGGCTGGCGAGGCGATCCCAGCCGGCGGCCAGTGCGGCTGGGTCGCGCGGCGGCACGACCGCGCCGGTATCGCCGATCACGGTCGCCGCGTCGCCGCTGTCGGTGGCGACGCACGGCACGCCGCAGCACATTGCCTCGCCGAGCACGTTGGGAAACCCTTCGCCGAGCGCCGACGACAGCGTCACGATGTCGAACGCCGGGTAGAGCGCGTCGAGGTCGCGGCGTTCGCCAAGCCGCGTCAGACGGTCGCCGAGCCGGTGCGATGAGACCGCGGCATCAAGCTCGCGGTTATCCGGCCCGGTGCCGGCACCGACGAGAAAAAATCGCGCTTCCGGCCGCCGGCCGGCGAGGATCGCGGCGGCGGCGAGAAAATTCGCGTGGTCCTTGACCGGGTGATAGCGAGCCGGCAGGAGGATCGCAATCGCGTCATCGCCAAGGCCCAGCGCCGCGCGCCGGCGCGCGCGCGCCGCCGGGTCGGGACGCAGCGCCGCGGTGTCGAACCCGTTCGGCAGGCACACCCAGGCGCGCGGGTGATACCCGAGCCGCTCGTGGAATCGCTGCCCGGCAAGCGAATTGACGATGACCGCGTCGGGTATTGACGAGCACCACGCGAGGAGGCGGCGCACGACCGCGCTGCCGATCGACTCGGTGGCGCGCAGGTTCCACACCAGGTGCGGGGCGAGGCCGACGAGATGTGCCGCGAGGCCGAGAAAATCGGCATGGTAGAGCCAGGTCTGCAGGATGTCGGCGCGGTGGCGGCGCAGGACGCGACCGAGCCGCGCAAGCGCCCGCGGATCGGGCAGGCCGCGGCGGATGTCGAGCGTGTAGAGCGGCACGCCGGCGGCGGCGATCTGCGGCCCGATGGCACCGGGCCCGGTCAGGCTGATCACCACCGAGGCGAAGCGCCCAGGGTCGCTGGCGGCGACCAGCCGTGCCAGCATGCGCTCGGCCCCGCCGGTTTCGAGCCCGGTGATCAGGTGCGCGATCGTCAGCATCGGCGCAGCAAGGTGCGAAGGGCGGCGGGGCGCATGGCTGGACATCGCGGCGAAGCCGGTGATATATCCACGACTGCCCGAATATTGCGGGTTCCGCAAGGGGTCAACACCAGAGCTTGTAGCGCGCCGGATCGGCACCTGCCCTGTCGGGGAAGCCACCGCGCGCGCCGCTCGAATTTCGAAGGCGCCGACCGACTGGCATGGTTTCCATTGCAGGGCCTGAAACCTCGGAGGAGGCGGCGGCCGGGTTTCCGCCTCTGCCCAGCCGAGCGGCAGTTGCCCGGTCCGACCTGATCGAGGGTCTTCGGCGCGTCTGGATGTGGTCGGCGCTGGCCTGGCAGGACATCAAGCTGCGCTATCGCGGGTCGATGTTGGGCCCGTTCTGGCTGACGATCAGCACGGCGCTGCTGGTGCTGGGGATGGGTGTGATCTACGCGCACCTGTTTCACACCCGCACGGCTGTCTACATGCCGTATCTGATGCTCGGGCTGATCATGTGGAACCTGATCGGCTGGATGTTCAACGACGCCTGCCAGACGTTTCTCGCCGCCGAAAGCGTGATCCAGCAGGTGCCGATCCCGTTCTCGATCCACGCCTATCGCGTGGTCTGCCGCAACTTCATCATCCTGGCGCACAGTTTGGTGATCGTTCCGGTGGTGCTGTACATCTTTTCGGTCCAGGTCGGCTGGAGCCTGATCGAAATCATCCCGGCGATGCTGATCCTGGCGGTCGACGGCGCCTGGGTGTCGCTGCTGCTCGGCATGATCTGCGCCCGGTTTCGCGACGTGCCGCCAATCATCAGCAGCCTGCTGCAGATGGCGTTTTTCCTGACCCCGGTGATCTGGCCGATCGACGCGCTGGGGATCTATCGCCCGCTCGCCGAGTTCAACCCGATCTTCGCGGCGATCGACGTGGTGCGGGCGCCGCTGCTGGGCGTGCCGCCGGTGCCGACTTCATGGCCGGTGCTGCTGGCCGCCACGCTGATCGGCGGCGGCGTGACGTTTTTCGCGTTTGCCCGGTTTCGCGCCCGCATCGCCTATTGGGTGTGAGCGGCGATGGCCCTGGTCAGCCTGCGCGGCGTCTCGGTCGAATTTCCGATCTACAGCGGCAGCAGCCGGTCGCTGAAAAAGGTGCTGCTGCACGCGACAACGCAGGGCAACATCGCCAAGGACGCGCATGACCGGGTCGCGGTTCTGGCGCTGTCCGATATCGACCTGGATATCCGCCACGGCGACCGATTGGCGCTGGTCGGCGCCAACGGGGCCGGCAAGAGCACGCTGCTCAAGGTCTTGGCCGGCATCTACGAGCCGAGCCGCGGGCGGGTGCATGCCGAGGGCCGTGTGTCGGCGCTGCTGACCGCCTCGGTCGGGCTCAACCCCGAGGCAACCGGGCGCGAAAACATTGTGATGCGCGGCATGTACATGGATATCCACCCGCGTCAGATCCGCGCCCGGATCAACGAGATCGGCGATTTCACCGAGCTCGGCTATCACCTCGACATGCCGGTGCGGACCTATTCGGCGGGTATGGTGATCCAGCTGTGCTTTGCGGTCACGACCGCGTTTCCGCCGGAAATCCTGCTGATGGACGAATGGCTCGCGGCCGGTGATGCCGGGTTTCTCATCAAGGCGCGCAAGCGTATGGAGGAGATCGTCGCCGGCACCAGCATCCTCGTGCTGGCGTCGCACACGATGCCGCTGCTCGAAGAGTGGTGCAACCGCGCGATCCTGCTCGACCAGGGCCGCATCATCGCCGCCGGCAGCGTCGCCGACATCACCCGGCAATACCAGGAAAGCCTGCGCCGCGGTCAGGGCTGACCGCGGCGCACCAGCGAGAAGAGCGCGCGGACCGGCTGCAGCAGTCGCCACAGCCGCGACGACAGCAGCGCCGCGCGCTCGCCCTCTTCCTCCCAGCGCCCGCCGAGCAGAGCGAACCGCTCGCGCAGCCGGTCGCCATCCGGGGTGTCGTTCAGCGCGCACAACGCGGCGATTGCCGGCGGCGCCTGGGGGCCCGGGGCGAGCACCCCGAGGCCGAAAGCGTGGCGGAAGTCGAAGTGCGGATGCCGCGCGCCGAGCTCCTCCCAAAAGCGCCACACGCCGAAATCGCGTCCGCGCACCGCAATGTCGTGAAACAGCACGACCGCGCGATCCGACAGCTTGGGCTGCCAGCTCGCGAAATCGTGGCGCACCGCGTCGTAGGTGTGGAACCCATCGATATGCAGCAGGTCGACCGAGCCGTCGTCGATGCGGTCGCGCGCCGCATCGAAGGTCGCGCGCAGCAGCGTCGAAAACCTGCCGTAGCGCGGATCGTGAAACGCCCGCAGCTCGTCGAACACGCGCTGTCCGTAGGCGCCGGCATGCGCCTCGCCTTCCCAGGTGTCGACCGCGATGGAGCGCGTATCGAGGCCGGCGCGCTGCACCGCCTGGCAGAACGCGGCATAGGAGACGCCGCGATGGGTGCCGAGCTCGACGATCAGGCGCGGGGCGATCGCCGGGACCAGCCAATGGGCGAATGGCACGTGACCCCACCACGCGCTCGGCACGCCGCGTCGCTCGGCGGGCCAGAACAACGGGTCGAGGCGTGGGTCGAGCAGCGCCGGCAGGAGCGAGCCGGCGTCGGCATCGGCAGCGGGAATTTGCCGCGGAATTTCATGGGGTGGGGCGGATGCCATCGCAGACCCTGCGTCGCGGCCCGCCCGGGCCTGGCTGGGCGCGACCGCGCCTTCCCTACCTGCTTGCACCGCGCGCGGCAACAATGACAAGCTGATCGCATGGCAGCCGGAGGAGGCAGTGGATGCGCAGGGTCGGACGCAACAGCTTCAGTGAAATCTATTTCGCCGGCTGCAACCCCAGCTTTGTCGAGACCAACGACGGCTATGTGATGATCGATACGCCGCAGCAGCCGATCGACGCGGTGCGGTGGCGCGAGATGATGGAAGAGAAAGCGCCGATCCGCTACCTGATCAACACCGAGCCGCATGGCGACCACATCTCCGGCAACGCCTATTTCCCGAACGTGCCGGTGGTCGGCCAGGTCAAATTGCAGGAATGCTTTGACCGCTATCTGGCGCAGTTCGGCACGATCGAGGAAAAGCGCGAACGACTGAAGCAGGCCGACCCGGACAGCGTGTGGCTGCTCGGGCACCCCGACTATGCCGACCCGCACGGTCCGACCCTGACTTTTATCGACGGGCTGACGCTGCATATCGGCGACCACACGTTCAACATCATCCACCACCCGGGGCACACCGCGCCGCAGACCTCGGTACACGTGCCCGAAGAGGGGGTCGTGTTCACCGGCGACAACGTGTTCCACAAATGCCGCTCGTGGCTGCAGGAATGCGACCCGTGGGAGTGGCTGGGAGCGTTGAAGGCGCTCGATGGGCTCGACGTCGAGACGATCGTGCCGGGCCATGGCGAGCCGTGCGGCAAGGCCTACCTCACGGAGCAGGCACAGATCGTCGAGAACTGGGTCGGCTATATCGAGCGCTTTGTCGAGCGCGGGGTGAGCCCCGAGGAAATCCTCAGCGAGAAGGTGCCGGTGACTCAGCAGGACCCGTATCCGATCGGCCAGCGGCTGTTCATGCATGACCAGCGGCTGACCGAGATGATCGTCAACAACCTGCACCGCCGGATTCTGGAGAAGAAGCAGGCGGCCGCGGGCTAGCGAGGCCGCGGCGGCGACTTTACGGAATGTCAGAACCCTACGATCTGGCGGTAATCGGCGGCGGACCGGGCGGCTATGTCGCGGCGATCCGCGCGGCGCAGCTCGGCCTCAGAACGGCGTGCATCGAGCGGCGCGCGACGCTCGGCGGCACCTGCCTCAACATCGGCTGCATTCCGTCGAAGGCGCTCTTGCAATCGTCGGAGAAATTCGCCGAGGCGAAGCGTGGCCTCGGCGAGCACGGGGTGACGCTGGGCGCGGTCGGGCTCGACCTCGCGGCGATGATGGCGCGCAAGGACAACGTCGTCACGACGCTGACCCGCGGCATCGAGTTTCTGTTTCGCAAGAACAAGGTCGACTGGATCAAGGGCACGGCGCGGGTTGCCGCGCCCGGGCGGATCGCGGTGACCGGCGCCGACGGCAGGGCCAGCGACGTTGAAGCGCGCGCGATCTGCATCGCGACCGGGTCGGAGAGCACCCGCCTGCCGGGGCTCGACATCGATGAACAGCGCATCGTGTCGTCGACCGGCGCGCTGGCGTTCGACCGGGTGCCAGAGCGGTTGGCGGTGATCGGCGGCGGCTATATCGGGCTGGAACTCGGCTCGGTCTGGGCGCGGCTCGGCAGCAAGGTCACAATCGTCGAGTTTCTCGATCGCATCCTGCCCAACATGGACCGCGAACTGGGGCCGGCGCTACAGCGCATCCTGGCGCGCGCCGGCATCGCGTTCAAGCTCGCCACCAAGGTCGCCGCCGGACGGTCGGACGATGCCGGGGTCACGCTGACCCTCGAACCCGTCGCCGGTGGCGCACCGAGCGAGCTTACCGCCGACGCGGTGCTGGTCGCGATCGGCCGGCGTCCCTACACGCAGGGGCTCGGGCTCGACGCGCTCGGCGTCGCGCTCGATGTCGGGGGGCGGGTCGTGGTCGATGACGGGTTTGCGACCAACATCCGCGGAATCTACGCGATCGGCGATGTGGTGCGCGGGCCGATGCTGGCACACAAGGCGATGGATGAGGGCACGGCCCTCGCCGAACGGCTCGCCGGACAGAAACCGGCAATCGATTACAATGTGATACCGGGCGTCGTTTACACTTGGCCTGAGGTTGCGTCGGTCGGCCGCAGCGAGGCGGAATTGCAAGAGGCGGGAATCGAATACCGAACCGGCAAGTTTCCGTTCACCGCGACGCCGCGTGCCCGCACCAACGGCGACACCGACGGGTTCGTCAAGATATTGGCCGAATGCGGCAGCGATCGCGTGCTGGGGGTCCACATCATCGGCCCCGACGCCGGCACGCTGATCGCGGAGGCGGCGCTGGCGATGGAATTCGGCGCCACCGCCGAAGACATCGCCCGGACCTGCCACGCCCATCCGACGCTGAACGAGGCGATGAAGGAGGCCGCGCTCGCGGTCGACGGCCGGCCGATCCACGCGTGACGCGGGCGGCCTACTCGCTGCGGGCGCGCGGATGGGCCTTGTCGTACACCGCAAGCAAATGCGCGGTATCGACGCTGGTATAGCGCTGCGTCGTCGACAGGCTGGCGTGGCCGAGCAGTTCCTGGATCGCGCGCAAATCGCCGCCGCCGCCGAGCAGGTGAGTCGCGAAACTGTGGCGGAGGGCGTGCGGGGTCGCGGTTTCGGGCAGGCCGAGATAGCCGCGCAGCGCCGCCATCTGCCCCTGCACGAGGCGCGGATGCAGCGGCCCGCCGCGCGCGCCGACAAACAGCGGGCCGTCGGGCGGCGGGCGGTACGGGCAGGCGGCGAGGTAGTCGTCGACCGCTTCGCGCACCGCCGGCAACACCGGCACCAGCCGCTGCTTGCGGCCCTTTCCGGTGATCGTCAGCGTCTCGCCGAGCGGCGCGGCGGCGCGCGGCAGGCCCAGCGCCTCTGACAATCTGAGGCCGCAACCATAGAGCAGGGTCAGCACCGCGGCGTCGCGCTTGCCTTGCCACAGGCTCGCGGGCAGCGCGGCGGCAGCCTCGACCGCCTCGACCGCATCGGCCACGGTCAGCGGCTTGGGTACGCTGTGGGGCAGTTTCGGGGCGCGCAGCACGGCAAGCGCGCTGTTGCCGCCGAGGTGGCGGCGGTCGAGAAAGCGGATGAAGCCGCGGATCACCGAGAGCGCGCGGGCCAGCGAGGTGCGCTCGATGCCGTCGCCGGTGCGGTGCGCGAGATAGGCGCGGAAATCGGTCGGCGCGAGGCGCGCGATCAGCGCGAGGCTGGGGCGCTCGCCGCAATGCTCGGCGAGGAACTCGAGAAGCCCGGCGAGGTCGCGGCCGTAGGCGGCAATCGTGTGCGGCGAGGCGCGGCGCTCGCCGGTGAGCCAGGCCGCCCACAGCCCGATCGCGGCGCGCAGCTCCGCATCGGCGGCAAAGCGCGCCAGCGGCAGCGGCTCGGGCAGCAGGGGAAACGGCTTTTGCGCGGTCAGCGCGGCTTCAGCCATTGCGCGATCGTAATGCTGAGCGCGCGCGCCAGAAAGCTCAGCAGCTCGGTGCCGAGGCCGGGGTGGAAGCGGCCAGGCTTGCGGGTGCCGATGCACAACAATCCGGTCGGGTTTGACTTGCCGAAGCCGAGGCGCAGCAGCGCCTGCGAGCGCACCAGCCCGGCACCGCCGCCGAACAGCGCCGGATCGCCGGCGACGCCGGTGGCAAGCGCGGCCGGCTTGTCGGCGCCGAGCAGCGCATCGACCGTGCCCGGCTTCAGCAGATGGATACCGCGCAGCGTCGGCCGCGACGACATCGTCGCGTCGCTCTCGACGGCGATCGTCACGACATCGACATCGAGCAGCACGGCGAGGTCGGTCGTGACGGTCTGGAACAGCTGCTCGAATGTCGCCGCCGAGAGAATCGCCAGCACCGCCTTGTGGATGCGGCCCTGGCTGGCGAGGTTGCCGCGGGTCGTGGCAATCAGGGCCCGGTGCGCGGTATTGAGCTCGGCAAGGTCGCGGCGCTGCCGCTCGAGCAGGAAATGCTGAAAATCGACAACTCCGCCGGCGATCTCGCGTGACGGCGGGCGCAGCAGCGCCAGCGCCTCGGGGTGGTCGTCGAGAAATTCGGGGTGCGCGCGCAGGTAGGTAATGACATCGCCGCCGTCGATCGGCGGGCGGGCTTCGGGAACCAGCCGGCCGAGGGGCTCGGCCTGGGTGCGGTCGCGCGGGCGATCGGGCATGCCGTCACCGCGCCGGCGGCTGCGGCGGGTGAAACCGGCAAGAGGCGGCACGCAACTTACTGATCATCCGACAGCACCCGATACCGAACCCGGCCGGCGGCGGCCTGCATTGCAATCTTGCAGCCCGCCGGCACGCGAGCGAGTGTAGCCGATGCCCGACGACCCTGCCAGCGCCAGCGGCGTTAATGCCCCGGCGGCGCCCCTGCCACGCGACGAGGTAGCGCGGCGGGTGCGGGTAATGGTGCCGCTGCCGCTGCCCGAGCCGCTCGATTACCGCGTGCCCGCCGGTATGGCGCCGTCGCCGGGCAGCTTTGTCGCGGTCGAGGTGGGGCCGCGGCGGCTGTTTGGCGTGGTGTGGGACGACGCGCCCGAAGCCGGCGAATCGCTGCCGGCGGCCCGCCTCAAGCCGCTGTGCGAGGTGCTGCCGGCGCCGTCGCTGCCGGCCGAGTTGCGCCGCTTCGTCGCGCGCGTCTCCGATTACACGCTGGCGCCGCCGGGTGCAGTGCTGCGCATGACGATGAGCGTCAGCGAGGCGCTGTTCCCAGCGGCGCCGCGGCGCCTGTGCGCGATCACTCCGGCGGGGTTGGCGGTGCTGACCGACACGCCGACGGCGCTGACCGCGGCGCGCCGGCGGGCGCTCGAAGCGATGGGCGAGGGTGCGGCGCCGGTTGCCGAGGCGGCACGGCGCGCCGGGTGCGGGGCCGGCGTCGTGCGCGGGCTGATCGGGCTGGGCTGGGCCGAGGAGATCCTGGCGCCGGCGCGGGCGGCGGACTGGCCGGTGCCGGACTGGGCGGCGCCCGGCCCGGAACTGTCGGCGGACCAGGAGCAGGCGGCGCGGCGGCTGATCGAGGGTGTCGCGGCGGGCGGGTTCAGCGTCACATTGCTCGACGGGGTGACCGGCTCGGGCAAGACCGAGACCTATTTCGCGGCGATCGCCGCGGCGCTCGCGGCCGGGCGGCAGGTGCTGGTGCTGCTGCCGGAAATCGCGCTCGGCGCGGCCTGGCTCGACCGCTTTCGCCGGCGTTTTGGCGTGGGCCCGGCCGAGTGGCATTCCGACGCGTCGGCGACCCAGCGGCGCGACACCTGGCGTGCGGTCGCCGCCGGCCGCGCCCGCGTCGTCGTCGGCGCGCGCTCGGCGCTGTTCCTGCCGTTTCCCGACCTGGGGCTGATCGTCGTCGACGAGGAGCACGACCCTTCGTACAAGCAGGAAGACGGGGTGTGCTATCAGGCGCGCGACATGGCGGTGCTGCGCGGGTCGGTGGCGCGCATCCCGGTGGTGCTGGCCTCGGCGACGCCGTCGCTCGAGACAATCGTCAACGTGCGGCGCGGGCGCTATCGCCGGGTCGAGCTGCCGCGCCGCCACGCCGACGCCGCGCTGCCCGAGGTGGCGCTGGTCGATATGCGGCGCGAGCGCTGCGAGAACGGACGGTTCCTGTCGCCGACGCTGGTCGCGGCGCTGGTCGAGACGCTGGCGGCCGGCGAGCAATCGCTGCTGTTCCTCAACCGGCGCGGCTATGCGCCGCTGACCCTGTGCCGCGCCTGCGGCCATCGCTTTCAGTGCTCGAGCTGCACCGCCTGGCTGGTCGAGCACCGGCTGACGCGACGGATGCAGTGCCACCATTGCGGTTATGCCGCGCCGGTGCCGGCATTCTGCCCGGAATGCCTGGCCGCCGGGACGCTGGTGCCGTGCGGGCCCGGGGTCGAGCGGCTACAGGAAGAGATCGCCGCGCGTTTTCCGGAGGCGCGCGTCGCACTGATGGTCAGCGATTTGCTGTCGGGCCCGCGCGCCGCGGCCGAGCTGGCCGAGGCGATGGCGGCGCACCGCTACGACGTGCTGATCGGTACCCAGATCGTCGCCAAGGGCCATCATTTCCCGCGGTTGACGCTGGTCGGCGTCGTCGACGGCGATCTCGGCCTCGGCGGCGGCGATCTGCGCGCGGCGGAGCGGACCTATCAGCTGCTGCACCAGGTCGGCGGCCGCGCCGGGCGCGAGGATCGGCCGGGTCGGGTGCTGATCCAGACCTATATGCCCGAGCAGCCGGTGATGCAGGCGCTGGCGGGAGGCGACCGCGACCGGTTTCTCGAAGCCGAGGCGGCGGCGCGGCGCGGGGCAGGCCTGCCGCCGTTCGGCCGGCTGGCGGCGCTGATCGTGTCGGCAGCCGATGCCGATTCGGCCGATTTCGCAGCCCGGGCGCTGGCCCGCGCGGCCCCGCATCTGCCCGGGGTCGAGGTGCTGGGCCCGGCGCCGGCGCCGCTGTCGATATTGCGCGGCCGGCACCGCCGCCGGCTGCTGCTCAAGGCGCGGCGCGAGGTCAACGTGCAGGCGGTGCTGCGCGACTGGCTGGCGCGGGTCAAGCTCGCCGGCGGCACCCGGCTGCAGGTCGATATCGACCCGTACAGCTTCATGTAGCGGCCCTAGCCGGCTGGCGGCTCCTGCACCGGGCGAAAGCGCCGATAGGCATAGCCGATGCCGATCAGCACGCCGCCGAGGCCGAGGAACGAGAGCGCCCGCAGCACGCCGCTAAGCTGTGCCATGTCGCTGAGGAACACCTTGGCGACGACCACGCCGATGCCGATCAGTGCCGCGCGGCGCAGCCACTCGCTGCGCAAGGTGAGGCCGGCCGCAAGCCCGATCCCGGCAAAAGCGAGCCACACCGCCGAATAGGTGTACCACTCGGCCTCGCTCGCCCGGGCGAGGCTCAGATGCTCACCCTGGAAGACATGGCGGATCTCCAGGTTGAGCCACAGAAAGGCCAGTGCCACCGCCAGGGTGCGCGCGGTGAACGGCAGCGGCGCGGGGCCGAGGCGGAGCCACGCGATCAGCGCATAGAGCAGCGCCGGCAGCGCAAAGGCGAGGCTCAGCGCATCGAACACGACGAGATGTCCGACCGCGTCGCCGCTCCACAGCGGGTTGTCGATCAGCGCGTGCCAGATCACGGTCTGCGCGCTCGCCATGACGAACAGCACGACCCCGCCCCAACGCAGCACCGGGCGCCGGCGGCGCGCGCCGAGCCACAACAGAAAGGTCGACAGCGACAGCCACAGCAGCGCCTGAGTCGCATCCTTGCCGGTGCTGGTGTAGGGCGCGGCGATGCTGCCGTAGAGCAGGTGCCGCAGTTCGAGGGTCAACAGCGCGGCCGTGAACAGGATGCTGCCGGCTTCGAGTAGCCCGACGAGCAGGTCGTCGGCGCGCCCGCCGAATTGCCGTGTCGCGACGATGAAGGCGAGCGCCGGGACGCCGTAGCCGTAGAGCAGCCAGTTGACGATCGGCGCCGGCGACAGCGGGTAGTCGAGGACATAGGGATTGAGCGCCAGCCGGACGATCACCGCGCCGGCGATCGCGGCGGCCGCCCAGCGGATCACCGGGGCGCGCACCTTGCCCTCGACCCAGCCCATCGCCGGCAGGTGGAGCGCCAGAGCGACGCTGAGCCAGGCATTGGAGAGCGCGAAGGTCGCAGCGAGGATCGTGCCGCCGAGCATGCCGATCGCATAGGCGCCGAGCGCGATCTCGATCTCGACCGCGCCGTTGCGGCGGCGGGCAACGGTCGCGGCGCCGCCGAGTTCGAGCGCGGCAAGCACGAGCGCGAGGCCGCTCCAGCCGATATCGAGCGCGAAACCGTGCAGCCGCCAGTAGGCGATCAACAGGATCACCGCCGGCGCGGCCGCCGACAGCGCCGCCCAGCGGCCGGGCCGCGCGACCCGTCCAAGCAGCGCATAGCACCCGCCGCCGAGCAGCAGCGCGGCGAGCACCGCGGTCGACAGGAAATGCGCGATCTGCGCCGGCGGCCGCGCGTAGATGCTGAGATCGGTCTGCTGCACGAACACCGGCAATTCCCAGCTTACGAGCACGAGGCCGAGCAGCGCGCCGGAGGTCGCAATCACGTCGTCGAGCGCCGGGTCGCGCCAGGCGAACCACAGCATCGCGACCGCAGCGGCAAACGAAGCGGCAAGGCTCGCCGTGTCGAACCCGGCGGTGTGAACCAGCGCGACCATGACGAGCGCGGCGGCGATAAAGGCGAGGCGGGTCAGGATGCGAACTTCCGGCCGGTCGGCGATCCCGGCGAGAAAGCCGATCTGCGCGATGCCGCGGCGGAACGCGGCGAACAGCACGATCTGCGCCAGCACGTAGGCCGCAACCACCGCGAAGCCGGGGTTGGCCGGCGGCTCGGCGAGCCACAGCAGCGGCCACACCATCGCGCCGACCAGCGACAGCCACGCCAGCCACCACCACGCACGATGGCGCAACAGCGCCAGCGACGCGGCGGTGACAAACGCGAGATAGGCGAACAGCGGCAGGGCCTGCGGCGTCTCGGTCACCACCAGCGCCGGCACCGCATAGGCGCCGACAAGGCCGACCGCCGCGACGAACGGCCCGTGACGCAGCGACATCGCCGTCGCCGCGCCGGCGGTGAGCGCCAACAGCGGGAAGGCGAGCGTCGGGCCGATCAGTCCGTAAAGCTGATAGGCGGCATAGATCGCGGCAAAGAGGATCGCGGCGCCGGACGCGGCGAGCGCTTGTGCGACGTAAGACGAGCCGGCGGGGGACGAGCCGGCGGGGGACGAGCCGGCGGGGGACGCCGATTCCTCGCGGCGCTCGCGGCGGGCCAGCCGGTCGGCACCCAAGGCGAGGCCGATACCGAGCAGCGCCGCCAGAATCACCCGAACGCCGGGGACCAGCAGGCCGTAATCGATCGACAGCTTGACGAGGAAGGCGCCGCCGAGCGCGAGCGTGACGCCGCCGAGCCACACCAGCCAGTTTTCGGCCAGCGCCTTTTCCCAGCGCCAGCCGGACGCCCGGGAGGGTCGCGGGCCGGCTGAAACCGTGTCCGGCATCGGTGCCGGCGTAGCGGGTTCTTCCGGCTGCGGGGTCGCCGGGGGCGTTTCGGCGGCAGCCGGTTCGGAAGGTAGTGCCGGTGCGGGTTCGGCGGCAGCCGGCGGCGGCGCGGGCGACGGCCCGGCCGCAGCGACAGCCTCGGCGAGCCGGATCACGCGGTGGTCGACCATGCGGAACTTTTCGGTCAGCTCGACAAGACGGCGCCGGGTCCGGTAGGCCGCGACCAGCGCCCAGATCGACAGCACGAACGGGCTGACCAGGATCAGGCCCAGCACTATGAACAGACCGTCCATCGCATGCCCCTTTCCGCCGGCATAAAGCCACGGTCGCTGCGGCAAAGATGTGCGTTGCTGCCGCCGCGGCGTGAATCATATAATAAGTGAATGTTTATTCACAATTGCCAAATCTGATGCCGCGTTCGGCGGGGGCGAAGGAAAAGGTAGAGCGGGCGGCGATCGCGCTGTTTGCCGCGCGCGGCGTCGACGGTGCCTCGATCGCCGAGATCGCGAACGCGGCCGGGGTATCGCAAGGTGCGCTCTATCGCCATTATCCGAGCAAAGAGGCGCTGGCGGCGGGGCTGTTCGACGCCGCGTACCGGCGCACCACCGCCGGGCTGGCGGCGCTGCGCGCGAGCCGGGTCGGGCTCGCGGCGCGGATCGCGGCGATGGTTGCGCATTTCTGCGCCCTCTATGACCGTGACCCTGCGCTGTTTCGCTTTATGCTGATCGCACAGCACGACATCCTGCCGGCGATTGCCGAAGGCAGCCCGACCCCGGCCTGGGTGGTCGAGGCGACGATCGCCGACGCGGTCGCCGCCGGCGAGCTGGCGCCGATCGAGCCGGCAGCGGCGGCCGCGGTCGTTATGGGCGTGGTGCTGCAGTCCGCGACGTTTCACCTTTACGGGCGGCTGTCCGGGCCGCTGTCGCCGCGCGCGCCGGCCCTGGCGCTGGCGGCGCTCGCCGGGGTCAGGGCGCTCGCCGAGGCGGGCTGAGCGCATGCGAGGGGGCGTGGCGAAGGGGGGGGGCGCGGGTGAGGGTTTCGCGATGCTCAACCCGCGCGTTGACGCCGCGATGCTATAGTGACCGGCGCACGAAGGAGGATCGGATGGCGATTTCGGTGCGGCAGCTGCACCCGCTGTTCGTCGGCGAGGTGCGGGGGATCGACATCGGCCGGCCGCTCGACAATGAGACGGTCGCGGCGCTCAACGACGCGATCGACCGCTATGCGGTGCTGGTATTTCGCGGCCAGGCTCTCGACGACGAGCGCCAGATGGCGTTTGCGCGAAATTTCGGCGAGCTCGAAATCCCGCGCAGCGGGCGCGCCGATGTGCGGCGCCGCCTGCGGGCGGAGATCGCCGACATCTCCAACCTCGATGCCGAGCAACGGGTGCGCGAGCGCGACGACCCGCGGCGCTTCGACCAGCTCGGCAATCGGCTGTGGCACACCGACGGGTCGTTTCGCCGGGTGCCGGCGGCGCTGTCGATGCTCTATGCGCACCGGGTGCCGGCGCCCGGGCCGGACGGCAAGGGCGAGACCGAGTTCGCCGACATGCGCGCCGCCTATGACGCGCTCGACCCCGCGATGCAGGCCAAGATCGAGGGGCTGGTGGCGCTGCACGACATCGCCTGGTCGCGCGCCCAGCTCGGCTTTACCGAATTGCTGTTCGGCGAAAAGGACGTGTTGCCGGCGGTGCCGCAGCGTCTGGTGCGGCGGCATCCGGGCTCAGAGCGCAAGGTGCTCTATGTCGCCGCGCATGCCTGCGAGATCGTCGGCTGGCCGGTGCCGGAAGGGCGTCTCTTGCTGCGCGAACTGATCGAGCACGCGACGCAGCGCGAATTCGTCTATCGCCACGAATGGCGCGAGGGCGATCTGGTGATCTGGGACAACCGGGCGACGATGCATCGCGGCCGCCCGTTTGACGAGCGTGAGGTGAGGGACCTGCGCCGGGTGACGACGCGCGACACGGCCTCGACGCTCGACCAGGTGGCATAAGCGCCGCCCAGGCGAAAATCTGTCGCTCTACGCGGATGCACTCCAGACTCTCAGGGCGCAGTGCTTGGCAATGTCGCAAAAGTCATTGTCGGTCGTAAGCATCGTCAACTCGTGGCGGATGCAGAGTTCCGCCAGCAGGGCATCGATCGTGCCCACCTGAATGCCGCGACGACGGCAATCGTTTCTCAGCGCGGCGGCGTCGATGTGGTCGCGCCGGTCAGGGACGAGGAGCGGGAGAGCAGAAAGCCGGTCGAGGAGCCTCGCGCGATCTCTCGGCCCGGAAAAGCCTTGCAGCAGCTCCTGCAAGACGAGACCGGTGGTGAGCAGCGTGTCGCCGGCTTCAATGGCGCGAACCAATTCGCGAACTTCCGGGGCTGGTGCCGGAACGTCGCGGCGAAATGCCAGCGACCACACGCTGGTATCGACAAACAGGCTCAACCCCGCGAGCGCTCCGCCTTGTAGTCGAAGGCGTCATCCCATTCGAGCGCGCCCATCAGGTCGAGCAAACCCTTTTGCCGCCGTCGCGCGACGAACTCCTGGAGCGCCTTGGTGACCGCAGCCTTTTTGGTGCGTTCGCCGCTCACCTCCAAGGCACGGTCGAGCAGTTCAGGATCGATGGACAGATTTGTCGCCATGTGTGCGCCTCCACACAACAGGCTACACATGCCTGTCGGGCGTTGCAACCGCACGCCCCGTTATAGGGAACAAGGAAGGCGCCGCCTCAGGTCATGAACTGTTCCTTGAAGACGCGCTCTTCGAGGTTGGCGTCATGGTCGAACAGCAGCGTCATCGTGATGTCGAGCGTCTCGCGGATGTCGACGCTGACGACATCGCGCACCTCGGTGAAATCGGCGACCGCGCTGACCGGCCGCTTGTCGACTTCGAGCGCCTCGATGCGCACCTGCACGCCGCGGGGCAACAGCGCGCCGCGCCAGCGCCGCGGCCGGAACGCGCTGATCGGGGTCAGCGCCAGGATACCGGCGCCGAGCGGAATGATCGGCCCGTGCGCCGAGAGGTTGTAGGCGGTGCTGCCGACCGGGGTCGAAAGCAGGATGCCGTCGGCGATCAATTCGTCGAGGCGGACGACGCCGTCGACGATGACCCGCAGCTTTGCCCCCTGGCGGGTCTCGCGCAGCAGCGACACCTCGTTGAAGGCGATCGCGCGCTGGCAGGTGCCGGCGAAATCGGTCGTGACCATTTCGAGCGGACGAAGCTCGACCGGCTGGGCCGAGGCGATCCGCTCGATCAGCCCGTCCGGCTGGTACGAATTCATCAGAAACCCGACGCTGCCGCGGTGCATGCCGAAAATGCGCACCGGCTTGCCGACAAAGCGGTGCAGGGTTTCGAGCATGAAGCCGTCGCCGCCGAGCGGCACGATGATGTCGGCCGCGTCGGGGTCGCGCGCGCCATAGCGGGCGTGCAGCTCGTCGATCGCCAGGCGGGCGGCCTCGTTGTCGGCGGCGACGAAGGCGATACGGGGAGGCGGCTGGCTCACCCGCCGGTCACGCTCATGTGGCGGGCGAGCGCCGGGCGGTTGTGTCGCCGATCGATGACGAAATCGTGGCCCTTGGGCTTGCGGGTGATCGCTTCGCGAATCGCCCGTTCGACCGCCTCGTCGCCTTCCGATTGGCGCAGCGGCGCGCGCAGATCGGCCGCATCTTCCTGTCCCAGGCACATGTAGAGCGTGCCGGTGCAGGTCAGCCGCACCCGGTTGCAGCTTTCGCAGAAATTGTGGGTCAGCGGGGTGATGAAGCCGAGCCGCTGCCCGGTCTCGCGCACGGTGGCGTAACGGGCCGGCCCGCCGGTGCGGTAATCGGTCTCGTCGAGCGTCCAGCGGCGCTGCAACCGCGCGCGCACCAGCGACAGCGGCAGGTACTGGTCGAGCCGGGTCTCGCCGCCGATATCGCCCATCGGCATGACCTCGATGAACACGAGGTCGAAACCCTGATCGCCGGCCCAGGCGACGAGGTCGTCAAGCTCGAGATCGTTGACCCCGCGCAGCGCGACCGTGTTGATCTTGACCTGCAGCCCGGCGCGCTTTGCCGCGTCGAGCCCGGCCAGCACCTGGTCGAGCCGGCCGCGCCGGGTGATCTCGGTGAATTTCGCCGGATCGAGCGTATCGAGCGAGACGTTGACCCGGCGCACGCCGCAATCGTAAAGCTCGCCGGCGTAGCGGGCGAGCTGGCTGCCGTTGGTGGTGAGGGTCAATTCGTCGAGCGCGCCCGATTCCAGATGGCGGCCGATGGCGCGGAACAGGCCCATGATGTTGCGCCGCACCAGCGGCTCGCCGCCGGTCAGCCGCAATTTTCTGACGCCGAGCCGGACGAATGCGCTGCACACGCGGTCCAGCTCTTCAAGCGTCAGCACCTCGCGCTTCGGCAGAAAATCCATCTCCTCCGCCATGCAATAGACGCAGCGGAAGTCGCAGCGGTCGGTCACCGAGACGCGCAGATAGGTGATGTGACGTCCAAACGGGTCGATCATGCCTGACTAACGATTCCGAGGGTGGAGCGTTGCGTTCAAGCAGATATAAGGCGGCGACCGTGATATGTCGCCCCTGATGTGATCATGGGTATCGCGGATCAGCCCTGCGGCTCGGGCGGGAACCAGTCGCCGAGGATCTGGTCGTCGGCGTAATGGATCAGGTCAAGGAATGATTTTGCCCTCAACTCGTCTGTAAGTTTGCCGAAATCCGCCAACGCGGCATTGGCAAGTTGCGCGCCGCGTTTGGTTTCTTCGTCGATGATCTCCCGCATCTCCGTTCGCAGGCTCGGGCTATCATCAATCACATCCTGGATCGCCGCGCGCGCATTTCTGACCGACCCGCGCCAGCCTGCGCGGGGTTCAACCGCCGGAGAGTATTGGAGCTTGAACAGGTGCTCGACGATGCGTCGCACCTGACTGTGCAACTCGCGGCGGTCCCTTTTGGCTAAATCCTCGATCTCCTCGGCGAGGTTCTCCCAGTCGAGCGGTTGGTTGGTGGTCCCGCGACCGGCGGCACGCAACGCTTCCGCCTGCTGTTCGGCCCAGGTGACGAAATCTTGGTCGTACAGCGTCTTCACATCCGGCATCGCCGCCGTCCTACTTGCTCCGCACGCAGCATCGCACCTCGCGCCTTGAAGCAAAAGAGCGCGCGCCCCATCATTCGCCCATGAAGGAATTCACGGTTCAGCCCGATCCGGCCGATCCGCGGCTGACCCGCCGGGTCGCGGGAATCGACCACGAGGGGCGGGCGATCGAGACATCGGTCGTCACCGAGCGGCCGCTGACGCTGTTTTTGAACGGGCGCGAGATCGTCACGATGATGACGATCGGCGACCATCCCGAATGGCTCGGGGTCGGCTATCTGCTCAACCAGAACATGCTGCGGGCCGACGACCGGATCATCGCGGTCGATTACGACGACGACATCGAGACCGTGGTCGTGCGCACCGACCGCGAAACCGATTTCGAAGACAAGTTGCGGAAGAAGACGCTGACCTCGGGCTGCGCCCAGGGCACCGTGTTCGGCGACCTGATGGAGAGGTTCGACGAGGTTCGGCTCGACGCTGCGGCCGAACTGAAGACCTCGTGGCTGTATGCGCTGACCCGCAAGATCAACACCGCGCCGAGCCTTTATCTGGCGGCCGGCGCGATCCACGGCTGCGTGCTGTGCGAAGAGGACCGGCCGCTGCTCTACATGGAGGATGTCGGCCGCCACAACGCGGTCGACAAAATCGCCGGCTATATGCACCTGAACGGGGTCTCGCCGGTCGGCAAGAGCTTTTACACGACCGGGCGGCTGACCTCGGAAATGGTGATCAAGACCGTGCAGATGGGGATACCGATCCTGATCTCGCGCTCGGGATTTACCGCCTGGGGGGTCGAACTGGCGCGCCAGGCGGGGTTGACCCTGATCGGCCGCGCCAAGGGCAAGCGCTTTGTCGCGCTCGCCGGGATCGAGCGCATCGTCTTCGACCTCGACCCGCGCCAGGTCGAAGACGAGCCGCGTCGGCTGTCGCGCAAATCCGGCCAAGCCGACGACATCTCGGACAGCGCCGGGGAAGAGGCAGCGTGAACGCGGTCGGCCTGCTGCTCGCGGGTGGGCTGTCGCGGCGGATGGGCGGCGGCGACAAGGCGCTGCGCCTGCTCGCCGGGCGCACCATCCTCGACCGGGTCATCGACGCGATGCGGCCGCAGGTGGCGGCGCTGGTGCTCAACGCCAACGGCGATCCGGCGCGGTTTGCCGGGTTTGGGCTGCCGGTCGTCGCGGACAGCATCGACGGCTTCGCCGGGCCGCTCGCCGGGATTCTCGCGGGTCTCGACTGGACCGCCGCACACCGGCCCGATTGCGCGCTGGTCGCCAGCGTCGCGACCGACGCGCCGTTTCTGCCGGCCGATCTGGTCGTGCGCCTCGCCGAGCGACTCAACCGCGATGAAGCCGACCTCGCCTGTGCCGCATCGCAGGGGCAGGCGCATCCGGTGATCGGCCTGTGGCCGGTGCGCCTGCGCGATGATCTGCGGCATGCGCTGGTCGATGAGGGCATCCGCAAGGTCGATATCTGGACCGCGCGCTATCGCCTTGCGACCGTAGAGTTTGCGATCGGGCGGATCGACCCGTTCTTCAACGCCAACCGGCCGGAGGATTTGGAAACCGCGGCGGCGCTGCTTACCGGCAATTGACTTAACCGCCAGCAAACACAGGTTGCATTGCCGCGCCCGCATGTCAGCATGGGAAATGATGGACCAGCCGGTAGATCTGCGTGTCGTCGAATTGCTGAGCGCACGCCTCTGTCACGATCTGGTGGGTCCGATCGCGGCGATCAGCAACGGCGTCGAACTGATGAGCGACGACGACCCGGATTTCGCCCGGGATGCCGTCGCCCTGGTCGGCGACAGCGCGCACCGGGCCGCCACACGGCTGCAATTCTATCGGTTCGCCTTTGGCTATCGCCAGGGCGGCACGGCGGGGCCGCAGCCGCATGCGCTGGCGGGCGAGTTGTTCGAAAGCAGCGCGATCCTATGTGATTATGGCGAGGCGGTGCAGGAAATGGGGCTCGACTGGCAGAAACTCGTGTGCAACCTGCTGCTAGTGGCCAGCGAGGCGTTGCCGCGAGGCGGACGCCTGATCGTCGGCGCCGGGGCAGACGGGCCCGAACTCGAAGCGATCGGCGAAGGCAAGGGGCCGGGCCCGGAAATCCGCGCGGCGCTGGCGCTGGAACCGCCGGTCGCAGAACTGACCGCGCGGACGGTTGTCGCCTATTTCGCCGGGCTGCTCGGCCGGGCGCTGGGATGCCGGATCGCCGTTGCCGACGCGCCGGGCAGCTTCCAGTTCTGCGTAGTCAAGCTATCGCAGCAAAGCACGCAAGGTTGAAGCCAATGGCCGAGATGAACCCGATGGAGGTGATCGCCGAGTGCCTCAGACGGGTCAAGGCGACCGGCGATCGCGAGATGATCGGCCACGTCGTTGCCGAGACGCTGGCGAATTTGCAGATCGACAATACCGAGGACGATGCCTTCAGCATGCTGGGCGAGGCCATCGTCGCGAACGCGTCGGAGGACCCGGCCGGAAGCGCGCTGCTTCTCGAAGTATGGAGCGAGCTTGAAGATCGGCGGGAAAGCCCGTAGCGGGGCTTGCGTCGGCCGGGAGTGGGCAGGCCGCCTGAACTAGGCGCGCCGCAGCTGCATGCCGCCCTCGCTCGGGTCGCGCAGCACATAGCCGCGGCCCCACACCGTCTCGATGTAATGCTCGCCACCGGTCGCCTGCGCCAGCTTCTTGCGCAGCTTGCAGACGAACACGTCGATGATCTTGAGCTCGGGCTCGTCCATGCCGCCATAAAGATGGTTAAGGAACATCTCCTTGGTCAGCGTGGTGCCTTTGCGCAGGCTCAACAGTTCGAGGATGCCGTATTCCTTGGCGGTCAGGTGGAGTGGCTGGTCGCCGGCGGTGACGATGCGGCTGTCGAGGTTGACCAACAGCTTGCCGGTGCGGATCGTCGACTCGGGATGGCCCTTGGAGCGACGCACGATCGCCTGGATGCGCGCCATCAGCTCGCGGCGGTCGAACGGCTTGGTCAGGAAATCGTCGGCGCCAAAGCCGAGGCCCTTGACCTTGTGGTCGAGTTCGCTGAGCCCCGAGAGGATCAGGATCGGCGTGCGCACGCGCGCCGCGCGCAGCCGGCGCAGCACCTCGTAGCCGTCGATATCCGGCAGCACGAGGTCGAGGATGATGATGTCGTAATCGTAGAGCTTGCCGATCTCCAGCCCGTCCTCTCCGAGATCGGTGGTGTCCACGATGAAGCTTTCCTTGCGCAGCATCAGCTCGATGCTTGCAGCCGTCGCGGCATCGTCCTCGACCAGCAATACACGCATGACGGACCTCCAAGGGGGACCCCGGCGGCGGCAGCCGCTTGGTCATCATCGTTAACGAGTATTAGCGCAAGCGATTAACAAATGCTTTAGCACGATCGGTGAGGTACCCCCCGCGTCGTCACTTAACGGGATTTTAGCACCGGCGACCCAGCATCGTCATACCGACGCCCGATCGCGAGGCCGCCGGCGTAAGGCCATCGCGGGCGGCCGGGGTACAGTCGTGTGAGAGAAAGCCGATGAGCGTTCGCGAGAATCTTCTCCGCCTGCATCGCTGGCGGTTGCAAGAGCGCCAGGATTATCTGGCGGGCCTCGAATCCCTGCTGGAGCGCCTGCGCAACGACGCGCGGCGCCTGGAGGAGGAAGCCGCCGAGAACGATCGCGATAAACAGAACGGCGCGGCCTATCTGCTGTTTCTGGGCCCGCTGGTCGAACGCAAGACCAAGATCGAACGCTCGATCATCGAACTCGCGAGCCAGATCGCCGAGGCGAAGTCGGCGGTCAACCTGGCCTTGCAGGAGGTCAAGCATGCCGAGGTCGCGATGGGCCCGCATGCCGCGGCCAATGTGCCGCTCCGCGTGATGCGGCGTGCGCGGCAAAAGCGCCAGGGCGCGCTTCGGGCAATGCCCGGCACGACCCGCCCACGCGGCGTCTGAGCGCGAAACGCGGCGCCGACCGCCCGGCGCCTCATCCCCGCCCTTGTTTCCGCCGGCGCCGACGATAAGGTGCGCCGGCAAGCTGGTGGGGCGAGGGCGGGCATGGGCGTACGGCAAGTATCTTTCGAGCGTGATGCAACCTGTCCGCTCGACGGGATCCGGGTGATCGACCTGTCGCGCCTCGTCGCCGGTAACGCGGTGTCGTCGCAGCTCGCCGATTTCGGCGCCGAAATCATCAAGATCGAGGACCCCGGCAAGGGCGACCCGTTGCGCGCCTGGCAAACCAACGGGGTCAGCGTTCATTGGAAGCTTTACGCCCGCAACAAGAAGAGCGTCGCGCTGAGCCCGCGCGACCCGCGCGGCCTGCGGCTGTTGCGCGACCTGATCACCGGCGCCGATGTGCTGATCGAGAATTTCCGCCCTGGCACCCTGGAAAAGATGGGGTTGGCGCCGGCCGAACTGCACGCCGCCAACCCGAGGCTGGTGATCGTGCGCGTCTCCGGCTGGGGCCAGGACGGTCCGTACAAGGACCGGCCGGGCTTCGGCACGCTGGTCGAAAGCATGTCGGGCTATGCCGCGCGCACCGGGTTTGCCGACCGCGAGCCGGTCTTGCCGCCGACCGCGCTCGCCGACATGGTCGCCGGGCTGTACGGCGCGTTCGCGACGATGGTGGCACTGCGCCAGGTCGAGGTGGCGGGCGGCAACGGGCAGGTGATCGATCTGCCGCTCTTGGACCCGCTGTTTTCGTTCATCGCCACCGAGGCGCCGATCCACCGCCTGACCGGGCAGATCCGCCCGCGCACCGGCAGCCGCTCGGAAACCACCAGCCCGCGCAACGTGTTTCGCACCAAGGACGGGCGCTATATCGGCATCTCGGCCTCGATCCAGGCGATGTCGGAGCGGCTGTTCCGCGCGATCGGCCGGGCCGACATGATCACCGACCCGCGGTTTCGCACCAACACCGACCGGGTGAAGAACGCCGAGGAATGCGAGGCGCCGATCGTCGCGTTTATCGGGGCGCGCACGCTCGACGAAAACATGGCCGCGTTCGAGGCGGCCGAGGTCACTGCCTCGCCGGTCTATGACATCGACCAGTTCCTCGCCGACCCGCACGTGCTGGCGCGCGACATCGTCGTGGATTTGCCAGATGCGCAGACCGGGCGGCTGGCGATGCACAACATCATTCCCCGCCTCGGCGACACGCCGGGCCGGCTGCGCACCCCGGCGCCGGAATTGGGCGAGCACACGGCCGAGATTCTCGGCCAACTCGGGGTCGACGAGGCGACGCTGGCGGCGCTGGCCAAGGATGGGGTGGTGGGGATCTGCAAATAGAAGGTGTCGTCCAATATCACGGCGCGCGATGCCCCTCACCCTCCCCACGGCTTCGCCGCGGGTGAGGGGCTGACCACTGAGGAGAAACCGATGATCGAGAAGACCCTGCCGGTCTGGCGCTCGCTGCTGTTCGTGCCGGTGACGGCGCAGCGCTTTGTCGATGGCGCGGCGCGCAGGGGGGCGGATGGGATCATCCTCGACCTTGAGGATGCGGTCGCGGCGTCGGAAAAGGAGCGGGCGCGGACGCTGGTGCCCGAGGCGGCGGCGATCGTGTCGCGCGGCGGGGCCGATGTGATCGTGCGCATCAACCGGCCGCTCAGGATGACTGTGCGCGATCTCGAAGCGGTGATCGGGCCGGGGGTGCAGGCAATCGCGCTGCCCAAGGCCGACAGCGCCGATCACGTCAAGCTGGTCAGCGAGATCATTGACGAGTTGGAGGCCGAGCGCGGCATGGCGCACGGGCACACCAAGATGCTGGCGATGGTCGAGACCTGCGATGCGTTCTTTCGCATCCACGAGATCGCCAAGGCGTCGCCGCGCCTCGTCGCGCTCAACCTCGGGGCCGAGGATTTCGCGCTGTCGGCCGGAATGCCGCCGACCGCCGAGGGCCTGTTCATGCCCAAGCAGATGTGTGTGTTTGCCGCCAAGGGCGCCGGGATCATGCCGATGGGGTTTGTCGGTACGGTCGCCGAATTTCACGACCTCGACGGGTTCCGCGAGACCGTGCGGCGCTCGCGCCGGCTCGGCTTTGTCGGCGCCTCGGTGATCCACCCGAGCCAGGTGCCGATCCTCAACGAGGAGTTCCGCCCCAGCGCCGAAGAGGTCGCGCACGGCCGCCGCGTCGTCGCCGCCTACGACACGGCGCTCGCCGAAGGGGTCGGCGCGGTCACCCTCGACGGCAAGATGATCGACGTGCCGGTCGTCGAGCGCGCCCGCCTGCTGGTCGAGCGCGAGGAAGCGATCGCCGCGCGCGAGGCGAAAATGCGGGCGGCGGCGGGAAACCTCGGCGCGCACTGAGGATACGCCTGGGCCGGCCGGCCATCCGGGCCCCGGTCTGCCGCCGATTTCCCCCGCTGCGGCGTCCGTCCTTGATGCCCCGCAGGAATACCAAGGCCCTCTCTCCGTTATGCAGGAGGCCGGCTGGTGAGGGCCGGCATGTTTAGAGGATTTAATGATGCCGCGTATTGTTGCACCCTTGGCAGTTGCCGTGATGACGTTTGGCGCATTTGTGTGCAGTGCATCGCCGACTCGCGCCGGGCCGGTCGTTCCGAATCACGCCGTAGCCGCCAATCCGGCGGTCACGCTGGTCGACGGATGGTGGGAGCGCGACCATGAAGAGCAACGCGCCCGGCAGAATTACTGGAACCTGCCGACCCGGCAGGTTCGGCGCTACAACCGCCTTCAATATGAGATCAATCAGCTCCAGCAGCAGCGCCGCGAGATCGATGAACGGATCGCCCGCGCGGTACAGCAACAGCGTCGGCTGCTCGGATTCCAAGGGCAGTAACGGCCGAACCGGACAGGCGTGCGGCCGACAACCGTCGGGCCGCCGCTTGCACGGGACGGCGGCGGCTTAGTTGCGCTCGCCGCAGGGCAGCGGCTCGCGGGCGGACAGCTCGGGCATCTGCGCGCGGATGAAGCCGCTGCGCTCGCGCACATAGGGGCCGGGGCGGCTCGCCGACCATTTGCGCGGGTCGGGCAGGATCGCGGCGAGGCGCGCGGCCTCGTCTTCGCTGAGCGCAGCGGCCGGCCGGTGGAAATAATGTTTCGCGGCGGCCTCGGCGCCGTAGATGCCGGGCGCCCACTCGACGACGTTAAGATAGATCTCGATGATCCGCCGCTTGCCCCAGACAAGCTCGATCAGCACCGTGAAATAGGCCTCGAACCCTTTGCGGATCCAGTCGCGGCCGGGCCACAGGAACACGTTTTTCGCGGTCTGCATCGAGATCGTGCTGGCGCCGCGCAGCCGACCCCTTCCGCTCTGGTAGCGCCGCCAATCCTCGTGGATCGCCTGCCAGTCGAAGCCGTGGTGCAGGCAGAATTTGGCGTCTTCGCCGGCCATCACGGCGCGGACCAGGTGCGGCGAAATCCGTGATAGCGGCCGCCATGTCCTGGTGATGCCGTTGCCTTCGGCGGCGCGCAGCAGCATCAGCGGCGTCACCGGCGGCGGCACCACGCGGTAGATGAGAACCCACACTACCGAAAGGCCGAAAAACCCGGCCACGGCGAGCAGCAGAATACGGCCGACGCGGCGCAGCATGGCGGCGACGCGGGGGCGGGCTAGAATCCGGGCGGCTTGGTGACCTGGAAGCTCTGCCGGCCTTCGATGCGCCGGGCCCAGGCTTGCAGCCCTGGATGCTCGGCGAGCGGCCCGGCGCCCTCCGGGACCTTGCCGAAATAATAGACCAGCGGAATCGCCATCAGATCGGCGAGGCTGACCCGGTCGCCGGCGAGAAATTCGTCGTCGCCGGCGATGCGCTCGATCTCGGCAAGGCACAATTTTGCCCGCGGCAGCGAGGCCGCGATCGCCGCCTCGTCGACCGGCAGGCCGAGGCGCGGCGCGACCAGGCGGGGAAACAGGATGCCGGCGGCGATGCTTGGCCAGGCATAGGCGTCGACGATGCCGATGATCTGGTTCATCCGCGCGAACTGGTGCAGGTCGATCGGCTGCAGCGGCGCCGACGGAAACGCCTCGTCGACATAGCGCATGATCGCCTGGGTCTCGTAGAGCTTGAACCCGTCATGTTCGAACGCCGGCACCTTGCCGAACGGGTGCCGCGCCAGATGCTCGGGCTCATTCAACCCGGCGAAAGTGACCTCGGCGAGTTCGTGCGCCACGCCCTTTTCGGCAAGCGTCAGGCGCGCGCTCCACACATAGCTGCTGCCCGCCGGGCCATAGACGATCGGCCGTGCCATGATGCTGTTCTCCCCTGCCGCAAGGCAGCGGAAGATGTCAAGCCGAGGCCCGCGCGGTCAAGTGCGCGTCAGTTCTGTACCCGCCACTGCCCGTCCGACCCGCGGCAGGCGGTGCCGAGCGTGTTGTGCGGGGACTTGAATTCGCGGCAGGTCTGGCCGGCGGCGTTGGTGAATGCCGGACGGCTGGTGTAGGTGATCGCCGTTCTGGTGGCCGGCGCGGCGGGTTCGGCCGGAGGCGCCGCCGGAGGTCCGTAGCTCGTCGGCGGGTAGTAGGCCGGGGGCGGCGGCGGGTAATAGACCGGCGGCGGGTATGGATACGGGTAGGGATAGCCGCAGCACGGGTATCCGTAATAGCCCGGATACGGTGCGCCGAACCCGAAGCCGACAAAGATTCGCGCCTGTGCCGGCGTCGGCATTGCGACCCATCCGGCGGCGGCGATGACGATGCCCAGCGCGGCCCCCGCGATACCCAGACGATTGATGATTCCGGTCATGGCCTCGACCCGCCCCCCACGCTTGCTGATCGCGGCGGAGGTATAGACGCCGGCAGCATGAGAGGCCAGCGGAACGAAACGGCCGCGTTTCACGTCGCGTTCGATACGGTTATACGCACCGACTTTCGCCGATTTGTCTGCGGCGTTCTGTCCAGGGCGGTTGCGGGCGGCGGCTCGGAGGGGCTAAGACCCGAGACGGATCTTGCGAGGGAGGACGAACGTGGCGCGCGGAGCCGATCAGCATCAACATCCACAATCCGATATCGAGATCGCGCAGGCTGCGAAGATGCGCCCGATCGGCGAGATTGCGTCCAAGCTCGGCATCCCCGATGAGGCGCTGTCGCCCTATGGCCGCTACAAGGCCAAGGTGGGGCTCGACTACGTCGGCTCGCTCAAGGACCGGCCCGACGGCAAGCTGATCCTCGTTACCGCGATCACCCCGACCCCGGCCGGGGAAGGCAAGACCACGACCACGGTGGGGCTGGGCGATGCGCTCAACCACATCGGCAAGAAGGCGATCCTGTGCCTGCGCGAGCCGAGCCTCGGCCCGAGCTTTGGCATGAAGGGCGGGGCGGCCGGCGGCGGCTATGCCCAGGTCGTGCCGATGGAAGACATCAACCTGCACTTCACCGGCGACTTTCACGCGATCGGCGCCGCCAACAACCTGCTCGCGGCGATGGTCGACAACCACGTCTATTGGGGCAACGAGCTGGGCATCGACCAGCGCCGCATCACCTGGCGACGCGGGCTCGACATGAACGACCGGGCACTGCGCTCGATCGTCGGGTCGCTCGGCGGCGTCGCCAACGGCTTCCCGCGCGAGGACGGGTTTGACATCGTCGTCGCGTCGGAGGTCATGGCGATCTTCTGCCTCTCCAACGACCTCAACGACCTGAAGCGGCGGCTGGCCAACATCATTGTCGCGCAGACCCGGACGCGCGAAGCGGTGCGGGCCGGCGATGTGAAGGCCGCCGGGGCGATGGCGGTGCTGCTCAAGGACGCGGTCGCGCCCAACCTGGTGCAGACCCTGGAAAACAACCCGGCGTTCATCCACGGCGGCCCGTTTGCCAACATCGCGCATGGCTGCAACTCGGTCATCGCCACCAAGACGGCGCTGAAGCTGGCCGATTATGTCGTCACCGAGGCGGGGTTCGGGGCCGATCTGGGCGCCGAGAAATTCATGGACATCAAGTGCCGCAAGGCGGGCCTCAAGCCCGACGCGTCGGTCGTCGTCGCGACGGTGCGGGCGCTCAAGATGCACGGCGGCGTGGCGCGCGACCAGCTGCGCGCCGAGAACGTGGCGGCGCTCGAAGCCGGGTTCGCCAACCTCGCGCGTCACCTCGAAAACCTGCGCGGGTTCGGCATTCCGGCGGTGGTTTCGGTCAACCGGTTCAGCGCGGATACCGAGGCCGAGCACGAGAAGCTCAAGGAGCTGTGCGCCGCCGCCGGGGTCGAGGCGGTGATCGCCGATCACTGGGCCTATGGCGGCGAAGGCGCTGCGCCGCTGGCCGAGGCGGTGGTCAGGACGATCGACAAGGGGCAGGCGAAGTTTCAGTTCCTTTATCCCGACGAGATGCCGCTGCGCGACAAGATCAAGACGATCGCGCAGAAGATCTATCGCGCCAAGGACATCGCCTGCGACGGCGCGGTCGAAAGCCGCCTCGCCGAACTGCAGAAGGGCGGGTTTGGGCATTTTCCGGTATGCATGGCCAAGACCCAGTACAGTTTCTCGGTGGATGCCAACGCCAAGGGCGCGCCGAACGACCACATCCTGCCGGTGCGCGAGATTCGCCTGTCGGCGGGGGCGGAGTTCGTCGTCGCGATCTGCGGCGAGATCATGACGATGCCGGGCCTGCCCCGCGTGCCGGCAGCCAACAACATCGATCTGACCGAAGACGGCCGGATCACCGGGTTGTTCTGAGCGGATGGACGGCGTCGAACTGAAGGCGTGGCGACGGGCCGAGCGCGAGCGGCTGCTGGCGCTGCGCCAGGCCCTGTCGCCGGACGAGCGGCGCGCCAAAGGCGAGCGGATCGAGGCGGCACTCGACGCGGTGCTGGCCGGAATCGATGGCCCGCTCGGCGTGTACTGGCCGTTTCGCGCCGAGTTCGACCCGCGCGGACTGATCGACCGGGCGGTCGCGACGGGGCGCATCGTCGCGCTGCCCGTCGTCGTCGACCGCAAGGGGCCGCTCGAATACCGCGCGTGGAAGCCGGGCGAGAAGTTGGTCGACGGGGTATGGAACATCCCGGCGCCGGAAAAGCGCGAGATCGTCGTGCCGGCGGCGGTCTTGGCGCCGCTCGTCGGGTTCGACGCCGGGTGCTATCGGCTCGGCTATGGCGGCGGCTATTTCGACCGCACGCTCGCCGCGCTGGTCCCGCGGCCGCTGGCGATCGGGGTCGGGTTTGCGTTTCAGGAACTGGCGACGATCCACCCCCAGAATTTCGACATCCCGATGGAGCTGATCGTCACCGAAGGGTTCACCCGCCGGCGGTGACCGTCGCAGACATCAGGTCGAGCGGTTGCCGCGGCCGAGCCCCAATTCCTTGGCCAGCACCGAGCGCTGCTCGGAATAGATCGGCGCGGTCAGCGGGTGGTCGGACGGCAGGTTCCAGCGCTGCAGGTATTGCTCGCCGCTGAGGTGGTGCCGGGTGCTGAGATGGCGGCGCAGCATCTTGCCCTTCCAGCCGCAATCGAGGCAGATCACGGCGTCGCGCTGCACCGAGCGGCGCACCGGCACCGCGGGCGCAAGCACGGCCGGCGGTTCGGCCGGCTTGCCGAGCGCGTCGATGGTGCGGTGCACTATGCCAATCAGCGCCGGGAGCTGGTCGGGCGGGAGGCTGTGATGCGCCAGGTAGCTGGCGACGATCTTGGCGACGTAGTGCGTTTCCCCGGCCATGAATCCCCCCGTAATATTTGTTGACCTGTTATAGGCTGGCGACGCGCAAACTGTATAGTTGCCTCTTTAACCAATCGCGCTAAACGTGCAGACGGACGCGGATGCGGGCGATGACACTAGAAGAAATCGAGGCGGCTGGCCGATCCGAATTCATGGGGATCTGCCCACTGGCGATGCCGGCGAGCGAGTCAGCCGCACCTCTAATGGCGCCAGCTTCTCAATATTGAGCGTCGAGGCCGCTATGCCGACGCGGCCACCGGATTTGTCGATCTCTTCGAGGATGCGCGTAAACAGCCGGTCCTTGGTCGAGCGCCGGACTCTGTAGTCAATGACGTAACGCAGGGTGAACTCGATCCAGTTTTGGTTGGCGATCATGGTTACCGCTGGCATAATACTTGCCTTCTCGATCATATAACGGCGGCTGATTGGTTCCCACGCGTTCTCAGCTGAGCGTGCATAGTCACCGACGACCTCCTCGGCTATATGCGCGATGAGCTCTCGCGCCGTCCGGTAATCGCTGCCGTATTTAATCGGAATCATTATTTCGTCCCAGAGAAATGGAAATTCAGATGAATAATTAAACACTGGCTCCTTAAAAACGAAACTGTTGGCGACGCGTACAATACGGCCGTTGTACTGATCGCCATTCACCCATTCGCCGATCTCCATGATAGTCGTGCGGTAATTGCTCACGGTGTTGGCGGTGACGGCTGAGCCGGACGCCGCTCTAGCGGTGGCAATATGCGTCGGTTTGGCAACAAGATGTTGCGTTGAGGGTCGGAATATGAGTCAACCTGTCCATGACTCGTCCCGACCTTTCC
>DATLRD010000107.1:0-106089 GCA_035534855.1 Allostellaceae bacterium | reverse complement strand
CCGGCGTCACTGCGCGAGTTTCTGACCCTGTTGGAGGCGATGCAGAAGCGCGTCGCCGTGTTCGACATCGAGGATTTTTATTATCTGTCGCGCACGACGCTGGTTAAGGACGAGCGGCACCTCGACCGGTTCGACCGGGTGTTCGGGCATTGCTTCAAGGGCATCGAGACGCCGGAGGACCCTAAGACCGAGTTGCCCGACGAATGGCTGCGTAAACTCGCCGAGCGGCTGCTGACCCCCGAGGAAAAGGCGCAGGTCGAGGCGCTGGGTGGCTGGGACAAATTGATGGAGACGCTGCGCCAGCGTCTCGCCGAGCAGAAGGGCCGGCATCAGGGAGGCCGGAAATGGATCGGTACCGCCGGCACCTCGCCGTTCGGCAATTCGGGCTACAACCCCGAGGGCATCCGCATCGGCGGCGAGGGCGGCAACCGCAGCGCGGTCAAGGTGTGGGACCGGCGTGAGTTCCGCAACCTCGACGACACCGTCGAACTCGGCACACGCAACATCAAGATCGCGCTGCGCCGGCTTCGCCAGTTTGCCCGCGAGGGCGCCAACCTCGAACTCGACCTGCCGCAGACGATCCGCGACACCGCGCACAATGCCGGATGGCTCGACCTCAAGCTCGTGCCCGAGCGGCACAACGCGGTCAAATTACTTCTGTTCCTCGACGTCGGCGGGTCGATGGAAGACCATGTCCGGGTGTGCGAGGAACTGTTCTCGGCGGCGCGCGGCGAGTTTAAGAACCTCGTCCATTTCTACATCCACAATTGCCTTTACGACACGGTGTGGAAGGATTCGCGCCGGCGCCATGTCGAGCAGATCAACGTGCTCGACATCCTGCGTACCTATGATCCGGCCCACCGCGTGGTGCTGGTCGGCGACGCCAGCATGAGCCCCTATGAGATCGACCGCGAAGGCGGCAGCGTCGAGCGCTGGAACGACGAATCCGGCGAAACCTGGATGCGCCGGCTGCTCGATTTCTATCCCCGGGCCGTCTGGCTCAACCCGGTGCCGGAGAAATACTGGGGCGGCACGACGAGCATCGGCATGATCCGCGCGATCCTGGAGGGGCGCATGTTCCCGCTCACGCTCGACGGCATCGACCGCGCGATGCGGGAATTGACGCGATAGCACTTTGGCCGTCGATCCGGCGCCCGAGCACAACCGAGAGGCCCCGGATCCAGAGCACGGACGCAAGGGACTGCGCAGCCGGGATCACCAGACCTATAAACTGCGGATTCGCGTGGTTAGCGCGCCCCGGAATGATCGCGTCAGGTGACTACGCGGCCTTGTCCTTCTGCTCCTTCGGTCGGATATAGGCGACCGCGGCATGCTCGGCGCAATACGGCTTGCCGGGCAGCGGATGGCCGCCGCAGAAGTGGAAATCCTCGTCGCCCGGATGCCCGATCGGCCACATGCACACCGGGCCATTGAACTCGAAGACAAAACGCCGCGGCGCCGGCCTCACGGTAACCACCCGCGGCACCAGGCCGAGGCGATGGACCTTGCCGATCACCGCATTCTTGGTAACTCCGATGCGGCGGCCGATCTCGGCCGTGGTAACCCCGTCCTCCCACAATCTGGTCAATTCGTCGATGCGATCGACGGTCCAGGTGATCTCCATCCCCCTCACCCCGTATCCTGCGGCAGCCCCCACTGCCGTCACTAGATACGGTATCACCCTTGTGGCTGGTCGCCAATACCCATCTATATATTGTGGCTGGCCGGCGATTTCCGTCGATAGGTAAGCACTTTTGAGAAATATGCGGTCCTGCGATCGACCGGGGCGAGATCGGGGCCCATCAGCCGGTCGAGATCGGCGCGCACGTAGCCGTCGTAATAGGGCTCGTGAAATGCCACCGGAAACCATTCGAGCGTCGCGTCGTAATCGGGTTCGTCGCCGAGCTGCAGCGAGTCGACGAGGACCAACGTGCCGCCGGGTTTCAGCACGCGGCGGATTTCAGCGGCCACCGCGCCGCGCACCGCCGGCGGCAATTCGTGCATCAGGTAGACGCAGGTGACGATATCGAACCCGGCGTCGGGCAGCGGCATCGCCTCGGCCGGAGCGGTGAGCAACTCGACGCCGGACCAGTCGGCAAGCCGCCGGCGCGCGACATCGAGATACGGCGCCGACAGGTCGAGCCCGGTGACCGCGAGGCGCGGGTGGTTGCGCTTCACCTCGCGCAGCAGCATCCCGGTGCCGCAGCCGATGTCGAGAAGCCGGGCCCGCGCCGCGCCGCCGGGATGGTTGATCAACGCCTGCCGCAGCGGCACCAATGCCTGGCGCCGCATCGCCGCTGCCCCGCCGCCGAACAGGATCTCGACCTGGTAGTCGTAGCGCTCGGCCGACGCGGCGCTCAGATACCCGTCGCTCTGGAAGTGGAATTTCTGCAGATAATAGGGCGGATAGCGCCCCTCTTCCGGCGGGTCGAGGCGCCGCCCGGCGCGCTCGCCGTGGCGCAGGGCATCGACCGCGCGCAGATCGGCAAAGAAATCCACCGCCCGCCGCACCGCGTCGAGCGGATTGCCGCGCCAGTCGTCGGGCGGCAGGTAGAGCCCGGTCTCGATGTTGCGCCAATCCTGTTCGAGCAACCGCCACAGATCGGCGAGCAGGCGTCGCCGGTCGGGAACCGGCCGCCCGCGCAGGCGTTCGGGAACAGGCATTGGCCTGGTCAGCCGCCGCGCCAGCATCTTCTGGCCGAAGAACCAGCCGATCCGGGCCGCCTGCCCGGCCTCGAAAGCGAGTTTGTCGAGTACGCTGGCCATAATGCCGATCAGGTATCACCAAGCGGCGGGTTTGCAATACCCCGGCGCTCGGCTTTAATCGCCGCCCACCCCGCTTGAACAGGAGCGCGACGGCATGCCGCGGTTTCGGACCCTCGACGATCTCGATGTTGCGCGCAAGCGGGTGCTGCTCCGCGCCGACCTCAACGTGCCGGTCAAGGATGGCGAGGTCACCGACGCAACCCGCATCGAGCGCCTGGCGCCGACGATCGAGGCGCTGATCGCCAAGGAAGCGCGCGTCGTCGTGATGTCGCACTTTGGCCGGCCCAAGGGCCCCGACCCGGAATTGTCGCTGCGCCCGCTGATCGGCCCGCTCAGCGCCGCAATCGGCGGCCGGGCCGTGCGCTTCGCCCCTGACTGCGTCGGCCCCGAGGCAAAGCAGGTGGTTGACGCACTGAAGCCGGGCGAGGTCGCGCTCCTCGAAAACCTGCGCTTCCACCCCGAGGAAGAAGCCAACGATCCCGATTTCGCCAAGCAGCTTGCCGAGCTCGGCGATGTCTATGTCGACGACGCGTTTTCCGCCGCGCACCGCGCGCATGCCTCGATCGCGGCGCTGGCGCACCTCTTGCCGTGCGCCGCCGGAAAGCTGATGCAGGCCGAGCTTGAGGCGTTGACCGCGGCGCTCGAAGCGCCAAAGCACCCGGTGATGGCGCTGATCGGCGGGTCGAAAATCTCTACCAAGCTTGATCTGATCAAGTTCATCACCTCCAAGGTCGACCGGCTGGCGATCGGCGGGGCGATGGCGAACACCTTTCTACTCGCGCAGGGCCGACCGATCGGCCGTTCGCTGGTCGAGGCCGAGATGGTCGAGACCGCGCGCGACATTCTCTATCACGCGGCCGACCGCGGCTGCTCGCTGATCCTGCCCGAGGATGTCGTGACCGCCGAAAAGCTCGAACCCGGCGTGGTGACCCGCACGGTCGGGGTCAACGCGGTGCCGGCGACGGCGATGATCCTCGACCTCGGGCCCAAGACGGTCGGCCGGCTCACCGCCGCGCTCGACCAGACGCACACACTGGTGTGGAACGGGCCGATCGGCGCGTTTGAGACGCCGCCCTTCGACCGCGCGACGACCGCGGTCGCGAAGCGCGTCGCGGAGCTGACCCGCACCGGCGAGCTGATGAGCGTCGCCGGCGGCGGCGACACCGTCGCCGCGCTGGCGGCGGCCGGGGTCATCGACGATTTCAGCTACGTCTCGACCGCCGGCGGCGCCTTTCTCGAATGGCTCGAAGGCCGCGAACTGCCCGGCGTCGCCGCCCTGGCGGTGGGGTGAGCGCGACCCGACCGGTATCGAGCGCGGAACGGACGTCCGGAGAGGGTGGCATAACGGGTCTTTTGGAAAATCCAGCGCGTGCCGGTGAACGGGGTGGACCACCAAGGGGCATGGCTCGCACGATCATCGGTCGCAGGCAGCGATGGCCGGAGTTACCCCGAGCCGGACCTTACCCGCAGGGTCCGCTTGTCGGAGAAGGGGCTATTTGAGACTGCGTGAGTGTGTCAGTCGGGTTGGACTGGCGGTCGCCGCAGTTGCTTGTCGGTAGGTCGAAGTCGACGGTTGCTGAGAGGCTCGACGACATCGATGCCTGCCCTGCCTTAGAGGCGGATGCGACGGGTAGATCGCGGGTGCCCAAGCCGAGCGCGCTTCATTTCCAAGACGCTCAACATCAGCGCCGCAGCGCCAAACCCGAGGCCGACACTGCAAACCCCCGACCAACCCCTCCAAGTCCAAGCTACCCCGGCCAGCGCGGAACCCATGGAGCCGCCCAGAAAGAAGAATCCCGTGTAAAAGCCGTTTAGCCGGCCGCGTGACTCTGGCCGTATCAAGTTGATGGCACGGCGTCCGAGCGTCTGATCAGCAACGACGCCGAAATCGAGAAGGACGGCCGCGGAAACAAGAAGCGCTAAGGCAAAAAGCGGCGCTGCGTTCGGGTCGAAGCCGAACCAGCCGGCGCCCGCTATCCCGGCACCAATGAGCGCAACGATGATGGCGGCGTGTGAAACTCGGGTCGCCGGGGCTGTTAGTTCGCGATCGCCAAGGCGCCCAGCAATCGGCGCGGCGATGGCGCCAGCGACGCCAACGAGCGCGAATAGCGCGACACCGGTGGCGGCCAGTCCGAATGGCGGCTCCACGAGCCGCAATGCGATTGCGGTCCAAAAGGCGTTGAAGGCACCCATGCAAAGGGCTTGATAAACGGCCCGCCGGCGAAGGATCGCTTCCTCTTTTACCAGGGAGCCGAAGGAGGCGATCAACGAGAAATAACCGACATGCCGCGTCGGGGTATGTTGCGGCAGCACGCGGTACAAAAACGCCGCCGTCACGGCGATGGCCAAGGCATCAAGCGCATAGGAACCCCGCCAACCCCAAGCCCCGGCCGCGAGGCTCGCAATGGGCCGCGACAAGAGAATGCCGATCATTAGTCCGCTCACAACATTTCCGATGACGCGACCGCGCTGAGGCTCCGGAGCGAGCATAGCGGCGGCCGGCACAAGCATCTGGATGGCGCTGGTCATCGTGCCGACGACGAATGCCGCGCCGAAGAACGCAGCCGCCGACGGGGCAACAGCCGCAGCCGCAAGAGCAAAAACGTCCGCGATGACGGTCGCGAGGATCACCCGCCGTGTTTCCAGCAGGTCGGTTAGCGGGGTCAGCAGGAAAAGACCGGTAGCGTAGCCGAGCAGCGTCACGGTCACGGCTGCACCGATGGACCACGACGACAAGCCGAACGACGCACCAATAATGCCAACTAGGGGCTGTGGTGCAAAAAGCGGTAACACAATCATTGCCGTTGCCACGGCAAAGGAGACCGTGTGGGCGGTGCTCACACTCGACGCTGACGATATCCTCGAAGGCAAGGTCGCTGACCCTGCGTGAATAGTTTCGTTCATTTGGTCCTGCATACCCGCCGGTCGCGGTGCTGCGATCCTGCGGCGGCTCATGCCTATGATCCCGGCGTGAAGACTTGCGCGACGTGGAATGCCTTCGAGGTAATGAGCCAATCCCCGTCGATCTGATGAAATGTAAGATGATCGATGAAGCAGGTTTGGCCGATCCTCACGCGTACCTTCGCAACGGCCAGATCGGGTGCGATACTTTCAATCCTGATGATCTCCTGGTCGCGCGGCGAGTTCGTAGCTGCCGGCGAAGGCCTGCTGCGGGTGATGTTACGAAATTCAGAAGCCGACCACGCCGCGAGCTTTCCATCTCGCATACCGTGGATCAGACAAGCATCGTGGAAGACCTTTGAAAATCGGTGGTCGTCGGCGTCATACATGAGGTCAAAGTACGCATTGATAGCGGACGCGATTGCGTCGCTTTGATCGTCCATTGGAGGTCTCCGTACCGAGCATTTGGAAAAGCACTGGCCTTCGCGAGTGAACCGCACTCGCCTACATCAGCGACAGTGTCCTAGGCAGAGACGTGAAGCCACCGTTCGGGTGTCATCTCTTGGATGACTGGAGGGCATCGACGATGAACGAAATTGACGGTCGATTAGTGGGTGGGCTCGTCGTTCTCGCCGCTATTGCTGACACTCGCGGCTTTGGCAGAGCCGCCGAGCGGTTGGGCATGACGCAATCCGGCGTCAGCCGGGCGATCGCCAAGCTTGAATCGCGCCTCAACGCACGGCTGGTCCACCGCACGAGCCGGGCTGTCGAACTCACAGATGAGGGCCGCGCGCTTTATGAACGGGTCGCCCAGCATCTGGCCGGGATTGGCGAGGCGGCCGCGGAGACGTCGCGATCACGAAACTCGGTTCGCGGCAGGCTACGGGTCAATGTGGACCCGCTCTTCGGCCGTATGGTTCTTGCCCCGAAGCTGAGCGAGTTCCTCCTGCAAAATCCGGGAATCGACCTTCGCCTCGAAACCAGGGATCGGGTCGCGGACTTGGTCAGCGACGGCTTTGATCTGGCGGCCCGCTTCGGGGAGCCCGCGCCCTCGGCGCTTATCACCCGCCGCGTTCTCGACGCCCGCATTCTCACAGTTGCCTCACCGATCTACCTCGATCGCCACGGCAGGCCGGGTCACCCACAGGACTTGGCAAGCGACACCCACCAATGCATCTTTGCAATCGATCCGTCGACGGGACGGCCCTTCGATTGGGAGTTCCGACGAGGGGCGGAACTGATTTCGGTCGCAGTCAACGGGCGGCTGACAGTGACAGATGCCGGAACGAAACTCGGAGCCTGCCTGGCCGGCTTCGGGATCGCACAGGTCATCGACTTGGAGCTCGATCACCACTTCAGTAATGGAGCCCTAGTCAATCTTTTCCCCGATTGGTCGGACGAGCGATTTCCGCTTTACGTCTATTATATTTCCCGGAGCTACGTGCCGGCGAAGGTCAGGAGGTTCATCGATTTCATCATCGAGTCGCTTGGAACCGGCAGCGGAACGATTTCAAAGCATGGAGAGTCGGTAGAGACAAATGCGCCAGTTGCCATTTGAATCTACTGGAGCTTGATTGACCGCCCTTGCTTTGGCCGTTCCCGGCGCAATTCCCCAGGGGTGATCGGGGGGTGCCTTGATTTGGCAGACTGACCTATATGTGATAATGTTCTTTACGCGCTGAATCGCGTGAATGAAGAAAGCGCCCCCGTGTGGGGGCGCTTTTGCGTCGGGATCGTCGCGGCCGGCGCGGGGCGCGCCGGCCTCTCGCCCTTGCCCTAGTGGTTGGCGTGCCAGTGGCTGTTGCGCAGCACTTTACCGGGCAGTACGCCGGTGTGTTTCTTGTCTTCGAGCAGCACCTGGCCATTGACGATGGTGTGCGAGACGCCTTCGGAGGTTTCCTTGATGCGCCAGCCGCCGGCCGGGAAGTCGTGCACGACCTCCTCCTTCCCGCACTTCACGGTGTCGGGGTCGAAGATCACGATATCGGCCGCCATGCCGGGCCGCAGCAGCCCGCGGTCGTAAAGACCGAAGGTCGAGGCCGAGTCGAAGGTCAGCCGGCGCACCGCCTGCTCCAGCGTCATGACCCGCTTCTCGCGCACCCATTCGCCGAGCAGCTTGGTGAGATAGCCATAGCCGCCGTGGAACTGCACGTGCGCGCCGCCGTCACCGAGCCCGATCACCGCGTTCGGGTGGGTCAGGATCTTGCTGAGCGCCGCGTCGTCGATATTGTTCTCGGCCTGCAGCAGCCGGGTTTCCAGCTTTTCCTCGACCACCAGGTCGAGGAACGCGTCGATCACCCGCTTGCCCTGAGCCTCGGCGATCTCGCCGATCGATTTGAACTGCATCCACTTGTTCTTTTCGAGCGCCGGCTCGTTGACCCAGATGTAGTTCCACCAAGTCTTCGAGATACCTACCGCGCTGTCGGGCTTGTTGGCCACCGCCTCGTCGTGCAGCTTGGCGCGGATTTCTGGATCGGCGTAGAGCCGCAATTTCTCGTCGTCCGGCATCAGCAGGATCGGGTGCCAGGTCGGCAGGCCGCGGAACACCTGAGTGTTCTTCATTGTAAAGTCTTGCGTGACCCGGTTCGGGCTGCACATCGGATAGGCGCGGATGCCCAGCGCCGCGGTTTCCTCGATGCGCGCCATGTGGATTTTCCACTCGTCGGGTCGGCGCATCGTCTGCGACAGGCTGTTGTAGACGACGGTGCGTCCGCTCGCCTCGGCGAGGCGCCGCATCATGCCGTCCTTCAACTCGACATACTGGCCGCCGCCGGCCTGGATCGTGCCGGTGCCCATGTCGCGCAACACGTCGGCGAGCGCGAAGATCTCGTTCTCGTCGGCCCACAGCGCCGGAATGAGCACGCCTTGCGGGTCGAAATGGCCCTTTTCGCGCGACACCGACAGGCCGAGAGCGCCGGCCTGCATGCCGTCGCGCACGACGTCCTGCATCGCCTTGATCTGCGCCTCGGTGGCTCCCGGCTTCTGGCAGTCGTCGCCCATCACATAATGCCGCACCGCGGTGTGGCCGATCAGGTTGCCGATATTGATGCCGAGATGATTGTCGAGCCGCTCCATGTATTGCGGGATCGTTTCCCACTCGAACTCGATGGTCTTCAGCACTTCCATCGGGATCGCTTCGACATAGGAGAGGAACTCGGCCAGCCGCTCCTCGGTGCCCTTGCGCACCGGCGCCAATGACAGCGAGCAGTTGCCGAAGATGACCGAGGTCGCCCCGTGCTCGGGCGAAAAGGTGCAGAGCGGGTCCCAGGTGACCTGCGCGTCATAGTGGCAGTGGTTGTCGATAAAGCCTGGCGACACCGCCGTGCCGTGCGCGTCGATGGTCTTGTCGGCCACGTCCGACAATTTGCCGATCTCGGCGATCTTGCCGTCCTTGACCCCGACATCGCCGCGGAAAGCCGGCATCCCCGAGCCGTCGACGATCAGGCCGTTCTTGATCAGCAGGTCGTACGCCATAGCTTTCCCTCCGTTCCCGCGCCGGTCGGCCGCTATGCCGACCGTCTTTCCCAGGAACTCTAGAGTAGCACGCAATTCGCCAGTGACGCGCGCTTTCGCCGCATGACCGGCGCGGCAAGCCATGCACCCGGCGCGGAGAGCCCCGCGCAGAGAGCCGCGGCGGTCAGCCGGTCCGGTTCTCCAGCAGCCGGGCAAAGCGGCGCGCCAGCGCCGAGGCGCGATAGGGTTTGTGGATGAACGCGTCGGCGATTTTCGCTTCGGGCGCCCGCGACTGATCGCCCGAGGTCAGGACCACCGGTATATCCGGAAAGCGGCGGCGCATCAGACGGGCCAGCCCGATCCCATCGATGTCACCCGGCATCACGATGTCGCTGAACACCAGATCGACCTCCAACCCCGCTACGAGCACGGTCAGCGCCTCGGCAGCATTGGCGGCCTCGATGACGCGATGCCCCGTAGCCCGCAAATATTCGGAGACCGAACTGCGCACAAGAACCTCGTCTTCAGCGACCAGGATGGTTCGCAGGCCGGGCTCTTCCATAGTCTCGGTCTGGGCTGTTGCACTCGACATAGGCGTAATCTATCCCCCTTCGGCAACGCCCTGTCGGCGCGGACGTTCCCTAGAACCGTGGATTATGCCTGTGGCGGGCCCTGCCACCGCCCCCGCTCGAGCGACAGGCTCATGCGCCGGCTAAATTGTCCTGGGCGCTGCTGTGCCTGTTCTTTGTTTCCTGTTCATGCTGCGAAAACGCACTCGTGCCGAGCGGGTTACGCGCGCAGCACGAGTGCGAAAGCCGTTGCCGGCGCCCTGCCGGGTCGGCGTGCGGCTAGGCTTCGTTGGTCATGATGATCGTGCCGCTGGCGGCGAACATGCCGCCGACGCCGTGGCACACCGACAGCTTGGCGCCCGGCACCTGGGCCGGGGCAATGCCGCGCATCTGCCGCACGCTCTCCTGCAGCGCGTACATCCCGTACATGCCGGAATGCATGTAGGAGAGGCCGCCGCCATTGGTATTAAGCGGCAGCTTGGCGCCAGGCGCGGTGTTGCGGTCCCAGATGAACCCGGCCGCCTCGCCGCGCTTGCAGAAGCCGAGGTCTTCGAGCCCGTAGATCGGCAGATGGGCAAAGGCGTCGTAGATCATCAGGTGGTCGACGTCGGCATGGGTGATGCCGGCCTCGGCAAAGGCCTTGGCGCCGGCGACGCGGAACGCGCGCGACGAGGTGAAATCCTCCATCTGGCTGACCATCGGCGTCTCGACCGACTCGCCGGTGCCGAGCAGATAGACGGGCTTCTGCGGAAAGTCCTTGGCGCGCTCGCGTGATACCAGGATCAGCGCGCCACCGCCGTCGGTCACGAGGCAGCACTGCAGCAGCCGGAACGGATAGGCGATCATTCGCGAGTTCAGCACGTCGTCGACCGTGACCGGATCGCGAAACGTCGCACGCGGGTTTTTCGCCGCCCATTCGCGCTGGATCACCGCGACCATCGCGAGCTGCTCGTGGGTCAGCCCATAGGTCTTCATGTAGCGCAGCACCGGGATCGTGAAGAGCGTCGGCGGCCCCATCGGCCCGTAAGGGATCTCGAACTGCCCGGCGAGGCTGCCCGGATGCACCGGCGCCCGCGTGCGAGCGATGCCCGAGCGGCCGCTCTCGCCGTGGGTAATCAGCACGGTGCTGCACAGGCCGCTTTCGATCGCGGCCGCGGCGTGGCGAACATGGATCATGAACGAGCAGCCGCCGACCGCGGTGCCGTCGACCCATTTCGGCGTCAGGCCGAGATAGTGTGCAATCGTGACCGGCGTCTCGCCGGCGGTGGCGATGCCGTCGATGTCGGATGGCTTTAGCCCGGCATCCTTCATCGCGTTGAGCGCGGCATCGGCATGCAGTCCGATCTGCGACAATTCCGGGATGCGGCCCAGTTCGGTGGTTTCGGCGGCACCAACGATGGCGATCGATTTCGGCTTCATCGCACTCACCCCCTCGCCGGGCGGAACAGGGGCAGCGTGATCTCGTCGTCGAGCTTTTCAAACGCGACTTCGAGCGGCATGTCGAGCACCAGCGCTTCGGGAGTCTGCGGGCAATCGACGATGTTGGTCATCATCCGCGGCCCTTCGTCGAGTTCGACGACGGCGATCGCATAAGGCGGGGTGAACCCCGGCACCGGCCGGTGGTGGATCACATAGCTATAGAGCCGCCCCTTTCCGCTCGCCTTGAACACGCTGACCTCGCGTGCGGCGCAGTGCGGGCAGAACGGGCGCGGCGGGAAATATGTCTTGCGGCAGGAATTGCAGCGCTGCAGGCGCAATTCGCCGGCATTTGTGCCGTCCCAGAAATGCCGGGTCTCCGGCGTTGGCTGCGGCCGCGGCCGCTGTCCTTCGGGCATATTTCGGTCATCCTCGATTTGTTGCGAAATCGAGTTTGACGCGCGGTTGGGCTTCCGGCAAACAGGACGTGTGCTGCACTGCACAAAATGGAGGCATGGATGATAACGCCGTCCTACGTCCGCACGATGTCCGCCTACAACGCCGCGATGAACCGCCGCCTCTATGCCGCCACCGACCGGCTCGGCGATGCCGAGCGGCGGCGCGACCGCGGCGCATTCTGGCACTCGATCCACGGTACCCTCGCGCACATCTTGTGGGGCGACTACCAGTGGATGTCACGCTTTGACGGGTGGGAGCGCCCGGCCACGCCGATCAAAGAAAGCGACCATTTCGTCGAGGACTACGCCGAATTGTGCGCCAAGCGGATCAAGGCCGACGACGACATCACGGCCTGGGCCGCCAAGGTCGACGATGCCTGGCTCGACATCGATCTGACCTGGTTCAGCGGTGCCGCGCAGCGCGAAATCAGCGCGCCCAAGCGGTTCCTCGTGACGCATTTCTTCAATCACCAGACGCACCATCGCGGCCAGGTACACGCGATGCTGACGGCAGCCGGCGAGAAGACCGACGACACTGACCTGTTCCTCGTCTTGCCGGGCATGATCGCCTGAACCCATCGAGTCATTCCGTAAGGTCCGGCCCGGACCTTACGGAATGGTTGGGGATTTTTCCTGCTGCTGCCCATTTACCGGAAGGGCATGGGCAGCAGGCGGGGCGGTGATGGCCAAGACGCGACGCGAGCACGACAGCCTTGGCGAGGTCGAGGTTCCGGCCGAGCGGCTGTGGGGCGCACAGACCCAGCGCAGCTTCGAAAACTTTCCGATCGGCCGGCCGCGCTTTGTCTGGGGCCGGCCGGTGATCCGCGCGCTCGGCATCATCAAGAAGGCGGCGGCCGAGGCCAATGCCGCGCTCGGCGAACTGCCGTCCGACAAGGCGGCGGCGATCGCCCGCGCCGCCGACGCAGTGATCGCCGGCACGCACGATTCCGAATTTCCGCTTGTCGCGTTCCAGACCGGGTCGGGCACCCAGACCAACATGAACGCCAACGAGGTCATCGCCCGCCTGGCTTCGCAGCTTTTCGACGGAAAGGCCGCCATCCACCCCAACGATGACGTCAACCGCAGCCAGTCGTCGAACGACGCCTTTCCGGCCGTCATGCACGTCGCCACGGTGGGCCGGATCGCCGACGCCCTGCTTCCCGCGCTGCACGCGCTGCGCGAGACGCTGGACGCGCGCGGCCGCGCGCTGGCCGAAACCGTCATCATCGGCCGCACGCATCTGATGGACGCGACGCCGTTGACCCTGGGCCAGGTGTTTTCCGGCTGGGTCGCCCAGCTCGACCAGGCCGCCGCCGGTCTGCGGGCGGCGCTCGATGCACTTTACGAATTGCCGCTCGGCGGTACCGCGGTCGGCACCGGTCTTAATGCCCCGCCGCGCTTCGCCGCGCTGGCGATCGAGTCCGTCGCACGGCAGATGGAGCACCCGTTCCGCCCCGCCGCGAATCTGTTCGCGGTCGGCGCCTCACACGACGCGATGGTCGCCGCGAGCGGCGCGCTGCGCACGTTGGCGGTGGCGCTGTTCAAGATCGCCAACGACATACGATGGTATGCCAGCGGCCCGCGCGCCGGGCTCGGCGAACTGATCTTGCCGGAAAACGAGCCCGGTTCGTCGATCATGCCGGGCAAGGTCAACCCGACCCAGTGCGAGGCGCTGACGATGGTCGCCGCGCAGGTCTTTGGCAACGACCACACCGTTGCCTTTGCCGGCAGCCAGGGCAATTTTCAGCTCAACGCCTACAAGCCGATCATCCTGTTCAACGTGCTGGAATCGGCTGAATTATTGGCGGATGCCTGCCTGTCGTTCGAGGCGCGCTGCGCCCGCGGCATCGCGGCCAACGCGGCGGTCATCCGCGACCACCTCGACCGCTCGCTGATGCTGGTGACCGCGCTCTCGCCGCATATCGGCTACGAAAAGAGCGCCGAGATCGCGCTCCTCGCGCACCGCGACAGCCTCAGCCTGCGCGAGGCGACACTTCGCCTCGGCCACATCACCGCCGCACAGTTCGACGAATGGGTACGGCCGGAGGCGATGACCGGTGCGGCTACGGAATAGTGCGGATTACCTCGCTGACCGCTTTCGCAGGAATTACCGCGGACGCGCCCAGCAAAAATGAGAACGAGCAGATAACGGTTCGCCAAAAGAAGGCAAAAACCGCAACCGACCCACAACCTAAGCGATCTCCAAGCAGCAGGAAAAGTTGGGAAAATAGGATTTTTTGTTGGGTCGTTTGACTCTGGACGTTTGCAAAGAGGATCATGACTCGGCCATAAACGCTCGGCATGTTCTCATTATGTTCTCAAGGGAGACGACGCACGATGGCTAGCTACACCCCGAACCAATCCGTACTTATCAGGTGCGAGATACAACCGGGGCCATTCCCGACAGAAAGCCTAGTGACCTTCCAAACTGCGGATGGGCCGGTGTCCGGCTTTGTACGCAGCGAGGCCGTGCGAAAACTCGCGGACGGTGAAGGTTATATAAGCGCCGTCGTGAAAGATGCGTCGTCGGAAACTGTTACCGTGATTGTTGAAGGGTCTTTCTTTACAACGAACGGTTTAGCATATTTGAACAGGGCATGGGCAGACTCGCATGTGAGTCTTGCCGCCTAGGTGAGGACGATATGATCCTTTCTCAGGTCAACTTAAGAGCCGCAGTCAAGGCGGGTGAGATCGCTTTTGACCCGCCCCTGGAAGAACGGCAATGGGGTGAAGCGTCCGTTGATCTGCGGTTAGGGTTCAGTTTTACCAGAATATCTGAAGCTGGTTCCATGACCCTCTCGGTCGCAGACGGGTTGGTGGCGTTAGGCAAGTCAGGGCTTTGGGCAACTAAAGAACTCAAACCAAAAGATGCTCTTGGCGATAGAGAGCGGTTTGTCTTAGAGCCTGGCAAATTCGTGCTGGCGATGACCTATGAAAGCATAAAAATTCCAAAGAATATGATTGCCCTCGTAGAAGGACGAAGCACCTATGCAAGAGTCGGATTAAGTATGCATCAGACTGCGCCATGGATTCAGCCGGGATGGAGCGGTCCTATTGTTCTTGAAATAATGAATCATGGGCCCCTTCGCATTGAATTGACGCCCGCGATCGATAGGCCATGTCAGCTTACGTTTTTTGAACTCAAAACCGAATTGCCAGCGGAAAACGCCTATGGCAGTCGCGAAACTGATCGATATCAAGATCAAAATCATCCGTTGAAACACGGGTGCTAATCGGTCATACGGATGCTGGGTAAGTCTGTCAGATAAGATCGAATTACAGTGCCGGTTACCGCCCCACCGCGTAGCTTTGCATGCCGCGCGGGTTGGCGCCGGCCTTGAGGATCACGCCGTCGGCGGTCTCTTCGCGGCCGGCGGCGGTCAGCCGCCCGCCCGACCAGGTTTCGCCGATCGCGACGCGGTGACCGCGGGCGGCGAGCGACTGTGTGGTCGCCTCGGGCATGCGGCCTTCGAGCGTCAGCGATCCGGGCTCGGCGGCACGCGGATAGAACGAACTCGGCGCATGGCCGGTGTGGAATTCGGGACAGTCGATCGCCTCCTGCAAATTCATGCCGTGATGCACATGGTGCAGGAAAAGCTGGGTCGACCATTGGTCCTGCCCGTCGCCGCCGGGCGTGCCGAAGGCCAGGCACGGTTCACCGTCCTTCAGCGCCAGCGTCGGTGACAGCGTGCTGCGCGGCCGCTTGCCGGGCTGCAGGCTCGATGCGCTGTTTTCGTCGAGCCACGAAATCTGCAGCCTGGTGCCGAGGCAGAAGCCGAGCGCCGGGATCACCGGCGAGGATTGCAGCCAGCCGCCGCTCGGCGTCGCCGACACCATGTTGCCCCAGCGGTCGATGATGTCGAGGTGAACCGTGTCGCCGGCGACCGCGCCGAGCGGGCTCGTCGTCGGTTCGCCGATGCCGCCCGCCAGGGCGCCAACCGTCGGCTCGCCGATCCCCGCCGCAGCGGCCGTCGCCTTGCCGGGCGTTGGCACATAGGGGCGGCGGCCGTCTGGGCTGCCGGGACGCAGATCGAGCGAGGCCCGCTCGCCGACCAGCTTGCGCCGCGCCTCGTTGTACGCGGGGCTCAGCAGCGTCGCCATCGGCACGTCGACGAAATCCGGGTCGCCGTACCACGCCTCGCGGTCGGCATAAGCGAGCTTGGCGCACTCGACGACGGCGTGGATAAATTCGGGGCCGGTCGGGTCGGTGTCGTCGAGGTCGAAGCCGGCGAGCAGCGCCAATTGCTGCAGCAGCACCGGCCCCTGGCTCCACGGCCCACCCTTCAGCACCGTGTAACCGCGATAGTCGTAGCCGAGCGGCGCCTCGACCGGCGCTTCCCAGCGCGCCATGTCGTCGGCGGTCAGCACACCGTGATGCCGCCGCCCCGAGGAATCGAACACCTTCTCGCGCCGGCAGAACGCACCGATCGCCTCGGCGACAAAGCCGCGGTACCACGCGTCGCGGGCGCGGTCGATGCGCGCTTCGCGCGACCCGCCGCCGGCCTCCGCCTCGGCGAGCACGCGCTTGTAGGTCGCGGCCAGCCCGGGGTTGCGGAACAGCTGCCCCGGCACCGGTGGCGCGCCGTTCGGCAGGTAGAGCGCCGCCGAGGTGGGCCATTCGGCGCGGAACAGCTCGGCGACCGTGGCGATCGTGTCGCGGATACGGAACACCAGCGGGTAGCCGTTTTCGGCATAGCCGATCGCCGGCGCCAGAAGGTCGGCGAGCGGCATCGTGCCGTAATCGCGCAGCAGCCGGGCCCAACCGTCGAACGCGCCGGGCACCGCCGCCGCGAGCAGCCCGGTGCCCGGCACGAGGTCGAGGCCGAGCCCGCGGTAATGCGCGATCGTCGCGTCCTGCGGCGCAACGCCCTGGCCGCAGATCATCCGCGCCTGCCGCTGCTTGTGGTCCCACACCAGGATCGGCGCCTCGCCGAGCGGCCCGTTGAGGTGCGGTTCGACGACCTGGAGCGTGAACCCGGTCGCCACCGCGGCGTCGAAGGCATTGCCGCCGCGCTCGAGAATGCTCATCCCGACCGCCGAGGCAAGCCAATGGGTCGAGGCGACGACGCCGAACGTGCCGCGGATTTCGGGCCGGGTCGTGAAACTGGGCATCGCGGAGGCCTCGCGGTTGCAGGGAATGCGCGAGGTTAGACCACCTGGCCGGCCAAGGAAACGGCGCCTCTATCGCAGCCGGGCCGCCGCGCCCCTATCTATGCCGCAGCGCAGTGGCCGCCGCATCGTCCGAGGAAACGCGCCGATGAACGACACCCTGGTAACCGAGCCCGCCGCTCGGACCGGCAACTCGCTGTTTCGCGTCGCCGCATCGCACGCCGGCGGTGGCCTGCCGATCGCCGGCGGCGACGTGGCGAGATGGATTCTCGGCGCCGCCGATCGGGGCGAAAGCGACGTGAAGTTTCTCGACGAGTTGTGTTGGCGGCTGGTCGGCCAAGGCGTGCCGCTGGCGCGGGCGACGCTGCATTTCGGCACGCTGCATCCGCTGATCTCCGGGCTCGCGGTGCGCTGGTCGCGGCCCCGCGCACTGACTGAGGAAATCCACATCGCGCACGGCGCCGATGGAACCGACGAATACCTGCGCAGCCCGATCCGCAGCACGATCGAGCGCGGCGAACCGTTTCGGCGCCGGCTCGACCGCGATCACCCGGAATTTCCGCTGCTCGGCGAGATCCGCGCCGCTGGCGGCACCGAATACCTGGCGATGCCGCTCAACCCGTTTCTGGAACGTTGGCCGGTCGTGACCTGGACGACCGACCGTACCGGCGGCTTTACCGAGGCGCATGTCGGCGCGCTGCTCGATGTAGTTCCGGCGCTCGCGGCGATCGTCGATTCACGGGCGGTGCGCCGGGTCAGCGCCAACCTGCTCGGCACCTATCTCGGCCCAGAGGCGAGCCGCCGCGTGCTTGCCGGGCAGGTGCGGCGCGGCGAAGGCGTCAGCCTCAACGCGGTCATCATGGCGACCGATCTGCGCGGCTTTACCGCCCTGTCCGACCGGCTCGACGCCAGCGAGATGATCGCACTGCTCGACGATTATTTCGACGCGATCGCGTCGCCGATCCACGAGCGCCAGGGCGAGGTGCTGAAATTCATCGGCGACGGGGTGCTGGCGATCTTTCCGACTGGCGAGGAGGGCGATTTCACCTCGACGACGGCCCGCGCGCTCGACGCCGCGACCGAGGGGCTCGCGCGACTCGACTCGATCAACGGCGACCGGCGCCAGGCCGGGCGGCCCGACATCCTGATCGGCATCGGGCTGCATTTGGGCGAGGTGATCTACGGCAATGTCGGCGCCGCCGAACGGCTCGATTTCACCGCCATCGGCCCGGCGGTCAACCTTGCCGCCCGGCTCGAAGGACTGACCAAGCGGGTCATGCGGCCGCTCGTCACCTCCCAGGCGTTTGCCGCCGCCTGCCCGCGCACGCTCGTCTCGCTCGGCTTTCACCCGGTGCGCGGCCTAAACGAACCGGAAGAGGTGTTCGGCCTGCCGGACTGATGCGCCACCGCCCGTCGACGCGCCCTACTCGACCGCCGCGTCCTTGAGCCGCGCCGCGGCGTCGAACTCGGCGGCGACCTGAGCGTCGTGCTCGAGCAGCGCGGCGGCGTCGACTTCAGCGAACTGGATCGCCCCCATTGCGGCGAAAGCCTCCTGCACCTTCTCGCCCCACAGGCCGATATCGCGCACGGTCGGCACGATGCGGCTGAAGATGCGGCTGCGGAACACCTGCATCGTTTCCGACTGGTCGACCAGCGCCAGGCAATCCTCGACCGGCAGGCCCAGACGCTGCCACACTTCGAGCTGGTTGAAGCGGTCACGCATGTGCCAGCACGCGTCGACGACGAACTCCTCCCGCTCGGCGCGCTCGGCGTCGCTGAGCTGCGGGTAGTAGTCGCGCAATGCCAGACGGCCGAACGCGACGTGACGCGCCTCGTCCTGCATCACATAGGCGTTGACCGCCGCGGCGAGCGGATTTCGCGACTGGTCGCGGATGCGCTGGAACGCAGCCAACGCCAGCCCTTCGATGAGGATCTGCATGGTCAGATACGTCATGTCCCAGCGGCGGTCGCTGAGCCCGCTCTCCAGCAGCGATTTGAGGCCGTGGGTGATCGGGTAGGCGAGTTCGAACTTGTCGTGCAGCAGGCGCGAATACGCCTCGACATGGCGTGCCTCATCCATCACCTGGGTGGCCGCATAGAATTTCGCGTCAAGGTCGGGGACGGTCTGCACGATCTTGGCGGTGGCGATCAGCGCCCCCTGCTCGCCGTGCATGAATTGCGAGATCTGCGAGGCCTGCAGATGGTGGCGCACCTGGCGGCGCTCGGCCGCATTCATCTTGTCCCATACCGGCGAGCCGAAGATCGGGATCACCCGGTCATCGAGCAGCATCGGGTTTTCCGGGTCGAGGTCCTGGCTCCAATCGATGCGCTCGGCCGCGTCCCATTGCTGGCGCTTGCCCTTGTCGTAAAGCTGCAAGAGCCCGGCCCGGTTTTCGTCATACTCCCAGGTGAAGGCGGCTTCAGCGTTGCCCTCGAATTTCCACTCGGTCTGATCGACCGGCAGCGTGTAGCGGTAGACCGTGGACATCGCCGACGCTCCTCGATGCTTGACGGCGATAGGAGACTACCCGAAACCAGCAACGGTGGCGACGCGCGATAATTAGTCGGATTCGCGGTTCAGAATCTCGACCGTGCCGGCTTCCGGGTCGATGCGCAGCGTATCGCCGGTGCGGATCAGGTCGGTCACGTCTCCGTCGAAACGGTCGACCATCGTCACCGCGCCGAGCGCCGCACCCTGCGCCAGGATCGGGTTGACCCGGTTGAACACCAGCGCCAGCGGCACAACGTCTCGCGCCTTCATCTCGTGCAGCATCCACGCGGTCGCGACGCCGCCCTTGGCTTGGTCGAGCACCAGGATGCGGCCCCGGTAGGTCTGCCCGGCGAGCGCGTGGCTTGGCCGGGAAAACACGCCGGCCTTGCGGTCGAGGTCGTAGCGGGCGCTGAAATTGTCCTTGGCGACGAGCGCCGTGCCGGTCACCGCCGGGCCGATGCCGCGATGGCATTTGAGGGTGATCGGCATCACACGATCCGCCCGGCAACAGCCGAGGCGACGCAGCGCTCGAGGCTCGCGAGCGTCGGCCGGTAGCCGTAGCCGCCGATGATGTTGGTGAGCTTGGCCGAGTTGGTCAGCAGCCGCTGCCAGCCATTGGCCGCCGCCATCTCGCCGGCATAGCTCTGGTAAAAGCAGATGCCGGCCGCGACGACGGCGCCCGACGCCTCGATCCGCGCGGTCAGCCCCATGCGATCGGCGGCGGATTTGATCTCGGGCGAGGTCGCGACCAACAGCGTCGTCTCGGCATGGACGCGGCGCCCGTCGAGCGCGTCGGCGACCGCGGCCATCTCGATCAGCGACAATTGCGGCGCGGCAAACACGACGACATCGACCTTGTCGCCCTTCGCTTCGTAGGAAGCGAGAAAGGCGTCGATCTCTGCGCGGCCGATTTGGGTCGCCGGCGGCCTGCGGCCGGCGAATTCGGCCGGCTCGGGGGTGATGCCAGGCATATGGAACAGCGCGACGGAGCCATAGCTCGCCATCGCCGCGCCGAAATGCTTGAGCGCGTCGGAGCCGGGAGGCGCCCCTGTGAGTTCAGCCGGGCCCTCGATCAGCGGTACCTCCCAGTACGAGCCGCACTCCCGGCCGATGATGCCGCCGAGCGCGCCCCATTCGCTGAGGTCGCACGGCGCCGTCTCGACGCGGAAGTGGCGCGTCGCCCGGCGCTCGGCATCGAGATGATAGCCATAGCGCGGGGTCCGCCCGGTCAAGCCGGCGGCAAGCGCCGACGGCCCGCCCTCGAAATTGCTACGCGCCCCGAACACGCTGTTGGCATAGATCGTTACGCCGGTGTCGCCCATCGCCAGGTGCTCGCCGCGCACCGGTGGCAGGATCGTCTGATAGTTGATGCAGGTATCGGTCATCAGCACGCCGAATTCGCGGAATGCGGCGGTCGCGCGTCCCTCCAGCGCCGCCATCGCCTCGGTCTGGCCGAGCCGCTTGTAGGTCTCGAAATCGAGCCCGCGCGGGTCGGTGATCGTCGGCACCTGCACTCGCCGCTCCGCCGCGGGCGCCGCTGCCAGGCCTTCGAGAAAGGCAACGCCTGCCTCACCGAGCGATTCGGTGTCGGCCATGATATGCGCCTGCGACACCGGCACGAAATCCGCGGCGTCGAAAAACCCGCCGACCGCGATCTGGTGCGCAATCGCCCAGCGCCGCGGTTCGCCCAGTTCGCCGGCAAGCATCGCCTTCTCTTCGTCGTTAAGCCGCATGTGAATTCCCGAACTGATCTACGGGATGTTCTGCCGAGAGTCCGGCCGGTTTGCAACATCCTGGCCGTGGCGACCCGCTGCCGACTCGCCCGGGATCGTCAACGCCACGTTCCGATCACCCGTCGCCACTGCGGCTTCAGGACACAGTAGTCGCCGGTGATGGCGGCTCGCTTCCCTCACCAGCTTGACATTAAAATCTGCCTGTCGCACGGGTGGTACAAGGAATCAAAATCTATGAAGCATGCGATTATTCTGGGGATAACCATAGTGTCGTATCTTTTCTGTGCATGTAGTTTGCATGCTGCAGGCATTCTGATTCCACAGCAAGGTATCGGTACAAAATACGATGCACCCGATCCATATCGTTGCGGATCGACGAGTGAACCGACGGCCGGGCAGATCTCGCCCGGCCTAGCGGCGAGCTATGTCCAATGCGCCCTCGAGGGCGAGAGCAACACGCTGCTCACCCTCCTCGATCACGTCGAGGTTCAGGTCGCGCCGGGTATCCCGTGGAGCAGTTTGAGCCTCGTCGAACGGCCGCAGGACGCAAATCCCAACGGCAAGCGCTACGCGATCCGCGGAAGCTATGACGAATACAGCTGTGACCGGGTGTTCAGGTCCGGAGCCTTGCGGAATGTCGGCAAGAACTGCGGCCTGCGGCATGTGCCGGACGGCACAGGCAAGTGCTATCGTACCACCTTCGGCGACTGGAAATGCACGATGTTCGGCGACGTGGGCAGCGATCCGCTCATCCCGAACCAGCCGCCGCCGAAGCGATGAGCCGGTGGGCCTTACGGAGGGCATGACGATGGCGGTCACGATCTATCACAACCCGCGCTGCAACACCTCGCGCAAGACCCTGGCGCTGCTGCGCGACAAAGGCATAGAGCCGACCATCGTCGAATACCTCAAGACGCCCTACACCGAGGCCCAGCTCAAGACGCTGCTGCGCCAGATGGGGCTGCCGGCCAAGGCAATCGTGCGCAAAAAGGAAGCCGCGGCGGCCGGGATCGATCCGGCGAAATTGTCGGAAGACGCGCTGATCGCGGCGCTGGCGAAAAACCCGATCGCCGTCGAACGCCCGATCGTCGTCTCCGGCGACAAGGCCGCGCTCGCCCGCCCGCCGGAAAAGGTGCTGTCTGTGCTGTAGGGTTAGTCCCGCTCGGTCTTCGCGTCGTATTCCTCCGCGCAGAACGTGCCGCCTTGATACTTTTCAGCGATCGGGTGGGCGCCGGGCTGCTCGGCGGCCAGCACTTCGGCGGCGTAGGGCTCGGAATCGTCCTGCGGCTTGTAGCCGAGCCGATAGGCGTTGGAATTGTCGTACCAGGAGCGGCGGTTGTTGGAGACGCCGTAGACGATCTCGTAGCGGATGTCGGGGCGTTCGAGCCCGATGCGCACGAGCTGGGTCAGGTCGCGCGGGCTGATCCAGATCGCCAGCCGCCGCTTGTCGATCGGCCGTGTGCCGAAATTGCCGATGCGCACGCCGAAAAACCCGATCCCGTGCTTGTCGGAATAGAGGCTGCCGAGCGCCTCGCTGAAGGCCTTCGACACGCCGTAGCGGCTGTCCGGGCGCACCATCGCGTTGTGGTCGATCGTCTGGTCGCGACGGTAGAAGCCGACCGCGTGGTTCGAGGTCGCCATCACGATGCGCTTGACCCCGGCCTGCCGCGCCGCCTCAAACACGTTGTAGAGGCCGATGATGTTGCCCTGCAGGATATTCTCCCAGGTGTTCTCGCCCGAAATCCCGCCGAGATGGATGATGCCGTCGCATCCGGCCACCATGCGCTGCACCGCCGTCATGTCGCTGATATCGGTCTGGTCGACCTCTTCGATTCCAGGTCCCTCTGGGCGCGCCGGGGCGATCGCCACCCGGTCTGACACGCGCAACACCGGATAGATCCCGCGCAGGGTTTCGCGCAGCGACCGTCCGATCCCGCCGCCGGCCCCGGTGATCAATACCCGATGCATCGCCTGCCTCCGAATTTGTCGATCAGCAAAACCCTAGCATAACGCTAAGATACGGATTCGCCAGCCAAGCCGGCCCGACGAGCCGCCAGCGACGGGAGGGAGACGTGACCACGATCCTCGATCTCAAAGCCATGCTCGCGAAGATGCCGATGATGCAGGGGCGCCGGCCGGAATCGACCGAGGCCGAGCGCAAGGCGACCGGCGCCTTCGTGACGCTCGCGCCGTATCGCGACGGCAACCTCTACAGCGCCAAGTTTACCGGCGAAGCGGCGTGGGAGCGGCACCCCAACGGCGACGAGATGGTGCAGATCGTCGACGGCGCGTGCACGATTTACCTGATGACTGAGGATGGCCTCGAAAGCCACGCGGTCGGCGCCGGGACGACGATCGTCGTGCCGCAAAACACCTGGCATCGCTTTTCCGCGCCCAACGGCGTGAGCATCGTCACCGCGACGCCGCGCCCGACCGAGCACCTGACGGTCGATGTCGACGACCCGCGCACGCTGAGCGATACCGAGCGCACCGCCCACAGCGAAGAAAAGGTGCGCTGAGGTGTATTTCGATCGCCGCCTGTGGGCGCTGACCGCCGGCCTGCGCGGGCGGATCGCAGCGGCGATCGCGATCGGCCTCGCCGCGACCGCGTTCGGCATCGCCCGCTTCACGCTGCTCGGCCTGCTGCTGGCGCTGGTGTTCACCGGCGGCGCCGGCGGGCGGATCGCGCTGCTGGCGGCGGGGGTCGCGGCGGTGATCGCGGCGCGCTGCTGGCTTGAATACGTCCGCACGCTGATCGCTCACCGCACCGCCGCAATCGTGCAGAACACATTGCGCGGGCGGCTTTACGACAAGATCGCCGAACTGGGCCCGGCCTGGTTCGCCGGCGAGCGCACTGGCGGGGTCATGCTGTCGGTGGTCGACGGCGTCGAGCAATTGCAGATTTTTTTCGGCCAGTACATCCCGCAGGTCTGCGTCGCGCTGCTGACGCCAATCATGATCTTTCTGTTCATTGTGTGGTGGGATTTGCCGGTCGCGACGGTGATGCTGGCCGGCGCGCTGGCGACGCTGTTCGCGCCGATGATCTTCAACAAGCTCGAAGGCGGCCGCGGCCGGGTGCGGCACGAGGCGGTCAAAGCCTTCGGCTCAGATGTCCTCGACGCGGTGCAGGGCCTGCCGACGCTGAAGGCGTTCGGCCAGAGCCGGGCCTATGGCGAGCGGCTGGCCGCACGGGCGCGCCATCTGTCGGAAACGACGATGCGCGTCTTGACCACCAGCGTGATGACGCGCGGCATCACCGATGCCGGGGTCGCGATCGGCGCCGCGGCGGCGTTGGCGCTCGGCGCGTGGCGTGTGACGCACGGATTGATGACGATTCAGGCGCTGCTGATCGTCTTGATGGCCGGCACCGAGGTGTTCCGCCCGCTGCGCGACCTGCGCGCGGTCTTGCACCAGGGCCTGACCGGGCAATCGGCCGCCGCCGGAATCAACGCGTTGCTCGCCGCCGAGCCGCTGGTGCCGCCGCCTATGGCGGCTGTAGTCGACCCCGCCCCGTCCGCCCCGACGATCGCGTTCGAGAACGTGCACTTCGCCTATCCCGGCGGGCGCGGCCCGGCGCATGACGGGCTGTCGTTCACCGTCGCAGCGGGCGAGAAAATCGGCATCGTCGGCCCGAGTGGCTCAGGCAAATCGTCGATCGCGCGGCTGCTGCTGCGGCTGTTCGATCCGCAATCGGGGGCCGTCAAGCTCGGCGGCGTCGACCTCCGTTATCTCGATCCCGAAGCGCTGCGCCGGCAGATCGCGGTCGTCCACCAGGACACCTACCTGTTTCACGGCACGGTTGCCGGGAACCTCCGCCTCGGCAATGTCGACGCCAGCCAGGCCCAGCTCGAAGCCGCGGCGCGCGACGCCAACGCGCACGAGTTCATCACAGGCCTGCCGCACGGCTACGACACGGTGATCGGCGAGCGCGGCGCTACGTTGTCTGGTGGCCAGCGGCAGCGCCTGGCGATCGCCCGCGCGCTGTTGCGCGACGCACCGATCCTGATCCTCGACGAGGCGCTGTCGTCGGTCGATGCCGAGAACGAGGCGGTGATCCAGGAGGCGCTCGACCGGCTGGCGCAAGGGCGCACGACGCTAGTCCTGGCGCACCGCCTGTCGAGCGTGATCGGGGCCGACCGCATCCTGGTGCTCGATCACGGCAAGGTCGTCGAGACCGGACGCCATGCGGAGCTGATCCGCCGCGACGGGCCCTACCGACGGCTGATGGGCGTGCAGGCCGAAGAGCGCGGCGAGGACCGGCTCGATTTCGCCGAGGCGCCGGCCGACGCGGCGCCGAGCGAAAGTGAGCGCACCGATTACGGCGAGGCCGCGCCGGAAGCGACCGCCGCAGCGGCGGCGCAGGTCGGGACGCGTTCGACGCTGGCGACGCTGATCGGCATCATCGCGCCGTGGCGGCGCCGGTTCGCGATCGTCGTCGGCTCGGGCCTCACCCGGGTCGCCGCGTTCATCGCCATCGGCGTGCTCAGCGCGTTCACCGTCGCCGCGGTCAAGACCGGCGCCCCATTCGGCACGCTTCTGATCCTGCTCGCGATCGCCGCTCCGCTCGCCGGGCTCTTGCACTGGGTCGAATCGTGGCTGGCGCACGACATAGCCTATCGCCTGCTCGCCGAGATGCGCATCGCGCTCTACGACAAGCTCGACGCGCTCGCCCCGGCCTATCTGGTGCGGCGGCGCTCGGGTGATTTGATCGCGCTCGCCAGCCAGGACATCGAGACGGTCGAATATTTCTTTGCGCACACGGTGGCGCCGGCGCTGGTCGCGATCCTGGTACCGTCGGCGGTGCTGGTCACGCTGGCGCTCGTCGCCTGGCCGGTCGCACTGGTGCTGCTGCCGTTCATCCTCTACGCCGGCCTCACGCCGGTGGTACACCGGCGGCGCATCGACCAGTTCGGCGGCGAGGCGCGCGAGGCGCTGGGCCTGCTCGGCGCCTACGTCACCGAGACGATCCAGGGGCTTGCCGACCTCGTCGCGTTCCAGGCGGTCGGGCGGCGCCGTGCCGGGTTCATGGCGGCGGTGGCGGATTACCAGAAGACACGGCTGACCCTGCTCTCCGACCTCGCGGCGCAGACCGCGCTGTTCGAGGCGGCGACCGGGCTCGGCGGGCTCGCGGTCGTGGTGACCGGCGCATGGCTGGTTTCCGGGCACCACCTCGCGGCGACAACTTTGCCGCTGCTGACTCTGATCGCGCTGTCGTCGTTCCTGCCGATCTCCGAGATCGCCCAGGTCAGCCGGCAGCTTGCCGACACGATTGCCTCGACCCGGCGGCTCTACGCCGTGCATCATGAACGACCGGCGGTGGTCGACGGCAAGCTGCACCCGGCGGCGCCGGCCGGCGGATCGGCGATCCGGATCGACGGGGTGGCCTTCGCCTATCCCGGCGCGCGGCGACCCGCGCTCGACGGCGTCTCGCTCGACATCGCTGCCGGCAGCACGGTCGCGGTCGTCGGCCCGTCGGGTGCCGGCAAGACAACGCTCGCCAACCTGCTGCTGCGGTTCTGGGACCCCGGCGCCGGGCGCATCCTGATCGACGGCGTCGATTTGCGCGATTTCGTGCTCGACGATCTGCGCGGGCGCGTGTCGCTGGTGTCGCAGGACACCTATCTCTTCAACGACACACTGCGCGCCAATGTCGCCCTCGCCCGTCCCGACGCCGACGAGGAAGCGGTGCGGAGGGCGCTCGACCAGGCGGCGCTGTCGGAGTTTGTCGTCAGCCTGCCCGAGGGCCTCGACACGCGGGTCGGCGAGCGTGGCGTGCAGCTCTCGGGTGGGCAGCGCCAGCGGGTCGCGATCGCCCGCGCCTTTCTGAAGAATGCGCCGACGCTGATCCTCGACGAAGCGACGTCGCATCTCGACGCGGTCAGCGAGACGCAGGTGCGTGCCGCGCTCGACGCTTTGATGCGCGATCGCACGACGATCGTCATCGCCCACCGGCTGTCGACCGTGCGGCACGCCGACCTGCTGGTCGTGCTCGACCGCGGACGGCTGGCCGAAATCGGTCGCCACGCCGAGTTGCTTGCGCGCAACGGGCTTTACGCACGGCTGATCCGCCGCCAGCTCGCCGGCGCACGCGAGAAGCTGCGCGCGGCCGGCGATTGAGCGCATTAACGGGCCGTTAATGTCGCAACCCTAGCCTTGGCGCTGGGCGCCATGGTGGCGCGGTGACATTCGATGGCCGATGATGGTTTCACCCCCGAGCAGCGCGCGCGCCTGACCGAGATCTGGGACAGGCTCTACGAGCTTTACCTCCAAAAGGCCAACGGCGAGCGCGACCCCGCCGCCGTCGAGCGTGAGATCGACGGGCTGATCGCCCAGCGGAATGCGATCCGCCCCTGGGGCTGGAACACCGGGCAGAACTGGAAAGCCGATATCCCGCCCGAGGAACTGGCCAAAATGATGGGCAAGAAGTAACTCTTTCGACCGCAGTTTGCTCCCACTGCGGTCGGGTTGACTTTACAATTCCCCGGGCAACCAGGAAGAGGGCCGGGCTTATACATAACCGGACCTCGATTATCCGGTACGGGCATCCGGGTCGCAGTCTCTACAAGTTCCAAAAACTGCGGCACTCACGCCGCAGAAAGCGTGTCGATCAGCGGACACCCGGGCCGCTCGCCGGCATCACAGCGGCGCACGGCATCCGACAGCACCCGCTCCATCGCACGTAGGTCGGCAATCTTCGCTCGAACGTCGGCAAGATGACCGGCAGCAACGCGACGAACCTCGGTACAGGTATCCTCGGCCTGCTCCGCCGATAGCGCCAGCAGCGCCCGCACCTCGTCAAGCGTGAAACCCAATTCACGCGCTCGCCGCACGAATGTCAGGCGGCGAGCGTCGCTGCTTTCGTAGAGCCGGTACCGGGAGGCGCTGCGAGGTGGATGAGGGAGCAGTCCGACACGCTCGTAATAGCGGATTGTCTCAATGTTGTATCCGGTACGGCGCGATAATTCGCCGATCCGCATTTCTGCATTCCGGGCCATGGGGACCTCTCAAAACGAGGACTTGAGTCTTTAGTCGGTACAGACTCTAGCATGATGGCCAAACCCGATCAGGAGGGCTATTCGGATGACCGATAACTCCCGACCCGCCGTACCGGACCGTGCCCCTGCACATGATACAGGTGCATTTTTACTCGTGGCGGGCGGCCTCGCTGCTGCGTTCGGCGCGGCGTCGTGCTCGCCCTGCCGATACTTCTAAGTTCGCTCGGCCTTGGCAGCGCACGGCTCGTCACGGTGGCGTGGTTCGCCGCGCCTCATCGGATCGCGCTGCTGATCGCCGCCGTCGCATGTCTTGTCGGCGGTGGAGCGTTGTTTCTCTGGCGTGGTCGTGTCGTGGCATGTACGCCCGGTTCCGTTTGCGGTGGCCCGGCGACAACCGCCCTTTTGACGAGCACCTTGCTGGTCGGCCTGTATGCCTGAGGAGGTATCCGTGATTCGGGAGTCGACGATCACCTGTCCGGGGTGCGGCACCGCGAAGGAAGAGGTTATGCCGAACGACGCCTGCCAGTTCTTTTATGAGTGCACTGGCTGCGGCGAGCTTCTAAAGCCGAAGGCCGGCGACTGCTGTGTGTTCTGCTCTTATGGCTCCGTCCCGTGCCCGCCCATCCAGTCGGGCGATACGCCGGCATGCAGCCCTCGCTGACGGAGAGATCAGACCCGGCATCCGGTCTGTGGTGTCGACATCAGCCGCAGCCAAATACGAGATGGCTAAGGCCATGACGGCATAAATTGCGACGCGACCCGCGCTACACCCGCAAATCCACGATCAGAGCCGAGTGGTCGCTGATCCCTGCGAGGCGCTCGTCATGCGAATAGCGGATCGCGCCGGCCGTGGCCGCGAGCGCCGGCGACAGAAACGCGTGGTCGATGCGAAACCCGTTTCCGCGGCTGCTGTACCATGAATATTCGCGGCCCTCGGGATAGCGTCGGCGCCACAAATCGCAGAATCCGATCGCCTCGATCCGGTCCATGAAATAGGCGGTGCCGTCGATCGCCCCGGCCTCGTCGACATAGGCGCGGCAGGTGTTGAAATCGCCGATCGCCAGCGCCGCAGCGCCCGCATCGGCGCCGAGCGCAGCGATCAGCGCCTCCCAGTACGGGATCTTGGCCTTGAGGTTGGGCATGTAGACCCCGCACACCGTGACGCCGGCAAACTCCGCGACCACCAGCTTGTACGGTTCGGGCAGCGCCTCGCTGACCCGGCGGTGGACACGGAATTTTCGCCGTGCGGCGATCAACACGCCGTTGCGCCCCGGCGGCGGGTTTGGCCCGGTGGTATGGCGATAGCCGAGCCGCCTCAGCGCCTCTACCAAGCGCAGCCCCGCGTCACCGCCGCGATGCTCGGACAGAACCAGCACGTCGGCGTCGTGCCGCACCACCGCCTCGGCGATCGCGGAAAGCCGCGTGCCGCCGCCCTGGCGGATGTTCCAGGCGAGCAGCCGCACATGCCGCCGGCGCCCGCTCATCGCGGCCGCGGCAAATCGCTGGCGAGCTTGCTCGATGGGGTCCGGCCGCTGACCTCGGCCCCGGCGTCCCCCGACATGCGCAAGAAAAACGGCACCGACGACAGCGAGATCGCGCCCACCGCCATCAGCGCCACCGAGAAATCGCCCGGCGCCAGCGCAGTCCTGTCGTGCGTCGCCAGCAGGACGTAGAGGATCAGCGCGCCGGTGCCGACGCCGACGCTTTGCGACAGCTGCTGGCACATGCTGGTCAGGCTGGTCGCACGGCTGAGCATCGCCGGCGGCACATCGGCATAAGAGAGCGTGTTGATGCTGGTCATCTGCAGCGAGCGGAAAAAGCCGCCCGACAGCAGCAGCAGAAAGATCACGACGTGCGAGGTATCCGGCCGAAAGAACGAATAGGCGAGCAGAAACCCGGCGCTGATCACTGCGTTCCCGGCCAGCACCGAACGGAAGCCGAAGGCGCGGATGATCGTCGTCACCGAGGTTTTCATGCCCATCGCCCCGGCGGCCTGGGCAAAGGTCAAGAGACCCGATTTCAGCGGGCTCAGGCCAAACCCGACCTGCAGCATCAGCGGCATCAGAAACGGCAACGCGCCGGTGCCGATGCGGAAGATGAACCCGCCGAGCGTCGCCATCGCGTAAGTCGGAATGCGCAGCAGCGCGAAATCGATGATCGGATGGTCGATGCGCCGCGCATGCCGCACATAGAGCACAACGCACAACGCACCGACCGCCAGCAAGGCCAGCGACACCCAGAGCGGCAGCGCGCCGCGGCCGACGGTCTCAAAGCCGAAAGCGAGCGCCGCCAGCCCGACCCCGGTCAGTGCGAACCCGCTGAGATCGAATGGCCGCGCCGTGCCTTCGTCCACGCTTTTGAGGACCAGGTTGATCAGCAGCACCCCGACAAGCCCGATCGGGATATTGAGAAAGAAGATCCAGCGCCACGAGGCATAGGTGACGATAAACCCGCCGAGCGGCGGCCCGAGCACCGGTCCGATCAGCGCCGGTACGCTGACAAACGACATCGCGCGCACCAGCTCGGATTTCGGCACCGTGCGCAGCAGGACAAGCCGACCGACTGGCACCATCATCGCCCCGCCCATGCCTTGGACGATGCGGGCGACGACCAGCATCCCCAGCGAACCCGACAGGCCGCAGGCGATCGAGCCGAGAGTGAACACGACGATCGCCACGCTGAACACCTGCCGCGCCCCAAACCGGTCGGCAGTCCACCCGCTGATCGGGATGAACACCGCAAGGCTCAACAGGTAGCAGGTGATCGCGACGTTGAGCTGCAGCGGGCTTTCGCCGAGCGAGCGCGCGATCACCGGCAGCGCGGTCGCAATGATCGTCGAATCAAGGTTCTGCATGAACATCGCGCAAGCGACGATCAGAGAAATCAAGAGTTGGCGGGAACTCGGGCGCATCTTTGGAAAGCGTATCGCGGCGCCCTTTGGGGCGGAAGCCCGCAGGCGTGCTTCACAGCGCATGCCGGCTGCGCAACTATGCAGCGATGGTCAAGAACCGCCTCTTCGTCCTGATCCTGCAGCACCCGCAGGAGCGCCGGCAGGCGCTGTCGACCGCGGCTCCCCTCGCCGCGGAGCTTGGCAACGCCGCCATCGCTACCGGCCTGTCCTGGCCAAACCTCGCGAGGGCGCTGCGCCGCAATGCCGACCCGCGGCGCTGGGCCGTGCTGTATCTCGGCTCGGCGCATCCGGCGGCATTGACGCAGGGCGAGTCGGTTGTCGTGCTCGACCGCACCGGCGCGGCACTCGCCGATCCAGCCAGGCTGCTCCGCAGCCTCGAGGGAATCGTGCTGCTCGACGGCACCTGGAGCCAAGCCAAGAGCCTGTGGTGGCGCAACCCGTGGCTGCTGAAGCTGCACCGGCTCGTGCTCAACCCGCCCCGCCCGGCCCGCTATGGCAAGATCCGGCGCGAGCCGCGGCGCGAAGCGCTGTCGACGATCGAGGCGGCGGCGCTGGTGTTGCGCGCGGCCGAAGCCAAGCCCGATGCCGCCGACGCGCTGCTCGCCGCGCTCGACCGGCTGATCGACCAACTGCGGCCGCCCACTCAGCCGCGGGTCAGCGCATAAATCAGCACCGCCGCCGCTGCGGAGACGTTGAGCGACTGCACCCGGCCACTGCCCGGGATCGTCGCTACCGCATCGCAGGCCGCCAGCGTCTTGCGGTCGAGCCCGGTCTCCTCGTTGCCGAGCACCAGCGCGACCGGCTTGCCGGCCGGCTGCCGCGCCACCGCTTCGCCGCGGCCAGGCACGGTGCCGACCACCCGGTAGGCCGGCTTCAGCGCCGCCAGCGCTGCCGGCAGCTTCGCCCGGTACAGGGCGAGCGCATCGAGGCCGCCTTCCGCCACCCGATAGCTCGCATCCGACGGCAGCGCCTGATCCGGGCGCTCGGCAAAGACCAGCCTCGTTAGCCCGAAATACGCCGCGCTGCGGGCGATCGCGCCAACATTGTGCGGGTTGCCGACTCCGTCGAGGATCAACAGCGGCAGCCCGTCCCCCGCCCAGCGTGCCGCCTCGGCAGGCTCGAACGGCATCAGGGGGCGCGGGCGTGCGATCGCAACGACGCCGCCGTGGTGCTCGGTGCCGGCGATGCGCGCCAACTCGCCGGAATCCGCCTCGCGATACGGCCGGCGCGCGGCAGCGACCGCGGCCCGCTCAGTGGCCAGCGCGCCGGCGAGTTCCGGCGCGAAGAACAGCCGCTCGACCCGCTGCGGATCGCTCGCCAACAGCACCCGAACGGCGTTGAGCCCGCAAATGCGCAGCAGCCGGCTGGCATGGACCGGTGGCGCTTCGCCGCCCGGCGGGCGCGCCGCGCCGCGGGCCGGCTCCCGCCGGCTCCGGCCCGCCGCCGAGGGCCGTGCCGGTCGGCCCGGCGCGGCACGCTCGCGGTCAGTGCGGCGGCGCGCCACCGCCACTCGCGAACAGCGCTGCGGCGGCCTTGGCGAGCGCCGCGCGCGAATCATGCCGCAGATACATCATATGGCCACCCGGCAGCACCAGCAGGCGGATATCGGCGCGCGCCGAGGCCGGGATCGACAGCTGGTCGATCAGCCAGCGCGAGGCGAGATACGGCGTCACCAGATCGGTGCGGCCGTTGACGACGAGAACCTTGGTCTCGGGATGCGCCAGCAGGGTCCGCTCGAGCGAACTCAGCGCCAGGCCGAGGCCGCCATCGCCTCCGCCGGCGCCCTCCCAGTTCCAGTTCTGCGAGACGTCGTGCGGCAGCACCTTGTAGGGCAGTTCGGTGCGGTAGCCGAGCACGTCGGACGCGTAGGCGTTGAATGCGGCGGTAAACGCCGCGGTCGCCGGCACCAGCACGGGATCGCCCCCGTTGTCTTCCCACGCGTTGCCGCGCGTCGCGCGGGTCACCGTGCCGTCGTAAAGGCTCAACAACTGGTTCTGGCTACGGCGCAGCGTGTGGACGAACACCTCGCTCGACACCCGCCCGCGCTGGCGCCGCACCGTGTCGTCGTCGAGGCCGATCGTCTTGGCGACCCGATCGATGAACGGGTCGCCGACCGGGGGAACCCCGGTGACGCCGACGATCCCGGTGAGGTAGCCGCCCAGCGCGAACCGCTCGACCTTGGCGAGGTCGTCGGGCGGGGCCGGCTTTCCCGACAGCGCCGCAGCGGTCGCGGCATAGGACGGAAGCTCGAACGCGTCGGCCAGCACATTGGCAACGCCGCCGCGCAGCAGGGAATAATCGAGCGCCGGGGAGATCATCACCACGCCGTTGACGGTAACGCCGACCTGACTCATCAGGGTCTGCGACAGGGCTGCCGCGCGGTAGCCGCCATAGCTTTCGCCGACCACGTAGACCGGCGAGGGCCAGCGGTCATGCCGGGTCAGCCACAGGCGCACGACACTGGCTAGCGAACCGAGGTCGCCGCGAACGTTCCAGAACGGCTTTTCCGGGTTGCCGTCCTTGGCGCCGTCGCCGCTGGCCACCGCCCGGCTGAAGCCGGTGCCGACCGGGTCGACGAACACGAGGTCGGTAAAGGCGAGCCAGGATGACTGGTTGTCGATCAGGTGATAGGGCGGGCTCGGCAGCGCGCCGTCGCCCGGCGTCTGCAGGATGCGCGGACCGATGGCGCCGAGATGCAGGTATACCGATGCAGCACCCGGCCCGCCGTTGAACACAAACGCGACCGGCCGCGGCGTCCCGGCCGGCACGTCGGCCAGATAGGCCACGGTATAAATCGAGGCGGTGGTCGCGCCCTTGCTGTTGGTCAGCGCGAAGGTTTCGGCGATCGCGCGGTAATCCAGCTGCCGACCGTCGAGCGTGATCGTATGCTGGGTCTCGACCTTGGCCGGCAACGGCGGCCCGGACGGCGCCAGCTTGTCGGCCGCGCGCACGGCGAGCGGCGCCCAGGCGACCAGCAGCACGACCACCGCAGCCACGAATCGGTTCATCGGATCGCTATCCCACAAGATATGCGGCGCGGCCGCACCCGGCGATTTGCCCGATGACAGCCGCGGCGCGTTGATCGCATTGCCCGCGCAGTTCGGCAATAGCGTGCCGCTGCGGCTCACGAGAGGGTCCGGCCCGCGCCTGGTCAGCCGCCGGCTTCGACCGCCGCCAAAGCCCGGCCGGCGCCGGCCGGGCGACGCCAGCGACAGCGCTTTTCGACCAGGTGCCACGACAGAAACGCGGTCGGCACGGCGACCGCAACGCCGATCAGAAACACCACCCACCACGCCGCCTTGCCGCCGCTTGCATAGACGACGCACTGCTCGATCGGCCAGCCGTAGATGTAGAGCCCATAGGACAGGTCACCGAACCGCGCGGCCCTGATCGGCGGCAGGCGGCGGTTGAGCGCCAGCCAGATGATCAGGTAGCTGCCAAACACCGGAAAGGCCGGCACGAAGATGTGCGCCGGCACGCTGATCACCAGCCCCGCCAGCGCCAGCAAGGCCCACCGCGTGGTGATCCAGCCGCGCTGCTGCAGCCGGTAGCAGGCCATCCCGCCGGCGAAAAAGCCTAGCAGCCACAAGGTGCTGCCCGGCGTCTCGCCCGACGTGTCGAACCACAGGCAGACGATGCCGACGGCCACCAATAGCGCCGCAACCCGCAGCGTCAGCAGCCGGCACAGGCCGAGCCCGCACAGCATCACGTAGAGCAGCGTCTCGCACGGCAGGCTCCACAGCGGGCCGTTGACGATGCCGCCGATATTCCCGGGCCAGAACTCAACGCCGGCCAGCCGGTTATAGTCGATGTCGAGCACTGCGTTGTGCAGCACGAACAGATAAGGCTCGCGGCGTGTCAGGTATTCCGAGACCGGCAGTTTGGTCACGGCCAGCCCGATCACGAAGGCGCAGACCACCAGGCAGGCGATCAGCCCGGGAAAGATGCGCAGCGCCCGCTTCGCGAGAAACACCAGCGGCGACGCGCTCGTCTCATAGCTCTGCGTGATCAGATAGCCGCTGATCGTGAAAAACGTGAATACGCCGACCAGGCCGAGGATCGTCTGCCCACCGGTCAGGATCATCAGCGGATCGTGGTTCTGTGAGTTCTCGGCGAGCAGAAAGGCGTGCGAGAAAATCACTGACAGCGCCGCGAGGAGCCGCAGCAAATCGAAATTGTTGTGCCGGTCCATCCGCAGCTCTCCACACCCGCCACGCGACAACGGCGCAGGGCGGCCTGTATTCGCCCCGCTTGCCCCGCGGCCCAGAATCGGGAATAGAGGGGTGCAATCTGCGGTGGAGGTTCAACCCGATGCGCGCGCTCGCCCTATTCTGTGTGCTCGCCCTCGCCGGCTGCGTCGGGACCGCCCGACACGAGGGGTTTGCTGCCACGGGCCCGACCTCGTTCCTGTACAGCGCCCAGACCAATACCGTGATGACCGCAAACGACGACGGCGTCGCGGAGCGCATCCGCCGCGACTGGCTGGCCGACGCGCTGAAGGCGCACAGCATGTGCGCCAACGGCTATGTCGTCGATTCGCGCCGCTTCGTGCCCGAAATCGACGGACCGTTCGGCAATGGCGGCAAAATCGTCTATGCCGGACGCTGCATTTAGCGCTGCCAGCAATCGAGCAGCGGGGCCGCCGCGCCGGTGACCGGATCGGCGCCGGGCAGCGGCACCGCTGCGACATTCGCCGCGCTGCGGTCGTGATGGGCGCTCTCGGCGCGGCAGATATCGGGGTTCTGGCCGCGCGGATAGGCGCCGATGACGACGAGATCGGCGCTCGCCGCCTCGCGCTTGTGCGCGACCCCGGCCGGTATCACGACGACATCGCCGGCGTTGAGCACGACGCTCTGCCCGTGCTCGCCGCCGAGCCGCACCCGCGCCGAGCCGGCGGCGATGCCGAGCACCTCATGCGCGGTGCTGTGATAGTGGTGATGGCCGTAAATGCCGTTGCGCCACGGGTCGGGCCAGCCGTTGCGGCTGAACAGCGCGACGCAGCGCGCCGCGCGGTCGCCGCCCTCGCCCAGCGCGCCGCGATAGACGACGAGCGGCAATGCGTTGTTCGGCACGATTCCGTCATCGGCAAAGGCATAGGTTTCGACCTGCAGACCGAATTCTGTCGCCGGCATCCCGTCCTCCCGCCCTGCATCGTCGGTGTACCGTATACGACGAACACCGGCGCAACGGTTGAATCTCCCGCCCCGACAACGATGTTTTGCGGATGCCGCTGCCGTTCCGCCTGATCGACCGCGTCCTCTATCGCGACGGGCTGATGCTGATCGTCGACAAGCCGGCCGGCATCCCGGTCCATGCCGGACCGGGCGGCGGACCAAACCTCGAAGCCGGGTTCGGCGCGCTGCGCTTCGGGTTGCGGGAACCGCCGGCGCTGGCGCACAGGCTCGACCGCGACACCAGCGGGTGCCTCGTGCTCGGCCGCCATCCCAAGGCGCTGCGCCGGCTCGGCGCACTGTTTTCCGCGGGGCGGGTCGAAAAGACCTACTGGGCGGTGGTTGTCGGCGCGCCGCCGCAGCCCGAGGGCCGCATCGATGCGGCTCTGCGCAAGGAAACCCGCGGCACCGGCTGGCGCATGGTGCTCGATCCTGCCGGGCGCGAGGCGGCGACCGAATATCGCGTGCTGGGGCAGGCCGGCGGGCAAAGCTGGCTCGAATTGCGGCCGCTCACCGGGCGCACGCACCAGATCCGCGTGCATTGCGTCGCGCTCGGCTGCCCGGTGGTCGGCGACCCGGTGTATGGCGGCCCGGTCCATCAGAGTGTGGGCGGTTCGCCGCTCCTGCTGCATGCGCGCCGGCTCATCGTGCCGCTTTACCCGGCCCGCGCGCCGGTTGCCGCGACCGCGCGGGTGCCGCCGCACATGCTCGCGGCGCTGATCCGCCTCGGCTATGATGCGGCGGCCGACCCGCCCGGAACCCCGCAAGGAGCGAACGCGGCATGATCCCGCGCTACAGCCGCCCGCAAATGGCGGCGATCTGGCAGCCCGAAAACTATTTCCGCATCCAGCTCGACATCGAGACCTATGCCTGCGAGGCGCAGGAAGAGTTGGAGGTCATCCCGCGCGGCACGGCAAAGGCGGTGCGCGAGCGCGGCGCGTTCGAGGTCGAGCGCATCCGCGAGATCGAGCGCGACGTCCACCACGAGACGATCGCGTTCCTGACCAACGTCGCCGAGCATGTCGGCCCGGAAGCGCGCTTCGTCCACCAGGGCATGACGTCGAGCGACGTCCTCGACACCTGCCTCGCCGTTCAGCTGACTCAGGCCGCCGATATCCTGCTCGCGGATCTCGACGCAGTGCTGGCTGCGCTCAAGCGCCGCGCGTTCGAGCACAAATTGACGCCTACGGTCGGGCGCAGCCACGGCATCCACGCCGAGCCGACGACGTTCGGCGTGAAGCTCGCCGGTCACTGGGCCGAATTCGCGCGCAACCGCGAGCGCCTTGTCACCGCGCGCAAGGAGATCGCGACCTGCGCGATTTCCGGCGCGGTCGGCAGCTTTGCCAATGTCGACCCGCGCGTCGAAGCCCATGTCGCCAAGCGGCTCGGCCTCACCCCCGAACCGGTCTCGACCCAGATCATCCCGCGAGACCGGCACGCCGCGTTCTTCATGGCGCTGGCCCTGATCGCCGCGGCGATCGAGCGGCTGACGACCGAAATCCGTCACCTGCAGCGCACCGAACTGCGCGAGGCGGCGGAGTATTTCGCCGAGGGGCAAAAAGGCTCGTCAGCGATGCCGCACAAGCGCAACCCGGTGCTGTCGGAGAACCTGACCGGGCTGTCGCGGGTGATCCGCTCGACCGTGACCCCGGCGCTGGAAAACGTCGTGACCTGGCACGAGCGCGACATCTCGCATTCCTCGGTCGAGCGGATCATCGCGCCCGATGCGACGATCGCGCTCGATTTCGCGCTCGCCCGGCTCGCCGGACTGATCGACAAGCTGATCGTCTATCCCGAGCGGATGCGCGCCAACCTCGATTCGCTTGGCGGCCTGGTCGATTCGCAGCGTTTTCTGCTGGCGCTGACCCAGGCCGGGATGAGCCGCGAAGACGCCTACCGCCTGGTGCAAAAGCACGCGATGGCCGCGTGGCACGGCGCCGGGCGCTTTGCCGACCTCTTGAAGGCCGACCCCGAGATCGCCCGCTACCTGAGCCCAGAGGCGATCGACGGCTCGTTCGACACCGCCTATCACCTCAAGCACGTTAACTCGATCTTCCGCCGCGTGTTCGGAGAGTAATCCCGGCCGGCTATTCGGCCATCAGCTCCGAGCGCGCGCGCTTCGCGAAATGGTCGAGTTCGAAACGCACCTGATCGGCGGTGACCGCGTGGCCTTTCGCGCCGAGGTCAGCGACCACCTTTTCGACGATGTGGGCGTCGCCGCCACGGTCGAATTCGGCCGCGATGATGCTCTGCGCGTAGGATTCCGCAGCCTCCCCCGCCAGCGCCATCCGTTCCGCCGCCCACAGCCCCAAGAGCCGGTTGCGGCGCGCAGTGACCTTGAAGCGGAACTCCTGGTCGTGCTTGAACCGGGCTTCGAAGTCTTTTTCACGCTTGTCAAAAGTCGTCATGCTGCTCTCGTTCCGTACGCCGCGCGGGGCTGCGCCCTGCCGGCAAACATAACACAGCCGAGCCGCCTCGAGGCCAGAGACCAATGTGCACGCTCGTCATCCTGCGCCGCCCCGAGCACGACTGGCCGGTCATTATCGCCGCCAATCGCGACGAAATGGTGGCGCGCCCCGCGCTGCCGCCGGCGCGGCACTGGCCAGACCGCGAGGAGATCGTGGCCGGCATAGACCTGTTCGCCGGGGGTTCTTGGCTCGGGATCAACGATTGGGGCGTCGCCGCCGCGGTGCTCAACCGGCACGGCTCGCTCGGCCCGGCCGCGGGGTTGCGCTCGCGCGGCGAACTGGTACTCGAGGCGCTCGACCACGCCGACGCGGTGGCCGCGGCGTCAGCCCTGTCGCAGCTCGACCCGGCCGCCTATCGCAGCTTCAACCTGATCGTTGCCGACAACCGCGACGCCTTCTGGCTGCGCCACGGCGGCGACGGACCGATCGAGGTGCATCCGCTCAAGGACGGGCTGTCGCTGATCGCCGCGGGCGATGTCGACGAAAGCAAAACGCGCCGGCTCGCCCTTGCCCGTCCGCGCTTCCAGGCGGCGCCGCCGCCCGACCCCGACGCCGACGATTGGGCGGCATGGCAGGCGCTGCTCGGCGACCCGAGCCGCCCGCCGGGCGAACCGGAAAACGCAGCGCTGCGGTTCGTGACCGCCAGCGGGTTCGGCACAGTGTCGAGCGCGCTGATCGCGCTGCCGGGACTGGGGCTCGACGACCGCAAGATCCGGTTCCGCCACGCCACCTGGCTGCCAGAGCCGGCACCGTGGCGGGATATGCTGCTGCGCTGAACAGCGTTGTTGGCCGCCGCGGCGCTTGCTATACGGGAGAGATGAAGGCGCGCGTTCACGTCAGGCTCAAGGCCGGGGTCCTCGACCCGCAGGGCAAGGCAATCGGCAATGCGCTGAAGTCGCTTGGCTTTGTCGGGGTCGACGAGGTCCGCCAGGGCAAATTGATCGAACTGGACCTCGCTGATACCGACCCGCAGGCGGCGCGCGCCCGGGTCGAGGCAATGTGCCAGCAATTGCTCGCTAACCCGGTCATCGAGGACTACGCGATCGAGCTGGACTGAGGGCCGGCGGACGATTCGGATTTTGCGCGCATTAACCAACAATTTTATGGAAATGCCGGCAATCCCCGGGCGATGGTGGGGGCCCGAGGGAAGAAGGTCGCGCGTCGATGCCGCACACATTTCTGATGCGTTCCGCCACGTCCCTTCTGTCGGCGATTCTCGGTGGCGCCGGGATGTTCTGCGTGATCGAGAGCTTTTCGCTCCCGATCCTCGCGTTCCACGCGCTGATCCTGCTCGGCACGGCGACCGCGATCACCGCTCTTTCCCCGCGCTGAAGCGCGCCGCCGATTCCCCCGCGCTGAAGCGCGCCGCCGCCCGCTCGCGCAACGCGTCGTCCGACGGGTCCTTGCGGGCCATCGGTGCGCGCGCTATGTGACGCGCACGCCGCCATCGCCGAGGATGCGGGCCGATGAAAGCCGCGATCGTCATCTTTCCGGGCTCCAACCGCGAGCGCGACGTGTGCCTCGCGCTGAAGCGCGCGACCGGGCACGACCCGCTCTGCGTCTGGCATCGCGAGGCGAGCCTGCCCGCCGCCGATTTGATCGTGTTGCCCGGCGGGTTTGCCTATGGCGATTACCTGCGCTGCGGCGCGATGGCGGCGCACTCGCCGATCATGCGCGACGTCAAGGCGCGCGCCGAGCGCGGCACCCCGGTGCTCGGCATCTGCAACGGCTTTCAGGTGCTGACCGAGGCCGGGATGCTGCCCGGCGCGCTGTTGAACAACCGCACGCTCAATTTCATCTGTCGCGACGTGCATCTGCGGGTCGAAACCAACCAGACGATCTTTACCCGCGGTTATGCCGCGGGGCAGACGATCCGGGTGCCGGTGGCGCATCATGATGGCAACTACACCGCCGACCCCGACACGCTCGACGAACTCGAAGACCGCGGCCTCGTCGCGTTCCGCTACTGCAGCCCGGCGGGCGAAGTGACCGACGCCGACAATGTCAACGGCTCGGCCCGCGCAATCGCCGGCATCTTCAACAAGACCCGCACCGTTTTGGGCCTGATGCCGCACCCCGAAGACGCCACCGACCCGCTCATCGGCTGCGGCACCGACGGAAGCGCACTGTTCGAGGGCCTGGTCGGCGCGCTTCAGTGAGCCAGCGACTTCCCGCGCATCACAAACCTGATAAGGAGTGGCGCGATTTGGCTGCGGAAATGGCTGCACACGAACTTGCTGCGGGAAGCGCTATTGCTCCGGAAGTTGAATTTTACCAAGGAAATCATCGCTCAGCGGCTCTGGGTTTTGTTAGTTTCGGACTGCCGCCCGAGCGAAGGTTTGGACGAATCATGAGGCACCTGTTCTTTGTCGTCGTCCCCGCGTTCGCGGGGACCCAGGGGCCGCCGCTACAACCCCCGAGTTTCGAGCAGATCGAGCCATTGCGGGTTCTCGCGTTCGATCAGTTCGAGTTTCCAGGTGCGACGCCATTTCTTGATCCGCTTTTCGCGCAAGATGGCATCGGGCATCGTCTCGTGAAATTCCGCGTAGACCAGCCGGTAGACGCCGTAGTCGCGGGTGAAGCCGGCGACCGCTTGGGAGCGATGCTGCGCCACGCGGCGGACAAGATCACTCGTGACACCCACATAGAGCGTGCCATTGCGCCGGCTCGCGAGAATGTAGACACAAGAGCGCTTTTCGATCATGCGTCGGTTCCACTGGGTCCCCGCTTGCGCGGGGACGACGAATATATGCATGACATTTGAGCAAAGCTCGATGATCGGTAGCAGCAACGTCACCCCCGCGCTCGCCGCCGAGATGGGGCTGACGGGCGACGAGTTCGCCCGCGCCGAAGCCATCCTCGGCCGCACGCCCAACCTGACCGAGCTCGGCATCTTCTCGGCGATGTGGAGCGAGCACTGCTCGTACAAATCATCAAAAATCTGGCTCAAGACCCTGCCGACCACCGGGCCGCAGGTGATCTGCGGGCCGGGCGAGAATGCCGGGATCATCGATATCGGCGACGGCGAAGCGGTCGTCTTCAAGATCGAGAGCCACAACCACCCGTCGTTCATCGAGCCCTATCAGGGCGCGGCGACCGGGGTCGGCGGCATATTGCGCGACGTGTTCACGATGGGCGCGCGGCCGATCGCGATCCTCGACGCGCTGCGCTTTGGCAGCCCCGATCACCCGAAGACGCGGCACCTCATCGCCGGGGTCGTCGCCGGGATCGGCGGCTACGGCAATTGCGTCGGCGTGCCGACGGTGGGCGGCGAGTGCCAGTTCGACCCATCGTACAACGGCAACATCCTGGTGAATGCGATGTGCGTCGGGCTGGCGCGCGCCGACCGCATCTTTTATTCGGCGGCAGCGGGCCCGGGAAATCTCGTCATCTATGTCGGCGCCAAGACCGGGCGCGACGGCATCCACGGCGCGACGATGGCCTCGGCCGAATTCGGCGCCGATGCCGAACAGAAACGGCCGACCGTGCAGGTCGGCGACCCGTTCACCGAAAAGCTCTTGATCGAGGCCTGCCTCGAATTGATGCAGGGCGACACGATCGTCGCGATCCAGGACATGGGCGCGGCGGGGCTGACCTCGTCGGCGGTCGAGATGGCCGGCAAGGGCGGGCTCGGCATCGAGCTCGACCTCGACCGCGTGCCGGTGCGCGAGACCGGCATGATCCCCTACGAGATCATGCTCAGCGAGAGCCAGGAACGAATGCTGATGGTCCTCGCGCCCGGCAGCGAAGCCGAGGCGCGGCGCGTCTTCAACAAATGGGAACTGGATTTCGCGGTAATCGGCCGGGTCACCGAGACCGGGCGGCTGATCCTCAACATGCACGGTGCGGTTTCCGCCGACATCCCGATCGGCCCGTTGGTCGGCGAGGCGCCGATCTATGAGCGGCCATGGCACCCGACGCCGCCGCAAGCCGACATCGACCCGGCAGCGCTGCCGGCGCGCGACCCGCTCCAGGCGCTGGCGACCCTCGTCGCCTGCCCCGACCTCGCCGGCAAGCGCTGGCTGTGGGAGCAGTACGACCAGCTCGTGCTCGGCAACACGATTCAGCGCCCGGGCGGCGATGCCGCGGTGGTCAGGGTCAATGACGGCCCCAAGGCGCTGGCCCTCTCCACCGACTCCAACCCGCGCTATTGCCGCGCCGACCCGGCCCGCGGCGGCGCCCAGGCGGTCGCCGAAAGCTGGCGCAACCTGACTGCGGTCGGCGCGACGCCGCTGGCGCTGACCGACAACATGAATTTCGGCAATCCCGAGCGACCGGAGATCATGGGCCAGTTCGTCGGCGTCATCGAGGGGATGCGTGCGGCCTGCGCCGCCCTCGACTACCCGGTCGTGTCGGGCAATGTCTCGCTCTACAACGAAACCAGCGGCGCGGCGATCCTGCCGACGCCGGTGATCGGCGGGGTCGGGCTGATCGCCGATGCCGGCAACGCGGTGACCCTGGCGCTGAAGCGGGAGGGCAACGCGCTGCTGCTGGTCGGCGAGACGCGGGGGCATCTCGGGTGCTCGCTGTACCTGCGCGAGATCGAGGGCAACGAGGGCGGACCACCACCGCCGGTCGACCTCGCCGCCGAGCGCCGCAACGGCGATTTCGTGCGCGGCCAGATTGCCGCACACCGCGTCGCCGCGTGCCACGACATCGCCGAAGGCGGCCTCATCGTCGCCATCGCCGAGATGGCGATGGCCGGCGGCCGCGGCGTCGCACTCGACCCGGCGCCGGGGATGCCGGCCCATGCCTGGTGGTTTGGCGAAGACCAGGCGCGCTATCTGATCGAAATCGCCGAGCCCGACGCGCTGATGGCGGCTGCCGCAGCGGCCGGCGTGCCGGTGCGCCGGGTCGGAATCGTCGGGCCGGCGGGCGCCGAGGCCGCGTTGACACTATCCGGCGCCAGTGCCATATCGGTTACGCAATTGACGCGCGCAAACGAAGCTTGGCTGCCGGGCTATATGAGCCAGGCCTAGGCAAACAGAACGCGGAGTATCGCGGATGGCGATGGACGCGGCGATGATCGAGCGGCTGATCAAGGAAAGCCTGCCCGACGCGCGGATCTCGATCGAGGATCTGCGCGGCGACGGCGACCATTACGCCGCGCATGTCGTCTCCGGCGCGTTCCGCGGCAAGACCCGGGTGCAGCAGCACCAGATGGTGTACCAGGCGTTGCGCGGCCGGATGGGCAGCGAGCTTCATGCGCTCGCTCTGCAGACGGGCACCCCCGAGGACTGAACAAGTCTCCAACAAGGACCAGCAGAGATGGACATTGCCACCCACGAACGCATCCGCCAGCAGATCACCGATGCGCCGGTCGTGCTCTACATGAAGGGCACCCCGGTGTTCCCGCAATGCGGGTTCTCGGCCGCGGTGGTGCAGATTCTCAGCCATCTCGGCGTCAAGTTCAAAGGTGTCGACGTGCTCGCCGACCCGTCGGTGCGCGAGGGTATCAAGGAGTTCTCGAACTGGCCGACCGTGCCGCAGCTCTACGTCAAGGGTGAGTTCGTCGGCGGCTGCGACATCATCCGCGAGATGTTCGAGGCCGGCGAACTGCAGCAGATGCTTGAGGAAAAGGGCGTCCCGGTCCGCGCCTGACCCCTGGCCTCGGATGGCGGGCGCCCTCTGCCCGCCCGCGGTTGCAATTCCCGCGGTCCGGCTTGCGCCGGGGCCGGGGTTCTGTATAGTGCGCGCCTCCCTTGCCGGCCCGGCTGAACCCGCGCCGGCTCGGCCTGGGTGCCCTGTCGGCTCCGGGCTCTATCAGCCACAAGGGGCCGGTGCATGCCGCTTTATGAGAATGTGTTTATCGCTCGCCAGGATATTTCCGGCGCGCAGGCCGACGCGCTTGCCGATCAGTTCACCCAGCTGATCGCCGACAATGGCGGCGAGGTGAAGAAGCGCGAATACTGGGGCCTCAGAAACCTCTCCTACCGCATGAACAAGAACCGCAAAGGCCATTACGTGCTGTTCAACATCGACGCGCCGGCGGCGGCGATCGCCGAGTTGGAGCGCACGATGCGGATCAACGAGGACGTGCTGCGCTATCTGACCGTGCGGGTCAATCAGCACGACGAGAACCCCTCGCCGGTCATGCAGAACCGCGGCAGCCGCGAAGACCGCCCGCGGCGCGGCGACCGCGACCGTTATGGCGACGGCGACCGCTACGGCGAAGATCGTCCGCGCGGCGAGGATCGTCCGCGCGGCGAGGATCGTCCGCGCGGCGAAGACCGGCCGCGTGCCGAGGACCGCCCGCGCGAGCAGCCGGTGGAGGCGTAAATGGAAAGCCAAGGTGGCGGCCGCCCGGCGATGGCGGCACGGCGGCCGTTTTTCCGGCGCCGCAAATCCTGCCCGTTTTCGGGTCCGAACGCGCCCAAGATCGACTACAAGGACACCCGGCTGCTGCAGCGCTTTATCTCGGAGCGCGGCAAGATCGTGCCGAGCCGGATCACCGCGGTCTCGACCAAGAAGCAGCGTGAGCTGTCGCGGGCGATCAAGCGGGCGCGGTTTCTCGGCCTGATTCCGTACATGGTAAAATAGGCAGGTGCCGGCATGGGCCGCCTCGGTGCAGCGGCGGTCGCCGCCCTGTGCGGGGTCGTCGCCGGCAGCTTCTATCTAACAGTCCTGCTCGGTTCGCCGGGCGCGCTGATCCTCGTCTACCTGACGCAATTGCCGCTGTTTGCCGCCGGGCTATGGCTCGGACTCGGTGCCGCGGCGATCGCCGGGGCGACCGCGACGCTGATCCTGCTGGCGACGAGCGACCTGCTGGCGGCGGCGATCTTTGCCGCGCTCAACGCCGTGCCGGTCGTGCTGCTGGTCCGGCAGGCGTTGCTGGCGCGGCCGGGGGCGGACAATCGGGTGATCTGGTACCCGCCGGGGCTGCTCGCCGCGTGGCTGACCGGCGTCGCCCTCGCCGGCATCGCCGCTGCGCTGATCGCGTTCGGCGGACCGACGGCCTTTCACGCCACGCTGCGCGCGGCCGTCGCTCACGAGTTGGCGCGGCTCCCGCTGCAGGGAACCGAAGCCGACCGGACGGCGCTCGCCGGCGCCTTCGCGCTGGTAATCCCCGGTATGGTCGCGGCGTCATGGATGGTCATGACGGTCATCAATGGGGCGCTGGCGCAAGGGCTGCTCGCCCGCTTCAAGCTCAACTGGCGCTCGTCGCCCGAGCTGACCGCGCTCGACCTGCCGCGCTGGGTCGCCGGCGCGCTTGCTGTTGCTGCGGGACTGACCCTGTTCGGCGGGGTATTGCGCTTTATCGGCATCAACGTGCTGATTACTCTGGTCGTGCCGTTCGGCCTCGCCGGCCTTGCGGTGCTGCACACGGCCACGCAGCGGTTGCAACACCCGCGCGTGGCCCTTGTCGTGTTCTATACGCTGGCCGGATTGTTCGGCTGGCCCCTGTTGGTTGCCGCGGCTTTCGGCCTGTGCGAGCCTTGGCTCGGCCTGCGGCGGCGCCTCGCACCCGGCAAAGGAATGCCCAATGGTTGACCTGATCCTGCTCGAACGCATCGAACATCTGGGCCAGATGGGCCAGATCGTCAAAGTGAAGCCTGGCTTTGCGCGCAACTTCCTGCTGCCGCAAAAAAAGGCGCTACGCGCCACCAAGGACAACCTCGCCTATTTCGAGACCCAGCGCACCCAGCTCGAAGCCCAGAACCTGCAACGCAAAGGAGAAGCGGGCGGGGTCGGGCAGAAGCTCGAAGGGGTTCAGGTTGTGCTGATCCGCCAAGCCGGCGAAGGCGGCCAGCTTTACGGCTCGGTGTCGTCGCGCGACATCGCCGATGCGGTGACCGATGCCGGTTTCACCGTCGGCCGCCAGCAGATCGTGCTCGACCGGCCGATCAAGACCATTGGCCTGCACCCGATCCGCGTCGCACTGCACCCCGAAGTCAGCGTCACGGTCATTGCCAATGTCGCGCAATCCGCGGAAGGCGCGAAGATGCAGGCGGCCGGCATCAATCCGCTGGCTCAACGTGACGATGACGATGACGAAGAGGCCGAGCTCGAGCCCGCCCCGGAATCGCCCGCCGCATAGCCCGACTCGAAGAACCTTCGAAGCATGTGCCCGCTTGTTTCTGCATGCGGAATAGGCGGATAGTAGGGGATCGGTCGCCGCGGTCAGTTTGCGATGCTCCTTGCGCGCCTGCTCTCCAGCATGATTCGTGTCGGACAGCTTACGCTTGTCGACGCATCCGGCCGACGCCACGTGTTCGAGGGTGCTCCTGGCCCAACCGCGACGATGCGGCTGCATGACAGGGCGCTGCACTGGAAACTGGTGGTGCGGCCATATCTGTTCTTGCCCGAAGCCTATATGGACGGCGCGCTGACGGTCGAGGAAGGCAGCCTCTACGATCTGCTCGACCTGTTTGCGATCAATACCGAGACCGCCGATTCGATCCCGCTGTTCAGCCTCGCCAATCGCCTGGCGCTGCTGTTACGGCGGCTGCACCAGCGCAACCCGGTCGCCCGCTCGCAGCGCAACGTGGCGCATCACTACGATCTTTCGGATCAGCTCTACGCCTTGTTCCTCGATCGCGACCGGCAATATTCCTGCGCCTATTTCCTGTCGCCCGACGACGATATCGACACCGCGCAGATCAACAAGCTGCGCCACATCGCGTCAAAACTGTTGTTGCGGCCCGGGCACAAGGTGCTCGACATCGGCTCGGGTTGGGGCGGCCTGGCGCTCTACCTCGCGACGGAGTGCGGCGTCGACGTGACCGGGCTGACCCTGTCAGCGGAGCAGCTCAAGGTGGCGCAGCACCGCGCCGCGGCGGCGGGGCTTGCCGATCGCGTCCGCTTTGTGTTGCGCGACTATCGGAAGGAGACCGACCGCTACGACCGGGTCGTCTCGGTCGGCATGTTCGAGCATGTCGGCGTCAACCAGTATGGCGCGTTCTTCGCGAAGATAAAGGAACTGCTGGCACCCGACGGGGTCGCTCTGGTGCATGCGATCGGGCGCATGGACGGCCCCGCGGCGACCAACCCCTGGGTACGCAAATACATCTTCCCCGGCGGCTATTCCCCGGCGCTGTCGGAAGTGCTGCCGGTGGTCGAGCGCACCCAGCTGTGGGTCACCGACCTCGAAATCCTTCGGCTGCACTACGCCGAGACGCTGCGCGCGTGGCGCGTTCGCTTCAACGAGCATCGCGACCGCATCCGATCGCTCTATGACGAACGCTTCTGCCGGATGTGGGAGACCTATCTGATCGGCTCGGAGCTGGCATTTCGCCGCCAGGGCCACCTGGTGTGGCAGATGCAGCTCGCCAAATCGATCGACACCGTGCCAATTACCCGCGACTACATGCTCGATTGGGAGCGCCAGGGCCAGCAGGAAGCCGAGCGCGCCGCGTAAATCCTCGCCTCAGCCGCCGATGCGGCGGGCGGCGGCCGGCCGCGAAGCGTCGGGGGCGGCCGGCGTCGCGCGCGACAGCTTGACCAGCGTCTGCATCAGCCCGGCGACACCCTTCATTCGGGCCTTTTCGTCGTCCCAGTTGCGCAGGTAGACGAGTTTGTGGTCCGGCCGCAGCCGCAGCGTGCCGGAATGCTGCTGGATCAGGTCGACGAGACCGGCCGGGTTGGCGAAGCGGTTGTTGCGCAGGCCGATCACCGCGCCCTTGGGGCCGGCCTCGACGCGCTCGACCCCAGCCTCGCGGCACCAGCGCTTGATCGCGATGATCTGCAGCAGGTTCTCGACCTCGGGCGGCAGCGGGCCGAAGCGGTCGATCAATTCGGCGGCAAAGGCGTCGCCCTCGCGCCCGTTCGACAGCTGCGCGATCCGGCGGTAGAGCCCGAGCCGCACGCCGAGATCGGCGACATAGGCTTCCGGGATCAGCACCGGCGTGCCGATCGCGATCTGCGGGCTCCATTCCTCAGCTGCGGCGGCCTTGCCGTCGCTCTTGGCCGCCGCGACCGCATCTTCCAGCATCTGCTGGTAGAGCTCGATCCCGACCTCGCGGATATGGCCCGATTGCTCGTCGCCCAAGAGATTGCCGGCGCCGCGGATGTCGAGGTCGTGGCTGGCGAGCTGGAACCCGGCGCCGAGCGTATCGAGGGTCTGCATCACCTCGAGCCGGCGCAGCGCGGTCGGCGCCAGCTTCTTGCGCTCGGGCAGCGTCAGATAGGCGTAGGCGCGCACCTTGCTGCGCCCGATCCGCCCGCGCAACTGGTAGAGCTGCGCCAGCCCGAACATGTCGGCGCGATGCACGATCAGTGTGTTGGCTGACGGGATGTCGAGCCCGCTTTCGATGATGTTGGTCGACAGCAGCAGGTCGTAGGCGCGCTGGTCGAACGCGCTCATCACCGTTTCGAGTTCGGTCGGCGCCATCCGGCCATGCGCCATCGCGACGCGGATTTCCGGCACGATCTCGCGCAGCCGTTCGCGCACCTCGTCGAGGTCGGCGATGCGCGGCGCGACATAGAACACCTGGCCGCCGCGGTCGCGCTCCCTGAGGATCGCCTCGCGCACCACGACCGGGTCGAACGGCATGACAAAGGTGCGCACCGCCAGCCGGTCGATCGGCGGGGTCGCGATAATGCTCATCTCGCGCACGCCCGACAGCGCGAGCTGCAAGGTGCGCGGGATTGGCGTCGCGGTTAGCGTCAGCACGTGGACATCGGCCTTGAGCTGCTTCAGCCGCTCCTTCTGTGCGACACCGAAATGCTGCTCCTCGTCGACGATGACGAGACCGAGGTGATGGAATTTGACGTCCTTGGCGAGCAGCGCGTGGGTGCCGACGACGATGTCGAGCCGTCCCGCCGCGATCTCCTCCTTGATCGCCTTCGCCTCCTTGGCGGCGACGAGCCGGGAGAGCTGGCCGATGCGCACCGGAAGTCCCGAAAACCGCTCGGTAAAGCTGCGGAAATGCTGACGCGCGAGCAGCGTGGTCGGCACCACCACGGCGACCTGCGCGCCAGAGAACGCGGTGATGAAGGCGGCGCGCAGCGCGACCTCGGTCTTGCCGAAGCCGACATCGCCACAGATCAGCCGATCCATCGGCTTGCCCGACGCCATGTCGGCGAAGGCGTCGGTGATCGCCCGCAGCTGGTCTTCGGTTTCGGGATATGGAAACCGCGCGGCGAATTCCTCGTAGATCCCTTCGGGCGGCGTCACCGTCTCGCCGGGCCGCAGCTGGCGCTGGGCTGCGACGCGGATCAGTTCGTCGGCGATCTCGCGGATGCGCTGCTTGACCCGGGCCTTGCGCCCCTGCCATCCGACGCCGCCGAGGCGGTCGAGCGCAATTCCGGCATCCTCGGAGCCGTAGCGCGACAGCACCTCGATATTCTCGACCGGCACAAACAGCCGGTCGTCACCGGCGTACAGCACCTTGAGGCAATCGTGCGGCGCGCCGGCGACATCGATCGTCTCCAGCGCCTCGTACCGGCCGATACCGTGCTCGGCATGCACCACAAGGTCACCCGGCGCCAGGCTCGTCGCCTCGGAGATGAATTGATCGAGGCTGCGGCGGCGGCGCGGCACCCGCGCCAGCCGGTCGCCGAGGATGTCCTGCTCGCCCAGCAATACCAGCGCGTCAGTCGCAAACCCCTGTTCGAGCGGCAGGATAGCCAGCCCGGTGGTGGCGGCAGGTAGTTCGAGCAGCGCGGCGGCGGTCTCCACCCGGCGCAGTTCACCGAGGCCATGCTCGTGCAGCACCGTGCCGAGCCGCTCGGCGGCGCCGGCGCTGAATGCGGCGATCGCGGTGCGCCGCCCCGCCGCGCGCTCGCCGTCGAGATAGGTGCGCACCGCATCAAACAGCTGGATTTTCGGGTCGGCGCGCTCCGCAGCAAAGCCCTTCGCCGCCCGCCCGCCGGCGTCGAAACCGTCGGCGGAGCCTGCGCGATCGGCGGCAAACGGCGAAAGCTGCACCGCCGCGCGGCCAGCCATCGCCCGGCGCCACGCCGCCTCGTCGAGGTAAAGCAGGTCCGGGTTCACCGGGCGATAGGCCGGCGCAGCCGCCGACGAGACGCCCGACAGGCTTTTCCGCGAGGCATAGAAATCGGCGATCGCCTCAAGCCGGTGGGCGCGTACCTCGTCGGCCTGGTGGTCGAACGAAACCGCAGCGCCCGGTAGATAGTCGAACAGGCTTTCAAGGGTCTCGTAATACAGCGGCAGCCAGTGCTCCATCCCGGCATGCCGCCGCCCGGCGGTGACCGATTCGTAGAGCGGGTCGTCGGCGACGTTGCCGAACAGCTCGCGATAGCGAGTGCGAAAGCGGTGGATCGTCGGCTCGTCGAGCAGCACCTCGCTGACCGGCCGCAGGTCGATCGTCTTCAGCGCGCCGGTCGAGCGCTGGCTCAGCGGGTCGAAACTGCGCAGGCTCTCGATCGTGTCGCCGAAGAAATCGAGTCGCACCGGCTGCGCCGCGCCAGCGGGATAGAGGTCGACGATACCGCCGCGCACCGCGAATTCGCCCGGCTCGCGCACCGTGTCGGTGCGGAAATAGCCGTTGTTGCGCAGAAAGCTCTGCAGCCGGTCGAGCAGGATGCGGCCGCCGGTGCCGAGGGTCAGCGTGCGGTCGGCAAAGAGCCTGCGCGGCGGCACGAACTGCACCAATCCGTTGACCGTGGTCAGCACGATCAGCGGGCGGGCTTCCGCGCCGCCGGCCAGTCGGGTCAGCGTGTCGATGCGGCGGCTGGTGATTTCGCCGTTCGGCGACACCCGGTCGTAGGGCAGGCAATCCCACGCAGGGAAGGTCAGCACGCCGAGCCCGGGGTGGAAAAATCCCAGCGCGTCGGCAAACCGGGCCATGCGGTTATCGTCGCGGCAGACATGCAGCCACGCGCCGCCACCCTCGGCCACCAGCGCGCCGATTGTCGCCGCGTCGTGCCCTTCGGGCGCGCCGGAAATGGTAAGCGCGCGCGGGTCTGCGACCAGCGAACGGGCAAGGTCGTTCAGTGCGGTCACGTCGGTCGTGGGTTGTAGCGGAAGGCGAGCAGCAATCGGGTCACGTCGTGGTCATGCTCCGCCGGCGGCGATGTGCGGCCGACAATCCAGTCGAACAGATCGGGATCGGGGCATTCGAGCAGCGCCTCATAGCGGTCGAGCTGGACATCGCCAAACCCGGCCAAATGCGAATCCGCAAACGATCCGAGCAGCAGATCGGCCTCGCGGGTGCCCCGGTGCCATGAGCGAAAGCGCAGTCGCCTGCGGCGAATATCGGTGGATTGGATCATCGGTCGGGTTGGCGTCGGGGCGTCATCGATATAGACATTTCCTGGCGCCGCGTCAGCCGACGCGCGCGAATGGCGGATATCCGCAACTTGCGCCCTGCCCTTCTCGACACACTCTTCGCCCCTGTGACCGCGCTCAGCGGGATCGGCCCGCAGCTCGGCAAGCTGTTGGAGCGCGCCGCCGGGCCGCTGGTGGTCGATCTCTTGTGGCACCTGCCGAACGGGCTTGTCGACCGCCGCGCCGCGCCGCCCATATCCGCGCTCACACATGACCAAGTCGTGACGATAAAGGTGCGAATCGAGCGGCACGACAAGGGTATGGGCCGCCGACCCTACCGCGTCACCTGCGGCGACGGCAGCGGTTACATGTCGCTCGTCTATTTCAACGTCAAGGGCGACCACCTCGACCGCCTTCTGCCCGTCGGCAGCGACCGGATCGTCAGCGGCCGGGTCGAATTCTACGGCGGCATCCCGCAGATCGCTCACCCGGATTACGTCGTTGCGCCGGACCAGGCCGACCGCATCAAAGGAATCGAACCGGTCTATCCGCTGACCGCCGGTCTGTCGCCGCGGGTCGTCCAGCGCGCCGTCGCCGCCGCGCTGGAGCGCGCGCCGCGCCTGCCCGAGTGGCTCGACCCGGCGCTGGCGGCGCGGCACCGCTGGCCGGGCTGGAACGAGGCTATCACTGCCGCCCACGCGCCGCAGAAAGACGACGATCTGTTGCCCGCCACCCCGGCGCGCCAGCGCCTCGCCTACGACGAAATCCTGGCGAGCCAGCTGGCGGTCGCCCTGGTGCGCGCACGGCGCCGACACCGCCCCGGCCGGGTGATCACCGGCAGCGGCGCGCTGTCGAGCCCGATCGAAGCGGGTCTCGGCTTCGCGCTGACCCACAGCCAGCGGCTGGCGCTGGCCGAAATCGCCGCCGACATGCGGGCGCCGCAGCAGATGATGCGGCTGCTGCAGGGCGATGTCGGCAGCGGCAAGACCGTCGTCGCCTTGCTGGCGATGCTGATCGCGGTCGAGGTCGGGGCGCAGGCGGCGTTGATGGCGCCGACTGAAATCCTGGCGCGACAGCACCATGCCACGCTGCAGCGCCTCGTCGCGCCGGCCGGGATCGCCGTCGGCCTCTTGACTGGGCGCGAGAAAGGCCGAACGCGCGACGCGCTTCTCGCGGGGCTCGCCGATGGCACGATCCCGATCGTCGTCGGCACCCATGCGCTGATCCAGCCCAATGTCGAGTTTCGCGACTTGGCGCTCTCGGTCATCGACGAGCAGCACCGCTTCGGCGTCGACCAGCGCCTCGCGCTCGGCGAAAAGGGCCGCGCCGTCGACACGCTGTTGATGAGCGCGACCCCGATCCCGCGCACGCTGATGATGACCGTATACGGAGATCTCGACACCTCGCGGCTCACCGAAAAGCCGCCGGGGCGCCAACCGGTCGACACCCGCACGGTGCCGCTCGACCGCATCGACGAGGTGATCGGCGGGCTCACCCGCGCGCTCGGGCGCGGCGCCAAGATCTACTGGGTGTGCCCGCTGGTCGAGGAATCCGAGACCACCGACCTCGCCGCCGCCGAGGAGCGCAGCCGGGTGCTCAAGGAATTGCTCCCGCGCGCCCGGACCGGGCTGATTCACGGCCGCATGAAAGGGGCCGACAAGGACCGGGTGATGGCGCTCTTTGCCGGCGGCGGCATCGACCTGCTGGTGGCCACCACCGTGGTCGAGGTCGGCGTCGATGTGCCGGCCGCGACGATAATGGTCATCGAGCGGGCCGAGCGGTTCGGCCTGTCACAGCTGCACCAACTGCGCGGGCGGATCGGGCGCGGCAGCGCCGGCTCGACCTGCCTCTTGCTCTACCAGACGCCGCTCGGCGAGGTCGCGCGGCAACGCTTGGCGATCCTGCGCGAAAGCGACGACGGGTTCCGCATCGCTGAGGAGGATTTACGGCTGCGCGGCGCCGGCGAGGTGCTGGGCACGCGACAAAGCGGGCTGCCCAGCCTGCGCCTTGCCGACCTCGCTCAGCACGCCGACCTGGTGGCGATCGCACACGACGACGCGCGGCTGATCCTCGAACGCGACCCCCACCTTGAAAGCCCGCGCGGCGCGGCGCTGCGCACGCTGCTCTATCTGTTTCAGCGCGACGCGGCGATCCAGTATCTAAGGGCCGGTTAGCAGGCGGAGGACGGGGCGATGCCGCACGAATGGGATGCCGGGCAGTATCTGCGCTTTGCCGACGAGCGGACGCGGCCGGCTGCCGACCTGGTTGGGCGGATCGACCTCGACGCGCCGCGGCACATCGTCGATCTCGGCTGCGGCCCCGGCAACAGCACCGCGGTGCTGCGCCGGCGCTGGCCTGACGCGGCGATCACCGGTATCGACAATTCGGCCGACATGCTCGCCAAGGCGCGGCGCGGCGACTCCACGGTCGACTTCGTCGCGGGCGACATCGCCGCGTGGCGCCCAGAGGCGCCCTGCGACCTGGTATTTTCCAACGCGGCGCTGCAATGGGTCGGCGACCATGAGCGCCTGGTGCCGCGCCTGCTCGATGGCGTCGCCCCCGACGGGCAACTCGCGGTGCAGATGCCGCGCAACCACGACTTCGTGACGCATGCGCTGATGCGGCAGGTCGCCGCGGAGGGCCCATGGCGCGACCTGCTGGCCGGGGCGCGCGACCCGTCGCCGGTCAAGCCGCCCGAGTTCTATTACGATCTGCTGGCGCCGCGCTGCGACCGCGTCGTGGTGTGGGAGACCAACTATATCCAGGCGATGCCCGACATCGCCGCGATCATTTCGTGGCTGCGCGGTTCCGGGCTGGGGCCATTTCTCACCCGGCTCAGCACCGACGAGCAGAAGGTGTTTCTCGATCGGTACACCGCGCTGCTCGCCGAGGCATTCCCGAAACGCAGCGACGGCCAGGTGCTGCTGCCCTACCCGCGTCTGTTCTTCATCGCGTCACCGCGGCGTTGACGCTAAAAGATCGCCGCAAGAGCAAAGCGGAGGACCATTGATGTTGCAGATCGCCAGCCGGATGCAGACGCTCGGCACCGAAACCGCGTTCGAGGTGCTGGCGCGGGCCAATGCGCTGGCGGCGCAGGGCCGGTCGATCATCAATCTTGGCATCGGCCAGCCCGACTTTCCGACCCCGGCGCACATCGTCGAGGCCGGGCGCAAAGCTCTCGCCGACGGCCATCACGGCTATACCCCGGCCAACGGCATACCGCAATTGCGCGAGGCGGTGGCACGCGACCTCCACCGCCGCCACGGTATCGAGGTGTCGCCGGCGCAGGTGCTCGTCGTGCCCGGCGGCAAGGTGACGATGTTCTTTGCGATCCTGATGTTCGGCGAACCGGGCGTCGAGATCCTCTATCCGAACCCCGGCTTTCCGATCTACGAGAGCGTCATCCGCTTTTCCGGCGCGACGCCGGTGCCGGTGCCGCTGCACGAGAGCAAGGGGTTCTCGTTCAGCGCCGACGAGGTGCTGGAAAAGATCACCCCGCGCACCCGCCTGCTGATCATCAACAGCCCGGCCAACCCGACCGGCGGCGTGGTGCCGAAGAGCGAACTCGACCGGCTCGTCGCCGGGCTCGAAAAGTACCCGCAGGTCGCGGTGATGAGCGACGAGATCTACGGCGAGATCCTCTATGACGGTGCCGTCCATACCGGCCTGCTGACCTATCCGTCGATCGCCGACCGGGTGATCCTGCTCGACGGGTGGAGCAAGACCTATGCGATGACCGGCTGGCGCATGGGCTATGGAGTGTGGCCGAAAGGGCTGTTCGAGCACGCCGAGCGGCTGGCGATCAACTGCCATTCCTGCGTCAACGCCGCCGCGCAGTTCGCCGGCATCGCCGCGCTCGAAGGACCGCGCGAACCGGTGCAGCGGATGGTCGCGGCCTTTGCCGAGCGCCGGCAGATGATCGTCGCCGCGCTCAACGGGCTGCCCGGCATCCGCTGCGCCAACCCCGGCGGGGCGTTCTATGCCTTCCCCAACATCGCCGGCACCGGCTACGACACCAAGGCGTTCCAGACCGAGCTGTTGGAAAAGGCCGGAGTGGCGACGATCGCCGGCACCAGCTTTGGCGCGTTTGGCGAAAACTATGTGCGGTTCTCCTATGCCAGCAGCCTTGAAGCGATCGGCGAAGCGATCGCGCGCATTCGCGACTTCCTCGGCAACCTGCCGAAGAGCGACGCCGTCTGAGCGGGAGTTGTGCTTATTTTATAGGCATCTGTTGGTCTGAATTGCATTAAGATGGGGCGCCGACAGGCCGCGGGGGGACAGGCGCGTCGCCCCGTGGTTCTGGCATGCGTTATGCTCTGCCATAGCGCCATGGGCGGCGCGATCCGCCACAGAGGGTGAAGAGTGATGAAAAAGGTCGAGGCGATCATCAAGCCCTTCAAGCTTGACGAAGTGAAAGAGGCGCTGCACGAGGTTGGTATCAAGGGGATCACCGTGACCGAGGCCAAGGGCTTCGGTCGGCAGAAGGGCCATACCGAGCTGTACCGCGGCGCCGAGTACGTCGTGGACTTTCTGCCCAAGGTCAAGATCGAGGTGGTGATGGAGGACTCGATGGTCGAGCGGGCCGTCGAGGCGATCCAGCAGGCCGCCCATACCGGCCGCATCGGCGACGGCAAGATCTTCGTCGCCTCGATCGAGGAAGCGATCCGGATCCGCACCGGCGAACGCGGGCCGGATGCGATCTAGCCGGACAAACCGGGGCGCAATCATACGCTGGCATTGAAAGGGCTGACACTGGCACTGAAAGGGCTGGCCGGGTCGGTTGTCGACCCTCAGCGAGGAACACCCAACCCAAGCAGTAAGGGAAGTAACGATGGCCGACACCAAAAAAGTCATGGAGATGATCAAGGAACACGACGTGAAATACGTCGATTTTCGGTTCACTGATCCGCGCGGCAAGTGGCAGCATCTGGCGCATCATGTGAAGACGATCAATGAAGACTTCCTCAATGAAGGAGTCATGTTCGACGGCTCATCGATCGCCGGGTGGAAGGCCATCAACGAATCCGACATGGTGTTGATGCCCGATTGCGCGACCGCAGTGCTCGATCCGTTTGCGGCGCAGACCTCACTGATCGTCTTTTGCGACATTCACGAGCCCGGCACCGGCCAGCCCTACAACCGCGACCCGCGTTCGATCGCCAAGAAGGCTGAGCAGCACCTGATTTCGAGCGGAACCGGCGACAAGGCGTATTTCGGGCCGGAGGCCGAGTTCTTCGTATTCGACGACGTACGCTACGAAAATGCGATGCAGACCGCCAGCTACACGATCGACAGCGACGAAGGCCCCTACGTCAGCAACAAGAAGTACCCCGACGGCAATTCCGGCCATCGCCCGCCGATCAAGGGCGGCTATTTCCCCGTGCCGCCGGTCGACAGCCAGTCGGACCTGCGCGCGGAGATGCTGTCGGTGATGAACGACATGGGCCTCGACGTCGAGAAGCATCACCATGAGGTGGCGCCCAGTCAGAACGAACTCGGCTTCGTCTTCGATACGCTGGTGCGCACCGCCGACAACATGCAGATCTACAAGTACGTCGTGCACAACGTCGCCGTCCAGTACGGCAAGACCGCGACCTTCATGCCCAAGCCGATCAAGGGCGACAACGGCTCAGGCATGCATGTGCACCAGTCGATCTGGAAGGGCGAGCGGCCGAGCTTTGCCGGCAACCTCTATGCCGACCTCAGCGAGACCGCGCTTTACTACATCGGCGGCATCATCAAGCACGCCAAGGCGATCAACGCCTTCACCAACCCGACCACGAACAGCTACAAGCGCCTGATTCCCGGCTTCGAGGCCCCGGTGCTGCTGGCCTATTCGTCACGCAACCGGTCGGCCTCGTGCCGCATCCCTTATGTCCACAGCCCCAAGGGAAAGCGCGTCGAGGTGCGCTTCCCCGACCCGGCGTGCAACCCGTATCTCGGCTTCGCCGCGATGCTGATGGCCGGGATCGACGGGATCCAGAACAAGATTCACCCCGGCGACCCGATGGACAAAAACCTCTACGATCTGCCGCCCGAGGAACTGAAGGACGTTCCGACCGTGTGCGGCTCGCTGCGCGAGGCAATCGGCGAACTCGCGGCCGACTACGCCTTCCTGACCAAGGGCGACGTGTTTTCGGCCGACTTCGTCGAGTCGTACATGGAGCTGCGCTGGGAGGAGGTGTACAACTTCGAGCACGCCCCGCACCCGATCGAGTTCCAGATGTACTATTCGGTCTGAGGCATCCCCTCAGTCCCACCGCGACACGACGGGGCCGGGCAAAACCCGGCCCCGTCAGCGTATGTACCGACCCCAGACATTGCCGACCGCCGAGCAGGGAGGCCGAGTTGCGCTACGAAATTTCCGGCACGCTGATGCAGACGCTGTCGATCGACCTGCAACCGGGCGAAATCCTCTACAGCCAGACCAACAGCATGTGCTGGATGACCGACGCGATCGAGATGAACACGACGACCGGCGGCGGCATGGTCGCCGGCTTTTTGCGCAGCCTGAGCGGAGGCGGCTTTTTCATCACCGATTTCATCGCGCGCGATACCGGGCAGGTCGCCTTCGCGCCGCGCTTTCCCGGGACGATCATGCCGGTCGAGTTGGGGCCCGGCCAATCGCTGATCTGCCGCAAGGAAACCTTTCTCTGCGCCGAGAAATCGGTGACGCTGGAGGTCGCCTGGCAGAAGCGCATCGGCGCCGGGTTTTTCGGCGGCCAGGGCTTCATCCTGCAGAAGGTCAGCGGCCCTGGCACCGCGTTCCTCGACCTCTCGGGCGAGATCGTCGCACGAGACCTTGCCCCAGGCGAGCGCCTGCTCGTCCATGCCGGCCATGTCGGCACATTGGAGCCGAGCGTGCAGTTCGACATCCAGATGGTGCCGGGATTCAAGAACATCCTGTTCGGCGGCGAAGGGCTGTTTCTCGCCACCGTGACCGGCCCGGGCCGGGTGCTGCTGCAAAGCATGCCGATCCTCAACTTGGCCGAGGAGATCGCCCGCTATCTGCCGGGCCAGTCGAGCTCGGCGCCCGCGGGCAATGTCGGCTCCACGGTCGGCGCCGCGGCGGTCGGCGGCATCCTTGGCAGCCTGTTCGGCGGCCGCGACAACAGCTGAGGCGAAACCGCCGCCCCTACCGGATCAGCAGCGATACCAGAAGCGCCAGCGCGAGCAGCGCCGAGATGCCTTGCCAGACGCGCACCGGCGCCCGCTCGTAGAGGGTCAGCGGGCGATTGAGCCGCGCCGGGGCGCGCGACGGGCCGGCCTCCATCTCTAGGGCAAATTCGGTCATGTCGCGAAAGCGCCGCGCCGGGTCCGGTGCGACCGCGCGGGTCAACCCGGCCTCGAGCCAGGCCGGCAGATCGGGGCGCAGCGTCGCAAACCCTGCCGGCCGGGCCCGCCGTGGCGGGCTCGTCGCGTCTGCGTTGCCATAGGGAAACTCGCCGGTAAAGGCACGGAACATCGTGACGCCCAGGGCATAGATGTCGGTGGCTTCGTTGCCGACCTCGCCTGCCGCCATTTCGGGCGCCATGTAGGCGAGCGTGCCGGGCGTCGCCTCGGGCGGAAACTCCTCGAGCCCGGGCACCCGCACGACGCCGAGATCGATCAGCTTCAGCAAGCCGCCGCCTTCGAGGATCACGTTGTCCGGCTTGATGTCGCGGTGAATGATCCCGGCGCGGTGCAACGCCGCGACTGCGCGGGCGAGCGCGATCGTGATCGCCCGCCCCTCTTCCAGGCCCAGCGCCGGGCTGCGCGACAGCCGCCGCTCGAGCAGTTCGCCCTGGTAGAGCGGCATCACCGTGTAAAGACAGGTCTGCCGGCCCGGCGGCAGCTCGATGACGCGACCAACCGAGGGGTTGTGCACCCGCGCCCCGACCCATGCCTCGCGCACGAAGGCAGCGCGGTAGGCTTCGATGCTGGCGACTTGCGGCTTGGGGAATTTCAGCGCGAGAGCGCCGCCCTCGATCTCGTCCTCCGCGCCGAATAGCCGGCTGTACCGGCCATCTGAAATCAGCGCCTTCAGGACGAACCCGTCGATCGACTCGCCGGCCACGGGCACCGGGATGATCGGCAATTGCACGATCGTGCTGACATCGCCCGAACCCGACGCCGGCAATGCCACGACGTCGAGCACCAGCGCGGTGCAATTGTCGGTGCTGCCGGCGCCAAGCGCTGCCGCAACCAGCGCGCCGGCGGTATCTTCCGGCGCCGAGCGGTCGCGCATGATTTCGGCGATGCTCGCCTCCGACAGAGATCCATGAACCCCGTCGCTGCACAGCACAAAGCGGTCATGCAGCGCGATCGGCTGGGTCGCATAGTCGAGCCGGATTTCGGTCTCGACGCCAAGCGCGCGGGTCAGCGTGTGCGACCGGCCGCCGCCCTCCTGACGGATGTGGTCGGTGGTCAGCAGGCTCAGCCGGTTGCCGCTGAGGCGGTAGGCGCGCGTGTCGCCGACATGCAGCACATGCACGACGCGGCCGCGCAGCACGAGTGCGGTAAACGTGCAGCCGAGCCCAGTTAGGGCCGGGTCCTGGCGGCCCATCGAATTGATCCAGCCGTTCAGCGCGGTCACGATCCTGGCTGCCGCGCGCTGCACCTCCATCGTCTCGGGCAGGTCGCAGAACCCGTCGAGAAAGCCGCGCACCGCCGTCTCGGCCGCGGTGCGCCCACCCTTGGCGCTGCCAATGCCGTCGGCGATCGCGGCGACGACCTCCTGGCGCGGCTCGGGCAGCTCGGCACCGAGCAATGCCCCGGCGAAATCCTCGTTGTTCTTACGCGGCCCGGTTTTCGAGGCGAACCCGACAATGGCCCGAACCCCGGCCTCAACTACGGTCATGGTGCCACCGAGTGTCGCTTGAGGTCATGGACGGTGGCCCTGGCTGCGACGCGCTTTCCTCAAGTGTCGCCGGCTTCGATAGCGGGTCGAATCCCCGCCGGGCTGCGCGCGCCGGAAATAGCAGGTTCTCAGAAACTGGGCGAGTTTCCCGCTGTCTATTAACGCATCAGTTATTCGCCTATAAAATAGGCATTTCCGATGAAAACCGCACATGCCGATCGGCTTGGTCAATCCGACCGTTCATGTGTCGCCCTCCACCCGGGCAACTCTGCCCGGGCGGCGGCCTCGGCAGTCATTCCGGGCGGCAGGCATAGTAGAGGAAATAGCCGCCAGTGCTCGATGCGTTGCGCAGGCGAAGCTTGCCGGTCGCGCGTTCGAGCTCGAAATATCCGGCACTTGGGTCGTGCCAACTGACCCACGTGTCGGAAATCCGGGCCGGAAACGTGTTTACTCGCGCGTGGTCGAGATCAACGGCGATCGTCCACGGCGCGCCGCTCGCGACGTTGGTGCAGCGGAATTTCTGAACCGCAGCGTGCACCGGCAGAGTTCCCCCCAGCAGCAACCCGCCCGCCATGGCGAGCAGCGCGGCACTCCTTTGTCGCGCCCCTGAGCAAGTCCTGCCCAAGCAGCGCCGGCCGACAAATTCAGCCAACATCAATAGCCTCTCGATGAGTTTGATACAGGTGTCCGACTAGGCACGGTTCTTGCCTCACCGCACCCGTCGTATGGCGGGCGTCCCTCGAGCCGGCGGCGAGCTCGGAATGGGGCATAGGTTCGGCAGAAATCTTACGAGGTGGAGAATGCTAGTCGCATCACCAAAATGGTTAGATACCGGTTCCAATGCCTGGCAAATGGCCGCGGCTACTTTCGTCGGCCTCCAAAGCATACCGGGGCTGGTGATCCTCTACGGGGGGATTGTCAAGAAGAAGTGGGCGCTGAACTCGGCCTTCATGGCGATGTATGCCTTCGCCGCCGTGATGATCGTGTGGGTGCTGTGGGGCTACAACATGGCCTTCGGCCAGCAATGGTTCCCCTTCCTTGGCAAGCCTGCCACGGCCTTGTCAGCCAGCTTTCTGCTAGGCCAGGCGGTCGTACCAGCCGCGGCATCGGGCATGCCGCCGCTCGGCTTCCCGATGTCGACGATGATGTTCTTCCAGTTCGTGTTTGCGGCGATCACGGTGATCATCCTAGCCGGCTCGCTGATCGGGCGGATGAACTTCAAGGCCTGGATCATCTTCGTGCCGCTGTGGATGACGTTCGTCTACACGGTCGGGTGCTTCAGCATCTGGGGCGGCGGCTGGCTTGCCTCGCTCGGGGCAGCCGATTTCTCGGGCGGCTACGTCATCCATCTGGCGGCCGGCACATCGGGGTTTGTCGCCGCGGCGCTGATCGGGCCGCGCATCCAGCAGGATCGCGATCATTTCCCGCCCAACAGCCTGCTGATGGCCCTCGCTGGGGCCGGCATCCTGTGGCTGGGGTGGAACGGGTTTAACGGCGGCGACCCCTATTTTGCCAATGCCGACGCCTCCGCGGCGATCCTCAACACCAACCTGTGCACCTGCGTGTCGCTGTTGGTGTGGACGATCATGGACTCGATGGCCTACGGCAAGCCATCGGTCGTCGGCGCGATCAACGGCATGATCGCCGGCCTCGTCGGCATCACGCCTGGCGCCGGTTACGTCAACGGCTGGGGCGCGATCGCGATCGGGGTGATCACGGGCATCATCCCGTGGATCATGATGAACAAAGTGCAGACTACTGCGCTGTTCAAGAAGGTCGATGACACGCTGTGCGTACTGTCGACCCACGGCGTTGCCGGGCTGATCGGCGGGCTGGCGGTCGGCATTTTCGCTTGCCCCGAGATGCTGGTCTATATCGGGACCGACAAGGAGGCGCCGGGCGTCAGCATCACCGGCCTGCTCTATGGCGACGGCGGCCACCAGCTGCTGATGCAGGTCTACGCGGCGGCCTTCATCATCGTCTACAACGTCATCGCCACGTTCATCATCCTCAAGCTGATCTCGATCTTCGTGCCCTTGCGGATGGACGAGACGACGCTACGCGTCGGCGACGACGCGGTTCATGGCGAGACCGCCTACAACTTCGGCGATGGCCAAGAAATCCCGGCCGTTGCCGAATAAGGACGCCGCCAACTCGAGGAGCTAGAGCAAGCCAGTGAGGGGTGCGACCCGCGCGGGAAGCACCCCTCCTTTTTGCCCGGCTGCTCCTTCCGCGCTTACGTGTGCTCCCTGGGAGTTTAGACAATGCGTGTTTTGTTTCGGTTGGTAATGCCGATCCTGTTTGCTGTAGCCATCGCCTGCTTGTGGCCAGCTTCGCCGATGGCGCAGACCGCGCCGGCATCCCCGCCCGCGGCCGCCGCGCCGGCAGCGCCCGCCACACCCGCCACCACCCCGCCCACACCCGCCGCCACCACCCCGGCGGCGCCCAAGATCGACAGCGGCGACACCGCGTGGATGCTTACCTCGGTCGCGCTCGTGCTGATGATGACGATCCCCGGGCTGGCGCTGTTCTACGGCGGCATGGTCCGCAAGATGAACGTGCTGGCGACGGTGATGCAGAGCTTCATGGTCACCTGCCTGGTGACGGTGCTGTGGACCGTATGCACCTACAGCATGGCCTTCACCACCGGCAGCCCGTTTGTCGGCGGGTTCAGCCGCTTTTTGCTGATGGGGATGACCCTCGATTCGGTCAACGAGTTGGCCAAGACCATCCCTGAATCGGTCTACATGTGCTTTCAGATGACGTTCGCGATCATCACCCCGGCGCTGATCTGCGGATCGATCGCCGACCGCATGAAATTCTCGGCGCTGGTCTGGTTCATCGGCCTCTGGGCGATCGTAGTCTACGCGCCGATCGCGCACTGGGTGTGGGGCGCCGACGGGTTCCTTAATAAGGCCGGCGTGCTCGACTTTGCCGGCGGCACTGTCGTCCACATCAATGCCGGTGTCGCCGGGCTGGCGTGCGCGCTGATGCTGGGCAAGCGGCGCGGCTATCCGCGTGAGCCGATGCCGCCGCACAACCTGGTGCTGACCATGATCGGCGCGTCGCTACTGTGGGTCGGCTGGTTCGGCTTCAATGCAGGCTCCGCCGTCACCGCGGGAACCGGCGCCGGCATGGCGATGGCGGTCACGCAGATTGCCACCGCGACTGCAGCGCTGACCTGGATGTTTGTGGAATGGACCCTGCGCGGCAAGCCAAGCGTGCTCGGCATCTGCTCGGGTGCGGTCGCCGGGCTCGTTGCGATCACCCCGGCTTCGGGGTTTGTCGACCCGCGCGGGGCGTTGATCATCGGCCTCGCCGGCGGCGTCGCCTGCTATTGGGGTGCGACCGGGCTCAAGCACGCCTTCGGCTATGACGACAGCCTCGATGCATTCGGCGTGCATGCAGTCGGGGGCATCGTCGGCGCGCTGCTGACCGGCGTTCTGGCGGTCGCCGCGGTCGGCGGCGACGGGCATAGCGGGCTGATCGACGGCAACCCGTATCAGGTCATCATCCAGCTCTACGGTATCGGGTGCACGATCGCCTATGACGGGGTCGTCAGCCTCATCCTGCTCAAGCTCATCGATATGGCGATCGGGCTGCGGGTCGATAGCGACGCCGAGCGCGAAGGCCTCGATCTGTCATTGCACGGCGAGGTAGTGCCATGAGCGCCTCTTTCTTCAGCAGCAAATGCCGGGCATTCGTGCACCTCCGCGACGACTGTCTAAGAACACAAAAGGTATTGCCCGTTTTTTTGGCAACTTGTGGCCTTTTGATCGATCCCATCAATATTCCGAGGGAATAGCAGAGAATCGGATATATCAGGCGATGGGATCTAATCTATTCTTGGTTCTATCTAGAGGTTCTGCCTTCGCACGACGATCCGCGGGCCGCTTCATTAGAAGACGACGCCTTCCGATCGGGGAACAACAAGGGGACATCTGATGAAGAAACTGATCGCAGTTGGTACGGCGCTTGGCTGGGCCGGGGTAGTCGCCGGGCCGCTGCCGGCGCTGGCCCAGGCCCTGCCTCCCGGCGCACCGCCGCCCCCCGCCGCACCGGCTCCCGCGGCCCCGGCACCGGCGCCGATGGCAAATCCCGCCATGACGGGGCCGCTGGCCGCCAACCCGAACCCGACCAAATTCGAGGTCGGCGGGCTCGGTACCGTCTACGTCACCGGCGCGTTGACCGGGCTCGGCCTGCTCGAAGGCAACCACTTCGCCTCCGACCACGACGGCGCGCTCGACATCAGCAACGGCCAAGCCGTCGTACAGAAGACCGATGGCATGCTGCAATTCTACGTGCAGGCCGGAATATATTCGCTGCCGGCGCTGGGCGCGCCCTACATCCGCGCCTCGACCGCCAACAGCACCTATTTCGGCCCGCTGCCCGAAGCCTATCTGAAGTTTGCGCCGAACGAATCGTTCTCGGTGCAGGCTGGCAAGCTGCCGACCCTGATCGGCGCCGAGTATACCTTCACCTTCGAGAACATGAACATCGAGCGCGGACTCTTGTGGGGCCAGGAGCCGGCGATCAGCAAGGGCATTCAGGCCAATTATACCTGGGGCCCGGTCGCCTACTCGCTTTCGCTCAACGACGGTTTCGACTCCGACAATTTCAACTGGTTGAGCGGGTTGGCGAGCTGGACCATCAATCCGGCCAACACGCTGGCGGTCGCCGCCGGCGGCAATTTCGGGACTACCGGGGTCCAGTCGAATACGTTTCTGACCCCGACGCCGCAAAGCAACAGCACGATCGTCAACCTGATCTATACCTACAACAACGCGCCGTGGACGATCACGCCGTACTTCCAATACACCAATGTGCCGTCACAACCCGGTCTCGGCTGGACCAGCGGCGGATCGACTTATGGCGGCGCGGTGCTCGTCAGCTACGCGTTCAACAGCAATTTCAGCCTTGCGGGCCGCGGCGAAATCATCGGCTCGTCGGGCAACAAGGTGACCGGACCCAACCTGCTCGGCTACGGTCCCGGCAGCTCGGCCTGGTCGTTGACGCTGACACCGACCTACCAGCAAGGCATCTTCTTCGTCCGCGGCGAAGGCTCGATCGTCCAGGTTAGCGATACCACCCCAGGATCGGCATTCGGCAAGAGCGGCAACGCGAAGACGCAGGGCCGGGTGATGCTCGAAACCGGCATCCTGTTCTAACCGCTTAACCGCCGCGACAGGCCGGCGCCGGGCGATTGCCGGGCGCCGGCCTTTTGCGTCTCTTGGCACGGTTTGTGCGCAAAGCTGAGGGTCGCTCATTGCTGCGGTGCCGAGATGAAAAAGGTCGAGGCGATCATCAAGCCGTTCAAGCTCGACGATGTGAAAAGCGCCCTGCACGAAGTCGGGATCACCGGGATGACGGTCAGCGAAGTGCGCGACTTCGGCCGGCAGCGCGGCCAGGCGGAGATCTATCGCGGCGCCGAATACCTGATCGACCTGCTGCCCCAGCTGAAGATCGAGGTCGTCCTCGATGATGCGCTGACGATGCGGGCGGTGGACGTGATCCAGCAGGCGGCCCGCACCGACAAGACCGGCGACGGGAAGATCTTTGTCGCCTCGATCGACGAGGCGATCCGCATCCGCACCGGCGAGCGCGGCAGCGACGCGGTGTAACGGGCCGCCGCCGGCAATCAGCTCTTGTCGGTCTGCTCAGCCTTGCCCGGCGGCGTTTCGCCGGGTTGGAAGTCGAGCGAAACTCCGTTCATGCAATAGCGCATTCCGGTCGGATTCGGGCCGTCATCAAAAACGTGACCGAGATGCCCGCCGCAGCGCCGGCAATGCGCTTCGGTGCGGCTCATGAAAAAGCTGCGATCGGTCTCGGTCTCGACCGCTCCGTCGAGCGGCGCGTAAAAGCTCGGCCAGCCGGTGCCGCTGTCGAATTTTGTGTCGGAGGAAAACAGCGGCTCGCCACAGCCGGCGCAATAGTAAACCCCGGGATCGTATTTTTTGTCGAGCGGGCTGGTGCCGGCGCGTTCGGTGCCGTGCTCGCGCAGCACGTGATACTGCTGCGGGGTCAGCTTCTTGCGCCATTCGCCCTCGTCGTGAGCGACCTCGAACGTCTTTCCGGTGTCTCGCGAGCCGCCGCCAACGCGACGCAACCAGCTTTCCGCCATGACCGTCCCTCGCCGATATCGATGATCCTGCGCCGCAGTATCGCCGCGTGCGCCGCACCGCGAAAGAGGTTCGCGGTTTTCGGCGCCGGTTTGCGCCACTAATGAATCAGTTCGCCGGCTCCCGGCACCGGGCGCAGCAGCTCTGCCGTCGACCGCGCGATCCAGCACCACACGACACAGGTCAGATCGTCGTCGCCGCCACGCAGCCGCTCGGCCTCGCGTTCGGCGATCGACACGGCGTCCGCTCCGTGGCGGCGTACCAGAAGCAGCGCCGCCTCCCAGATCTTTCGCTCATTGGTCATCAGCTGTTCGGTCATCATCTGGTTAAGTCCCGCCAAGCCGGATCAGTTCCCGGAGGCGATAAAGAACGACGCGATGCGCCATCCATCCTCCCACCAATATCTTGTTGGAGTCGCTCTCAATATATACCGCATCCTGCTTGCGCCCCGTTCAAGCTTCCCTATAATTCCCCGTGATGCCAGACCTTTTCGACAATTTGGCGGCGAAGCCGGCCGAGAGCTATTCCGCCAAGGACATTGAGGTTCTCGAAGGGCTGGAGCCGGTACGCCGCCGCCCCGGCATGTATGTCGGCGGCACCGACGAGCGCGCCTTGCACCACCTCGCGGCCGAGGCAATCGACAACGCGATGGACGAAGCCGTCGCCGGCCATGCCACCCGGATCGAGATTGAGCTCGACGCCGGCGGCACCGTGACGGTTCGCGACAACGGCCGCGGCATTCCGGTCGATCCGCATCCGCGTTTCCCCGGCAAGTCGGCGCTCGAGATCATCCTGACGATGCTTCACTCGGGTGGCAAGTTCGGCGGCGACGCGTACAAGACCTCGGGCGGTCTGCATGGCGTCGGCATCTCGGTGATCAACGCGTTGAGCGACCGGCTGGAAATCGAGGTGGCGCGCGACCGCCGGTTGTGGCGTCAGTCCTACAGCCGCGGCGTGCCGCAGGGATCGGTCGAGGATTGCGGTCCGGTGCAGAACCGCCGGGGCACCAGCCTCAGCTTTCATCCCGACCCGGAGATTTTCGGCGACGCCGCGTTTCGCCCGGCTCTCCTGTACCGGATGGGCCGGTCGAAGGCCTATCTGTTCCGCGGGGTCGAGATCCGCTGGAGTTGCGACCCGTCTTTGCCGCGACCCGAGGGCGTGCCCGCCGAGGCGCGGCTGCATTTCCCGAACGGGCTCGGCGATTTCCTGGCGGCCAGCCTCGACGGCAACGCGGTGCTGACGCCGCGCCCGTTTCAGGGCCAGGTGGCACTGCCCGACGGCGGCAGCGTCGAATGGGCGGTGACCTGGCCGGAAGACGAGGAAGACGGCTTCTGCCATTCTTATTGCAACACCATCCCGACCCCCGAGGGCGGCACCCACGAGACCGGGCTGCGCAACGCGCTGACCCGTGGCATCAAGACCTACGGCGAGATGACAGCCAACCGCCGCATCGCCCAGGCTACCGGCGAAGACGTGACCGCCGGCGCCGCGATGCTGCTGTCGCTGTTTCTGCGCGACCCGCAATTCCAGGGTCAGACCAAGGAGCGGCTGGCCTCCGCCGAGGCGGTGCGACTCGTCGAAGGGGCGCTGCGCGACCATTTTGACCACTGGCTCGGTGCCGACCCGACGACAACCCGGGTGCTGCTCGACCGCATCACCGAGCGCGCCGAAGAGCGCCAACGCCGCCGCCAGCAGCGTGAGATGGCGCGCAAGACCGCGACCCGCAAATTGCGCCTGCCCGGCAAATTGACCGATTGCACCCGCGACAGCGCCGAGGACACCGAGATATTCCTGGTCGAGGGCGACAGCGCCGGCGGTTCGGCCAAGCAGGCCCGCGATCGCGTGACCCAGGCGATCCTGCCGCTGCGCGGCAAGATACTCAACGTCGCCAGCGCCTCGATCGACAAGATGCGCGCCAACCAGGAGCTCAGCGACATCATCCTCGCGCTCGGCGCCGATTCGGGCTCGCGCTATCGCGAGGACGCGCTGCGCTACGAGCGGATCATCATCATGACCGACGCCGATGTCGACGGCGCACACATCGCCTCGCTGCTGATGACGTTCTTTTTTCGCGAGATGCCGGCCTTGGTCGACAACGGGCACCTGTTTCTCGCGCTGCCGCCGCTCTACCGGCTGTCGCAGGGCGACACGACGCACTACGCGCGCGACGACGCCCACCGCGAAGAACTGATCCGCACCGCGTTCGGCCCGCGCGGCAAGATCGAGGTCAGCCGGTTCAAGGGGCTCGGCGAAATGCCGGCGCGCTATCTGCGGGCAACGACGATGGACCCGGCGCAGCGCACGCTCCTGCGCGTGACGCTGCCGCCGCGCGGCGATCCAGGCGCCGCCGAACCGCCCGACGAGGGGTTTGCGCGCACCCAGAAGCTGGTCGAGACGCTGATGGGGCGGCGGCCCGAGCTGCGCTTCGACTATATTCAAAAGAACGCGCGGTTTGCCCACGACCTCGACGTGTGACGACGCCGGTCCGGCACCTGATCGCCCGGATCTTGCGCAGCTCTGACGCGTTTATTACCTAATCGCCGTCGACCCGTTTGGGTCCGGCCTCACTGTCGGCGATCGTTCGAGCGCCGCGTGTTCCCCGCCCCATCGACGTTTGATGCGCTGCACCCTGCGTGCGGCACCCCTGTTCCCAAAAGCCGGACGTTTTCGTCCATATTTCTGCGGTCGAGCGAGCAGACATGGATGGTCTGCAGGAGAATCAAAAACTGACGTATGATCTCGAACAAGGACAGCGCGGCCGGGTGTCGGCCGTGAACCTGCGCCCGGCGTAAGCGCCGGCGCCAAGCGGAGGTGCTCTGGCACCCCCTATTGCAAGGAGAGCGGATGGCCAAGGAAGACCTGATCGAATTCGAAGGAACCGTGCTTGAGCTGCTGCCCGACGCGCGCTTTCGCGTGCGCCTCGACAACGGGCATGAGACGCTGGCCTACTCCTCCGGAAAGATGAAAAAGAACCGCATTCGCATCCTGGCCGGCGATCGGGTGACGGTAGAAATGACCCCCTATGACCTGACCAAGGGGCGAATCAATTTTCGCCACAAGGACACGGTGGCGCCGCCTGTCATGGCGCGGCCGCAGTTCCGTCGCCGGTGAGTCACAAAACCCGATTGCGGGATGCCGACATGGTGAAAAGGCATGGGTCAATCGGGGAATTCGATTGACTTTTTGCCCAATGAGGCCATTTAAAACCGCAACATGCGCTGCCGCATAATTCTCGGATAAGGCTCCCAATTCTCGATGGATTTTTCTGAACTTGGACTGTCGCCTGAACTTCTTCAGGCAGTTTCGGATGCCGGCTATACAAATCCCACGCCGATCCAGCAACAAGCGATCCCCTTCGTCAAAACCGGGCATGACCTGCTCGGCTGTGCCCAGACCGGAACCGGAAAGACTGCCGGCTTTGCTCTGCCGATGATCGACAAGCTCGCCGCCGGGCGGGCCCGGGCACGAATGCCGCGCTCATTGATCCTCGAACCGACCCGCGAATTGGCGACCCAGGTCGAGGTCTCGTTCGAGGTCTACGGTAAATATCATCGCCTCACTACGGCGTTGTTGATCGGCGGCGAGAGCTTCACCGACCAGGAGCGCAAACTCGACCGCGGGGTCGATGTGCTGATCGCGACGCCGGGCCGGCTGATCGACCTGTTCGAACGCGGCCGCATTCTGATGTCCGATGTACGTATCCTTGTTATCGACGAAGCCGACCGGATGCTCGACATGGGCTTCATCCCCGATGTCGAGCGCATCGTCTCGCTGCTGCCCAAATCGCGGCAGACCCTGTTTTTCTCGGCGACGATGCCCCCCGAAATCCGCCGCCTGGCCGACGCGTTTCTCAATAACCCGGTCGAGGTCTCCGTGGCGCCGCCCGCCTCGCCGGCCGAAACCGTGGCTCAATCGCTGATCGTGCTGGAGCCTGAAGAAAAGCGCGAGGCGCTGCGCCGGCTGATTTGCAGCGAAGACGTTAAGAACGCGCTGATCTTCTGCAACCGCAAGCGCGACGTCGACATTCTCTACAAATCGCTGACGCAGCACGGGTTCGACGCCGCCGCGCTGCACGGCGACATGCCGCAGCCCAAGCGTACCGAGACCCTGGCCCGCTTCAAGGCCGGCGAGATCCGTCTGCTGGTGTGCAGCGACGTCGCTGCGCGCGGCCTCGACATCGCCGGGCTCAGCCATGTGTTCTGCTTTGACGTGCCCTATCACCCCGAGGATTACGTACACCGCATCGGCCGCACCGGTCGGGCCGGGCGGCCCGGTCGGTCGTTCATGTTGGCCGCGCCCGAAGACGGCAAGAACGTCGCGGCGATCACTCGGTTGATCGGCAAGCCGATTCCGCCGGTGGCAATCGATGGGATCGCCGCTGCCGAACTCGACGAAAGCGACGGCGATAGCCGCCGCGGGCGGTCGCGCACCGCGCGACGCCCGGCCGCGCGCGCCCCGCGCACCGAACATGCGCCGCAGGCGGATCGTGCCCAACGCGCCGAACGCGCTCCACGGGCGGCTCGTTCCCCCCGCGCGGAACGCGCTCCACGCGAAGATCGTGCCCCCCGCACCGAACATGCTCCCCTCACTGAGCGCGCCCCTCGCCCGGAACCCCATATCGGCGTAGTGCCGCGCGCGGCGGCGCCACGGCGCGAACCGATCCGCGCCCCGGGCCCGCCGAGCCTTGCGTTCGGCGACCACACGCCGGCGTTCCTCGCCCAGCCGCCACGGGTCGCCGGCCGGCCGTAAACCGGGTATTCTCGGCGCTTCGCTGCCGGTGGGATTTTCCGGATGCAAACTATTTTCATCATGGTCAAATGCGAGCGCGGCCAAGCCTATGCCGTGGCCGACGCCGCGGTCTTGACCCTCGAACATGTGTCCGAGGTGTACTCGATCTCCGGACAATACGACCTGATGATGAAATGCTATCTGCCCGACGCGGCGGATATTGGTCATTTCGTCACCGAGCAGGTTCAAGCCTTGCCCGGGATCAGGGACACGTTCACGATCATCGCCTTCAAGGCGTTTTCGACCGGCGCAGCGGTGGCGTGACCGATTTCGCGATCGAGGGCGAGGTCTGGCGATGAGCAACGGTGGTGACGGCTGGGTCAGGGTGGCTGCCCGCGCCGACCTGGCCGAGGGCGAGGTGATCGGGCTGGTCGTCGCCGGCCGCGAGGTCGCGATCTACGACCTCGACGGCGAATTGTTTGCGACCGACGATATCTGCACCCATGCCTATGCCCGGCTGTCCGACGGGTGGCTCGATCGCGGCGAGATCGAGTGCCCGCTGCATGCCGGCCGCTTCGACGTCAAGACCGGGGCGGCGACCGCGCCGCCCTGCGTCGACGCGATCAAGACCCATCCGGTGCGCCTCATCGGCGACAACATCGAGATCAACCTAGGCTGATCCCGTAGCATTCGGGGTCCCACCGCTCCAGGCAGGTCGCCGCGCCCAACTCGCCGAACCCGCAGCGGCGATAAAGGCTGGCCGCGTCGCGCGTCACCAGAAGCCAGCGCCGCAGCCCGGCAAGCGCGGGGTCGTTGACGATCGTCTCGACCAGCCATTGCCCGAGCCCGCAATTGCGCGCCGGCGCGATCACAAACACGTCGGCGAGATAGGCAAAGGTCGCGCGGTCGCTGACCACCCGGGCAAAGCCGATCTGCGCGCCGTCGCGATAGAGCCCATAGGTCAGCGAATGGGCGATCGCCCGGCACAGGGTCTCGCGCGGAATGCCGCGCGCCCAATGCGAGCAATTGGCGAGAAAATCGTGGATCAGGTCGAGGTCGAGCCGGTTCGGATCGGTGTCGATCTCAAACACCGCCCCGCCGCGGTCGCGGCAGGCCAGGACGGTATCGGTCATCGGACAGGAACCCTGCGCGGAGGTTTCGGGGCAGGCGCAGCGCAACCGCAAGGAAGCGCCGAGAGCAGCCCCCGGCAAGCGCAGGAGCTGCTAGCGCATTCGTCGTCGCAAAAGGCGATGGGCGCGTGTCATGGCTGCAGCAGATAGTGATCGCGCAGACGGTGTCAAGCCGGCTTGCGCAACAGAAACCGCAGCACCCCGTCCGCCTCGCCCGATTCCACCATCTCGCACCCGGTGGTCTCGCAGAAATGCTGGAAATCGCCAGCCGCGCCGGGGTCGGTCGCGAGCACTTCGAGAACCCCGCCGGCCGGCACGTCGCGCAGCGCGCGCCGCGCCTTCAGCACCGGCAGCGGGCATTTGAGCCCGGTCGCATCGAGCGTGCTGTCAGGTTGAACCGCGCCGTTACCGTCCGCTGCCGTCATCACCATGCCCTACCCAATCCCCGCCGGCCCCGCTATGACAGGGCGATGCCGCAACCCGTCGCCCAGACGATACCTCCGCCGGTCACGCGCGACCAGATCGCCGCGACCGAACGGCTGATCCGCCCGCACATCCGGCACACGCCGGTCGTCCGGGTCGAGGCCGGCGATTTCGGCCTTGCCGGGCCGGCGCTGACGTTAAAGCTTGAATTCCTGCAACATACCGGCTCGTTCAAGCCGCGCGGCGCGTTTGCCAGCCTGCTGGCCCGGCCGGCACCGGCGGCCGGCGTCGCGGCCGCGTCGGGCGGCAACCACGGTGCCGCGGTCGCCTACGCCGCGATGCGGCTCGGACACAAGGCGACGATCTTCGTGCCCGAGGTGACGTCGCCCGCCAAGCTCGCCCGCATCCGCGCCTATGGCGCCACGCTGATCGTCGGCGGCGCACGCTATGCCGATGCGCTGGCGGCGAGCGAGGCCTTTGTCGCCAAGACTGGGGCGCTGGCGATCCACGCGTACGACCAGCCGGAGACGCTGCTCGGCCAGGGCTCGGTCGGGCTCGAGCTCGAACAGGATGCGCCCGCCATCGACACTCTGCTGGTCGCAACCGGCGGCGGCGGGCTGATCGGCGGCATCGCCGCGTGGTACGAAAACCGCATCCGCGTCGTTTCGGTCGAACCCGAGGCGGCGCCGACCCTGCACAACGCGCTTGCCGCCGGAGCGCCGGTCGATGCCCCGGCGGGCGGGATCGCCGCCGATTCGCTGGCGCCGCGCCGCGTCGGCACGCTGATGTTTCCGATTGCGCAGCGCTTTGTCGGCGAGGCGGTGCTGGTGACCGACGAGGCGATCGGCGCCGCCCAGCTCGCGCTGTGGGATACGCTGCGCATCGCGGCCGAGCCGGGCGGCGCCACGGCACTCGCGGCGCTGCTCTCGCGCCGCTATCGCCCCGCTTCGGGCGAACGGGTCGCTGTCTTGCTGTGCGGCGCCAATACGAATGCGGTGAATTTCTCGGTGTCGTAGCCGATCAGGCAAACTTGCCGCTGCGTGGAAACCCTTGTGGAACGCTGCGCCCAGCGCCGCCGCGAGGGCCGCGCCACGAGGTCAGGTCGGGTTCGGTGCGGGTGCGGCTTTCGCCCTGCCGCCACGACAGCCCGTCGGCGAGACGAAAGCATTTCGCATCGACCAGCCCGCCCATGCGGTAGCGCTGCAGGATCACGCCCCGGCCGCGCGTCATTTCCGGGATTTCCGACAGATCCACAACCAGCAGCCGGCGGTTTTCGCCGACAAACGCCGCCGCGTCGCCCTCGGCCGGGATGCACAGCAGCGCCGATACCCCCTCCGCCGGGGTCAAGACCTGCTTGCCGGCGCGGGTCTGCGCCACCGCCTCATCGCCCTCGACGACAAAGCCCCGGGCATCGCTCGACGCGACCAGCAGCTTGAGGCCCGGGCGATAGGGGAACATCGCGATCGTATCGTGCTCGTTGGGCAGGTCGATCATCAGCCGCAGCGGCTCGCCCTGCCCGCGCCCGCCCGGCAGCCGGTCGATGCCGAGCGTATAAAAGCGCCCGTTGCTGCCAAAGATCATCAGCCGGTCGGTGGTTTCCGCCGCGACCGCAAAGCGCGGCCCGTCGCCCTCCTTGTAGCGCTGGTCGGCGGCGACGACGTTGTGACCCTTGACCGTGCGGATCCACCCCATCTTCGAGCACAGCACGGTCACCGGTTCGCGCTCGACCAGCGCCGCCGCCGGGATCACGACCGCGGCCGGGGCCTGCGCCAATTCGGTGCGGCGCCGCCCGAGCGGCGTGTCGCCGCCGAACTCCTTGGCGGTCTCGGCGGTCTCTTTGGCGAGCCTGCGCCACTGTTGCTTGTCGCTGGCAAGCAACGCTTCGAGCCCGGCCGACTCGCTCGCCAGCGTCTCCAGCTCCTTGGTGATCGCCACTTCCTCGAGCCGGCGCAATGCGCGCAGTCGCATGTCGAGGATCGCCTCGACCTGAAGCTCGCTGAGGCTCCAGCGTGCCATCATCTCGGCCTTCGGGTCGTCGCTCTCGCGGATGATGCGGATCACCTCGTCGAGGTTGACGTAAACAACAATCAGCCCGCGCAGGATCTCCATCCGCCGCGCGACCGCGGCGAGGCGATGCCGGCTGCGCCGCTGCAGCACAATGCGGCGATGGTCGAGAAATGCCTGCAACGCCTCGCGCAGGTTCATCACCCGCGGGATGCCGGCCGCATCGAGCACATTGAGGTTGAGCGGCACGCGCACTTCCAGCTCGGTCAGCCGGAAAAGCTGCTCCATCAGCACGTCGGCATCGACGTTGCGTGTCTTGGGTTCGAGGACGAGCCGCACCGCCTCGCTCGATTCGTCGCGCACATCGGCAAGCAGCGGCAGCTTCTTCTCCTCGAGCAGCGCCGCGATCTTTTCGATCAGCCGACCCTTCGGCACCTGGTACGGGATTTCGCTGACCACGATCTGGTATAGGCCGTGCGCCTGCATCTCCTTGGCCCAGCGCGCGCGCAGCCGGAAGCTGCCGCGGCCGGTGGCATAGGCCTCGGCGATCGCCTCGGCCGGCTCGACCAGCACACCGCCGGTCGGGAAATCCGGCCCCGGCATATGCGCAACAAGCTCGGCGACCGGGCAGGACGGGTTGTCGATCAGGTGCAGCAGCGCGGCACAGATTTCGCCGACATTGTGCGGCGGAATGCTGGTCGCCATGCCGACCGCGATGCCGGCGGCGCCGTTGGCCAGCAGGTTCGGGAACCGGCCGGGCAGCACGACGGGCTCGCTGTCCTCACCGTCATAGGTTTCGCGGAAATCGACCGCATCCTGGTCGATGCCCTCGAGCATTGCCCGCGCCACGGCCGACATGCGGCTTTCGGTGTAACGCATCGCCGCGGCGTTATCGCCGTCGATGTTGCCGAAATTGCCCTGCCCGTCAACCAGCGGATAGCGCTGCGCAAAATCCTGGGCCAGCCGCACCAGCGCCTCGTAAACCGCGACCTCGCCATGGGGATGGTACTTGCCGATCACGTCGCCGACGACGCGGGCGCATTTCTTGTAACCCTGGTCGGGGTCGAGCCTGAGCTGCCGCATCGCGTGCAGGATACGGCGGTGTACCGGCTTCAGCCCGTCGCGCACATCGGGCAGCGACCGCGCGACGATCGTCGACAGCGCGTAGGACAGGTAGCGCTCGCCGAGGGCGTCGCCGAAATCGACGTCGCGGATCACGCCGACATACGCGGAACCGGCCATGCGTTCAGTCTCTTGCGGGGTCTTTGGCGATATTAGCAGCGGCTGCGTCGTGACGCATGCGCTCGGCCAGGCGGGCGCGCGCCTCGGGCAGATTGCGCCCTTGCGGCAGCAGCAGATGGCGATAGAGGAAATGCCCGGTAAGCGCCAGGCCGGCGACGATCGCCGGCCGCCCGGCCGGCGCGTCGCGGGTCAGAAAATCCGGCAGCGGCAACAGCTTGTCGTGATAGGGCCGGCCTGCTTCGCGCGACACCGCGCGGCCGGTCCGCGGCGAGACATAGACCAGATCGTCGGTGGTTCCGGTGACCGCGCAGCACGACAGGTCGAGCCCGAACCCGAGCGCCGCCAGCAGGTTGCACTCCCATGCCACATAGTCGCAAGGCCAGGCGCGCGACGAATCGAGAGCCGCGATCAGCGCCGCGAACGAGCGGTAGATGTCGCCATGCGGCTCGCGCTCCGGCAGGGCCTCGGCGACCAGCGCCGCCGCTGCAGCCATCGCGGCAAGCCGCTCGGGATCGTCGAGAAACCGCGCGGCATGCGCCCGCACCAATTCGCATTCGATCGTGCCGAGATGCTCGGCGAGCCGCGCCCGCCACGCCACCGCGACCTCGTTACCCGGTTGCAGCAACGCGCGCCGCCGCGGCGACTGGCCGCCGCGCACGAGCCCGGCATGGCGGCCATGCTCGGCGGTCAGCACCTCGACGACCGCGGCGCTCTCGCCGTGCCGCCGGGCGGTCAGGATGAAGCCGCTATCGCGCCACTCCATCGCCGGGCGGGCTACTATGCGTTGTAGTCGAGGCCGAGCGCGGCAAAGCGCTCCGGATCCTCGACCCAGTTTTCGCGCACCTTGACGAACAGGAACAGGTGGACGCGCCGTTCGAGCAGGGCTTCGAGTTCGGCGCGGGCGCGGGCACCGATCGCCTTGATCCGCCGCCCGCCGTCGCCGAGCACGATCGCCCGCTGGCCGGGGCGGCGCACATAGACCACCTGATCGATCCGCACGCTGCCGTCCTTGCGATCCTGCCACGCCTCGGTCTCGACCGTCACGGAGTAGGGCAATTCGTCATGCAGTTGCAGAAAAACCTGCTCACGGGTGATCTCGGCGGCAAGCCAGCGCTCCGGCGCGTCGGACAACTGGTCCTCGGGAAACAGCCACGGCCCCTGCGGCACCGTCGCCGCGAGATGCCGCTTCAGGTCGTCGACGCCGTCGCCGCTGAGGCCCGAGATCATAAACACAGCATCGAATGTTCCGTCGCGAAACAGCGTGTCGGCAAGGCCGAGCAGAGCGTCGCGGCGCACCAGGTCGATCTTGTTGAGCGCGAGGATCGCCCGTCGGCCGCTATTGTGCAGCCGCTCGGCGATGTGCCGTGTATCGCGGTCGGGCCCGGATTTGGCGCAGGCGGCGGCATCGACCAGCAGCACGGTCGCGTCGGCATCGGCCGACCCGGCCCAGGCCGCCGCAACCATCGCCCGGTCGAGCCGGCGGCGCGGCTCGAAGATGCCGGGCGTATCGACGAAAATCAGCTGCGCGTTCCCGGCGACGGCGATGCCGAGCAGCCGGCTGCGGGTCGTCTGCACCTTGGGCGAGACGATCGCCAGCTTGCGCCCGACGAGGCGGTTGAGCAGCGTCGATTTGCCGGCGTTGGGTGCACCGATCAGCGCGACAAAGCCGCAGCGGCGATCCTCGGCGTCGGGCATTCAGCCGCGCTCCTGCGTCGCGCCGGCCGCCACGCGTTCGAGCAGCGCCGCCGCCGCGCTGGCCTCTGCCGCCCGCTTCGACGACGCGGTCGCAACGGCCTCGTCAAACCCGGCGAGCCGCGCCGACACCGTGAAACGCGGCGCATGATCGGGCCCTCTGGTGTCGACCAAATCATATTGCGGCCGCTCCAGCCCACGCGCCTGGGCCCATTCCTGCAGGCTGGTCTTGGGATCGAGCGGCGGCCCATCCATCTCGGCCAGTAGCGGCTCCCACCAGCGCCGGATGAAATCCGCCGCCGCGACGAGCCCGCCATCGAGATAGATCGCGGCGATCACCGCCTCGCACACATCGGCGAGGATCGCCGGGTTGCGCGCCGCGCCCGCAGCGGCATCGGCCGGCGACAGCACCACTTGGCGATCGAGCCCGATCTCCGCGGCGACCCGCGCCAGGCTGTCGCGGCGGACGAGATGCGTGAAGCGGCGGGTCAGCGCCCCTTCCGACTCGTGCTCGAAACGCCGCCACAACAACTCGGCGATGACCAGACCCAAGACCCGGTCGCCGAGAAATTCGAGGCGCTCATAGCCGCGCTGCGGCCCGGGCTTACGCCGACCGCCGCGGCGCGGCCGCGGCACCGCGCCGGGCTGGGTCAGCGCCTCGACAAGCAGCCCCGGGCGGGCGAAGGCGTGGCCGATCAGCCGGGCGACATCGTCGCCGTGGGCGGCAGGTTGTGTGGTCGCCGTCCTAGTCAATCCCGTGAAACAGCCGGTCATAGCGGATCGAAAACGGCCACCGCCAGAACTGCCACCACGCCGCCGTGCCGTTGGTCGAGAAAAAGAGGAACTGGGCGCGGCCGATCAGGTTTTCCGACGGAATGTACCCGACGGCCGACAGCACCCGGCTGTCCTGCGAATTGTCGCGGTTGTCGCCCATCGCAAAATAATCACCGGGCGGCACGTCGTAGACCTGGGTATTGTCGAGCGGGCCGTTGTCGCCAATCTTGATGATCGGGTGCTGCAGTCCGGGCTCACCCGGCCCGCGCGGCAGCGTCTCGATGTACTGGCGCATCGCGATCGTCTGGCCGTCTTCCTGATAGATGTAGTCCTGGACGCGCCGGCGCGGCACCTCCTGGTCGTTGATGTACAGCTCGCCGTGCCGCATCTGGATGTGGTCACCCGGCAGGCCGACGATCCGCTTGATGTAATCGGTCGAGTTGTCGGTCGGCAATTTGAACACGACGACATCGCCGCGCTGGGGCGAGCGCGAGAAAATACGGCCGGAAAACAGCGGAAGATTAAAGGGCAACGAGAACTTACTGTAGCCATACGAGAACTTTGACACGAACAGATAATCGCCCACCAGCAGTGTGGGAATCATCGACCCGGACGGGATATTGAACGGCTCGTAGGCGACGGTGCGCACCACCAGTGCGATCAAAACCGCATAGATTACGGTCTTAACGGTCTCGAAAAAGCCGCCGGCCGAGCGTTTCTTGGACAGCGTGGGATTTGTATTCGATTTCATCGCTTATCCAAGCCCGCTGAAGCGGGCCGGATCAAGCCTGCCGGCCAACAGCAAGTCAAGAGGCGCGGCCGCCCCATCTCAGTCGCAATTCGCCGCGGGCAGCGGCACTGCGGTGATGATAACGATGGCCTGCGCCATCGGCGGCTCGTCGGTGAGGCTGACATCGACCCGCGCGACCATGCCGGCCGGGGTCAGCGCTTCAAGGCGGCGCAGCGCGCCGCCGGTCAGCCTCATGCTGGGCTGGCCCGACGGCAGGTTGACGACGCCGAGGTCGCGCCAGAAGATGCCGCGCCGGAACCCGGTACCGAGCGCCTTGGACATCGCCTCCTTGGCGGCAAAGCGCCGCGCATAGCTCGCCGCCCGGTTGGCCCGGCGGTCGCAGCGCTGGCGCTCCGCCTCAGTGAAGATGCGGTCCAGAAAGCGGTCGCCATAGCGTCCGATCGCCTGCTCGATGCGCCGGATATCGATCAAGTCGCTACCGAGCCCGATAATCATCTTCTACCCGCGCGCCCGCTCGACCGAATTGATGACCGGCGTCGCGCGCAGCGCCGCGATGATCGTCGAGAGGTGCTTCACGTCGGCGACCTGGATATCGATCATGATCTCGAAGAAATCGATCGAGCGGTTGGTGATCTTCAGATTACTGATATTCCCGCCCTGCTTGCCGATCGTCGTCGTCAGGCTGCCGAGGTTCCCGGTCTCGTTGGCGATCGTCACGTTGATGCGGCCGGTATGCACCGCCTCGGCCTCGTCGCTCGACCACGCGACATCAAGCCAGCGCTCGGGCTCGTTCGCAAAGCTTTCGAGCGTGTCGCAATCGATCGTGTGGATCGTCACGCCTTTGCCGGTGGTGACGATACCGACGATACGGTCGCCCGGCAGCGGATGGCAGCACCCGGCGAAATGTACCGCCATGCCGGGAATGAGGCCGCGGATCGGCACCGCGGCATCGCGCGGCCCGTCCTTGCGGCGCGCCCGGGCCAGCGGCACGACCTTGCCCTTGGGCTCGGCGGCCTGCGGAAACGCGGCGTGGACCACCTCGCGCCCGGTGGCGATACCCTCGCCTACCGCGACGTAAAGATCTTCGACCGTAGCGCAATTAAAAATCTTAAGCACCGCTTCGAGCGGCCGCTCGGAAAACTCCTGCCCGTCCTGGCGAAATGACTTCTGCACGATGGCCCGGCCGAGGTCGAGATACTGCGCGCGCTGCTGGGTGCGGACGAAACGGCGGATGCGCGCCCGCGCCTTGCCGGTGACGACAAAGCTTTCCCAATCGGGCGACGGGGTCTGCGCCTTCGAGGTGACGATCTCGACCTGGTCACCATTGGCGAGATGGGTGCGCAGCGGCTGCAGGCGGCCGTTGATCTTGGCGCCGACGCATTTGTCGCCGATCTGCGAATGTACCGCATAGGCGAAATCGATCGGCGTCGCGCCGCGCGGCAGCGCGATCAGGTCGCCCTTGGGCGAGAAGGCAAAGACCTGGTCGGGAAACATTTCGAGCCGCGTGTGCTCGAGAAACTCCTCCGGCCCTGAGGCGTGGTCGAGAATATCCACCAGCTCGCGCAGCCAGCGGTATTGCGGCCCGTCGGTGCGGCCCGCGCCCTGTTTGTACGACCAGTGCGCGGCGACGCCGAGTTCGGCGATCTCATGCATGTCGCGGGTGCGGATCTGCACCTCGATCCGCTGCCGCTCGGGGCCGATAACACCGGTGTGCACCGACTTGTAATTGTTGGGTTTTGGGGTCGAGATATAGTCCTTGAAGCGTCCCGGAACCACATGATAGGCGGAATGGAGGATGCCGAGCGCGTGGTAACAGTCGCCAACGCTGTCGACCAGCACGCGGAATGCCATGATGTCGGAAAGCTGCTCGAACGCGACGTCCTTATGCTGCATCTTGCGCCAGATCGAATAGGGCGATTTCTCGCGCCCTTGGATCGATGCGTCGAGCCCGGCTTCCTTCAGCTTCGCCGCCAGCTCGGCGATGATCCGCGGCACCACCCCGCCGCCCTTGTCGCGCAGAAACCCGAGCCGGGCCGTGATACTGGCCCGTGCATCAGGGTAAAGCTCGGCAAACGCGAGGTCTTCGAGCTGGTCCTTCATTCGGTGCATGCCGATCCGCTCGGCGAGCGGGGCATAGATTTCCATCGTCTCGCGGGCGATGCGGCGGCGCTTCTCGTCTTCCTTGATGAAGTGCAGCGTCTGCATGTTGTGCAGCCGGTCGGCGAGCTTGACCAGCAGCACCCGGATGTCTTCCGACATCGCCAGCACGAGCTTGCGGAAATTCTCGGCCTGCTTGGTCTGGTCGGATTGCAGCTCCAGCCGCGACAGCTTGGTGACGCCGTCGACCAGGTGGGCGATCTCGCGCCCGAACAGCCGCTCGATATCATCGAGCGTGGCGACCGTGTCCTCGACCGTGTCGTGCAGCAGCCCCGTAATGATCGAGGCGCTGTCGAGCTTCATCTGGGCGAGCAGCCCGGCGACCTCGATCGGGTGCGAAAAATACGGATCGCCCGAGGCCCGCAGCTGGGTGCCGTGAGCCTTGATCGAATAGACATAGGCGCGGTCGAGCGCTGCCTCGTCGCCGCTGGGGTCGTACGACTTGACCAGCTCGACGAGTTCAAATTGCCGCATCATCGCGCGGCGCTCTCTACAGGATCATCGCGGCGCGCGGGCGGCGCGCCCGATTAAGGCTCGTCTTCGAAATTCTCCACCTCGCCGGCGGAGAAATCAGGCACCTCGGCCTCGCCCCCTTCTTCATCCTCGACCGAGAGCATGTCGGCTTCGAGCTCCTCCTCGACCGCTTCCCCGTCGACCTCGTCTTCGCCGATGACGGCGCCCGCCGGGTCGACGACGCCGAACAGGCTCGGCTCCAGCTCGGGCGCCTCTTCCGGTTCGTCGATCTCGACATGTTTCTGCATCGCGCGCACCAGTCCGTCCTGGAGGTGGTCGAGCGATACCATCGACTCGGCGATCTCGCGCAGCGCGACGACCGGGTTCTTGTCGTCGTCGCGGTCGACCGACAGCGGCGCGCCAGCGGTGATCTCGCGCGCCCGTTGCCCGGCGAGCAGGACCAGCTCGAACCGGTTGGGTACCTTCAACACACAATCTTCGACGGTGACGCGCGCCATTCCACGAATTCCTTCGCACCTTGAAACATTTGACTATATGGATCCGGCGTTCCGGCGGCAACAGGGCCGCCAGCCGCCGCGACGCGAAAATAGCCGCGGAAAGCACCGCCTTGTGCCCCCGCCACCTTGACCCTGATCGCGCCGCGCGCCTATATCACCACCCTGCCGGCCGGATGGCAGAGTGGCTATGCAGCGGACTGCAAATCCGCGTACAGCGGTTCGATTCCGCTTCCGGCCTCCACTATCTCAAAATGCCTTTGATAAATAAAAGATTTTCGCCACATTAGGTCCCGCTGGCCCTTACACCGGGCCGGCCCACACCCCCCTCAAGCGGGAATTCTCTACCGACGGAATAAGACAGCTTATCTTTCGTATCAAGGGGTAGGCCATGAAGATTCCGGAACTGCCTCAGCAAGAGGCCAGCGAATTGAGGCTGCACGGGGACCGTGCTGCGACGCTGGGTAACGCCATTTGCAGACTCAGGCCGCCGGTTGAGCCATCCGCGCATCACGACAAAACGCCCATGCCCCTTGCTTGAGAGGGCGCGGTGCGGGTGATAGTCTCGCGCTCGATCTTTTTAAATTTTGCGCGGAGGCGATTGATGCGCGCGATGATGACTGCGGTCTTCGCGTCGGCCCTGCTGTCGGTCGCGGCGCCCACCGGCGTCGCCCTTGCCCGCCCGCCCGCGCCGGATCAGGCGATCAATCCGCTTCGGCTCTATGTCGCCGACGCGGCTCGCGGCCAGGGCATTTTTCAGGGCCGCTGCGCGGTGTGCCACACGGTGGCGGCGGGCGGCCCCAACAAGATCGGGCCAGCCCTGCATGGCCTGTTCGGGCGCAAGGCGGGCAGCCTGCCCGACTACAACTATTCCTCGGCGATGCGGACCTCCGGGGTCGTGTGGGGCGCCCAGACCCTCAACGCCTACCTCACCAATCCGCACCGGTACATTCCAGGCGACAAGATGCCGTTTCCCGGGCTTCCGAGCCAACAGGACCGAAGCGATGTGATCGCCTATCTGGATAGTGCAACCCGATAACATTCAGCCGCGCCGGGAGGGAGCCATGCGGACGCCGTTCGCAAGAATTCTGGGGCTTCTGACCGGCGGTCTTGTCGTTTTTTGCGCCTTTGTGCTGTGGCCGAGCATGGCGGTGGCTCTGCCCAGCTATGCCCGGCAGACCGGCCTGCCCTGCTCGTCCTGTCACATGGGCTTTCCCGAGCTGACCCCAACCGGCCGCGCCTTTAAGCTCAACGGCTATGTCTGGCCCGGCGGCCAATCGAAGCTGCCACCGCTCGCGGTGATGCTGCAGCCGTCGTTTACTCACACCGCCACCGGGCAGCCCGGCGGCGCGGCGCCGCATTTCGGTGCAAACGACAATTTCGCGCTGCAGCAGGCGAGCCTCTTTTACGGCGGCGCGATCGATTCCGATATCGGCCTCGGCGCGTTTTCCCAGCTTACCTATGACAGCGCATCGCATCGCCTCGGCTGGGACAACACCGATATTCGCATGGCCCACGCCACAACGCTCGGCGACAAGAGCATCATCTATGGGCTGACATTAAACAATAACCCGACCGTGCAGGATGTTTGGAACACCCTGCCCGCGTGGCGCTTTCCGTATGTGAGTTCGAGCCTGGCGCCTGGGCCGGCGGCCGCGACCATGCTCGAAGGTGGGCAGGCGCAACAGGTGCTCGGCCTCGGCGGCTATACGTTCTGGAACAACCTGGTTTACGCCGAGCTTAGCGGGTACCGGTCGCTGTCGAAGCGGACCCAGACCTTGCTCGGCGTCGATACCGGCGGCGAAAATGACATCAACGGATTCGCCCCTTACTGGCGGGTTGCCATCGAGCCGAGTTGGGGAAACAGCACCCTCGAATTCGGCACGTTCGGCATGGCCGCCTCCCTGTACCCGCAGCGCATCACCAGCAACGGCACCGACGGGTTGACCGATGTCGGGGTGGATGCCCAGTATCAATTCATCGGCGAGCGCGACGGCATTTCCCTGCACGCGAGCTGGATTCACGAGTCGCAGAATTGGAGCGCCAGCCAACCGCTGGGCTTAACCGCCAACGCCCATGATGGGCTGGATAGCTTCAACGCCAAGGTGTCGTACCTGTACCGGCAGACGGTCGGCGGGTCGCTCGGCTATTTCAACATCAGGGGCTCGAGCGATCCCGGGCTGTACGGCGCAGGTGCAGTCGGCGGCAGCGCAAACGGCAGCCCGAACAGCAACGGCTGGATCGCCGAACTCGACTACATGCCGTTCAACAACGGCGGACCGTCGTTCTGGCCGTGGCTCAACGCCAAATTCTCGTTGCAGTACGTCGCGTACAACAAGTTCAACGGCGGACGGACGAATTACGACGGGTTCGGGCGCAACGCGTCCGACAACAACACGCTGTTTCTGATCGCCTGGGCCGCGTTCTGACCATCGCTTTCCCGGCTCGTGCTGCGCAGGCACGGGGCTTGCACGACGCCTGGCATCGTTTTCCCTCGGAAGGGAAGTCGCGATGTTCCACGAGAGCTTCGGGCCGCTAAGCTTTGACGAAAACGTGCTGGTCGCCCGCATCAACCTGTGCTGCGCCGCCCTGGGATTGGTGATCTTCGCGCTTCTGGCCGGCTCATGCACGTGGCCGGTGCGATCGCTCGCGCTGGTGGTCGCGTCCGGGCTGGTTCTGCTTGCCCGGCAGATCGGGCCGATGCTGCGCCGCTCCCGGGCCTTTGGTGAGCGAGAGGACCGGTCCGAGCCCTGTGACCACTATCTGCTGCCGTTTTGAGCTGACGGTTCGCCGTGGGCCAGGCCGATGCAGAACGCCGTGACGTAGCTCTCCAGCGCGGTCAGCACCTCGCGGGTCGGTGCGAGCCGCGGCGTTAGCTCGGCGGCCCGTTCCGCGATCCGGTCGCGCAGCCGAGCCAGGTCGATCCCCGGAAATGCACGGTCGCGATACACGAATTCGCCGCCGACCATCACGCTGTTGACCGCTGCGCCGCTCTCGGCCCTCACCAGCTGCGTGACCGGATCGTTGAGCGGCAGGTAGGTCGGGTCATCGAGATCGATAAACACGATGTCGGCCTTGTAGCCGGGTTCGAGGCGGCCGATCAACCCGTCGAGGCCGAGCACCCGGGCGCCGCCCACGGTCGCCAATTCCAGCGCCTTCTGCGCCGAAATCCATCGCGCCGGGTCGGGCGAGCGGATGCGGCTGACCAGCGAGGCCATGCGCATCGCCTCAAACATGTTCTGATGGTCGGAGCAGGTCGACCCGTCGGTCCCGATGCCTAGCGCGAGGCCGCGATCAAGCATGTCGCGCGACGGCGCGATGCCGGCCCCGAGCCGCAGGTTGCTGCCGGGGTTGTGCGCGACCGTGGCGCCGGCATCGGCGAGCCGGGCTATGTCGTCGGCATCGATCCAGATCGCGTGCGCCGCGGTGAAATCCGGCCCTAGAACACCGAGTTCGGCGAGGTGCGCGGTCAGGCTGGCGCCATAGCGGACCGGACCCGACACCGCCTGCACCCGCGACTCCGCGAGATGCATGTGCAGGCGCAGACCGAATTCGCGCGCGAGATCGCGGCACCCGGTCAGGAGGTCGTCGCTGCAATGCAGCGGGATCGTCGGCGCCAGCGCCAGGCGCACTCGGTCGCGGTCGCCGTGCCAGCTTCCCAGGATCGCCCTGAGCGCCGCCATCGCCGCCTCGTGCGGCGCCGCGCTAAAGCGCTCGACGGTCCGCCGATGCGGCTCGGGAAATGCCTCCATCAGCCCGGGGATCGCTTGGTACAGGCTGCGGTCGGCGAGCATCGGCGCCAGCACGACCCGTATGCCGGCACGGGCATAGCCGTGCGCCGCCGCCTCAAGCCCGTCACGGCTCGGCACTGGCGGGTCGAACACCAGATCATAACAGGCGGTAATCCCGCGCCGGATCATGTCGAGCCCGCCGACGAGGCAGGCAAGCTCGCGGTCTTCCGCGGCGCGGCCGCCGGTGAGCCACGGCCCGTGGTGCAGCAGCAATTCGAGGTTCCAGGTGTCGCCGGAGCCCTTGCCGAGATGGCCGTGCCCGTGTGTATGGGCGTTGACCAGGCCGGGCATCAGCAGTCGGTGACTGGCGTCAATGTGCACCGTGTCGGGCGGGACCGCGGCTCCCGGCGGCAGGATCGCGGCAATGCTGTCATCCTCGATCAGCAGTTCGGCCCGCTCGAGGCGGCGGCGCGCGATATCGAGCAGTTGTCCGCCCGCGACCAGGGTGAATTGGCCCATCGGAATGCCTGTTTTGGCCCCCGTGGATCAGACGCGGGTGAACGCGATCTCCTGCGCGCCCTGCCACAGGATCATTCGTCCCAGCGCGGCGAGCTGCGAATTACCCTCGACGATCGTCAGGAAATGATTGCCGGCGAGCTGCCCGACCTTGCTGCCGAAGCGCACCGCGCCATAGGCCAACAGCAGCTCGGTCTCGCTGACACCGCCAGGATGCAGCAGGATTTGTCCCGGCGCCGGATAGCTCGTGGCGTTTTCGTAGCCGAGGCCGAGGTCGAGATCGCCAAGCGGGATCCAGCACGCCTCGCCGCTCCATCGCACATGGATCAGCCGCGCCCGGTAAGGAAGCATGCGCTCGAACCGTTCTGCGGTTTGCGGCGCCGCCTCGCGTTCGAGGCGCGCCGCAAAGGCAAATGACCCGGCGCTGATATGGATATCGACCATGCTTCAACTCCCGCATCATTCGGGCCACCCGGTGGCGTATCGCTGCCGGCCGGCGAACGGTCGCGCTCTACTTATGAAAAAACATTAATTAGATTCGTTAAATATTTGTAATATCTACTATTTTTGAAATCAGAGAGGGCCGATCGTGCCGGCATCGTGGCCGAACAGCCACTGCATCGCCTCCGGCGCACGCTCGCGCGTGGCGACCAGCGCCGCGTCGCGCGCTTGCTGCTCTGAACCGTCGGGCAGGTGATAGCGGGTTTTGTTGGCCCGCGACATCTGTTGCAGCCGGGTCACGCGCGGCAGGCGAAGCTGTTCATAGCGGCGCAGCGTCTCGGCCGGTTCGCTGTCGCCGGCGGCGGCGAGACACGCGGCGAGGGTCGCCCCGTCCTCGATCGCCTGCGCCGCACCCTGTGCCATGAACGGGTACATCGGGTGGCACGCATCGCCAAGCAACGTCACCCGACCGACCGACCAGCGCGGCAGCGGATCGCGGTCGAACAGAGCCCAGATGAAGCAGGTTTCCGCCGTGGCGATGATCGTGCGCACCTGCGGGTGCCACCCCTCGAACGCGGCGAGCGCCCGCGCCACGGTCGCGCGGTCGGTCCAGTCCTCGCGGTTCCAGGTGTCGTGCTCGGTCCAGCCCACGAAATTCAACAGCTTCCCGCCCGAAACGAAGTAATGCACGAGGTGCCCGCCCGGGCCGAGCCACGACTGGTTGCCGCGTTCGAGCGCGAGTTCGGCGATCCGTTCGCTCGGCACCAGGCCGCGATAGGCGACGCAGTTGGCGAAGGCCGGCTCCTCATTGCCGAACAGCGCGGCGCGCACTACCGAATGGATGCCGTCGGCGCCGACCACGATGTCGGCGGCGATGCGCACGCCGTTGTCGAACCACGCCTCGGCGCAGCCGCCCCGGTCGGCGACGCCGACCAGCCGATGGCCGAGATGGATGCGCTCGGCCGGAAGCGCCGCGGCAATGATCGCCAGCAGATCGGCGCGGTGCACGGTCAGGTGCGGCGCGCCGTAAAGCTGGTCGCATTGCGGGTTAAGCCCGGCCCGCTGCAGCGTGCGGCCATCATCCCAGCGCCGCTGGTGCGACCCGATCGGTCGCACCGCGTCGCGGTCGAGCCCCGGTCCAAGCCCGAGTCGGTAGAGGATGCGCGCGGCATTGGGGCCCATGTTGATGCCGCCGCCAACCTCGTTCAGTTCGGGCGAGCGCTCGTAGATATCGACCTCAAACCCGGCCCGGCGCAGCGACAGGGCGGCGGTTAGCCCGCCGATGCCGGCGCCGATAACCGCGATGGTCCGGACGGCGGTCAATTGGGATAGACGATGGTCCGCATCATCACCCGCCGTTCTGCCGGGTGATAGTCGCCGGCGCCGCGGTGCATCGTCGCCTGCTCGTCCCACATCACCAAATCGCCAACCCGCCACTGGTGGTAATAGACAAACCGCTCCTGCGTTGCGTGGCGCGCGAGCTCGTCGATCAACTCCCAGGCTGCGTCCTCGCCCATTCCGGAAAACCCATGCGTGTGCATTGGGTTAACGAACAGGAGTTGACGTCCCGTGACAGGATGGCTGATCACCGCCGGGCGTGCGACCTCGGGATAGTCGCGGTCGATCATCCGCTTTTCCTCTTTCGGGTCGTAGAGCCGCGCGCCGGCCGGCCCGTCGGTACGGCCGTGCAGCCCGGTCAACTTGCTGAGGCGGTCTTTCATCGCTGCAGGCAGCGTGTCATAGGCCGCGCGCATGTCGGCGAACATCGTGCCGCCCCTGCTCGACGGCACTTCGAGCGCGTGCAGCATCGCGAGCCGCGGCGGCTGGGCCTCGTAGGTTGAATCGGTGTGCCAGTCGGTGGCGCGCTTGACGCCGTACCAGTCGATGTTGCCGTCATCATCGACATTTCGCAGCCACGACACCTCGGGCACGCCCGGATAGCGGTATTTCACCAGCGAGTGGATGCGCGGCGCGCCAAACCGCCGGCCGAACGCGGCAAGGTCCTCAGCGCCCAGCTTCTGGTCGCGAAACACCAGAACCGGATGTTCGGCAAAGGCGCGCTCGATCCAGGAAAAGGTCGCGTCGTCGAGCGCTGACAGGTCGATGCCGCGCGCCTCGGCGCCGAGCGCCTCACCGAGCGGATGAAGTTCGGGTAGGCCGGTCATGGAAACCTCCGAACGGTTGAGCGCGATTACTATGGCGCCGACAAAGGCGCTAGGGAATGGTCAACGAGATCAGGCGGTCGGCCGCGGCGTCGACCGCATCGAGGTGCCGGCAGGCGTCGATCAGCTCGGCGAACTGCGCGTCGGTGATTGCCAGACCGTCAGAGACCGGGCGGATGCGGCGGGCCTGCTCGTCAAAATCCCAGATGAACTCGCGGCCGGTGCCTTCCCGGGTAAAGCTGCGTCCGTCCTTGGTAAACACCGTGACGCGCGGCCCGAAAAGGGTCTGCCGGACGACCGGGATCAGCGTCACCCGGTGCATCAGGTCGAGCACCTCGGGCGGGTCGCTTTCGCCGGGCCCGGGCATCGCCTGGCGCAGCATCGGGAAACCGCGCATCGCCGCGCCATAGGCCGAAAAATACTGGGTGCTGCCGACTTTCGGCTTGCCGTCTATCGCCGGGGTCGGAAAGGCCGGGCTCGGGTATTCCCTTTCGAACCAGTTGACCAGTGCCTCGACGCGGTCGATGTCGGCGTAGTGGATATCGTGCTCGGCGCACAGGTTCGCGGTCACGTCGATATGGGCGATGTTATATCCGGCCGTCGAATAGATGCGGTACAGGGTTTCGAGGAACATCCATTCCTTGCCAAGGCCTTCGGTGATCTTGTTAAGGTCGGCGCGGTTGTCGCCAGTAAAGCTGTAGCGCAATTCGCCGCGATTGTTGCCGGCATAGGAATGATAAAACCCGGCCTCGCCTTCGAGCACGGTCTCGCCGCCGGGCGTCCCCTGCCGGGCCATCGCCACCGCGAGCAGTGCGTTACGCACCGCCCCGCCCTCGCGCAGCGACCGCCCGCCGCTGCGGATGCCTTCAAGATTGCCCGAGGCGAGGTTGACGCATTGCGCGATCGTGCCGTGGATCTGGTTGGCATCGAGCCCCTGGATCTTTGCCGCGGCGATGGCGGCGCCGAAAATCCCGAACACCGGCCCGGCATGAAACCCGCGCGACATCACGGTCGGGATAAATTCCGCCGCCATCCGCTCCATAACCTCATATCCTGCTGCAAGACCGGTCAGGAACTCCTTGCCTGAACAGCCGGTGACCTCGGCCGCGACCAGCGCCGCCGGCAGGATCGCCGTGCCGGGATGGGTCAGCATGCGGAACGTGTCCCACTTGCCGCCGGCGAGGATCAGCTCGGCGTTGACGAAAGCGGCGCCGGCCTTGGTGAGCCGCGCGCCGCTGCACAAGACGCGTGCGGCGCCGCCGCCGCCCGCCTCCTCTTCCTGCATCAGCGCCAGCGCCTGCCGGCTGGCCGGCATCTCGCGCGCCACCAGGGCCGAGGCGAGCGCCTGCAACGTCACCCCCTTGGCACGATCGACCACCGCCGGCGGCAGGTCGTCGTAGCCAAGCCCGGCGACAAAAGCGGCAAATTGGCGGCTCAGCGACATCGAACGATCCTCCCCATCAGGTGTCATTCTGCACTAGCATGCGGGTGCCGCGTGCGGAGGGGAAGAGAGGCGTGAAGCCGGCGAGGTTCGACTATTACTCGCCAGCCTCGGTCGACGAGGCGCTGGCACTGCTCGTTCGCTATGGCGGCGAGGCGCGGCTGCTCGCGGGCGGCCAGAGCCTGGTGCCGATGATGAACTTCCGCCTCGTCGCCCCTGCCGCGCTGATCGATCTCAACCGGGTCGCCGGGCTCGACGCAATCGTCGCCGACGGCCCGACCGTGCGCATCGGCGCGATGACGCGTCAGAGGACACTGGAGTTCTCGCCGCTGATCGCCGCGCGGCTGCCATTGTTGCAAGCCGCGGTGCGCTGCATCGGGCATCTGCCGACCCGCTCGCGCGGCACGATCGGCGGCTCGATCGCCCATGCCGATCCGGCCGCCGCCGATACCGCAGCGATCGCGATGGGGTTCGGCACGATCGCCAGCCGCAGCACGGTAACCCTGTCGGCGGCGATCTATCACGCGAGCGCGAAACCTGCGCGAAAAGGTGTTTGCGATCGCCGCCAATATGCTCGAATGCGCGCCGGCCGATCTCGAATTGCGCGATGGCGGGGTCGGCATCGTCGGCGTCCCTGGCGCCTCGGTCAGCCTGGCCAAGATTGCCGCGGCAGCGCGGCCGGGATGGGACCATTCGCGCCCGCCGGGGATCGAGGCCGGTCTCGAAGAGACGTATTACTGGGAGCCGCCGACCGTCACCTGGAGCTATGCGGTGCACGTCGCGATCGTCGCGGTCGATGCCGAGCTCGGCCGGGTGTCGGTCGAGAACTATGCGGTCGCGCACGATTGCGGCACGGTGGTCAACCCGCTGCTGCTCGACGGCCAGATCGCCGGCGGCACCGCCCAGGGAATCGGCGGAATACTCTTAGAGGAGCTGGCCTATGACGATGCCGGCCAGCTGTTGACGGGATCGCTGATGGACTATCTGGTGCCAACCGCCAGCGACATGCCCGACATCGCGATGGTGCACCTCAACGCCCCGTCGCCGCTCAACCCGCTCGGGGTCAAAGGGGTCGGCGAAGGCGGCGCGGTGGCGCCGCCAGCGGCGATCGCCAACGCGGTGTGCGACGCGCTCGCCGAATACGGGCTTGCGATCGACCGCACGCCGATCAAACCCGAGGCGCTGGTCGCGGCGATCGCGGCGGGCCGCCGCGGCTGACGCCACATGCGGCAAATGCCGCCGTGCCGGGTTGCGCATCGCCCCCGGCACGGCTTATATGACGCGCCTTGATCCCCGGTAGCTCAGTGGTAGAGCAAGCGGCTGTTAACCGCTGGGTCGCTGGTTCGAATCCGGCCCGGGGAGCCAGTTGACGAGGGGCCGGGCCGCAAGGCTCGGCCCCTTTTCGATCTGGCGGATCACCCGTCGATCAGCGGATGATCCCGAGCCCGAGCAGGCCAATCACGATCAGATAGGCGGCGACGACGTAGTTCAGAATCCGTGGCGCGAGCAGGATCAACACCCCGGCGATCAGCGCGACGATCGGTTGCAGGTGCGCGAAACTGAGATGCATTGCGAAAGCTTCCTCTTGCGGGTCCCGTCGCGCGCACGGAGGCGCGATCGGGCCACCCTGACCGGGCCAACGCGTAACCCCCGGCAAACGCTCCGGGCGATCCTACCCAGCGACGGAACTCTTCAGGCGATCTTGACGACGGTGCGGCCGCGCACCCCGCCGCCGAGGATTTTCGGCGCGAGCCCGGGCAGCGCCGACAGCGGCACCTCGTCGAGCATCCGGTCGAGCCGGTCGAGCGGCAGGTCGTGCGCCAGCCGCTGCCACGCTTCGTTCCGCTCTGATGGCGGGCACATCACCGAATCGATGCCCAATAGGTTGACCCCGCGCAGCAGAAACGGGATCACCGTGGTCGGCAGATCGCTGCCCCCGGCGAGGCCGCAGGCGGCGACGTTCGCCTTGTATTTGAGCTGCGTCAGCACGGTCGCCAGCGTGTTGCCGCCGACCGCGTCGACCGCGCCGGCCCAGCGCTCACGATCGAGCGGGCGGGTCGGCTTTTCGCTTAGCATTTTGCGGTCGATCAGCTCGGCGGCACCGAGCGCCTTGAGATAATCCGCCTGCTCCGGCCGCCCGGTCGAGGCCACGACGTCATGCCCGAGCGCCGATAACAGCGCGACGGCCGTCGAGCCGACCCCGCCCGCGGCGCCGGTCACCAGCACCTCGCCGGCCCCTTTAACCAGGCCATGCCGCTCCAGCGCGATCACCGCCAGCATTGCGGTGAGCCCGGCGGTGCCGATCGCCATCGCCTGCCGCGTCGTCAGCCCGGCGGGCAGCGGCACCAGCCAGTCGGCCTTGACCCGCGCCCGCTCGGCATAGCCGCCCCAGTGCAACTCGCCGACCCGCCAGCCGGTCAGCACCACCCTGTCGCCCGGCTTGTACTGCGCCGCATCGGAGTGGACGACGGTGCCGGCGAAATCGATCCCCGGCACGTGCGGGTAGGTGCGCACCAGCCGCCCGATCCCGGACAGAACCATCGCGTCCTTGTAGTTGAGGGTCGAATACTCGACCGCGACGGTGACCTCGCCGGCAGGCAGGCGAGCTTCGTCGATGTCTTCGAAGCGGGGCGAGACCTTGCCGCCGTCTTCATGCAGGATCAGGGCGTGAAATGATGACATGTAACCTCCCGTGCGGGTTCTGGCGTCGTTCCCCTCAGCCGCTGTCAGCTGCGCAGCGGCTCGACGATCGAGACGAAATTGGCCACCGCCGCGCCGCCCATGTTCATCACGCCGGCGAGCCGGGCGCCCGGTATCTGCATGTCGCCGGCGGTGCCGGTCACCTGCATCGCCGCCAGCACATGCATCGAGACGCCGGTGGCGCCGACCGGATGCCCCTTGGATTTGAGCCCGCCTGACGGGTTGACCGGCAATCTGCCGTCCTTCTCGGTCCAGCCTTCGAGGATCGCCCGGGCGCCCTCGCCTTTCGGCGTCAAGCCCATCGCCTCGTACTCGATCAGTTCGGCGATCGTGAAGCAGTCGTGCGTCTCGACCAGGTCGAGATCGTCGAGCGACAGGCGCGAGGCAGAAAGCGCCCTCTTCCATGCCAGTTCCGGCCCCTCGAAGGCGAGGATGTCGCGCCGGCTCATCGGCAGGAAATCGTTGACCTGCTCGGCGGCGCGGAACGCGACGGCCTTGTTCAGCGAGAGCGCGGTCGGCAGGTCGGCGAGCACGACCGCGGCCGCCCCGTCGGACACCAGCGAGCAATCGGTGCGCTTCAGCGGGCCGGCGACCAGCGGGTTCTTATCCGAGATCGTGCGGCAGAATTCATAGCCGAGGTCGCGGCGCATCTGCGCCAGCGGGTTGGCGACCCCGTTCCTGTGATTTTTTGCAGCGATGCGCGCCAGCGCGTCGGATTGGTCGCCGTAACGCTGAAAATATTTCTGGGCGATCTGGCCGAAGATCCCGGCGAATCCGCCTTCGATCTGGTCTTCCTCTTTGCGATAGCAGGCGCGCAGCAGCAGATCGTTGACCTCGGCGCCGCTGCGCTCGGTCATCTTCTCGACGCCGACCACCAGCACCAGCCGAGCCTTACCGGCGGCGATCGTGTTGAGCCCCATATGGATCGCCGTCGAGCCGGTGGCGCAGGCGTTCTCGACCCGCGTCGCCGGCTTGAAACGGAATCCGGGATCCGCCTGGAACACCAGCGAAGCGGGAAACTCCTGCTTCACAAATCCGCCGTTCATCGTGCCGAGATACACCGAGTCGATATCGGCGGCGGAAACCCCGGCATCCGCAAGCGCACCCTGCGCGACCTCGACGATCAGCGATTCGACGTCACGGTCGTCATGCCGCCCGAATCTCGTATGCGCCCAACCGACGATGCACCCGGTCATTCCCGACCTCCTTTGTGGCTGCGCGGATCGTAGCAAGAGGCGGTGCCGCGCTCTATCCTCTTCCCTGTTTGATATGGGATGGAGGCGAGCGCAGCGCATGGCCGACACGATCACGATCCGCCGTCCGGACGACTGGCACGTGCATCTGCGAGACGGCGCGATGATGGCGGCGGTGCTGCCCTTTACCGCCTCCCGGTTCGCACGGGCCATCGTGATGCCCAACCTGGTGCCGCCGGTGACGACGATCGCCGCCGCCCTCGCCTATCGCGAGCGCATCGTCGCCGCATTGCCACCCGGCGCCGACTTCACGCCGCTGATGACCTGCTATCTGACCGACGGTGCCCAGCCGACCGAGATCGCCCGCGGCTACGCGGAACGCGCGTTCGCCGCGGTCAAGCTCTATCCGGCGCATGCGACGACCAATTCGGCGCACGGGGTGACCGCGATCGAGCGGGTGATGCCGGTGCTTGAGCGGATGGCGGAAATCGGCATGCCGTTGCTCGTGCACGGCGAGGTCACCGACCCCGAGGTCGACGTGTTCGACCGCGAGGCCGTGTTCATCGACCGCGTGCTCAACAAGCTACGCCGCCGCCTGCCCGCGCTGCGCATCGTGCTCGAACACATCACCACGGCCGAGGCTGTCGCGTATGTCCACACCGGCGGCCCCAACCTCGCCGCCACGATCACCGCACATCATCTGATCATGAACCGCAATGCGATCTTCCAGGGCGGTATTCGCCCGCATCTTTACTGCCTGCCGATCGCCAAGCGCGAACGGCACCGGCTGGCGCTGCGCCGCGCCGCGACCTCGGGCGACTCGCATTTCTTTCTCGGCACCGACAGCGCGCCGCACGCGATCTCGACCAAGGAGACCGCGTGCGGCTGTGCCGGCATCTTTACCGCCGCCGGCGCGCTCGAGCTTTACGCCGAGGTGTTCGACGAGGAGGGCGCGCTCGACCGGTTCGAGGCGTTTGCCTCGCTTAACGGGCCGGAATTCTATCGCCTGCCGGTCAACGCCGCACGGGTGACGCTGCGTCGCGCGCCGTTTGCCGTGCCGGCGTCAATCGCCCACGGCGACCTCGCTGTCTCCCCGTTCCGCGCCGGCGAAACGCTGCGCTGGCAGATCGCGGAGTGAGGGGAAACCCTCGCCCACCAGCCGCTTCGCGTCTGGTCCCCCCTCTCCCGCATGCCCGCATGCGGGAGAGGGGGCCGAAGGGCGGAGCCTGAGGCGGGTGAGGGTTTCGTCCCTACGTCTCGGCCAGCGCCAGGAGGGTATCGGCCGGCAATTCGCGGCCTTCGATGTGCCAGCGGTGCCACAGCGCATAGAATAGCAGCACCCAGGCGGCGCGCCCGGCGCGCTTCTCTGCGGCCAGCACAAACACGCGCCTGACGCCGTCCGGGTTGCACAGCTCGCGCACCCCTTCGCAGGCGGCGACCAGCGGGCCGATCTCGCGCGCCCGCTCACCGATCCAGCGCGCCACCGGCACGGTGAACCCGCGCTTCTTGGCAAACGGCTCGGCCAGCGGCAGGTGGCGCGCGAGCCACTGCCGCAGCAGATATTTGCCGAGGCCGCGGCGGATTTTCAGGTCGTCCGGCAGGCGAAAGGCGAGCGCTGCGACCTCCGGGTCGAGAAATGGCGTCCGCCCTTCGGTGGCGTGCGCCATCAGGCAACGGTCGAGCTTGGTCAGCAGATCGTTGGGTAGCCAGTCAGCGCAATCGACTGCCTGTGCCACCTGCAGCCGGCTGCGCCCGGCCATCGCGTTGCGCGCCTCGGCCGCGGCGATCCCGTCGCGCCAGCCGGCGAGTTCTTCGCGCAGCACGCCGACACCGTCGAGCACACCGCGCATGCGCGCCATCCGCCCCCCGGCCCACCACGGCCGCATGACGCTGCGGTAGCGGCCATAGCCGGCGAACAGCTCGTCGCCGCCCTCGCCGGACAGAATGACCTTGAGCCCCGCGATGTGCGCCGCCTCGGCGAGCTTGTAGGTCGGCAACATCGCGTAATCGGCGGCCGGGTCGTCGATCGTCTGCGCGACCCTGGGCAGCAGGCGCCAGAAATCGCTTTCGTCGAAATTAAGCTCGGTGTGCTCGGCGCCGACCGCGTGTGCCGCCGCCCGCGCCACGGCCCGCTCGTCGGCGACCCCGGCATCGCCGAACCCGACCGTAAACGCCTTGACCGGGCGCTCGGCGAGCCGCGCCATCATCACCAGCACCGCGGTCGAATCGATCCCCCCCGACAGGAACATGCCAAACGGCACGTCTGAGCGTTGATGCATGCGGACGCTGTCGAGCAGCACCGCGTCGAGCCGCTCAAGCGCCTCCTCCTCGTCGACCGCCAGCGGTCCGCCTTCGGGCAGCGCGGCACGGCGCCGGCGCTCGACGATACGGCCCTGCCTGACGACCACGGTCTCGCCTGGCAGCACCCGGTTGATCCCGGCAAAAATCGTCTCGCGGCCGGTCGAAAACTGCATCTGCAACAACTCGTCGCGCACTGGGCGCGACACCACCGGCGAGACGATGCCGGCGGCGATCAGCGCCTGCGGCTCCGAGGCGAACGCGAAGAGGCTCGGCGCCTCGGTGTAGTACAGCGGCTTGATGCCGAACGGGTCGCGCGCCAGCACCAGCCGCCCGGCGGCGGGATCGTGCAGCGCGATCGCATACATGCCGCGCAAGTGCTGCGTGAAATCGAGCCCGTGGCGCCGGTAGAGGTGCAGCGGCAGTTCACAATCCGATTGCGTCGCGAACGCGACATCGGGCAGGTCACGGCGCAATTCGATGTAATTGTAGATCTCGGCATTGGCGATCAGCGCCGCGCCGCCCGGCTCGTAGATCGGCTGGTCGCCAGTGGCGAGGTCGATGATCGCCAGCCGCATCTGCATCATGCCGACGTCGCCCGAGCGGTAATGGCCGTCGCCATCGGGACCGCGATGCCCGAGGGCCGGCGCCATCGCCCGCAGCAGGCGGCCCGGCGGCGCAGTGCCGTCGCGGGTCATCAGCCCGGCAAGCCCGCACATCAGCGCACCACCCTGTCGAACAGATCGCGGTACCGGGCAACCACTGCCGCCTCGGTGAACGATTCTTCATAGGCCCGACGGCCGGCAGCGGCAAGCCGCGCGCGCAGCGCTGCATCGCCGGCGAGCCGGGAGAGCGCCTCGGCGAGCACCGGCGCGCCGCCGCCGAGCGGTGCCAGAAGCCCGCTGCGCCCGTTTTCGATCAGCGACGCTGGCCCGTCGCTGTCGCTTGCGACCACAGCAACGCCGGCGGCCCACGCCTCGATCACGACATTGCCGAGCGGCTCGTGGCGCGACGGGCAGACCAAAAGATCGGCCTCGGCGAGCAGCGGCCACACATCGTTTTGCCAGCCGAGAAATCGCACCCGCTCAGCGACCCCCAGCGCCTCTGCCTGCTGCCGCAGCGCGGGGCCGAGCGGCCCTTCGCCGGCGATCCACAGCGCGACGTCTTCGGTCAGCGCCAGCGCATCGAGCAGCCGGTCGAACCCCTTACTCGGATGCAGCCGGCCGAGCGCCAGCGCGAGCACCCCACCCTCCCGACGCCTCGCCCCGGCCACGGCTTGGCGCAGGCCAGGATCGGGAACGAAGTTGGGCAGGTAGTGCACCCGGTCGCGCGCCCAGCCGCGGGCGACGACGTAACCCGCGATCGCCTCGGTATTGGCGATAAGGTGGTCGCAATTCCGGTAGTATTTCAGGTCGTAATAACCGCCGAGCCGGCCGAGATGCACAAAATCGCCGCGCGGGCAGAACGCGGTCGCCCGGTTCATCCAGGTCAGCACGACATCCGGCCGCCACGCCGCGATCTCGCGGCGAAACGCGCCGCGCGTCGCGACATCGAGCCGCCCGCCGAAGCGGGCCTCGGCCACCGCGACCCCGGCCACACGTAGTTGGGCGGCGCGTTCCGGCTCGCGGCGGATCAGCACGCGCTGGTCTTCGCCGGCGCGCTGCAAGGCACCGGCGAGACGCACGAAAAAGGTTTCGGCCCCGCCATGCGGCGCCCCGGCCATTGCCTGCAACAGACGCCGCGTCATGCAATCAGCGCCTCAAACCGGGCGGCCACGGCATCCCACGACAAGCCGGACTGACGGATCAGCGCGTCGCGGTGCCAACGCCGCCACAGCGCGTCGTCGCTGAGCACGGCGATCGCCGCCTCGACAAACGCCGCGTCATTGCCGGCGACGCGCCCGGTCTCGCCGTCGATCACCCGCTCGGCAACCGCGCCCAGAGGCTGCACCACCGCCGGCACCCCCATCGCCTGCGCCTCGGCGAGCGCGAGGCAGAACGTCTCGCCGGGGTCACCGCGATAAAGCATCGCCCGCGCCCCACCCAGCACCGAGACAAGCGCGCCACGCCCGACCGGCGCGTGCCGCCGCACCCCGTGGGCCGCAAGGCCCTCCGCTCGGGCGAGCACCGCCTCCATCGCGCCGCCCGACTGCTGCCCATAGACCGCGGGCCCGGCGTAGATGTGCAATTCGGCGCGCGGCACGGCGGGCCGGATGCGCGCAACCCACAGATCGAGCAGCCAGTCGAGGCCGCGCAGCGGGTTCGAGGTGAATACCGCCTGCGGCGGCGGCGGCTCACGCGGCACCGCATGACGAAACCGGTCGAGCACGCCGTAAGGGATGATCGTCCGGCCGCCATCGCAAAGCCAGTGCGGCACCGTACTCGCGTGGTAGGCCCCGGTCGTCACCAGTACCGGACGATACCAGGCAAGCCGCCAGACATTGCGGGGCTTTGTCAGATAGCCGGCCGGATTGTGCAGCCAGAACAGACGCCGCCGCGGCCGCGACAGGCCGATCACCCGATGCCCGCGGTTGCCGATATAGAGGTCGCAGCAATCGGGTACGCCGCCGGTGAGCGGCGCCCAGTCGACCTCGCGGTAGCGCAGCGCGGCGCGGCAATTGCTGCGCGCGGAGACCCGATGCCCGCGCGCCGCCAGCGCCTCGGCGAGCGCGACAAATGCAGTTTCGGCGCCGCCGAGCGGGCCGGCCTCGGCGGTCGCCCCGTCGAAGGCGATGCCGTCGTCGGCCATCACGACATGCGCCATCACGCGGTCATTTGCTGCCGCCTGACGATGAACAGATGCGACACGCACTCGCCGCCTGCCACCGGCTGGCGCTCTTCGTGAACCTCGACGACATCGCACCGAAGCTGCGCGATCAGCGCGCGGATTTCGGCCTCCGGCAGGCAATGCATTTCACTTCCGGCGCGACGCGGCGCGGCAAGATAGTCGGCGACGGAAAACCGGTAGCCCGGCAACGAGGTCGGCACGCCGAAGATCGCAACTCCGCCAGGACGCAGCGCCCCGAGCCCGCAGCCGATCAGCCGGCGGATCAGCGGCGGCGGATTATGCTGAAACACCAGCCGCGAATAGAAGAAATCGCATTCGGCGATATCGCCCGGCGGCCCGCCGGAACAGAGGTGAAAGCGGATGTTCCGCCCGCCATCTGCGGCGCGCTGCTCTGCGAGCGCCAGATGCGGCGGCGAAATTTCATAGGCGTAAACCTCGGCAAAGCGCCGCGACAGCGGCACCGTGACCCGTCCGACCCCGCAGCCATATTCGGTGCAAGTCTTGTCGGCCAGCCGGGTCATACCACAGCGCGCCAGCGCCGCCTCGACGAGACCCGCTTCCGCTTCTCCGGTCGCCCAAAACTCCGCCGTGTGGCCGGCAAAATTCGCGGGCAGGTAGTCGTCTGCAACGAGCACCGAATGATGCGGCCGGACGCGCCCGAGCGCGGACCATTGCCCGCCGATCCGCGCCCACAGCGCCGCAAGCACCGCCTCGCTCCCCTCGCTTTCGATCGGTAATGCCGGAGGGCCGAGCGTGGAGGAAAATGTGTCGGGCGCACCGGTCCCGTTTCGGCGGACGCGCCGCCAGAAGGCACGCGCCGCGTTCCGCCCTCGGCTCCAACCTGTCATCGGCCCCGCCATCACTCGGGCTCCAGCCGCGCCTTGAGATAGGCGAGGATCGGGTAAAGCGCGGCGCACAACGCGATCATCAGCCCGTACGGCCCCTCGCGATAGCCGCGGCGACCGACGTAGCATTTCCAGAAACGCGAGACGATGCGCCGCAGATTGTGGGCATAGCTGCCGATCTCGCCGCTTTCGCGCAAATCCTGGGCGTGCAGCGTCGTGTAGCGGTCGAGCCGCTGCAGCATCTCGGAGATGTTGCGGTCGACGCGATGTTCGAGCCGGGCCGAGAGCGTAACGCCCGGCGTGCCGTTCAGCGTGAGGCGCGGATGGACGCGCTCGCTGCCCCACTGTTTGACGCCCTTGCGGTAGAGCCCGGGATAGGCCGACTTGCCGAACGACGCACCCCATCCCCAGCGCACCAGCCGGTCGCCGATATAGTTGTCGACCGGAATCAGGTGCCACGCGGCGCCCGAGGTTTTCGCGACCTCGCGGATTTCGGCGGCAAGCGCCGCGGAGACCCGCTCGTCGGCGTCGATCTCGACGATCCAGGTGCCGTGGCACGCCTCGATGCCGGCATGGCGGCGCGGGCCTTCACGCTCCCATGCCCCCTCGACGATATGTGGGGTGAAGCCCAGCGCGATGTCGCGCGAGCGGTCATGGCAGCGGTCGAGCACGACGACCAGCTCGTCGGCGAAATCGAGCCGCGCCAGGCAATCGGCAAGCTGGGCCTCCTCATCGTGGGCGACGACCAGCGCCGACAACAGCACGGTTCCGGGGTCGGCGCTCATGCCGCTGCGGCGCGGTGCTGCAACTGGCGCACTGCCTCCTCGACCCGCTCGACCGACAGGCTGTCCATCAGCGTATCGGTGGTGCGATGGTCGAACCCGGTCGCGTACATCTCGTCCGGGCTGACCGCGGTCTGCACGATCGCGGTGCAGCGGCCCCATGGCGCATAGCGCGCCGCCGGGCTCGGCCCGAACAGGCCGAGCGTCGGAGTGCCGACCGCGGCGGCGATGTGCATCAGGCCGGTGTCGTTGCCAATAAACATCTCGGCGCGTGCGACGATTGCGGCACCGGTCAACAGGTCGGTGCGACCGACGAGATCGACGACCCGGCCACCTGGCAGCGCGTGCAGCACCGGCTCGGCCTGCGGGCGTTCGTGGGCCGCCGCCAGCACCGCAACGCGGTGGCCGGGAAACGGCCCGCCGGCGCCGGTCAGCCGCTGCGCCAGTTCGGCAAAGCGCTCGCCCCGCCACTGCTTGCCGCGCCAGTTGGCGGCCGGACCGATCGCCACCAGCCGTTCACCCGGCGGCACGAGCGCCGCGGCCTGGCGCAGCGCCTCCGGGTCCAGCCAGAGCCGCGGGCTAGGCGGCGGGTCGAGTCCGAACAGATCGCCGAGCTCGCGCACCCGGTGCGCCGCGCTGTCGCGGCGTGCGACGGTTTTGCGCTCGTGCGCCCATAGCAGCCACGCCAGCGCCGAGCCGCGCAGATCGACAACCAGATCCCAGCGTCGCCCGGCGACCGCCGCGTAGAGCGCCAGCCAATGCAGCGATGCCGCCCGCTTGTGCATGACCAGCAGCCGCTCGAGGCCAGGCAGCCCGCGAAACAGCGGGGCCGCCGCCGGGCCGGCCGCGATCGTGAGCCGCGCCGCCGGATAGCGGTCAATCAGGTAGGACAGGAGGCCAGTCGACAGCACAGCGTCGCCGATGCGCGTCGCAGTCACAAACAGGATGTTCATCTCGCCCGGTCTTGCCGCGCTTATAACCTGGGCGCAACGCCTTGCCAAGCAACCGGCCGCTGGCTACCTGTTGATCAGTCGCCCCGCTGCGAAGGAAACAAATGCCCCAACCCCAATTCGTGGTTCTCGAGGACCGGGGAGTCCTCGCCGTGTCCGGCGACGACCGGCACAGCTTTCTGCAGGGGCTGGTCTCCAACGACACCGCGAAGATTACCGAGGCGTGCGGCGTCTATGCCGCGCTGCTGACCGCGCAGGGCAAGTACCTGCACGATTTCATCATGGTTGAGCACGACGGCGAAATCTGGCTCGACGGCGAAGCGGCGCGGCTCGCCGACCTAAAGCGCCGGCTGTCGATGTACCGGCTGCGCGCCAAGGTTGCGCTCGACGAGCGGCCAGGACTGGCGGTGGCGGCGGTGTTCGGCGACGAGGTGCTCGCCGCGCTCGACCTGCCGGCCGAGCCCGGCGCGGCACGGCGGTTCGACGACGGCATCATCGTGGCCGATCCGCGCCTCGCCGAGTTGGGGGCGCGCTGCGTCATGCCGTGCGCCGCGCTGCGTCCGGCGCTCGCCGCGCTCGGCCTCGCGGAAGCCGGGTTCGCCGCATACGATCGTATGCGGTTAGGGCTCGGCGTGCCCGACGGCAGCCGCGACCTCGTCGTCGACAAGTCGATCCTGTTGGAAGCCGGGTTCGACGAACTCAACGGCGTCGATTGGAACAAGGGCTGCTATATCGGCCAGGAATTGACCGCGCGCACCAAATACCGCGGCTTGATCAAAAAGCGCCTGTTTCCGGTGCGCATCGATGGGGCCGCGCCGGAGCCGGGCACGATCCTGACCCGCGACGGCAAGGAAGCCGGCGAGATGCGGTCAGCCCGCGGCGATCTCGGCCTGGCGCTGTTGCGGCTCGAAACCGCCACAGCGCAGCCGCTTGTCGCCCCCGGCGGGCGCATCACCGCGGTAGCCCCGGCATGGATGCGCGTCGATAGCGATTAGGCCGTTCCGGTACCGCCGTCTTCGAGTTCGGCTTGCGCCGCGGCGAGCCGGGCGATCGGCACGCGATACGGCGAACAGCTCACGTAATCGAGCCCGATCTCGCGGCAGAACCGTATCGAGTCCGGGTCGCCGCCGTGCTCGCCGCAAATCCCGACCTTCAGGTTCGGCCGGGTGGCGCGGCCGCGCTCCTTGGCGATCCGGATCAGTTCGCCGACGCCGACGGTGTCGAGCGTCACGAACGGGTCCTGGGTCAGCACGCCGAGCCGCTGATAGGTGCCGATAAAGGTCGCCGCGTCGTCACGCGACAGGCCGAACACGGTCTGCGTCAAATCGTTGGTGCCAAAGCTGAAGAACTGGGCGCTTTCGGCGATCTCGCCAGCGAGCAGCGCGGCGCGCGGCAATTCGATCATTGTGCCGACCTGGTACGGGATCGAGACGCCTTCGCGCTGCATCGCCTCGCACCCGATGCGGTCGACCATCTCCTTGAGGATGTCGAATTCGCGTCGCGTCGCGATCAGCGGCACCATGATCTCTGGCTCGACCGGCGTTCCGGTTTCCTTGGTCACCGCGATCGCTGCCTCAAAGATCGCCACCACCTGCATCTCGTATATTTCGGGATAGGTGATGCCAAGCCGGCAGCCGCGATGGCCGAGCATCGGGTTGGACTCGAGCAGCGCGTGCGCCCGGGCACGGATTTCGCCCACAGCCTTGCCGGAGACCCGGGCCATCTCGGCGAATTCGTCATCGGTCTTGGGCAGGAATTCGTGGAGCGGCGGATCGAGCAACCGGATCGTCACCGGCAGCCCCTTCATGATGCGGAACAGTTCGGCAAAATCGGCGCGCTGCATCGGCAATAGCTTGGCGAGCGCAGCGCGGCGCCCCGCCTCTTCTTCGGCCATGATCATCTCGCGCATCGCATCGATGCGGTCGGCGTCGAAAAACATGTGCTCGGTGCGCGATAGCCCGATCCCTTCGGCGCCGAAATTGCGCGCTGCGCGCGCATCGGCCGGGGTTTCTGCATTGGCCCGCACGCCGAGCTTGCGCAGCCCGTCGGCCCAGCCCATCAGCGTCGCGAAATCACCCGACAGTTGGGGCTGGATCGTCGGCACCTCGCCGAGGATCACCTCGCCGGTCGAGCCGTTGATCGTGATCACGTCGCCGGCAGCGATCTTGGTGTTACGCACTGCGATCGTCCGCGCCTCGTAATCCACGCGCAGGTCGCCGGCGCCGGAGACGCACGGCCGGCCCATGCCGCGCGCGACGACGGCGGCGTGGCTGGTCATGCCGCCGCGCGTCGTCAGAATGCCGCGGGCCGCATGCATCCCGTGGATGTCTTCGGGGCTGGTTTCGATGCGCACCAGGATCACCGCCTCGCCGCGCCCGGCGAGCCATTCGGCCTCGTCGGCGGAGAACACCACCTTGCCTGAGGCGGCGCCGGGCGACGCCGGCAGCCCGTGCGCCAATACGCTCACCTTGGCGGCGGGATCAAGCATCGGGTGCAGCAATTGGTCGAGCGAACCCGGCTCGATTCGGCGGATCGCCTCGTTGCGGTCGATCACCCCCTCTTCGACCAACGCGACCGCGATCTTCAGCGCCGCCTGGGCGGTGCGCTTGCCGGTGCGGGTCTGCAACATCCACAACTTGCCACGCTCGACCGTGAACTCGATGTCCTGCATATCCCGGTAATGGTCTTCGAGCGTGCGCCGGGCCCGGCCGAGATCGGCAAACACCTCGGGCATCACCTCTTCCATCGCCGGCAGCGGCGATTTGCTCACCTGCTTGCTGGCAATCGTCAGGCGTTGCGGCGTGCGGATGCCGGCGACCACGTCTTCGCCCTGCGCGTTGACCAGGTATTCGCCGTAGAATTCGTTAACCCCGGTCGACGGGTCGCGGGTGAAGGCGACGCCGGTCGCGCAATCCCCGCCCATGTTGCCAAACACCATCGCCTGCACATTGACCGCGGTGCCCCACTCCGACGGAATGTTGTGCAGACGCCGATAGGTCACCGCGCGTGGGTTCATCCACGAGCCGAACACCGCATCGATCGCGCCCTTCAACTGCTGGTCGACTTCCTGCGGAAACGGCTTGCGGGTCTCGCTCTTGATCACGTCCTTGAACGCGCCGACGAGCGTCTTCCAATCCTCGGCAACCAGCTCGGTGTCGAGCACGACGCCGGCATCGAGCTTGTGCTCCTCAATCAGTTGCTCAAAATGATGATGCTCGATGCCGAGCACGACCTGGCCATACATCTGCAGAAAGCGGCGATAGCTGTCATAGGCAAAACGCTCATCGCCGCTGCGCCGCACCAATCCCTGCACGGTCTGGTCGTTGAGCCCGAGGTTGAGGACCGTGTCCATCATCCCCGGCATCGAGGCCCGCCCACCCGAGCGCACCGACACCAGCAGCGGGTTTTCCGGGTCGCCGAATTTGAGACCGAGCGCCTTTTCGACTTCTGCGAGCGCGGCAGCGATGTCGGCTTCGAGCCCGTCGGGGTAGGTCTTGCCGTGCCCATAGAAATGCGTGCAGACCTCGGTGGTGATCGTGAACCCGGGCGGCACCGGCAGTCCGAGATTGGCCATCTCGGCCAGCCCCGCACCCTTGCCACCCAAGAGGTCGCGCATGTCGGCCCGGCCCTCGGCGGCGCCGTTCCCGAACCTGTAGACCCATTTGGTCATACGCTAGCTATTCCTTCCTGAGGATACGAACGCGGCCGCCCCGTCACCCTCCCACGACTGCGCCGCGGATCCATTCGGGTTGAGGGGCCGCTCGCCGCCACGCTCTACCCCTCGATCTGAGAAAAATCGGCGAC
>DATLRD010000106.1:0-31936 GCA_035534855.1 Allostellaceae bacterium | reverse complement strand
AGGGATGTTGTGCCTTATGGAGCCTAGACCATGGTGATGGGCGTCCGAAGGGCGCGTCTCGAACTACGTACTTCCCTCGGCGCGGGCTCAAAGGTCGCGCACCGCCTCGCGGCACAGGCGATAGCGGCGCTTGCCGGCTACGGTCGCGAACAGCATCGGCGCGAACCGATCGTCGCCCTCGCGCAGCGCGATCGCCTGCGCCAGCATGAACTGGCTGACGTCGCGGAACGGCGACAGCGGCTGCCGACCGACCGGGTGCCAGGCGACGTCTTCGAGTTCCTCGCTCGACGCCGGGTCGCCGACCACATGTTCACCTTCGGCGAGAAAGAACCTGGTGTTGAAACGACGGAACACCGTACTCGGCGTGATCGCGCGTCCGACATAGGTCAACAGGTCGAAGGCCGGCGTGATCCGCTTCTCGGCAAAGGCCGCCGCGGCGGTTCCATCGCCCGCAATCACCGGCTCCGACGCCGCGCGGCCGACGACGACGCCGACCTCTTCCCAGGTCTCGCGCAGCGCCGCGCGGGCACAGCGGCGCATCCGCGGCGGCAGGCGTTCCGCGCCGCTTTCGCCGGGCCACGGATGGTTGTCCTCGGCATCGACCGCGCCGCCCGGAAACACGTAGACCCCGGGCATGAAGCGGACATGCCCGGGGCGGCGCCCGGCGAGTAGTTCGAGGTCCCGGCCTTTTCCGCGCAACAGGATCAGAGAGGCGGAATCGCGTGGCCGCACGATCGGCGGCTTGGCGCGAACCGTCTCGACCGCGTCGTTCATGGTCAGACCTCGCAGCCCGGCTCGGCCACCGCCGCCGACCACGGCGACATCAGGTCGGTGATCCCGCGGTTGATGCCGTCGCTGCCGCGCAGCACCAGGTTCGGGCAGGCGAATTGCTGCGGCCACACGGTATGCTCGACCGCGTTGGCGCCAGGCCGCGCCGCCAGCGCCCGCTGCACGGCCTCGGGCAGGCGCCGGTCGTAATCGATCCCGCTCTCGCCGCGCACGTCGATCCGCGGCTGGTGCGCCGCGGCCTCGGGGTCCATGCCGAAGTCGACGACAAAGCTCGCCATCTGCGTCACCGCGCCGACGATGCGCCGCCCGCCCGAGGCGCCGGCGCCGAACCACGGCTTGCCGTCGCGCGCGACGACGATCGGGCACATGTTGGTCAGCGCGCGCTTGCCCGGCGCCATCGAGTTGGGCCGGCCGGGGCGCGGGTCGAACCACATGACCCCGTTGTTCATCAGGATGCCGGTCTGCGGCAGCACGTACCGGCTGCCAAAGCTCGACAACAGCGTCGTGGTCAACGCAGCGATGCCGCCGTCGCGGTCGGCCGCGGTGATGTGCGTCGTCGAGGTGAGGCCGGTGCCTTCGGCGTCGCCGAGCCCGGAGAGCCGCGCGGCATAGGCCGCCTGCAACGCGTCGGCAAGCGTAAGGAAATAAGCCGCGTCAGGCCCGCCGCCGAAGCGCTGCGCGGCGAGGCGGCCAATGATGTCGGCAAGCGTCGGGGCCGCGCTCAGTCCCCGTGCCGCCCCGAACACCGTGCCGCGATAAGGGATTTCGAGCGCCGGCACGATGCGCGCCTGGCAGGCCGCGAGATCGGCGAGCGACATGACGCCGCCGGCGGCCGCGACATCGGCGGCGATCGCGTGGGCGATCTCGCCGCTGTAGAAATCCTCCGGCCCCGCTTCGGCGAGGCGCGCCAGCGTGTCGCCGAGGCGGCCGAGGGCGAGCGGCGGCGGCGCAACGCTGGTCGGCGGGGCAACCGGCGGCAACCCGTCGCGCAGATAGATCGCCCGGCTTTCATCGTAGAGCCGCAACTCGGCGGCGGCCGTGCCGATCTTCAGCGACGCGAACCAGTCGAGCGGCAGCCCTGTCTTGGCCAGCGCGGCGGCCGGCGCGACGAGGTCGCGCCATTTCATCCGGCCGAAGCGCTCGATCGCCAGCGCATAGCCGCGCACCGCGCTCGGGACCGCGAACGACAGCGGCCCGTGCGCGTTGCGGTCATCCGCGACCCGCGGCCACGGAAACAGGTCGGTCGCGGTCTCGCCGGTCAGCGGATAGGCGGCCGGGTCGAGCCCGCGCGGCGCGACCGGCCCGAAATCGACGACCTGCGCGCCGCCCGCACCAGCCGGGTGGACGACCATAAAGCCGATCCCGCCGAGCCCACTGTTCCACGGCTCGCGCACCGACAGCGCAAAAGCGGTCGCGACGACCGCGTCGACCGCATTGCCGCCGGCGGCCAGAATCCCGGCACCGACGCGGGCCGCGGCGCCGTTTTGCGACGCGACGATGCCACCGCGCGAGGCGATTCCGGGCTTGCGGACGACCCAGTTCTGGATCGGAGCCGCCGGATCAGACGGCATCGATCGCGTCGACCCGGCTCGAATAAAACGCGTAATAGCCGGCGAGCGGGGTCACCTCGTCATAGGGCGCGCAATACGCCCACACCGCATTCTCCGAGTGCCGCGCCTCGCCGCCGCTGACCACCTCGATCGTCCAGTACGACGCGTCGCCCTTGAACGGACAATAGCTCGCGTGGTCGGTCTTTTTCAGCAGGTCGAGACGCACGTCCTTTTCCGGAAAATAATGCACCGGCCCGTGCCCGGTTTCGTCGATCCGCAGGGTCGCCTTGCTGTCAGCGACGACAACGCCGGCAAAGGTCACACGCAGATGCGCCGAATCGGGATGGATGTCGACGCGATGCTCGGGCTTTTTTTCCCAGCCGGGGGCAGGATTGGCCATGATCGCTCCTTACACGATGGCTTCGGACGTCACTGGATCTTTTCGGAGGGCGGGATCGCGTTCGGGTTCACCGGTGCCTGGTTGCCACAGTTGAACGAAGCGACACAGCCTTGATACATCTCCGAGCCTTGCAGCGGCCCGCACTCCTGCGCGATGCGCCTGGCGCGAAACGCCGCGTTGGCGCAGACCAAGTGCTGATACTGCTCGCTCTGTCTGACGTTCTGCTGGGCCTGCGGGTCGCCCGGCCCCTGCGCTTGTGCCTTCGGCACCGCCGCCGCCAGCAGCAGTGCGATCGTCATCAGCCCCAGGTATCGCGACATGTCCACTCCTTCGCTCTGCGCCGGCTAATTCAGCCGACCATAGTCAGCCCGCCGCTGACGCTCAGCACCTGGCCGGTAATGTAGTCCGATCGGCGGCTGAGGAAAAACATCACCGCCTCGGCGATCTCTTCCGGCTGGGCGATTCGGCGGAACGGGATCGCCCGGGTCAGTGCCTCGCGCATCCGCTCGGGCTGGCGCCGGAGCAGCGGCGTGTCGGTCGGCCCGGGGCAGACGCAGTTGACGTGGATGCGATAGCGCGCGAGTTCTCGGGCGAGCGATTTGGTGAACGCGATCAGCCCGCCCTTGGCCGCGGCATAAATCGTCTCGCCCATGCTGCCGACGCGCCCGGCATCGCTCGAAATGTTGACGATCTTGCCCTGCTGCGCCGCGACCATCGGGTCGAGCAGTGCGCGCGTCAGCCGCAGCGCGCCGGCGAGGTTGATCGACAGGATCTGGTCGACCATCTCGGGCGGATTCTGCAGAAACGGCTCGATCCGGTCCCAGCCGGCGCCGTTGACGAACCCATCGAGGCGTTCGACGCGCTGGTGCACCGCCGCCGCAAACCGGGCGATCGAGTCCGGCTCCGTCAGGTCGAGGGGCAGGAATTCGAGCGCCAGCCCGGCCGCCTTCGCCTCGGCGGCGACCGCCTCGCCGCCCCTCGCGTCAAGATCGCCGACAAACACCCGCGCGCCTTCGCGCGCCAGCAGCAGCGCGGTCGCCCGGCCGATGCCGGAGGCGCCGCCGGTAACCGCGACCACGCGGTTGTGCATCTCCATCGCGCTCACCGCGACGGGTAATGGGTGGTGAGTGAATGGCCGCCGGCCTCGACCGGGTCGGCGTCGATCAGGATGAACGCAAACACGCACGGCACCGAGCCGTTGTTGACCCAGGCGTGCATCGTGCCGCGCTGCACCACGATATCGCCGGCCTTCATGTGCTCGGTCTTGCCGTCGTCGAGCTCGAGATCGCATTCGCCGGACAGCAGGATCGCATAATCGACCGTCTCGGTCCGGTGCATGAATTTGGGCGCGCCCGGGGCAAACTCGGTGATTCGGATCACCGTGCCCTGCCCGGTCCCGACGTAATTGTAGCGCTTGACGAATCCGGCGCGCTGCGCCTCGGCCGCGGCGCCCTCGGAATTATCGACCGGCATCTTGTCGGTCGACCAGATCTCGCACCGCGAGATGTAGGGCCGGGTCGGGCTGCCGACCCCTTCCATCCGCTCGTCGCTGGCGACGATGGCCTTGCCGTCTGCGTCATGTCCGGTGACGATCCGCCGTACCTCCAGGGCCATTTCGCTCCTCCCTCTGCGGCGATGGTTGCCGCGGATGTTTCGCCCTCGGCCGCGGCGCTGTCAATCGACCCGGCCGGTGCGGCGATGTTGCCGAATTCCGCACGGATAAAAACTGCTTTAATGTCGTGACGCGCTCATTAAAAAGGAACGGAACGCCCGGGATGACCGTCGCCCAGGAGATGGTCGAGAGCCTTCCCCGCGCCCCGGCGCTGGCTGCCCCGCCGCGACCGGCCCGGCCGCTTTCGACCTGGCAATTGCTGAGGGTCGGGCTGTCGAACACGCTGGCGGCGTGCGACGAGGAATTGTTCGACGAATTGTTCGTCGAGCGCCGATTTTTTTGGGGCCGCCTGTTCGTGGTCAACGACCCGGACGGGATCAAGCGGGTGTTGCAGGACAACGTCGACAACTACCCGCGCATCAACGCGATCCGCCGCGTCTTTGAGTTCGGCTCGGGCACCGGGATGCTGTGCGCCGAGGGCGAGATTTGGCGGCGCCACCGGCGGGCCCTGAACCCGACCCTCGACCACCGCGCGATCGTCGCCGAAACGCCGATGCTGATCGAGCTGGCGCAGCAGCTTGCCGGTCATCTGGAGCGGCTGCCGGCAGGCCAGGAGATCAATGTCGGCGAAGTGTTCACCCACCTCCTGACGCGCTCGACCGGCCAGGTCTTCGCCGGCGACGACCGCGAGATCGACGAGATGGTCCAGCACATGGGCCATTTCCCGGGGAAATACGGCTTTGTCGACTTCATGCCGCTGCCGCGCTGGCTGCACTTTGTCGATCGCTTTCGCAAAAGCCGCGGCGCGGCGCGCCACCTGCACCCGCTGCTCGAGCGGCTGATCGGCGAGCGCCGGCGCGACGATTATGCCGGCGGGCGCGACCTGTTGTGGCGGATTGCCCATGCCCGTGACCGACAGAGCGGCGAGCGGCTGACCGTCCCCGAGCTGGAAGACGAGGCGTTGACGCTCGGCTCCACGTCGGTCACCGCGCTGCAGGTGTACAGCTGGCTGTGGTATCTGCTGGCGGCGCACCCCTGGGCCGAGGCCCGGCTGCACGCCGAACTCGCCGAGGTTCTCGGCGGGCGCGTCCCCTCCGCGGCCGACCTGCCGCGCCTCACCTATCTGCGCAAGCTGGTGGACGAGGCGATGCGGCTCTATCCGCCGCTGCCGGTGATGCTGCGTCGCGCGGTTACCGACGATGTCGTGTGCGGTCGCCGCATCCCGCGCAAATCGGTCGTCGCGGTGATGCCTTGGGTCGTGCACCGGCACCGAAAATTGTGGGCCGATCCCGACCGCTTCGATCCCGAGCGCTTTGCCCCGGACCAGGTCGCGGCGCGCTCGCGCTATGCCTATCTGCCGTTTTCGGTCGGCCCGCATATCTGCATCGGCGCCGCGCTGTCGCTGGCCGAGATCACCGCGACCGTCGCGGTGCTCGCCCAGCGCTTCCGCTTTCGCCTTGCCCCCGGCGCCACGGTCCAGCCGATCGCCTGGACCAGCCTGCGGCCCGGCAGCGGGCTGATGATGACGGTCGAACCACGGGGTTCGGGCCGCCATGGCGGAGGCTGAGCCGGGGCCGGTCCCGGCGATGCCGCAGCGACCGCCGCGGCCGCTCTCGACCCTGAGGCTGCTCAGGGTCGCGCTGGCGAATTCGCTGGCCGCCTGCGACGAAGAGCTGTTCGACACGCCGCTCGTCGAGCGGCGGTATGTCTGGGGCCGCTTCTTTTCGGTCAGCGACCCGGACGGCATCCGCCGGGTGATGCTCGACAATCTCGAGAATTACCCGCGCATCGGTCCGATCCGCCGGGTTTTCGGGTTCGGCTCGGGCACCGGGATGCTGGCGGCCGAGGGCGAGCTGTGGCGGCGCCACCGCCGCATCCTGAACCCGACGCTCGACCACCGCGCGGTGCTCGCCGACCTGCCGATGATCGCGACGCTGGCCGAAGAGCTCGCCGACAGCCTCGCCCGCATCCCGGCAGGCCAGGAACTCGACATCGGTGAGACCTTCGCCCACCTGATCACCGCGGCCACCGGGCGGCTGTTCGCGGCAGACGCGCGTGAGATCGATCCGGTCGTTTACCGGCTCGGCCAGTATCCGGGCAAATACCGCCTCTTCGATTTCATCGCGCCGCCCTGGGCCCTCGGCGCGGCGCGGCGCAGCGGCGCCACGACCGCGCGCGCCTTCGCGCCGCTGATCGACCGGCTGGTCGCCGCGCGCCGGCGCCCCCGCTATGACGGGGCACGCGACCTCTTGTGGCGGGTCGCCCATGCCGGCGACCCGCAGGGCAGCGGCGGGTTGGATGCCGACGAGCTGCGCGACGAGATCCTGACGCTGGGGGCGACCGCGGCGACTTCGATCCGGGTATTTCCCTGGCTGTGGTACCTGCTGGCGCTGCATCCCCAGGTCGAGGCGCGGCTTCATGCCGAGCTTGCCACGGTGCTCGGCGGGCGGGCGCCGACCGCCGAAGACCTGCCGCGACTGGTCTACCTACGCCGTATCATCGACGAGACGCTGCGGCTCTACCCGCCGGCGCCGACGATGCTACGTACCGCCGCGGCGGACGATGTAATCTGCGGCCGGAAGGTGCCGCGCGGATCGATCATCGGGGTGCTGCCGTGGGTCGTGCACCGGCACCGCGCGCTATGGCGCGACCCCGACCGTTTCGACCCCGACCGGTTTGCCCCCGAGGCCGTCGCGGCGCGCTCGCGCTATGCCTATCTGCCGTTCGCGATCGGGCCGCGCGTGTGCATCGGCGCCTCGTTGGCGATCGTCGAGATCGTCGCCACGACGGCGATCGTCGCTCAGCGCTTCCGCTTTCGCCCGGCGCCGGGCCGGGGGATCGAACCGACCGCGTGGACCAACCTGCACCCGCGCGGCGGGATGTGGATGCGAGTCGAGCCGCGGAGCTAAAACCGCTCGGGCCGGTAATAGTCGAGCAGCGAATACCACTGATCGAGATGGGCGAGGATCGGTGCGGTGATCGCCCGGTCGAGCCGCAGAATGTTTTCGTCGAGCGCGCCCTGGCGATCGTTGCCGGCCGGCATCAGCTCGACCGGCGGCAGGAACGTCGCTCGGAACCGCGCGCCGTCCAGCCGCTCGACATAGCACGGGACGAGCGCCGCGCCCGACGCCATCGCCAGCCGCACGGCAACCACCAGGTTGGCGCGCGGTGCCGGCTTGCGGCCGAACAGCGGGGCGTTGACATAGCCGCGCCGCTCCTCGTCGCCGTAAATGCCGAGCACGCCCCGCTGCTCGCTCAGCAGGCGCAGCGCCGCGCGGGTCGCGCCGACCCCCGGCGGCAGCAGCTCGGCGCCATAGCTCTGACGCGCACTCACCGCGATGCGGTGCTCGAAACGGCTGCGCGGCGGCTGGTAGAACGAGGTGAAGCGGATGCCGAGCCCGGCCAGTGCGACGCCGAGAATCTCCCAATTACCGAGATGCAGGCCGACACAGACCACCGGCCGGCCGGCACGGCGCAGCGCGAGCAGCTCATCGCCGCCGACCACGGTCACCCGCCCTTCCCGCCACAGCCGGTAGAGCAGCGCGAATTCGAGCATCGTCCGCCCGGTGTTGGTAAAGACCCGGTCGGTCAGCTGGTCGAGCTCGGCGGCCGACATCTGCGCGCCGGTCAGGTGGACATAGCCGTGCTTGATGCGCTCGCGGATTACCGGATAGCGCCAGCGGCCATTGATCCGGCCGATGAACCCGCCGAGCGCCGAGCCGCGATCGGTCGGCAGCTTTCGTACCAGGTAGAGCAGCGCGTAGTTGAGCGCCGCCAGGCTCGGGTCGCGCAACCAATGGCGCCGCCAGCGTTGCCAGCGGAGGCCTAGCGATGGGGGCGCTTCAGCCACGGCGCTCGATCAGCATCGGCAGGCGGTTGCCCGGCCGCAGCGTCAGCCGGCACACCGGCTCGACCACCGCGCCGGGTGCCAGGCGGAGCCGCAGCCGCTGCGCCAGCGTCGCGACGCAGAGGATCGCCTCGGTCAAGCCGAACGCCTGCCCGGCGCAGACCCGCGGCCCGACGGCAAACGGGATGTAGCTGTAGCGCTGCCGCGCGGCCGCATTCTCCGGGAGAAACCGCTCGGGGATGTAGTGGTCGGGCTGGTCCCACAAGCTGCGATGGCGGTGCAACAGCCACGGCACGACCAGCAGCAGCGACCCTTCCGGGATCGGCCGGTTGCGGATCACCTCGTCGCGCAGCGCCTGCCGCCCCAGGATCGGCACTGGCGGGTAAAGCCGCAGCGTCTCTTCGACGACCGCACGCGTGTACGGCAGCCGCGGCAGATCGGCCAGCGTCGGCGGGCGGCCGCCGAGCGCGTCATCGAGTTCGGCATGCAGCCGCGCCTCGACCTCCCCGGCCTGCGACAGCAGGAACCAGGTCCAGGCCAGCGTGTTGGCGGTGGTCTCGTGCCCGGCCATGAAGATCACCGCGGCCTCGTTGCGCAGCGCCGCCGGGTCGAGCGCGGCGCCGGTCTGCGGGTCGCGCGCCTCGAGCAGCTGGCGGATCATCGAGTTCTCGCCGCGCAAGTGGCCCGAGCGCGCCTCGGCGATCACCTGGTCAAGCACGGCGTGGATCCGCGCGGCGGCGCGGCGCACCGGGCGCGGATACCAGCGCGGCAGCCAGTCCGGCAGCCCCAGCATGTAGGCAAGATCGATCTGCCCGATCTGCGCCTGATATTCGGCGAATGAGCCGACGATCTCGGTCGCATGCTCGCTGCCGAGGTGCGGGCCGAAGATCGTGCGGCAGATGATCTCAGCGGTCAGCGTGCCCATCTCGCGCAACACGTCGAGCTCGCTGCCGGCGGGCTTGCCGATCCAGCGTTCGACGGTCTCGACCGCGGCCTCGACCATGACCGGGGCGAACTGGTCGAGGCGCGAGACGTGGACGATCGGCGCGACGATCGCGCGGCGCTGCCGCCAGATCTCGCCGTCGCTGATGAACAGCCCGTCGCCGAGCAGCGGGTCGAGCGCGTGGCGCATCTGCGGCGTCTTGCGCTGAAAGCTGTCGTGCAGCGCGATAAAGGCGTGCGCCACCGTATCCGGACTGTTGCAAAAGAAAATCCGCCGGGTCAGCAACTTGGCGGAAAAAAACTGCTGCTCGTAGGCGGCTTCCTCGAACACCGCGATCAGGTTGCGGCGGGCGGTCGCCACCATCGCCGGCAGCGACAACGGCTTGGCCGGGCGCGCCGGGAATGGCGGCACAAACGTACTCATCAAACCGCCAGTCGTGACACGTTCCGATGTGCGGTAGCCGCGTCAGGCTAGCGGCTACCGTGCCGGACGCCAAGCGCGCTAACCGATCAGGCGTACTCGCTCGCGCTGGGCGACCTCGCTGCGCCCGTCGAGCGCGAGCGTCAGCAGCGTGTTGCCGAGCTGATGCGCCGGCAGGTCGAGGCGCTGCGGCGCACCGCTTCGCCCGGACCAGATTGCATAGTCGCTGTGCGGCTCGCTGAAGCCGAAATGGTCGAACACCAGCGGCAGGCTCGGCAGGTGGTCGCCGTAAAAGCCGAGCAGCGCGTCCGGGTCGCGCTCGGCCAAACCCGACATCAATATCCGCAGCATTTCGTCGGACCGGCGCAACCCGTCGAGGTAGCGCAGCAGTTCGCCGCCCGCCGGGACCGCGCTCGGGTCGAGGCATTCTGTGACCATCTCGTCGAGCGGCCGCTTGCCGGGCGACCACGGACCGTGATTGCCCATCGTGATAACGAAAACGAAGCAGCGCGGCCCCTCGCCGTCGATCACCTCCAGCACCTGCCGGGCGAGATCGGGATCGGATTGATAGGGCGGCGCCTTGGCTCCCCCCAGTACGTCCCTGCCGAGAAACAGGTCGAAACCGAGCGCCGGCATCACCAGGTCGCGGCGAAAGAAACGGCTGCTGAACGGGTGCAGGCAGATCGTACGGTAACCGGCCTGGCGCAGCCGCCAGACATGCGAGGCGACCGGCACCCGGGCCAGCGCGTAATACGGATTGAACCGGTCGAAGCCGAGCTCGTCCTCGGAGATGCCGGTCAGCACCGCGAACTCGGACCGCATCGTGTTGGCGCCCCAGCCTGGCACCTTGAGCCGCCCGTAATACGCCGCCGAGGTACAGCACGCCTCGAACCCCGGCAACAGCGCCCGCGGCAGAGCCGACGTCAGGCGCCGGGCATCGAAAAACGATTCGCACTGAACCAGCACGATCGGCGAGCCGCTCCCGGCGAGGCCGCGCATGATCGTCGGCACCGCCCGCGGCCGCAGCGTGTGCTGGCGCTCGGCGCGCTCATCGCGTGCCAGGGCGCAGTGCACCACCAACATCGCGAACGGGCCCAGCGTCGCGGCGTCTTTGTCGGGATCGCCGCTGATCGGAAGGTGGCGAAACAGATCGGCGAGCCGGCCGAGCATCGGCTGGCGGCTGAACAGCCAAAACCCGGCGATGATCGCAGCAAACCAGGCGAGAGCCAGAAACGGCATCGGCGGCCAAATCGCCGGCGTGAAGACCAGCAGCCCCAGCGCCACCGCGACCATCGCCAGCGCCCCGCCGACCACCAGCGCCGGGCCGGCATAGGGCAAATACAGTTGCGGGTGGGTGAAGACCTGGGGCAGCTCCGACACCGCCTGAAACACCACCGGCTCCCGCAGCGCCTTGCGCATCGTCAGGTCGGCGAGGGTAAAGCCGGCCCCGAGCGCAAAGATCACCAAGCCAGCAAAAAGCGGGCGCGCGGACGCAAGCGTCAGCACCAGAAACCCGGTGACAAACGGCGCCGCGTCGATCACCAGCGCCGGCGCAAACCCCAGGCGGGCGCGGGCGACGCGGCGCGGCAACAGCCACGCTGCTGCCAGCAACGCGATCCCGAACCCGATGTTCAGCGCGGCGATCATCCGCCACGCCGGCCCTGTTCAGCCGCCTGCATCACTCTTGCCCCTTTTGCCGAGCCCCCACCAGCGCCGGCGCCCGGGAAAACCGGTCGACAAACCAGCGTACGGCTGCCCCCTGCAACCGCCGTGCCCAAACCAGCGGTCCCACCCGCCACAGTTCGGGATGATCAAGCCGTTCGATTATAACCTCCGGCCCGCATGGAAGGCGGGTCACCGGATCGAGATAACGCGGATACAGGATAAGAGTTCCCGCAACCAGCTCTTCCAAAGTCAATTTCCGGCCCCGATCGATCACAAGCCTGTCATCGGTCAGCCCCCAGCCGGCATAGAACGGACGCCCGTAAACCACGACTCGCCGCCGTCGCAACAGGGCTTCGAACCCGGCAAGCGAGGTCAGCGTGTGCAATTCGTCGATCTCACCCAGCAGCGCGGCGGTGGCGGCACCCGTAACGATCGCATCTGCGATTTGCCGTACGTCCTGTTCCCGCACGGCTCCCTTACGATGCCCCGCCAGCACGTCAGGGTGCGGTTTATAAACTATGAACGCGTCTCTGTCAGCCTCTCTCACCCGTTTTAGTAGTTCGAGATTGCCCCGAATCCCGCCCCCACCAAGCATGACCGACAGATCGTCCTCGACCTGCCCGGGCACCAGGATGCGCCGCCGCCCGGCGGGCCAGCCGACCGCCTCGGCGCGTTTGCCGAGGTTGTACTTGGTGATACCGCGATGGACGAGTTGGTCGGCCACCAGCCGCGCACGGTCCAGCAATGGTTCGTCGAACGCCGCCTCGCGCAGCAGGATTTCGAGATCGCTCGTGACCCGGGGATCGAAATACATTCCGCGCTGGTCAAGCACCACAGAGGCCGGCGGCAGAAAATCCGATCCGAGCCCGACCGAACGGACAAACCCGTCCTCGATCCGGATCAGCGGAATGCCGGCCGCCGCAGCCGCGGCGTCGAGCCCCTCAGGCATCCGCGACGGCCATGTCGCGATCGCCCCGCCGGGCCGCCGGCGCGCAGCGGCAAGCGCGCCACTTACCGAGCGGCGGAATGCTGGCCCCCCCGCCCCCGAACGCAGAAAGTCGGCGACGCGCCGCCGCTTCCAGAATTGCATGCCGACGCACACGGCGATGCTACGGTTGGCCCGTTCCTGGGCGCGCCAATCGGCGACAATCTCGAGCGCCTCGTCAAACGTCGCCGGGACCTGCCGGAACGGATCGACGTAACGGGTCGCGACAAGGCATGCGCCGGCGAAAATCTCGTCGATGCCGCGGGCAAACGGGCGGCGCGGCATGCCGGCCGCATCGTCAGTCGCTCCCCAGCCGGCGTAGAACGCCGGGCCGAAGCACGACACCGGCCGGTCGGCGAGCAGCCCGAGGAACCCGATCTCGCCGCCCAGCGAATACACCCGCTCGGCGCGCGCCAGCGCCGCCCACGGATCGCACGATGCGATCACCACGGCGTTGCGCACCCGCGCCCCTTCGACCAGCGACTTCATCCGCCCGAGGTGGTCTGACAGAAATGGCCCGAGCACGACCAGCGGGCGCCGCGACTGCGCCGCCCCGACGGCGGCCAGCATCGCCGCGGCAGCGGCCTCGTCGTCCGTATCGACCGCCGCCAGCACATAGGGCTCGCGCGGCAGGTCGGGATAGTCGCCCTCCCACCACGCGCCACCGGCCGTGGCGGCAACCAGATCACGCCGCGCCGCCGCAGCGTGTGCCAGCAATTGGGACGTCTCCCAGTTTCGACTCGCGAGAACCCGCCCGGCGTCGAGGCGGTCGAGCGGCGACGGGGGACCGCCGATCGCTGCGGCCGTGACGCTGACGCAAGCGGCGCGCCCGCGGTCTCGCGGCATGCCGCGCAGCACGCCTTCGCCGAGCGTGACATACGGCGCGCGCCTGTCGCGCGGCACGCGCCGCACAATCGCAACGCCGGGGAACAGCGCCCCCAAAGACTTCGCCCCCAGCGCCACACGCCGCGCGACAAGCCGGGGCGGCGGTCCCCCCGCCGCGCGATCGCCTTCGCCGATCATCGGATCACTCTATATGAAAATCGCGGTGCGCGGGCCAGCCCTGGCGCATTCGCCGGAAGCCAAACCGGTTCTCTCCTGCTACCGTAGCAGCGAACGCGAAGAGACCAAGAGGGGCGAATGCAGTACGGATTTGGCGCGCCGGTCAGCGGACCGCTGTCGGGACCGGGCGACCTCGCCCGAATCGCCGCCGAGGGCGAAGCGATCGGCTACGATTATTGCACGCTCAGCGACCACGTCGTCATCCCGCGCGAACTCGAAAACAAATATCCTTATTCCGATACCGGCGAGTTTCCCGGTCGCGCCGGCGGCGACCGGCACGAACAGCTGACCGCGGTCACCTATGTCGCCGCCAAGACCTCGAAACTGCGGCTCGTTACGTCGGTCATGGTCGTGCCCCATCGGCCGGCGGTGCTGACCGCAAAAATCCTCTCGACGATCGACGTGCTGTCGGAGGGCCGCCTGACGCTCGGCGTCGGTGCCGGCTGGTGCCGTGAGGAATTCGAGGCGATCGGCACCGACCCGTTTGCCCAGCGCGGGGCGGTGACCGACGAATACCTGCTCGCCTGCCGCGAATTGTGGACCAGCGAAAACCCCGAATTTCACGGTAAATACGTGACTTTCTCGAACATTTTCTTTCAGCCGCGCCCGGTGCAGAAGCGGCTGCCGATCTGGATCGGCGGCGAAAGCGGCCCGGCGCTGCGCCGCACTGCCAAGCTCGGTGACGGCTGGTATCCGATCGGCACCAACCCGCAATTCCGGCTCGACACGCTGGCCCGGTTCCGCGCCGGGATCGAGCGCCTGAACCGCCATTGCCGCGACGCCGGGCGCGACCCGAAGGAGATCGTGCTGGCCTACCGCGTGACCCAGCGCGGCCCCGCCGTTCCCGAACGCGCCGATAACGGCGACCGCCGGCTGTTTTCCGGCAACAACGACGCGATCGTCGCCGACCTGCGCGAATTCCGCGATCTCGGCGTCGTCGCGGTCGATTTCAGCTTCGACGGCGCCAATGCCGGCGAGGTGATCGCCAACATGCGGCGCTTGCGCGAGGATGTGCTCGCCAAGGTTTGAGTGATTTGATCCGCAGGAGCCTGACGTGCTGAAACTTGGATACAAGGCATCGGCCGAACAGTTCGGACCGAGCGCGCTGCTGGATTTCTCGTGCCTGGCCGAAGAGGTCGGGTTCGACTCGGTGTTCGTCAGCGACCACTTCCAGCCGTGGAAGCATACCGACGGCCACGCGCCGAATTCGATTGCCTGGCTCGGCGCGGTTGGTGCACGCACCCGCCGCGCGGTGATCGGCACCAGCGTCGCGACGCCGACATTCCGCTATCACCCGTCGATCGTCGCCCAGGCGTTCGGCACGCTCGGCTCGATGTTTCCGGGCCGCGTCGTGCTCGGGCTCGGCACCGGCGAGTCGCTGAACGAGGTGCCGGCCGCCGGTATTGCCTGGCCGGGTGCCAAGGAACGGCGCGATCGGCTGCGTGAGGCGATCAGGCTGATCAACCAGCTGTGGACCGAGGACCGCGTGACCTTCGAGGGCCAGTTCTACCGCACCGAAAACGCGACGATCTACGACAAGCCCAAGGATAAGGTGCCGGTCTGGGTCGCCGCCTCGGGACCGCTTGCGGCGCAGATGGCCGGGCAGATCGCCGAGGGCTTCATCTGCACCAGCGGCAAGAACCCCGCGCTCTATACCGAGCTGACCGGCAAGGTCGCCGAGGGCCTCGCCAGGGCCGGGCGCCAGAATGCGAGCCTCGAACGGATGATCGAGGTCAAGGTGTCGTTCGACACCGATGCCCAGCAGGCCAAGGAGCTGACCCGGCACTGGGCAGCGCTGGCGCTGTCGCCCGAGGAGAAGATGGGGGTCGAGGACCCGGTCGAGATGGAGCGCCGCGCCGACGCGCTGCCGCTCGACCGCGCCGCCAGCCGCTGGATTGTGTCGAGCGACCCGGAAGAGCAGGTCGAACGCATCCGCCCTTATATCGAGCTCGGCTTCACCCACCTGGTGTTCCACGCGCCCGGACCCGATCAGGCCCGGTTCCTCAAGCTTTACGCCGAGCGGGTGCTGCCGCTGCTGCGCAAGGCGTTTGGCTGAGGCCGGCGCACCGTGACGGGCACCGGGATCACGGCGGATAGCGGGCGATGACCGAGCGTGTCGAAATCATCGGGCTGAAAGGCGTGCCGATCGTGCAGCCCGGCGACAACCTCGCCGCCGTCGTCATCTCGGCGATGGTCGAGAGCGGCCTGCATCCCGAACACGGCGACGTGCTGGTCGTGGCACAGAAGATCGTCTCGAAGGCCGAGGGCCGGTTTGTCGACGTCGAGACGGTGACGCCGTCGCCGGAGGCGATCAAGCTGGCGCAAGAGACCAAGAAGGACCCGCGCTTTGTCGAGATCGTGCTGTCGGAGTCGCGGCGCATCGTGCGGCACCGTGAGAACCTGATCATCGCCGAGCACCGGCTCGGCTTTGTGATGGCGAACGCCGGGATCGACCACTCGAATGTCGGCCCCGACGACGGCATCGAGCGGGTGCTGCTGTTGCCGGTCGATCCCGACCGTTCGGCGACGATCCTGCGCGACCAGCTGATCGAGGCCTACAGCGCGCCGGTGGCGGTGATCATCAGCGACAGTTTCGGGCGGCCGTGGCGACGCGGCACGGTCGGCGTCGCAATCGGCGCGGCCGGGCTGCCGGCGGCGATCGACTGGCGCGGCCAGCCCGACCTGTTCGGCCGTACGCTCGAAGTGACCGAGACCGGGTTTGCCGACGAGATCGCTGCGGCGGCCTCGCTGGTCATGGGCCAGGCGGCGGAGGCGATGCCGATAGCGCTGGTGCGCGGCCTGTCGTGGATCGCGCCGGAATGCCCGGCCGCCGACCTGGTGCGGCCGGCGGAGCACGACCTCTTCAGATGACCGATGCGCACGGACTGGTGCTGGCGCTTTCGGGCGGGGTCGGCGGCGCCAAGCTGGCGCTCGGCCTCTATCGCATCCTGCCGCCCCATACGCTGACTGTCGTCACCAACACCGGCGACGACTTCACCCATCTCGGCCTCTCGATCTCGCCCGATCTTGACACGCTGCTCTATACGCTGTCGGGGCTCGACAACCCCGAGCACGGTTGGGGCCGCCGCGACGAGACCTGGACCTTTATGGCGGCGCTCGAAAAGCTCGGCGGCGAAACCTGGTTTCGCCTCGGCGACGGCGACCTCGCGACCCATGTCGAGCGTACCCGCCGCCTCGCCGCGGGCGAGCCGCTGTCGGCGATCATCGCGGATTTCGCCCGCCGCCTCGGCATCGCTGCGCGCATCCTGCCGATGAGCGACGCGCCGGTCCGCACCCGCATCGGCAGCGCCGAGGGTTGGCTCGATTTCCAGGATTATTTCGTGCGGCGGCGCTGCGAGCCGGTGGTGCGCGAGATCGTGTTCGCCGGGGCGGCCGACGCCCGCCCGCACCCCGAGATACTCGCGCTGCTCCGCGATCCGCGCCTGCGCCTTGTCGTGATCTGCCCGTCGAACCCGTTCATCAGCATCGACCCGATCCTCCATTTGCCGGGGATGCGCGCGGCGCTGCGCGAGTGCCGGGCGCCGGTCATCGCGGTGTCGCCGATCATCGGCGGCCGGGCGGTCAAGGGACCGACCGCGAAGATGATGGGCGAGCTTGGCCTGCCGGTCGATGCCGCAGCGGTAGCGGGGCGTTACCGCGACCTGATCGATGTCTATGTCGCCGACGAAGAGGATGCCGACACCGTCGCCGGGCTTGCCGTGCCGGTGGTGCTGACCCGCACGCTGATGACCAGCCTTGCCGAGCGCGAGGAACTCGCCCGCACGGTTTTGGCAGCGGCGGAGCGGTTCGCGCGGTGACCGGCGACCGCAACATCTGGGCGGTGGTGCCGATCAAGAACACCGCCGCCGCCAAGCAGCGCCTCGCCGACGCCGCGCCGCCCGGTTTTCGCCGGGCGTTCGCGCTGGCCATGGCCGAGGATGTGCTGGCCGCGCTCGCCGCGGCGCGCGGCCTCGCCGGCATCATCGTGGTAACGGTCGATCCGACGGCCGCCGCACTCGCCGCCCGCTATGGCGCGATCTGCCGCAACGACGGCGCGCTCGACGGCCACACCGGCGCGGTGACCGCCGCCGGGCGCCGGCTCGCCGCCGAAGGAGGCGGCGGGATGCTGACCGTGCCCGGCGACATCCCGCTGCTCACCGCGGCCGAGATCGAGGCCGTTATCGCCGCGCACGGGCCGGCGCCCGCCTTTACCATCGCGCCGGCGCATGACGAATTAGGGTCCAATGCGATCCTGATGTCGCCGCCCGACGCGGTGCCGCTGCGCTTTGGCGATGACAGCTATTTCCCGCATCTCGCGGCGGCCGAGGCGCAGGGCATCCGCCCGACGATCGTGCGCCTGCCCGGCATCGCCTTCGATATCGACAATCCCGTTGACCTCGCCAACTTTGCACGGCTTGGTTCGCGGACGCGGGCAGGATTGCTGCTCGCCGAACACTTCACCCCGGCGGGGGAACGCGGAGAGGTGGCGTGGCAAGGCATACAGACATTCTGAACCGGGCCGAGGCCGGTGCGGCGCTGAGCGACGACGAGGCGCTGGCGCTCGCCGAGTGCCGCGACCTCGACGCGATGATGGCGGTCGCTGCGGCGCTGCGCGACGCCGGCCACGGCCCGCTGGTGTCGTATTCGAAAAAGGTCTTCATCCCGCTCACGCAGCTGTGCCGCGACGTGTGCCATTACTGCACCTTCGCCCACGCGCCGCGCCGCGGCGAAGCCGCCTATCTCGACCCCGAGCAGGTGCTCGAAATCGCCCGCGCCGGGGCCGCAGCCGGGTGCAAGGAGGCGCTGTTCACACTCGGCGACAAGCCAGAGCTGCGCTACCGCGCGGCGCGCGAGGGGCTCGACCGGCTCGGCTACGCGACGACGCTCGACTATCTCGCCGCGATGGCGGCGCTGGTGCTGAAGGAAACCGGGCTGCTGCCGCACCTCAATCCCGGGGTGATGACCCGCGACGACCTCGCCCGGCTGCGCCCGGTCTCGGTGTCGATGGGGATCATGCTGGAAACCGCTTCCGAGCGGCTGTCGCGGCGCGGCGGCCCGCATTTTGGCTCGCCCGACAAGGCGCCCGCGCGCCGCCTCGAATGCATCGCGGCGGCCGGCGAAGCCGCGGTTCCGTTTACCAGCGGCATCCTGATCGGCATCGGCGAGACCCGCCGCGAGCGGATCGAGGCGATGCTGGCGCTGCGCGAGCTGCATCGGCGCCACGGCCACATCCAGGAAATCATCGTCCAGAATTTCCGCGCCAAACCCGGCACCCGGATGGAAGACGCACCGGAGCCCGACCGCGCCGACCATCTTTGGACAATCGCCGCGGCCCGGCTCGTGTTCGGCGCGGGGATGAACCTCCAGGCGCCGCCCAACCTGATGCCCGACGCGATCGAGGACATGATCGCTGCCGGAATCAGCGACTGGGGCGGCGTTTCGCCGGTGACGCCCGACCACGTAAACCCCGAGGCGCCCTGGCCGGCGCTCAAGACGCTGGCCGAGCGCACCGCCGCCGGCGGCAAGCTGCTGGTCGAGCGGCTGGCGATCTATCCCGATTACGCGCTCGATGCGCCGCGCTGGCTGGACAAGGCGCTGCACACCCCGACGATGCGGATGATCGACGCGCAGGGCCTGGCGCGGCCCGATGCGTGGATCGCCGGCGCCGGCACGCCGGCCCCCTCACCCGGCTCACTGCGCTCGCCACCCTCTCCCGCAAGCGGGAGAGGGGTTTCTGTTGTCCCTCGCCCGCTTGCGGGAGAGGGTGCCCAAAGGGCGGGTGAGGGTGTCAGCCACATACTCGATCGCGCCTCGGCCGGCGAAACGCTGAGCGAAGCCGAGATTGTGCGGCTGTTCGAGGCGCGCGGCGACGAATTCGACCTGGTCTGCGCCACCGCCGACCGGGTGCGCCGAGAGGTCAACGGCGACACGGTCAGCTATATCGTCACCCGCAACATCAACTATACGAACGTCTGTTATTTCCGCTGCCAGTTCTGCGCCTTTTCCAAGGGCAAGCTGAGCGAGAACCTGCGCGGCCGGCCATACAACCTCGACCTGCCGGAAATCCAGCGGCGCTGCGAAGAGGCGTGGGAGCGCGGCGCCACCGAGGTGTGCCTGCAGGGCGGGATTCACCCGGAATACACCGGCGCGACCTACCTCTCGGTGTGCCGCGCGATCAAAGAGGCCGTGCCGGGCATCCATATTCATGCCTTTTCGCCGCTCGAAGTGTGGCAGGGCGCAAAGACGCTCGGCCGCACGCTTCCCGATTTCCTCGCCGAGTTGCGCGATGCCGGGCTCGGCTCGCTGCCCGGCACCGCGGCCGAAATCCTCGACGACGAGGTGCGCGCGGTGATCTGCCCCGACAAGGTCAAGACCGCCGAATGGCTTCAGGTCATGGAGGCGGCGCACGGAGTCGGCCTCAGGGCGACCACGACGATCATGTTCGGCCATGTCGACCATTACCGGCACTGGGCACGACATCTGCTGCGCCTGCGGGCGCTGCAGCAGCGCACCGGCGGGTTCACCGAGTTCGTGCCGCTACCGTTCGTGCCGATGGAGACGCCGATTTCGTTGAAAGGGCGCTCGCGGCTCGGCCCGACCTATCGCGAGGCGATCCTGATCCACGCGGTCGGGCGGCTGGCGCTGCACCCGGTGATCCCCAACATCCAGGCGAGCTGGGTCAAGATGGGGCCGGAGGGCATCGCCGCGTGCCTCGACGCCGGCTGCAACGACCTCGGCGGTACGCTGATGAACGAAAGCATCTCGCGCGCCGCCGGCGCCAATTTCGGCCAGGAGATGCCGCCCGAGGAGATGGAGGAGTTGATCCGCTCGCTCGGCCGCACCCCGCGCCAGCGCACGACGCTCTACAAGGACGCGCCGGGCGAACGCATCGCCACCTCGTTTGGCGCGGCGCCGCTGTCCGAGCCGGTCAACACCCCGGCGCGAAAATACGATCGCGCGGCAGCGGAGTAGCGCGGGGCATCACGCGATCAGGTGGATCGCGTCGTCGGCGATCTCCGCGGTCACCGCCGCGCCGGGCGCTAGGCCGAGCGCGCGAGCTTCGCGCGCCAGCACCCGGGACACCAGCGGAAACCCGCAATCGAGCGTCACGGTGACCAGCGGCCCGGCGCCGCTGACGCCGCACACCATGGCCGGCAGCCGGTTTGACCCCACAGTCGGCTCGACAATCGCGGCCGGCCGCAGCGCCACGTCTTCGGCGCGGATGCAGGCGACCGTATCGCCCCCGGCTGGCATATTTCGGTTGCCGGCGCCTGTGCGCAGCATCGCACCGCCGACCGATACCCGGCACACCGTGCCGTCTCCGACGGCGAGCCGCGCGCCGATGATGTTCTCGACCCCGAGAAACTGCGCGGTGGCAACATCCGCCGGAGCGCGGAACACCGCCTCGGCAAGGCCTTGCTGCACGATGCGGCCGTCGCGCATTACGGCGACCCGACCGGCGAGCATCGCCGCTTCGTGCGGGTCGTGCGTGACGAAAACCGCCGGAATCGCCGCGCCGCGAAGGAATTGGCCGAGTTCGACTCGCAGGCCCTGCCGGGCATAGGCATCCATCGCCGAAAACGGCTCGTCGAACAGAAAGAGGCGCGGTCGCGCCGCAAGCGCGCGGGCGAGCGCCGCCCGCTGCCGCTCCCCGGGGCTCAGGAATTGCGGATAGCGGCCGCCCAACGGCAGGATGCCGAAGCGCTTCAGCAGCGCCTCGACGCTCTGTCGCAGCGACGACGCGGCGCCGCCCTGCCCCGCCGCGCGCGCCGCGATGCGCAGCGGCAGGGCCACATTGTCGGCCACCGTCAGATGCGGGAACAGCGCGAAATTCTGCGGCATCAGCCCGATCCGCCGACGCTCAGGCGGCAGCCAGGTGACCTCCTCGCCGGCGATGGCGACCCGCCCCTCGCGCAGCCGGTGAAACCCGGCGATCGCCTCGAGGGTGACCGATTTGCCGGCGCCGTTGGGGCCGAGGATCGCCAGCACCTCGCCGGCTTCGAGGCGCAGCGCGACGCGGTCGAGCGCAAAGCTGCCGAGGCGCAGCGACAGGCCCTCGACCGCGAGGCCCGGTGCGCTCACCGGTGCCCGCCGACAATCGGCCGGCCGAACGCCAGCGCCCGCAGCATCACGAACACCGCCAGCGAGATCGCCAGCAGCAGCACCGACATCGCCGCCGCCTCGTGGATGCCGAAGCGCAGAAACAGCTCATAGATCATCACCGGAGCGGTCTTCGGATAATAGGCGATGATCACGATCGCGCCGAACTCGCTGAGCGCGCGGGCAAAGGTCAGGGTCAGCCCGGTCGCGATACCGCGCCGGGCGAGCGGTAGCGAAATCCGCCACCACACGGCCCACGGCCCGAGACCCAGCGTTCGCGCGACCATTTCCAGCCGAGGGTCGATCGCCTCGAAGCCGATCCGCGCCGCATTGACGGTATAGGGCGCGGCAACAAACAGCATCGCCACGACGATTCCGGCAAAGCTGCCCCAAAATTGTAAGCCGAACAGCGCCTCGGCCGGCGCCCCGAGCACCCCGCGCCGTCCGAAGACGAACAACAGCGCGATCCCGGCCACGGTATGCGGCACCGCCAGCGGCAGGTCGACGATCGCGGCGATTACCGCGCGGCCGGGAAATGCGGCGCGCGCCAGCAGCCAGGCGAGCGGGATGCCGAAGAGCGCGGCGAACGCGCCGGCGACGAAAGCGCCGGCGAGACTCAATTCGATCGCCGCCCGCACATCCGCCATTCCGGCGACCCGCATCAGCAAAGCCGGGCTTTCGCTCAGCGTCAGCGCGATCAGCGGCAGCAGCATAAAGCCGAGCAGCAGCCCGCCAACCAGCCAGAGCGCGGCGAGCAGGCCGTACGCGCCCGATGGCGCACGCTGCCGCGGCTCTGCCGCCGCCTCGCTCACGGCAGCAGCGCCGGGTCTCCGGCGGTCATTTCGGCCACGGCTCGGCGAGCGGCCGCAGGCTCGCCGGCATCGCCTCGATTCCCGCCGCGGGGGCGACCGCAAACGTGCCGAACCCGTCTGCCGCCATGATCTTGCGCCCCTCGGGCCCCAGCAGCATGGCGACGTATTTGGCCGCCCAGGCGGGGTGCGGGGCATTCTTCGGGATGGTCACGGCGTAGACGATCGGCCTGCCGTGGAGATCGCCGTTTTTGGTGTGCGCCACGGCCATCGCGTATTGCGCCGCAAGGGCCGGGTCGCCGAGGTCGATCTGCGGCGGCAAATTCAGCGCCTTCAGATGGTGCTGTCGGGCGTCGGAGCGATAGATCGCGAGATAGTCGATCTGGCCGAGTTGCAACGCCGAGAGCAACGAGGTTTCGGTGTCGCGCATGTTGGCTGGCCCGGCATTGGCGAGGACGCGGGCGGCGAGATCGGGAACCTTGTAATAGCGGCTCGCCAGATCGAGCATCTGCAGCGTCTGATAGCCCGATGGGTCGGTGTCCGGGTTCGAGCGACCGATCTCGACGCCGGGCCGCGCCAGCACCTGATACCAGTTCTGCGGTGTGACCTCGGCGGCGAACTTGCTCTGCGGCGTATAGACAAAGGTGATCGCGTTGCGCGCGATGCCGGCGTACCAGCTCGCATAATTGCCGCCGGGCTTGCCGGTCATCAGGTATTTCGGGATCACGCTGTAATCGGCCACCGCGACCACGTCGGCGGTGCGATGCAGATCGGTGATCTGGCGCACCATCTTGACGCTGCCGCCGAATTCCGCATGGACCTGCGCGCCGTTGTAGCGTGCCGCAAAATCCTGCCCCAGCGCGCGGAACGGGGTCGCCAGCGTGCCGGCGGCAAACACCACCAGGGTCGGCGGCGACTCGGCGGCCCGGGCCGCCATCGCCGCACAGATACAGGAAAGCGCCGCTGCCAGCGCGGTCGCCCGATTTACCCAGCGCATTCGGTTTCCTTTTCTTGTCTGCATCTCCGATGCGCGGAAATATGTATTATTACTCCACACTTGGTAAAATACGGAATATAGACAGGATTATGCACCGAAAATTCCAATGACGACCGCCGAGTTGATGACCACCGACGAGGTGGCCGAATACCTGCGCCTCAAGCCGCGGAGGATTTACGAGCTGGTGCGGACCGGAGAGATCCCGTGCGCCCGCATCACCGGAAAGCTGCTGTTCCCGCGCCAGGCGATCGAGCTGTGGGTGTCGCAGCGCACCGAGTTTGCCGGGATGGAAGCGCGCCGCGCGCCGCCGGTCGTTGCCGGCAGCCATGACCCGCTGCTTGAGTGGGCGCTGCGCGAATCAGGGTGTGGGCTGGCGCTGCTTTCGGGCGGGAGCCTCGACGGGCTGAGGCGGCTGGCCGGTTGGCAGGCGGTGCTCGCCGGCATTCACATTGTAGACCCGGGCGGCGACGACAACATCGCGGCGCTCAAACACTATGCCGAGCTTGCCGGCGTGGTGCTGATCGAGTGGGGGCTGCGCGAACAGGGGCTGATCCTGGCGCGCGGCAACCCGCTCGGCATCCGCGCGCTCGGCGACCTCGCCGTGGGGGGCGCCCGGGTGGCGCGGCGGCAGGAGGCGGCCGGCGCCCATCTGCTGCTGTTACATCTGCTCGACCGCGCCAGCATTGCCGTCGACCGCCTGGGTTTTGTCGACCCACCGGCGCTGACCGAGACCGATCTAGCCGCCGCGGTACTCGACGGCAAAGCCGATTGCGGCCTTGCCGTCCGCGCCGTGGCGCGTCGGTTCGGCCTCGATTTCATTCCCCTGCATATCGAGCGGTTCGACCTGGCACTTCGCCGCTTCGATTATTTTGAACCCCCGGTACAGGCCCTGCTGGGGTTTGCCCGCAGCGCCGCCTTTGCCCGCCAAGCCGCAGAGCTGGGCGGCTACGACATCACCGGGTTGGGCCGCGTGCGCTACAACGGCTGAAGCACGGCCCGCGCGATCTGCTCCCATTCCGCTTCGAGGGTCGCGGTCGACGGGTCCTTGCCGGCGCGGCGGTACCAGCCGGCGGCGTTGTGCTGATCACCTTCGACCCGGTGCAGATAGGCATGCGCCCAGGCGCCTTGCGGGTCGGCCTGGGCCTGCGCACAGTGATGGCCGCGGTGCCAATCGCCCTTGGCCTGCCACCACAGCGCCCGTGCGGCGTCGCTGATCCCGGCGGGCGGCGAGGCGCCGCTGAGCGACGATTTGAAGGATTCGTAATCCATCAGGGGGTCCTCCGCTCGTGTGGCGGATTTGACGCTCGCGAGATCGCGACGGCGGGCCGCGCAGCGAACGTCCAATCCAAAACTCATCGTTGAATCACCAGCTTGCCGAGTGCTTTTTCCGTAAAATCAGCGTCAATTCCGCTGCAGCATACGGCGATTTTCGGATGCGGCACACAGGGGTTTTTTTCCCGCCGTCGCACGTCGAGAGGGTCACCCCAGCAGGCGATCGAGCCGGTCGCGCAGCCGGTAATAGCCGCCGATCATCGGCAGAAACCACGGGTTGCCGGAATAGAGCGGATGACCCGGAAAGTCGTCGCTGTCGAAGGCGCACCGGGCATTCGTCACGCCAGCGATTTTGCGCGCCACCTGATAGCCGAGATAGGTCATCATCGCGACGCCGCTGCCATTGCAGCCGAGGCAATAATGCAGCCCGTCCTCGGTGCCCATATGCGGCAGCGCATCAAGGGTAAAGGCGGTGTTGCCGGTCCAGCCGTGGGTGATCCGTACCCCGGTGAGCTGCGGAAAGCGCTCGGTCATATAGCCGTAAAGGATGCGGGCGCTGAGTCGCGGGTCGACCTGGGTGTACCGGGCGCGGCCGCCAAACACCATGCGCCGTCCGTCGGGCGACATGCGGTAATAGCACAGCACCCGCTTGGTGTCTGACAGCGTGCGGCCGTTAGGCACCAGGCCGCGCGCGAGATCGTCGGGCAGTTCCTCGGTGGCGATGATGTGGCTGGCGATCGGCACGATCCGGCGCCGCAGTCCGGGCGTTAGCCCGCCGGTGTAGCCGTTGGTCGCGATCACGATCTCGCCGGCCGCGACCGCGCCGCGGCCGGTTTCGACCCGCCAGCCCGCGCCATCCGGAACGATCCGCTCGACCGGTGCGTCGGCGCATACCGCGACGCCGCGACACCGGCACGCATCGAGCAGCCCCTTGTAATACAGCGCCGGGTGAAGACTTGCCGAGCGCTCGACGACCATGCCGCCGAAGTAGAAGTCGCTGGCGATCTCGTCGCGCTGGCGCTCGCGCGGCACCATGTACGCGCCCGATGCGGCGCTGTCGTTGAGCGCGGCCAGCCGCTTGTGCTGATAGGCGTAATGCGCCGGGGTCCACGCCCCGACAAAGCGGCCGCGCTTCTGCCAATGGCAGGCGATCGCCTCTTCCGCGATCAGCCGCTCGATCAGGCTGAATGCGTCGGCGCCGTCGGACAGCAGGGCCCGGGTACGCTCCGGGCCAGGCTCGGCGACCCGTCCGCTGAAACCCTTGCCGATATTGACCCCGCCGCTTACCGCCCCACCGTTGCGGGTGCTGGCCCCCTGCCCGAGCGCGCCGCGCTCCAGCACGACCGCGTCGATCCCGTGCTTCGCCAACTCGAGCGCTGCCGACAACCCGGCATAGCCGCCGCCGACAATTGCGACACGCGCCTGCCGCGGCACCTCGACCCGCTCGCCCACCTCCGGCGCATAGGCCTCCCACCAATACGGGGTCGACTTGAATTCACGATTAAAAATATTGCCCGGCACCATATTTGCTTTGCTTCCGTCGTCTTGATGTCGGCCCCGCGACTCTTAGGCCCACGCCCTTTCCGCGGCGAGCAAGTTTTGTCACAATCCGGGAAATTCCGGAGGCAGATTGAATGTTCACGCGACGCAGAGTTTTACAGATCGCCGGCGCCGCCGGTATTGCCGCGGCCGCAGGCCGCCGCGCGCAGGCCGCAGCTCTTGACGAAATCAAGATCGGCAGCCCGATGGTGCTCAGCGACGCACCGTTTTTTGTCGGCGAGCACAAGGGCTATTGGAAAGAAGCCGGGCTCCACGTGACGCTGATCAACATGCAGACCGGCCCACACATGATCGCGCCGCTCGGCACCGGCCAGATCGACATCGCCGCCGCGGCCATCTCCGCCGGGCTTTACAACGCCGTGGCGCGCGGGATCCGGCTCAAGATGGTTGCCGACAAAGGGTCAAACCTGCCCGGCGATGCCTATGTCTCGCTGCTGATCCGAAAGGAGCTGGTCGACAGCGGCAAGTTCAAGACGCTGAAGGACCTCAAGGGGCTGAAGATCGCCGAGCCGGGCAAGGGCGGCTCGACCGGGTCGACCGTCAATCAAGCGCTGATCAGCGCCGGCCTTAAATACGACGACGCGCACCACGTCTACGTCGGCTTTCCCGAAATGCTGACCGGAATGCAGAGCGGCGGGATCGACGGCGCGATCGTCCCCGAGCCGTTTCTGACGTACGGCATCGAGAAGGGTATCGCCGTCAAGTTTCCGGCCGACAAGTTCTACCCGCGCCAGACCATCGCCGCGGTCGTCTACGGCGACGATTTCATGAAGAAGCGCCCCGAGGTCGCGCAGCGTTTCATGGTCGCCTATCTCAAGGCCGTGCGGTTCTACAACGGCGCGATCAAGGACGGGCACTTTGCCGGACCTAACGCCGCCGAGGTCGTCGACATCCTGGCCAAGGACACCCGCTACAAGGACCCGGCACTGTACCGCAAGGTCATGGCCAACGGCTGCAACCCCAACGGCCACATCTACCGCCAAAGTCTCGACACCGACCTGGCGTTCTGGCGCAGCCAGAAATTCATCGAGGGCAAGGTATCGGTCGACGACGTGCTCGATCACTCTTATGTCGACGCGGCGCTGAAGACGCTCGGGCCGTACAAGGCTGCATAGGCAAGAAACGCATGGCCTCGCCCGCCTCGGTCGCCCCGACCCCAAAGATCCGTATTGCCGGGCTGGGCAAGCGTTTTGCTACGCGGGAGGGCGAGTTCGTCGCGCTCGATCGGATCGCGCTCGACATACCGCGCGGCAGCTTCTGCACGATCGTCGGGCCGTCGGGCTGCGGCAAGACCACGCTGTTGCGCATTCTCGCTGGGCTCGAACATGCCAGCGCCGGCGCGGCGGTGATCGCCGCCGACAACCCGGGCAAGCCAGTCAACGCCGTGGTCTTCCAGGGCGACTCGATCTTTCCGTGGATGACGGTGTGGAACAACGCCGCCTATGGGCTGGCGATGCGCGGGGCGCCGAAGGCGCATATCCGCGAGGTGGTCGGCCATTATCTCGACCGCACCGGGCTGCGGCCGTTCGCCGACCGCTATCCGCACCAGCTCTCGGGCGGCATGAAGCAGCGCGTGGCGATCGCCCGCGCCTTTGCCACCGACCCGGAAGTGCTGCTGATGGACGAGCCGTTTTCGGCACTCGACGAGCAGAACCGCACGCTGCTCCAGGAAGAGCTGCTGCGCATCTGGGACGAGGACAAAAAGACCGTCGTGTTCATCACGCACAGCGTTGACGAGGCGGTCACGCTGGGCGACCAGATCATCGTGATGACCGCGCATCCCGGCCGGATCAAGGCGATCGTCGAGGTTCCGTTCGCCCGCCCGCGGGGGGTGCTCGCGTTGCGCAAGGACCCGGAATACGGCGCGCTTGTGTTCAGAATCTGGAGCCATTTGCGCGACGAAGTGGACCGTGCGCGCCGGCAGGAGACCGTATGATGACCGATCAACTGACCGACACGGCGCTGGTACCGGCGGCCGAAGCCCCGGCAGGCACCGAGCCGGCGCGGCGTCCCCGCGGCCTGTCGCCGCGGGCGCGCGACCGGCTGATCGGACTGGCGTCGCCGGTGGTGCTGCTGGCGCTGTGGGAGGTCCTGGCGCGCACCGGTGCGATCGATGCCCGGTTTTTCCCGCCGCCGTCGAGCATCGCGGTCGCCTTCGTGCGGCTGTGCCGCACCGGCGAGTTGTGGGCCAACCTGTCGGCGAGCCTGGTGCGGCTGTTCTGGGGCTATCTGCTGGGCGGCATCCCGGCGCTGCTGCTCGGCCTGGCAATGGGGCTCTACCGCCCAGTGCGGGCGATGATCGACCCGCTGGTCGCCGCCACCTATCCGGTGCCAAAGAGCGCGATCCTGCCGCTCGTGCTGCTGATCTTCGGGCTCGGCGAGGCCTCGAAGATCGTAATGGTCGCGCTCGGCGTGTTCTATCCGGTGCTGATCAACACCACCGCCGGCGTCTTGCAGATCGACCGCATCTACCTCGATGTCGGCAAGAATTTCGGCGCAGGGCGCTGGCAAACGTTCCGCACGATCGCATTGCCCGGTGCCGCGCCGCTGATCATGGCCGGGATCAAGCTCGGGGTCGGGATGGGGCTGATCCTGATCGCGATCGCCGAGATGGTCGGGGCGCAGGACGGCATTGGCTTTATGATCTGGAACGCGTGGCAGTTGATGACGGTCGACACGATGTATGTCGGCCTTATCGTCATCGCCGTGCTGGGCTTTGGCTTCAGCGTCGCGCTCGACGAGATCGAGCGCCGGATCGTGCCGTGGAAGGCGCGCGGATAGCGCGCCCGCCGCCGGTTTCCGCCGTGCTCAGTTGAAGTGCGGCTTCACCTTCTCGCACAGCAGCTGTAGCGATTTCATCACGTTCGGGTGCGGTATCTTAGTGCCGCAATTCATCTCGGCGAGGATGCCATCGAGGCCCAGCGTTTCCTTGAGGCCCATCAGGCGGTCGGTCACCCCTTCGGGCGAGCCGACAATGATCTTCTCGCGCAGCGCGTCCTCATAGCTGATCGTCTGCAGCCGGCGACCGCGTGCGGCGCGGTCCTCGACCGCCCGCACCCCCGACCGCGTCGCCGAATCCTCGAGCCGTTCGCCGAGATAGCGGTAGAAATACATGATGCTCTCTTCTGGCTCTTCGATCGCCTGCTGCTGGGTCTCGGCGACATAGACCGGAGCACGCAGGAACACCTTGCCCTCGCCGGGATGGCCGGCCTCCTTCCACGCCTCGCGATAGGCGCGGATATTGGGTTCGAGCTCTTCGAGCGTGCCGAGCCGCACCGCGACGAACACCGCATGGCCGAGCTTGGCGATCTGCGGGAACGTGTCGGCGCTGTTGGCAGCGACGCGGATTTCCGGCCAGGGCTGCTGGTACGGCTTTGGCGTCAACGCGACGTTGTCAAAGCTGTAGAACTTGCCGTGATAGGAGAACCGCGGCTCGGTCCACGCCTGCTTCAGAATTTCCAGCGTCTCGGCAAAGCGCTCGCGGCTTTCGCTATAGGGCACGCCATAGGCTTCATAGGTGCGCGGAAAGCCGCTGCGCCCGACCCCAAAAATCAGCCGCCCGTGGCTGATCTGGTCGACGGTTGCCGCTTCCTCGGCCAGCCGCAGCGGGTGGCACAGCGGCAGAACCTGAACCGCGGTGCCGATCTTCATGCGCTTGGTGCGCGCGGCGATCGCGCTCGCCAGGGTCAGCGGCGCCGAGCACACCGAACGCTCGGGTGCGACATGGATTTCGGCGAGCCACATGGCATCGAGGCCCCAGCGCTCGGCGGCATCGACCTGCTCGAACGAAACCGAGAATGCATCCTCCTCGGTCATCCCGGCGGTTCGCTGAAACTCGTGGAACATGCCGAATTCGAATGCCATCTCTCGTTCCTCCGTGAGCGCCGCCGGCAGGGTTCGCGGCCCGCCGATAACGAAAATTCGCGCCTTCGTTGCAAGATTTTCGGACATTAGCTTAGGAGGGATCGGCCGCCGTGGCGAGTCAAGAAAGCGGCCGGCCGCCTCGCCCCCGTCTCGCCAAATCGGCCCGCTGCCGACCGCTTTGACCGCCTCTGTGGCGCGGTCACCAAGGGAAACGGCCGAGCCGTTGCAACAAAATTAACTATACGCTCGCCAAATAGTTGATGCGGGGCGGACACTCGGCTTATTCTCGATCGGCGTTCATTTGGTGCCCCCGATCAATAATCGTATAAGTTGTTATTTATTATGAATGATACCGGTACGGTAGCACCGGACCCCCCAATCCAGGCAACTGATGAGAGGTCGCTGGATGCCTGCCTGGTATTGCTGCGCAATAAGCAGGGCTGCCGGCCGGACCGGGTCGAACAGAATTGCCGATTGGCCGAGGCGCTGTTCCACCGCGGGCGGCGGGACGACGCGATCGAATGCGCCCGGCGCGCGGTCGCGCTGGCCGCGGAACACGACGAAGCGACGCTCGATTTCGCCGCCTGGCTGTTCAGCAATTGCGGGTATCACGACGAGGCGGCTCACGCCTATCAACGGCTTATCACGCTGCGCCCCGGCTGGATCGAAGGACACCGGCACGCCAGCGGCTCGCTGGCGGCGATCGGTGCGCTCGACCCGGCGGTCGAGCATGCGTGCACCGCGAGCGACCGCGCCCCGAACCATCGCGAATTCGCCCTGCACGCCGGCGGGTTGCTGCTCGAAGCCGGACGGCCCGACGCGGCGATCGCCTATCTGCGGCGCGCCGCTGACCTGGCGCCACGAGACAACCGGGCGTTGCAAACGCTATCGGCGGCGCTGTTCGCCGCCGGTCAGAGCGAGGCGGCGTTGGCATCGGCGCTGGACGCCGCGGCGCTCGACCCCGGCGACCCGCCGGCGGCGATCCACGCCTGCGAATTGCTGATGCGCTGCGAGCGGCTCGACGAGGCCGCCGCGATCGTCACGCCGCCGGCAGCAGCCGGCAACCCGACGGCGCTGCGCGTACTTTCGGGCGTCGAGGCTGCCCGTGGGCGCGATGCGGCGGCGATCGAGGCGATCGAACGGGCGATCGGCATGCTGCCGGACCGCGCCGAATTCCACCTGCATCGCGGACACGTGCTGCATTGCCTCCACTGCAACGACGAGGCCGCTGCAGCCTTTGCCCGCGCCGCCGAACTCGACGAAACCTCGCGCGATGCCCGGCGCGGCCAGTTCGCTGCGCTGCTGGCTGGCGGCCGGTTGACCCAGGCGACTGCTGCCGGCGGCGGGATGCTGCGTGATTTTCCCGACGACGACGATGCTGCGGCGGCCGTGCTCGACCTGCTCAACCGGCGGCTCGACACGATCGACGGCGACTACGTCCTGCTTGGCGATCGCCGATTGCGGCCGCTGCCGTCGCCACGGCCCCCGCCGCGCCTGATCGACGGCGTGCGCTGCCAGTGCCGGGTGCTGCACGCACTGATCCTGCGCGAGACGCGCACGCGGTTTGGCGAAGCCCGGCTCGGGTACGGCTGGGCCTTGATCGAGCCGCTGCTCCACCTGTCGCTGCTCTGGGTGATGTTCGCGCTCTTGATGCACGGCCGGCCGCCGATGGGGAGCAACTTCTTCCTGTTCTACCTGACCGGGCTCGTGCCCTATCACATCTTTGTCCACGCCAGCTGCAGCATGACCCACGCCGTCCCGAGCAACGGGGCGCTTTTGCAATTGCCGCGGGTCACGACGTTCGATGTGGTGCTCGCCCGCGGCATCCTCGAAGTGGCGACCGATATGCTGGTGGCCGTCACCCTGCTGCTGGCGTTCGCCGCCTTCGGCATCGCCAGCGCGCCGGACAATTCGTGGATCGTATGCGTGGCGCTGCTGGCAACCGCGGCGCTGGGCTGCGGCGTCGGCTTCCTCAACGCGGTCATCGCCGTGCTTTGCCCCTCATGGGAGCGAATTTGGGTCCAGGTGACGCGAATTCTGTATTTCGCGTCGGGCATCTTC
>DATLRD010000105.1:0-9772 GCA_035534855.1 Allostellaceae bacterium | reverse complement strand
GCCCATACCACCTGCGGGTCGACCGCGGCCTGGCCGACCCAGGTGCCGTAGCCGCAATCGCTGCCGGCGATGACGTTTTCGCGCCCGACCAGCCGGGCGTAGCGGCCGATGCGCTGGGCGATCAGTTCGGGATGCTCGATGAAGTTCGTCTTCGACTCGAGGACTCCGGGGATAAGCACCTTGCCTTCCGGAAGTTTCACGGTTTCGAACACGTTCCATTCATGGGCATGGCGCGGGTTTGCAGCCTCGAACGACAGGCCCATCGGCTTGGCCGTCAGGATCACGTCAACGATGTCATGGAGCGGCACGTCGCAATGGTGCGGCCCCTCGTAATTGCCCCAGCACAGATGCATTCGCAGCCGGTCGGCCGGGATGTTGCGCAGCGCGTGGTTCAGCACCGCGATGTGCTGCGCCGCCTTTTTGCGGAAATCGGCGGTCGAGAGGTCGGCGTATTGGATGTGGCGGCCCATCGCGAGATCGGGGCAGTCGATCTGCAGGATCAGCCCGGCGTTGACGACGGTCTCGTATTCCGGGCGCATCGCCTCGGCAATCGCCTCGAGATAGGCCTCGTGGCCGAGGTAGTAATCGTTGTGGAAGAACAGCGAGATAAGACCGGGCGAGGCGGCGCTGAGGAAACCTTCTGCGGCGTCGACGCCGGCGAGCGCGGCGGTGAGGTTGTCGGCGTCGGCCTGCGCCGCCTGCGCGTCGCGCACGCCGATCGGGCCGGTGCAGGCCGGCGTCTTGCGGCGCGAGCGGCCCGGATCGCCGAAGACGCGATGCGCCAGATCGGGAAACTCGACGAGGTCCTGGTAGGTCAGGGGATAGCTTTCGCCGCCGAAACCGCTGAGCCGGTCCTTGATGTAGGTGGCGTAGCTCGGCTTCGACATCTCGCCGTCGTTGACGATGTCGATGCCGGAATCGACCTGCTGTTTGACGATGTCGGCGACCGCCTTGCGGGTGCGGGCGGCGAGCGCCGCGGCATCGACCGGCACGCCCTCCTCCTTGGCGAACATCATGCGGACGAGGTCGGCCGGCCGCGGCAGGCTGCCGGTGTGCGTGCAGAGAAACCGGTCGCTGCTGCGCTTCATCGCTCCCCTCCCTGTGCGTGGCCTCGACTATCGCAGAATTGCCCGACGCCGCCGAGTTCCTGTATCGATAGGTACAACGCGGGACGGTGACGGGCCGGTGCGAGGGCGCCGGGCGACGCCGACGCAAGGGGGACAACGCATGAGCCAGAACCTTCGCCGTCTGCCGATCCTCGGCATCGCGGCGGTTGCCCTTTTGCTCTGCGGGGTTGCGGTCCCGCGCGCATGGGCCGGCCTCTATACCGATGCGCTGACCAAATGCCTGGTCCAATCCTCGGACAGCAACGACCACGGAATGCTTGTGCAGTGGATGTTTGCGGCGTTATCGCTGCATCCCATGGTCGCGCCGATGTCGGCGGTCACCCCGCAGCAGCGCGAGGATGCCAACAAGAAGGTGGAGGCGCTGTTTTCGCGGCTGCTGACCCATGACTGCCGGGCGCAGGCGCTGGACGCGCTGAAATATGAAGGAACCTCTGCAGTCGGGGCGAGCTTCCGGGTGCTCGGCCAGGTGGCGGCGCGCGACCTGATGAGCGATTCTCACGTCGCCAAGGGGATCGACCAACTCGGCGTCTATTTCGCTGCCGACGATAAATTCCGCGAGCTCCTGAAGGCCGCCGGCCTGAACCACTAGGCCCCCCAGCTAAGACCCCCAGCCAAATCACATGAGGATTGCCGAGATGCGCCAGTCCGTTGCTCGCCTGTTGGCCGAGAGCCTCGAAGCCCACGAGGTTGACCAGATCTATTGCGTGCCGGGGGAAAGCTATATCGGCCTGACGAGCGCGCTGATCGAGCGCAACTCGATGCGGCTGATCGTCTGCCGGCACGAGGCTGGAGCCGGCTACATGGCGGTCGCGGACGGCCGGCTCAACAGCCGCGCCGGGGTTGCGATGGTGTCGCGCGGGCCGGGCCTGTCGAACGCGATGGTGGCGCTGCACTCGGCCTATCACGACGCGACGCCGGTGGTGATGCTGATCGGCCAGGTCGAACGCAAGGATTTCGGCCGGCTGGCGCTGCAGGAGCAGAATTATTCGCGGCTGCTCAGCGACGTGACCAAAGAGGTCATCGAGGTCAACGAGCCCGAGCAGGCCTCGGAGGCGATCGCCCGCGCCTTTCACCTGGCCGAAAGCGGCACGCCCGGGCCGGTCGCGGTGATCCTGCCCGAAGACATTTTCGACGAGGAGACCGACGCCGAGATGAACCCGCCGCGCGGTCGGGCGACCGCGGGGCCGCGCGACGAGGATCTCGACCGGCTCGCCGACCTGCTGGCCAGGGCCGAGCGGCCGCTGGTGCTGGTCGGCGGCGCGATGCTGGCCGATGCGATTTACGACAAGGCGGCGTTTGCCGACCTCAACCGCCTCGCCGAAAGCTGGGTGCTGCCGATCAGCCCGACCCACCGCCGGCCGCAGCTATTCGACGCGACCCACCCGAATTACGGCGGGTATATGGGTATCCGGGTGCCGCCGGCGCTGATCGGCGAGATGAAGAAGGCCGACCTGATGGTCGCGCTCGGCGAGCGCATGACCGATACGGTCAGCCAGTCATACAGCTTTCCGGCGGCGCCGCAGCCGCAACTGCCGTTTGTCCATGTCTGGCCCGACGCCAACGAGGTCGGCCGGGTGTGGCGGCCCGATCTCGGCATTCCGGCGAGCCCCTATGAGGTGGTAAAGGCGCTGCTGCGGCGCGGCGTGCCGGCCGACGCCGCAAAGCGGCAGGGCTGGGTGGCCGGGCTCAGCGCGATCCACCGCAAGCTCTTGGCCAAGGAATGGGACGCGACGCCGGACGGGATCAACTTTGCGGCGATCGTCTGCGAAGTGGACAAGCACCTCGCGCCGGATGCGACGGTGACCACGGACGCCGGCAATTTCGGCAGCTTTGTCCACCGCTATATCGGGTTTCGCCAGACCCAGGTGTTTCTGTCGAGCGTCGTCGGCGCGATGGGATCGGGCATGCCGATGGCGGTCGCGGCGTCGCTGCGCCGACCGGGAACGCAGGTCGTGGCCTTCCTCGGCGATGGCGGTGCGCTGATGATGGGCAACGAGATCGCCACCGCGATGCAGTACGGCGCCGCGCCGATCATGATCATCTCGGATAATGCAATGTACGGCACGATCGGCATGCACTCCTATGTGCGCTACCCGGAACGCAAGTTCATGGAAGGGACGCGGCTCACCAACCCCGATTTTGCCGCGTGGGGCAGAAGCTTTGGCGCGGAAGGGATCACGATCCGCACCGAGGGCGAGATCGCCGACGGCATCGCCCGCGCCTTTGCCGTGAAGACCCGGCCGGTGGTTGTGCACTGCCTGACCTCGGGCATCCAGATGAGCGCGTGGCGGCGCTATTCCGGCGGGCCGACACTGCCCTAGTCGCACGCGGGGCGTCTGCCTTAAGGTTGCGGCACCGACCGCCCCTTGCCCCGCACCGGCGGGAGCCGGATCGCAAGCGGCACGAGTCGCGCGCACCTTGGCGCTGGAGGAGACACTCGATCTTCATCCTTGCCCCGCGGAGGGGGCGATGACGCGAGGCCGGATGGCGCGGCTGCCCGGCAAGATCCTCGATACGCCGGGCAATCTCGTCAGGTCGCTGTTCGGGAATTGAGCGCAGTCCGCTGCATCGCCGGGAACAGACGTTCGGACAGGCGCGGGAACAGCGGCCGCAGCTTGATCAGGAAATCCCATGCCATCAGCAGCGCGCCGAGCGCGAACACGACATCGCCCGGCAGCCGCATCCACTGCCAGAAAAGGGTCGTGTCGTAAAATGCCTGGCTGCGCGCATAGGCCAACCCGTGCTCATAGACCGCGTCGAGCTGCGGCCAGCCGATCGGGAAGAAATTGAGCACGATCCACAGCACCATCCCCCCGTTGTAAAGCCAGAACGCCCAGCGCCCGAGCCGCTCGCCGAACGGGTACTCATCGGCCGCGGCATAGCGCAGGCAGAAATAGATGAGGCCAATGCCGAGCAAGCCAAACGCGCCGAACAGCGCGGTATGCGCATGGTTGAGGGTCAGAAATGTGCCGTGCTCGTAATAATTGACGAGCGGCGCGTTCAAGGTGCCGCCGCCGAACACGCCGGCGCCGACGAAATTCCAGAACGCGGCACCGATGATGTAGGTGTAGGCAAGCCCGTATTTGAACTGCGCGTCGGCCCGGATCAACTGACGGTGGTGCATCGCCTCGATGACCAGAAGCACCAGCGGCAACACCTCGATAAACGAGAACATCGAGCCGAGCGGGATCCACATCCCCGGTTCGCCCGCCCAGTACAGGTGATGGCCGGTGCCGAGCACGCCGCCGAGGAAAATCAGGATCAGTTCGAAATAGACCGAGCGTTCGGCAAGCTGGCGCGAGACCAGGCCGACCGCCATCAGAAGATAGGCGCTGATCGCGGCGGCGAAGAACTCGAACGACTGCTCGACCCATAGATGGACCACCCACCAGCGCCAGAAATCGGCGATCGTGAACGACTTCTCGATGCCGGTCAGTGGGATCATGCCGAACACGTAAAGCACGGCGATATTGACGGTCGAGGCCCAGATCAGGTGTTCGAGGTGGATGCGGCCGGTCCAGAACTGCCGGGTGGCGGCGGCGAGCGCGGCGCCGGTCGGCCACAGCGCCCGGAACACCAGGAGGCTCCATATCGCCAGCCCGGCAAAGAAGCCGATCTGCCAGGCGCGGCCAAGCTGGATATAGGACAGGCCCTGATTGCCGAACCAGAACCAGCCGGCGCCGATATAGCCCATGATGTCGAGGTAGTTGCCGGCCAGCGCGCCGACCACGATCGCCACCGTGACCCAGAATAGCAGGCCGACCAGAAAGCCTTGGCCACGCGCCTCCGCGCCGCTGATTGCAGGCGCCAGGAACAAGGCGGCGCCGATCCACGACAGGCCGATCCACACGATGGGCGACTGGATGTGGACGTCGCGCAGGAAATTGAACGGCAGGAATTTGTCTACCGGGATGCCGTAAAAGCTCGCACGGTCGGTGTAGTAGTGCGCCATGATCGAGCCGGCGAGTATCTGCAATAGCAACACGCCCACGACGACGAGAAAATACTTGCCGATGCGGCGCTGGCTCGGAGTCAGCGGGGCAAAGCGCGCGAACACGGCGTCCATCGTGCCGCGGTCGGTCGGGTTGTTGAGGTAGCGCTGGTAGATGTAGAGCACCGCGCCGAACGAAAAAAACGTGAAACAGAAGCTGATCCAGGTCCAGCGGAAGGTGGCGGTGGTCGGGGTGTTGCCGACCACCGGCTCGAACGGCCAGTTCTGCGTCCACGAGGCATTCGTACCGGGCCGGCGCGCGACTGTGGTCAGCGATGAGTAGATCAGGAAATCGGCGGTCTGCTGCGCCGTCGCCGGGTCGAGGCTGTAGGCCTGAGTCCAGCCCCGGGCGAAATCCTGATGCAACAGCGATTGCGCGATCTCGCCGCGCAACGTGACGATCGCGGCCGCCAACTCTGCGGGGAGCGCGACGACCGGCTTAGTCAGATCGATGCCTTGCAGCTCGGTGCGCATCTTGGCGCGCACCGCCGCCTGCTGCTCCGGTAGCAAGGCGGACAAGGGCGTCGCGGCTTGTGCCTTGGCGATGTTGGCTTCGGTCAGCGCGGCGAGGCGGACCAGACCATCGGCGGTGTAGTCCTCGCCGAAATAAGAGCCCATGCCATAGAGGCTGCCGTAATCCATCAGGTCGGCGCGCTGAAACCCGGCCTTGCCGGCCACGATGTCGGCGCTCGACATCAGCACCGTGCCGTCCGGTGCAGCGAACCGGTCGGGGATCGGCGGGGCCTCGCGGTAGGTCAGGTCCGTGGTCCAGCCAAGCGCCGCAAAGCAGGCGATGGCGACGACCAGCAACACCCATTTAAGCACGTTGCCGACCGGGTCTTCGCGGCCCGCGGAGAGCCCCGGCGCTTGCGTCGTCATTCCTCCCTCCCGGAATGCTTTGGTCATTCAGGTGCCATGGTATTCAAATAGATCGCACCGCGATATGGCGTGAATCCTACCTCTCGCTGGTTGTTGTGCGGAGCGCAGGCCGCTCAGAACGGCGTCGGGTCACGGCTGCCGGCGACCTCGCCGAAAATCGTGATCAGGCTTGCTGGTCGCATGACGCCCTGCGCCTCGGTTAGCGGTTCTGCCAGTTGGGCCGGCGCTTCTCGGCGAAGGCCTTGGGCCCTTCGATGTAATCCTGGCTGTCGAGATTGGCCTGGACCGCCGGGTAGGTGGTGCGCATCGCCGCGGCCAGCGACGGCTCGTCGAGGCTTTTGTAGACCGCCTGCTTTGAGGCGCGGATCGCCATCGGCGAGCATTCGAGGATCTGCGCCGCCCAGCGTTTGGCGGCGGCGAGCGCCTCACCCTGCGGCACGATCTCGTTGACGAAGCCGAGCGCGTGGCCCTCGGCGGCGGACACGCGGCGCCCGGTCAGGATCATGCCGAGCGCCCATTTCTGGGGGATCATGCGCGGCAGGCGGTGGACGCCGCTGCCGGCGATCAGCCCGACGCGGGGCTCGGGCAGGGCAAAGACCGCGTTTTCGGCGGCGACGACGATGTCGCAGGCGAGCGCGGTCTCGAACCCGCCGCCCATCGCGATGCCGTTGACCGCGGCGATCAGCGGCTTTTCGAGGTCGAAGCGGTGCGACAGCCCGGCAAACCCGGTCTTGGGCCGCGGCCCGCGGCGGCCGGCCGCCTGGACTTTGAGGTCGTTGCCGGCGGAAAAGGCGCGCTCGCCGGCCCCGGTGACGATGCCGACCCAGAGGTCGGGGCGCTCGGCGAACTCGTTCCACACCCCGTCGAATTCCCAGTGTGCCTCGCTGTGCAGCGCGTTGAGCACCTCGGGCCGGTTGATCGTGACAATGCGCAGTCGGCCCTCGTCCTCGACCTTGCAGAAACGATATTCGGCCATCGCGCATCCCCTCCCGGCGTTGTCAGCCGCGCAGTCTAGAACTCCTTGGCGATGTTCAGAAAGGCCGAGCGTCGCGGTCCGGCGTTGCGCTACGGCGCGGCTGGCAGGGGTTGGAGATTGATGTTAAGCAGGCAGCCTGTGGTTTCACGTGTCTTTTATCTTTTCGATGGTCTCAAAGCCGCCTTGCTCGGGTACCCGTACTCGGTTGCTGCGCTTGAGCGCGCGCGCGCTGCTGGCGTCGCTCGTGGTGCTCTTGGCCGGCTGGGGCGCGGCGCCGGCGGCGCGCGCCGGCGATTTTTGCAGCGGCGGCGCCACCAATCCTGCGGGGCTGACCGGCGACTGGGGCGGGTTGCGCCAGCGGCTTGCTGACAAGGGCATCACGGTCAGCCTGCAGGAGCAGGATGAGGTGTGGGCGAACCTGACCGGCGGAAAGAAGCAGGGTCTTACCTATGACGGACGCGCGACCGGCTCGCTGGCGGTCGACCTCGACAAATTGGCCGGTTGGAAAGGCGCCCAGTTCTACGCCAGCGCCTATCAGATCCACGGACGCGGGCCGACGGAAAACCTGGTCGGCAACGCCCAAGTCGTCAGCAACATCGAGGCGACGCGCGACACCAAACTCTATGATCTGTGGATCGACCAGTGTCTGCTGAACGACCGGTTTAGCCTCCGCATCGGCCAGGGCGGCGCCGATGAGGAGATCATGACCAGCCGGTACAGCGCGCTGTTTCTGAACGCGAGTTTCGGGTTTGGCGGGCTGACCGCCGCGGACTTGCCGTCGGGCGGCCCAGTCTACCCGATGGCGACCCCGTTTGCGCGCGCCAAGCTCAAGGCAAGCGACGACCTGACGCTTATGGCGGTGGTATTCAACGGCGATCCGGCACCTCCCGGCCCGGGCGACCCGCAACGGCGCGATGCCGGCGGCATCGCCTTTCGCCTCAACGATCATCTGCTCGGTTTCGCCGAAGCGCACTATTCGGTCGGCCGAGGGAAGAACGAATTGCCCGGGACCTATAAGCTGGGCGCCTGGTATTCGACCTCGCCGTTTGCCGACCAGCGCTTCGACACCGCCGGCCTGTCGCTCGCCAACCCGGCGAGCACCGGCATCCCGCGCAGCCATTCCCCCGGATACGGGTTTTACGGGCTGATCGACCAGATGATCTGGCGGCCGGAGGGCGCCGACGACGGCAAAGGGGTCGCTGCGTTTCTGCGCGTTATGGGGGCGCCCGCCAGCTTCAATCTCTCCAATTTCTTCGTCGATGGCGGGCTGACCTGGACCGGGCCGTTCAACGGGCGCGACGGCGACGTGCTCGGGCTCGGCGTGGCGTATCTCGGGATCAGCCCGGCATTACAGGAGTACAGCGGCGACCTGGTTGCCTTTGCCGGATCCGGATCGCGCTATCACAGCAACGAAACCGTGGTCGAACTGACCTATCTGTACCAGGTGACCGGCGGGTTCAGCCTGCAGCCCGACCTGCAATACGTGATCAACCCGAATGCCGGAATCCCGTCGGCTGTCGGCGCCGTCCCGCTCAAGAACGCCCTCGTCATCGGCGTGCAGGCGTCGGTGACTTTCTAGCGCCGGCCGAGCCGGGTGACGGAATGTCTGTTCGGCCGGCGCCGCCGAGCCTAATTTGTCGCAGACGGTGCAACACGACGGGATCCGAGACTATGTCCGATAGCGCACAGAGCGAGCCGAAGGTCTACGGCTATCACGCGCATGTCTATTACGATTCCGACACGCTGCCGGCAGCGGAGCGGCTGCGCGCCGGGCTCGCCGACCGGTTTCCGGTCGAGATGGGCGAGTTCAGCGGCGCAGAAGTGGGGCCGCACCCGGTGCCGCAATTCCAGGTCATCATCGGCAACGAGCAGTTTCACGACGTGGTGCACTGGCTGATGTTGCACCGCGAAGGGCTCGACATCCTGATCCATCCGCTGACCGACGACATGGTTGACGACCACTCGGTCTATGCGCTGTGGCTCGGCGCGCCGATCGCATTGAAATTGCACACGATGCAACGCCGCGGCTATCGCGCCGCGCTGCTGCCGAGCGCCGCCTGAGCGCGGCGACGAGACCGAGGAGGACGCCTTGGCGATCGATTACCAGAAGCGCGACGGGGTCGCCTATATCACGCTCAACAACCCGGAAAAGGCGAACATCCTCGACAAGCAGACCTCGGACGAGATCTCGGCGGCATGGATTGATCTGTGGGAGGACCGCACGATCCGCTGCGCGATCCTGACCGGGGCCGGCGAGCGGCATTTCTGCGGCGGGCATAACCTCGCGCCGCGCCCCGGCGTTACCGACGAGGAACGCGAATACCTGCGCACGCAGCGCATCTTCTGGCCGCTCGCCGGCACGGTGCACGGGCAGAAGATTGGCGTCGACGGGCGCATGGGCGACCACTATCCGCGGGTGTGGAAGCCGGTGATCGCCGCGGTCAACGGCTGGGCCGCCGGGGCCGGGCTCTATATTCTGCTGTCGTCGACCGATATCCGCATCGCCAGCCGCGAGCACGCGCGGTTCAAGTTTGCGCTGACCACCCAGGGCTGGCTCGGCCACGGGCCGGGCGCGAGCCTGCTCATCAAGCAGCTCCGCTATATCGACGCGATGAAGATGCTGCTGACCGACGACCCGGTCGATGCCGACGAGGCGCTGCGCATCGGCCTCGTCAACGAGGTCGTGCCGCATGCCGAGCTGATGGCACGGGCGGAAACGATCGCGCGGCACATCTGCGCGATGCCGCCGGTGGCGCTGCGCATGATGAAGGAGTTCGTCGTGCGCTTTGGCGACATGCC
>DATLRD010000104.1:0-52853 GCA_035534855.1 Allostellaceae bacterium | reverse complement strand
TCACGATCAACGCGGTCAGCGGCTATTCCGGCGGCGGCAAGTCGATGATCGCGGCGCACCAGCACGAGGGCGGCCCGGCCTTTGAGCTGTACGCGCTCGGCCTCGAACACAAGCACGTGCCGGAGACCGAGAAATATTGCGGGCTGACGCGGCGACCGATCTTTGTGCCGGCGGTCGGGCATTTCCGCCAGGGGATGCTGGTGTCGGTGCCGTTGCACCTCGACACGCTCGACGGCAAGCCGACCGGCGCCGATCTGCGCGCGGTGCTGGCCGCGCGCTATCGCGACTGCGCGCTGGTCAGGGTCGTCGAACCCGCCGCCGGCGGCAAGCTCGAACCCGAGGCGCTCAACGACACCGACGTGCTCGAACTGCGCGTCCACGCCAACGACGCGCGGCGCCAGGCAGTGCTGGTCGCGCGGCTCGACAATCTCGGCAAAGGGGCCTCCGGCGCGGCGGTGCAGAACATCCGCCTGATGCTCGGGCTCGACGCCGGGGCATGAGCCGGATTTCTGCGATGGCCGAACCCGCGATGATCACCCGTCCGATCCCGTCGAGCGGCGAGGCGATGCCGGTCGTCGGGCTCGGCACTTGGCCGGTGTTTGATGTCGGCGGCGGCGCGGCCGAGCGCGCGCCGCTATCGACGGTGATTTCGGAACTGGCCGCTGCTGGCGGGCGGATGATCGACACCTCGCCGATGTACCGCCGCGCCGAGGGCGTGACCGGCGACCTCGTTGCCGGGCTGGGCGTGCGGCAGGCGGTGTTTCTCGCAACCAAGGTATGGACCAGCGGCCGCCAAGCGGGGATCGACGAGATGCGCCGCTCGGCGCGGCTGCTGCGCGCCGAGCCGATCGACCTGATCCAGGTGCATAACCTCGTCGATTGGCGCACCCAGCTCGCGACTCTGCGCGACATGAAGGCAGTGGGGCAGGTGCGCTATATCGGCATCACCCATTACACGACCGGCTCGCTGCCCGAACTGGCGCGCATCCTCGACAGCGAGCCGGGCATCGATTTCGTCCAGTGCGGCTATTCGCTCGCGGCGCGCGCGGCCGAGACGCGCCTCTTTCCGACCTGCCTCGCGCGCGGGGTCGCGGTGATCGTCAATCAGCCGCTCGAACGCGGCGAGTTGTTCCGCGCCGTACGCGGCAAGCCGCTGCCCGAATGGGCTGTCGAGTTCGACTGCACAGGCTGGGCCGAGCTGTTCCTCAAATACCTGATCGCCGAGCCCGCGGTGACCTGCGTCATTCCCGCGACCAACAAGCCCGACCACATGGCAGACAACCTCAAGGCCGGATTCGGCCGCCTGCCCGACGCGCGGCAACGGGCGCAAATCCGGCAATTGTGGGACGGGCTTTAGCGCCACCTGCCCCTCGCCCCGCTTGCGGGGAGAGGGAGGGACCCGCGCGAAGCGTGGGGGGGGTGAGGGGGAACTACTTCACGACCGCCGACACCGCCGCGAACAGGCGTTCGACCACGTCCTGGCCGAGGTTGCGGGTGATGAACACGAGGCGCGAACGGTGGTCGTCGGTCGGCCAGGTTTCGAGTTCGATTGGCTGGTGCGCGACCTGCTGCACCGCATGGATCACCACCGGGCCGCGGCACCCGTCGACCGCGACGAGGCCCTTGACCCGCAACAGGTCGGGGCCGCGCAGCGCGGTCAGCACCGCCATCGCCTGCTCGATCGCTTCCCAGGCGAGCGGCTTGTCGAACAGCACCGTAAAGGTGTCGATCCCGTCGGCGTGATGATGGTGGTCATGATGCGCGACGACCGGCAGGGCCTCGGCCGCGTCGTCGAGCAGGAATCCCGGCTCGATAACGCCGTCGCGGGCGGTGGCGATCGGCGCGGCGCTGAGCCGGCGCAAATCTTCGGTCAGCGCATCGAACGCCGCCAACGGCACGAGGTCGGTCTTGGTGACGACGATGCGGTCGGCGAGCGCGACCTGGTGGCGCGCCTCTTCCATGCCGGCAAGGTTGCCCGGCCCGCCGACCGCATCGACCACCGCGACCAGCGATTGCAGGTGAAACTCGGCGCCGAGCGCGCGGTCGCTGGCAAAGGTCTGCAGCACCGGGCCGGGATCGGCGAGGCCGCTGGTTTCGATGACGACGCGGCGGAAATTCGCCGTGGCACCGCGGGCGCGGTCGGCTAACAGCGCTCGCAGCGTTTCCTGCAAATCGCTGCGCATCAGGCAGCAGACGCAGCCATTGCCCAGCAGCACCGTGGTGTCGCTCGACCCGCGCAACAGGGCGTCGTCGATGCCGACCTCGCCGAACTCGTTGACGATGACCGCGGTGTCGGCGCCCTCCGGCGTCTTCAGCAACTCGCGGACCAGCGTCGTCTTGCCAGAGCCGAGAAACCCGGTGACGATCGACACCGGCACACGCGCGCCGCGCGCCCGGCGCTGGCGCCGACCGAATGGGCTGGCATCGCTGCCGGCGAAGAGCGCGGCCGGGGTTTCGGTCACATCCGGCACGGGCGCCGTGCGTCCTTCGAGACGGCGCTCTGCGCCTCCTCAGGATGAGGGAGGTTGGTGAGTGGCATGAAAGGCTTCCCTCATCCTGAGGAGCGGCCGAAGGCCGCGTCTCGAAGGACGCACGATCCTCAGAAATCCATCTCGAGGATGTAGAGGCCGCCGACATGGCGATCGACCGTATAGACGATCTCTCGGTCGTCGATGAACACATCGTTGAGCTGGCACGCCCCGGTCGGCGCGCCGGCGACCTGCGGCACGAAATGCGCGACTTCCTGCGGCTGGTACGGGTTGGCGAGATCATAGGCCCGAAGCCCGCCGTTGAAGAACGTGCCGAACACCAGCTTGTCGGATTTGTAGCAGCCTTCCTTGGGCAGGTTTTCCCACAAATTATGGGCGCCGAAGCGGCCGCCGCGGCGGGCAAAGGTCTCGACCGGCGGCAGCGGGCAGGTGGCGATCGGCACCGGGTTTTCCTCGGCGCGGTTGTCGACGATCCACACCAGCTTGGGCCAGTCGGCGCCGTCATTGCGCACGCATTCGTCACTGACGATCAACAGGTTGCGGTCGAAGAACGGCACCACGGTGTGGGTGAAGCCCTGGTTCGGCGGATGGTAGTCCCAACGCGACACCATGCGCGGGTGCGCCTTGTCGCTGATGTCGAGCACGATCATCCCGCCGTCGAGATAGCCCATGTACACGCGGTCGGGCCGCTCGGGGTAGACGTTGGTGTTGTGCGGGCGAAACCCGCTGTCGCTGCCTTCAGGGTGACGCTTGGGCGGCGCCTCGTTGTCGCCCTGCATCTGGCCGGGCAGCCACCAGCGGCCGATCTCGGTCGGCTTCGACGGGTTGCGCACGTCAAAGCTGCGGTAGAACTGGTCGTCCTTCGGGTGGGTCGGGGTGAAATCCGGCGCGCCCGACGACATGTGGATCGTCTCGCCGTCGGCGAACCACAGCTGATGGACGCCGCGGGAATGCGGGCCCGAGCAATCGGTGTACGAAATGCGCTTCGGGGTTTCCGGGGTCGAGATGTCGAACAATTCGAAACCGGCCGGCTGCTGGCCCTGCTGGGGTGTCTGATAGGCGACGGCGAGGATGTCGCCGACGGTTTCCAGCGAGTTGGACCGCATCTGCGACGACGGCAGATCGGCGCGGGCGACGATCTTTGGGTTGCGCGGGTCACTGACATCGACCGCGGTGAAATTCTTCGGCGCGCTTTCATGCGCCATCCACAGGATGCGGCGGCCGTCCTTGGTCAGCTGCATCGACATGCCTTCGCCCATGCCGCCGAACCCATCGAGCGTGTGGTGGGCGATTTGTTTGAAGTTCCAGATCATTGGGCCGGCCGGGCTGGCTGCGCTTTGGGCCAAGGCGATCCTCCGTTGGGGCATCGGTTATTGCGCCGGCAGACATAGCCCTTCCGCCGCGCTGGTGTCTATCGTAGGGGCGCGGTCAGGCGAAGCGGGCGCGGCCTTTCGGCGCGGGGGCGGTCCACGCACGGATCGCCCCGGCGAGGGTGACCAGCAGCCCGAGGCCGAACACCACCACAGCCGGGCGGATACCGGTAAGCGTCGAGAAATTGGCCGCGAGCACCCGCCCGATCGGCGCATGGAAGGCGAGCCTGAAATAGATCGCCTCGCCGAGCGCGGTCAGCACCGCGACGACCGGGCCGAGCGCGGCAACCCAGTAGAGCGGCAGCCGGCCGCGCACCGCAAATTTCACCGCCAACAGGCGGTAGCCCATCAGCCAGCCGTAGATGCCGAAAAAGATCGTCGGCTCCCATACCTGCAGCTTGGATTGCAGGAAATAGTGCACGAGGCCGAGCACCGCGATCAGGTAGACGAGGCGGTGCAGCTTTTGCCAGCGCCGGCCGAGGCGGCGCACCATCGCGTCGGTCGAGGTCGCAGCGAGGACGCACAGCCCGGTCAGCGCGATAAAGCCGATCGTCAGGTAGAAGCGCCGCACGATCTCGCTGACGACCGTGCCCAGGCGGAAGTTCTGGTCGGCGATGTACAGGCTGAAATGAATGAGAATATAGGCGCAGGCGGCGACCCCGACCATGCGCCGCACCAGGATCAGGCGCTGCCACTGCAGGATCGATTTGAGCGGGGTGATCGCCAGCGCGATAAAGATAAAGCGCACGGTCCACAAACCGACCTCGTGGATCGCTTCGGTCAGCGGGCGTGCGCCGAGCGTCCCCATCGCAAACCCGACCGCGGTGTATGTCGCCGGCAGGAACAGCGACACGAACACCGCGAGTTTCAACGGCGATAGGCGCCGGCTGTAATCGTTCCAGGGGTATCTCATGGGCGCGAACTTGTCATTGCGAGCGTAGCGAAGCAATCGCGTGCCGGGTGCGCGCCCCATACCGGGATTGCCACGTCGCTACGCTCCTCGCAATTCTCGCAATGACGCCTCTGGCGTCACATCGGCGGCTTGACGCCATCCTTTTCGGCATAGAGCCGGGCGCTCGTCAAGCTTTCGTCCGGCGCTTTCTGGGCAAACACGAACACCGCGGCGCCCGGCTTCAACAGGCTCTTATCGCCGGTGCCGATGGTCAGCACCGGGCAATCCGGCCCGACGATATAGCTCGAGGTCTTGCCCTTGTAGGTGACGGTCAGCACCTCGCCGTCCGGTGCCTTGGCGGTGCCGGCGACCGTGGCGTTGGTCATCAAGCTGCCGGGTTCCAGGTCCCACGGGCGCTGGCCCTCGCCGGCGCCGCGCAGCTTGGGGGGGAAGATGCGCACCTCGACCGCGTGGAGCTTGCCGTCGGTGCCCTTGACCCCGGTCGAGGCAACGTAATCGCCATCCTTGATGTCGGACAGCTTGGCCTTGACCAGCGTGGCGACCGTGAAATCCGGCGCCAGCGTAATGTTGACGGCGGGGCCTTCGCGCGTCTTGACGGTTAGAATCTGGCCGTCGAGCTGTTCGACCGTGCCCCGCACCCGGGCGGGCGTGCCGGCCGGCGGGGTCTGCGCGATCGCCGGCGCGACCAGCAGCAGCATCAGGCCGGCGATCGCCGGCGTAATCATGCGCACCGAACCACCTCTCGCGGTTTCCGGGTTTCGATAGGCTGACAGATAGGCCCGGCGCAGCCCGATGGCGCCTCAACTTTCGGTGAACGGGCGGGGCGCGGCCGGTGTAGGCTCTCGCCATTCATCCGACCGTTTCAGGGAGCCCGCCTGTGTTTGCCGCCCCGCCCGTGCTCAAGACCGAGGTGTTCGCCCGCGTGCCCGACGAGTTTCGCGCCAAGGAAGACCCGCGCCACCAGAGCGGCATCGCGCGCGACTGCTTTATCGAGGGCCCGTCGTTCGACCGCGAGGGCAATCTCTATATCGTCAACATCCCGTATGGGCAGGTGCTGCGCATCTCGCCTTCCGGCGAGTTTACCCTGGTCGCGACCTATGACGGCGAGCCGAACGGCCTAAAGATCCATAGCGACGGCCGCATCTTCCTGGCCGATCACAAGCAGGGGTTGATGGTGCTCGACCCGGCCGCCGGCACGGTGGGCGTGCATTTCGACCGGCCCAACCGAGAGCGCTTCAAGGGGCTCAACGACCTGATCTTCGACAGCCACGGCAACCTCTATTTCACCGACCAGGGCGAGACCGGCATGCACGACCCGACCGGGCGGCTCTACCGGCTGCACCCCAACGGGCGGCTCGATCTGTTGCTCGACAACGTGCCGAGCCCGAACGGGCTGGTGCTGACCCCGGACGAGCATATCCTCTATCTCGCCGTGACCCGCGGCAACGCGGTGTGGCGCGTGCCGCTCAACCCCGACGGCTCGGTCGGGCGGGTCGGCATCTTCATCCAACTGTCGGGCGGCACCGGGCCGGATGGCATGGCGATCGACAGCGAGGGCAACCTCGCGGTGTGCCATGTCGGCATGGGCTCGGTGTGGCTGTTTTCGAAATTCGGACGGCCGCTCTACGAATTGCCGTCCTGCGCCGGCCATGCCACGACCAACGCCGCCTATGGCGGCCCCGACGGCAAGACCCTCTACATCACCGAAAGCGAAACCGGCACGATCCTCAAGGCGCAGATGGAGCTGCCGGGTCTGACGCTGTTTTCGCACAAGTAGCCGGGGATCCGGTCGCGATCCGGTACCCGGCGGGCAGGCTCAAAGCCCGATAATCGCGGCAAGTTTGCCACGCACGTCATCGAGGATCGCGGTGGGCACCTTTCCGATGAACACGATCGGCCGCGCCAGCGTGTCAATGCTGCGCACATGGCTGGTCAAAATCTCGCCGGAAATCGGCGATCCTTCCGGTAGCACCACGCTGGTCCCGAAAGGCCTCACCCGCGAGGTTATCGGGCAAACGACGGCGAACTCCGTCACCTGGCAGAATTCGCCCGGCGAGACGACCAGGGCGGGGCGGCGCCCGCTTTGCTCCCGGCCGACACGCGGATCGAAATCCGTCCAGATCAGATCGCCGGCCTCCGGCACATAGGGCATCGCCCTATTCCACGACCTCGCGGCCCTTCTCAGGCCCCCAGTCGAATGCCTCGCGCATCGCCTCCGGCGTCATTCCTTTCAGCAGGTCGGCCAAGACGTAGCGAGTGCGCGCGGGAGAAACGACGACGCGGTCGCCCTCCGCCTCGATATCCACCCGCGACCCTTCGTGCAGTCCCACCTGCGCGGCGATGTGCTTTGGGATTCGCAATCCGAGGCTATTGCCCCAACGTGTCACTTGCACCTGCATCGGCGTACTCCCGTCACGTCGGGATATACATAGGATATCCCATTGGCGAAGGCAAGCGCCTGACCGGAGTAGATTAGATCAGTAGTGGCTCAGTTCGCTGAAGCATCGTCAACCAAACGATCAAATCCCGCCCATGCAGAGGTATTTGATTTCGAGGTAATCCTCGATCCCGTATTTCGAGCCTTCGCGGCCGATGCCGCTTTCCTTGACGCCGCCAAACGGGGCGATCTCGGTCGAGATGATGCCTTCGTTGATGCCGACGATGCCGTATTCGAGCGCCTCGGCGACGCGCCACACGCGGCCGATGTCGCGGCTGTAGAAATAGGCGGCGAGGCCGAATTCGGTATCGTTGGCCATGCGGATCGCCTCGTCGTCGGTCTTGAAGCGATAGAGCGGCGCGACCGGGCCAAAGGTTTCCTCGCGGGTGATCATCATGTCAGTGGTGACGCCGGTCAGCACGGTCGGCTCGAAAAAGCTGCCGCCGAGCGCGTGGCGATGGCCGCCGGCGACGATTTTGGCGCCCTTTTTGACCGCGTCGGAGATATGCGCCTCGACCTTTTCGACCGCCTTCATGTCGATGAGGGGGCCGATCATCGCGCCCGGTTCGAACCCGCCGGCGACCTTCATCGCGCCGGCGACCTCGACGAGACGCTTGGTGAATGCGTCGTAAACCCCGTCCTGCACCAGGATGCGGTTGGCGCAGACGCAGGTCTGGCCGGCGTTCCTATATTTCGAGGCGATCGCGCCCTTGACCGCCATCTCGATATCGGCGTCGTCGAACACGATGAACGGCGCGTTGCCGCCGAGTTCGAGCGACACCTTTTTCACCGTGCCGGCGCACTGCTCCATCAGCAATTTGCCGATCTCGGTCGAGCCGGTGAAGGTGAGCTTGCGGACGATCGGGTTCGAGGTCATCTCGCCGCCGATCTCCTTGGCGCCGCCGGTAACGCAGGAAAAGACGCCCTTGGGCACGCCGGCGCGCTCTGCGAGTTCGCACAGCGCCAGCGCCGAATAGGGGGTCGCGGTCGCCGGTTTCAGCACCATCGTGCAGCCCGCCGCGAGCGCCGGGCCGCATTTGCGGGTGATCATCGCGGCCGGGAAATTCCACGGCGTGATCGCCGCGGTAACGCCGATCGGCTCTTTCAGCACGACGATGCGCTTGTCGGCGCCGTGCGCCGGGATCGTGTCGCCGTAAATCCGCTTGCCCTCTTCGGCAAACCACTCGATGAAGCTGGCGGCATAGGCGATCTCGCCCTTGGCCTCGGCGAGCGGCTTGCCCTGCTCGGCGGTCATCAGCGCGCCGAGATCGTCCTGGTTCGCCATCATCAACTCGTACCAGCGGCGCAGGATCGCCGCGCGTTCCTTGGCGGTCTTGGCGCGCCACGCGGGCTGCGCCCGGTCCGCCGCCTCGATCGCGCGGCGGGTTTCGTCGGCGCCCATCTTGGGCACGGTGCCGAGGGTTTCGCCCGATGCGGGGTTGGTGACCGGGATCGTCGCGCCCGAATCGGCGCCGACCCACTCGCCATTGATGTAGCAGTGCTGGCGGAACAGCTTTTCGTCACGCAGCTGAAGCATCGGACCCTCCCTTCGGGCGTGCGGCATGGGACCGCGTCGTTAAGGGATAGGTACGGTGCGCCTGTCGCTTTGGCAAGGCGTGGACAGGCTACCGTCCGGGTCGGTAGCCGTCGGTCAGGGTGCCGAGAAAGGCGATGATGTCGCGCTCGTCCTGCGGCGTCATCGCCGGCGAGCCGCCGGGCTTGCGGTCGAACGGCGGATCGGCCGTGTCGACATTGGCGCGGTATTGCGGCGGGATGTCGTCGTATTTCGCGACCGTGCCGTCCGCCGCGCGCGGATATATTTTTTGCGGTTCGGTGTCGCGGAAATCGTAGAAATCGAGCACCAGCGCCAGCGAGCGGTAGACCCCGTTGTGAAAGAACACTTTGCGGGTCGCGACGTTGCGCAGCGTCGGGGTGAGGAACATCCCGCAATATTGCGCCTCGCGCGCGAGGTCGGTGCGATAGGGGCCGCACAGACCGAGATCGTGATAGTCCGGGTCGCGGTTGGCGGCGAGCGCCGGGTTGCGCGGCACGCCGAGCGCCTCGAACTGGTGGTCGGTAAACAGCGGGGGCCGGTCGTCTTGGGTCGGCTGGTCGAGGTGGCAGCCGGCGCAATTGGCCCGGGCGGGGTCGTTGAACGCCAGATAGCCGCGCAACTCGGCCGGGGTCAGCCGGGTGCGGCCTTCGAGCCAGTAGTCGAACTTGCTGGTATAGGAGTGGAAACTCGGGTCCTCGATCTGAAACCGGCCGACCGCAAACAGCGCCTCGGCGACGGCGAGCCGTGGCGTGGCAAAGACCGCGTCGCCGAACAATTGGGTGAAGCGGTCGGCATAGCGCGCGTGCCGCAGCGTGGCGACAATAGCCGATACGCTGCCGCCGTCCATCTCAAGCGGGTTGAGCAACGGCGTCAGCGCCTGCTGCTGCAGCGTATCGGCGCGCCCGTCCCAGAACAGCCCGCCTTGCGGCACGATGTTGGCCGCGGCGGCGGCGTTCGAGGCGGTCTTCGGGGCGCGCGGCGCCCCGCGGCCGACGGCGGCGAGGCGTGCCAGGCTGACGTTCTCGTTTTCCTCGTTGTCCGGGCCGATGCTGAAATTCGGCTGGCGTTCGAGGTACATCAGCGACGGCACCGCGCGCACGCCCTGGTGCGTCAGCGTCGGTCCGCCGAACATCGCCGGCGCATCGCCCGGCGGGCCATAGGCGTGCGCCGGGCTGTGGCACGAGGCGCAGGCGAGCCGGCCCGATGACGACAGGCTCGGGTCGAAAAAGATCCGCTTGCCGAGCTGCGCCATCGCCGAAAGCGGTGCTGCCGGGGGTCGGACGAGATGCACCGGGTAAGGGTTATCGCCGTGCGCGAGGGCAAGGCTTACGGCCGGGTGCGCCACCCACGCCCGCAGCGGCACCGGGCTGCGCGCCGCCGCGGCGGCAAGCGCCGCGACACCGAGAGCTGCAACGGCTCCGATGCCGGCGACCCACCGGGCGCGGAGCCGCATCCTGATGCGCGCTCAGTGCGCGCCGGTCGGTGTGCCGGTTGCCGGGTCGAGGAACAATGAAGCGGTCTTGCCGCCCCCGGCGAAATCGAACATGTCCATCACCGAGCCTGCCGTCGCGTCGAACGAGCCGCCGCCGAGCCGCTCGCCTTTGACCCAGTTGTCTTCGATAAAGCGCACTACCGAGGCGAGCGAAATCCGCGCGTGGCTGACGTAATTGGTCTTGGCCCACGGCGAGATCACGAAAAACGGCAGGCGCGTGCCCGGACCGCAGCGGCCGTTGACCGGCTCGCCGGCGACCCCGGTCGGCGGCGTGCCGGTGCCGCATTTTCCGGGTCCGTCGAGCTGGTCGGCCTGCGCGTCGAAGGACGGGCTGGTGACTTGGGCAAAGGCGTGGTCGTACCAGCCGTCGGAATCGTCCCAGGTGACGATCACCGCGGTGTTTTTCCAGCCCGGTTGCCGCTCGATAAAATCGATCAGCGCGACGACGCCGGCCTGCTCGTCGAGCGGATCGGAATAGCCGGCGTGCCCGTCCTGGTACGCGGGCATCTTGATGTACGAGACCGACGGGAAATTGCCGGCCTTCACCGCGGCATAGAAATCGCTGAGGCCGTATTCGTGGTTGGCCGGGTCGCGGGTCTTGCCGTCATGCTCGAAGCTGTAGCCGATCGCGGCAGGCGAGCTGGGGCGCAGATGCTTCGGGTTCGCGGTCGAGGCGAAATACTGAAACCAGTTGTGGTGCGGGATGTAGTCTTTGATGTTGGCGCCGACCGCCGCCGAATGGGTCGTGCGCTTGCAGCCGGTGGTGCCGTTCGCGTTTTTCGCGTCGAGCCTGAAGCCGCCCATGAACCCGCCCCAGGCGACGCCCGCGGCGTTGAGCAGATCGCCGATATTGCGGCCGGTCATCATCGCCTGGTCTTTCGGCGACGAGCACAAATCATCGCCGGGGTCGACGTCGTTGATCATCGTCAGCCTGCCCTGACCGTCGTTGACGTAATACGAAACGTCGGTGACGGTGGACGGCTGCTTGGTCGTCGTGATGATCTTCATGCCGTTGGTCTGCCCGGAGACCACTTCAAGCGCGCCCGGGGTCGAGGGGCCATAGGTGTCGGTATAGGCGTTGTCGCTCATCGCGAAGTGCTGGGCGTACTGCCACATCGCGGTGACCGTGTTGCCGTCGAAATAGCCCATCACCTGGCCCTTGGTGCCGAACGCGCCGACCCCGCCCGGCGTGCCCCTGCCGGTAAATTTCGGGAACAGATCGGCCTTGCCGCCGTGATAGGCCATCTCTTCGGCGGTATAGGCATGGTTCTGGTCGGCGGTGGCGGCCTGGGTGCGGTCGAGGCGGAACGGCTCGGCGGCGTCGGGGCCGTTCTCCGTGTTGGTGAAATTAGGGTTGTTGGTCAGCAGTTTGGCGGTGACCAGATTGTTGACCTCGGGGGTTCCCGGCAGCGCGGTGAATTCCGGCTCGCCGGGCGGGTTGGCGGCCTTGGGATAGGTCGCGAAATAGTGGTCGAACGAGACGTTTTCCTGAAAAATCACGACCAGATGCTTGATCGGTGTCGCGGTCGGAACCGATTCCTGCAGCGCGCTGCCGTTGGTGGCGGGTGCGACCGCCCCGGCAGATTGCGCGGCGGCGCGGCCGCTCCAGCCGGCGAGCGGTGCGAGAAGGGCGATGGCGGCCGCCGACAGCATAACCTGACGCGGGTTCATGAACGACCTCAGGTCAAACGGGAAAGCAGTTCATCTACCGCGGCGTAGATGACGCGATTGTGACAATCGCAGTTTTCCTGTTGCCGCACCCCAAATGCCGGGCGAGACGGCAAAGCCGCCTGCCGAGAGACCTACCGCGTGGGTACTGGCAGGGCGCCGTGATAGTCGTAGAAGCCGCGGTCGGCCTTGCGGCCGAGCCAGCCGGCCTCGACGTATTTGACGAGCAGCGGGCACGGCCGGTACTTCGAATCGGCGAGGCCCTCGTATAGCACCTGCATGACCGACAGACAGGTGTCGAGCCCGATGAAATCGGCGAGTTCGAGCGGCCCCATCGGGTGGTTTGCGCCGAGCTTCATCGCCGTGTCGATCGCCTCGACCGTGCCGACGCCTTCGTACAGCGTATAGACCGCCTCATTGATCATCGGCAGCAGGATGCGGTTCACGATGAACGCCGGGAAATCCTCGGCCGCAACCGGGGTCTTGCCAAGTTTGATCGCGAGGTCGCGGGTGGTGTTGAACGTCGCCTCGTCGGTGGCGATGCCTCGGATCAGCTCGACCAGCGTCATCACCGGCACCGGGTTCATGAAATGCATGCCGATGAACTTGCCAGGCCGGTCGGTCGCCGCGGCGAGCCGGGTGATCGAGATCGAGGAGGTGTTGGTGGCGACGATCGCCGACGGCTTGAGCTGCGGCACCAGCTTGGCATAGACGTCGCGCTTGACCGCCTCGTTCTCGGTCGCCGCCTCTATCGCCATGTCGCAATCGCGCAGCCCGGCATAATCCGGCGATGTGGTGATGCGGGCCAGCGCCGCCGCCTTTTCATCCTCGCGGATGCGGCCGCGCGCGACCTGGCGCGACAGGCTCGCATCGATGATCTCCTTAGCGCGGCCGAGCGCCTCGCCATTCGCGTCGGTAATCACCACGTCGAACTCGGCCAGCGCGCAGACATGGGCGATGCCGCGTCCCATCTGGCCGGCGCCGATCACGCCGATCTGATGCAGTTCGCTCATTGCTGGCGCTTTGCGAGCTCTTCATCGAGCTCGGGGATCACCTTGAACAGGTCGCCGACCAGGCCGTAATCGGCGATCTGGAAGATCGGCGCCTCCTCGTCTTTGTTGATCGCGACGATGACCTTGGAATCCTTCATGCCGGCGAGGTGCTGGATCGCGCCCGATATGCCGACCGCGATGTACAGCTCGGGGGCGACGATCTTGCCGGTCTGCCCGACCTGGTAGTCGTTGGGGACAAACCCGGCATCGACCGCGGCGCGCGAGGCGCCGACCGCGGCGCCGAGCTTGTCGGCGACCGATTCCAAGAGGTGGAAATTGTCGCCCGACTGCATGCCGCGCCCACCCGAGATGATCACGCGGGCGCTGGTCAACTCCGGCCGCTCGGATTTCGACAGCTCGGCCTTGACGAAATGCGACAGGCCGGAATCGCCGGTGCTTTCGACCGGCTCGACCGGCGCATTGGCACCGCCCGCCTCGACCGGCGGGAACGCGGTGCCGCGCACGGTGATGACCTTGATCGCGTCTTTCGACTGCACCGTCGCCAGCGCGTTGCCGGCATAGATCGGCCGCACGAATGTGTCGGCCGAGACGACGGCGCTGATGTCCGAAATCTGCATCACGTCGAGCAGCGCGGCGACCCGCGGCATCAGATTCTTGCCGGCGGTCGTCGCCGGCGCCAGCAGGTGGGTGTACCCGGCCGCCAGCTTGACCAGGAGCGGCGCGAGGTTCTCGGCCAGACCGTGGTCGTAGGCGGCATCGTCGGCCACCAGCACCTTGGCGATCCCGGCGATCTTTGCCGCTTCGGCGGCGACCGGACCGCAGCCCTTGCCGGCGACGAGGACATGCACCTCGCTGCCGGCCGCCTTGGCGATTTCGCCGCCCGCGGCGGCGGCGTTGAGCGTGGCCGGCTTCAGCACCCCGGCATCGTGTTCGGCGACGACGAGAACAGCCATCAGATCACCCGCGCCTCGAGTTTCAGCTTATCGACAAGTTCGGCGACCGAGCCGACCTTGACCCCGCCCTGGCGTTTCGCCGGCTCCTCGACCTTGAGCGTCACGAGCCGTGGCGTCACGTCGACACCCAGTTCCTCGGGGGTCATCGTCACGATCGGTTTCTTTTTTGCCTTCATGATGTTGGGCAGCGAGGCATAGCGCGGCTCATTAAGCCGCAGATCGGTGGTCACGATCAGCGGGAGCTTGTAGGCGATCGTTTCGAGCCCGCCATCGACCTCGCGGGTGACCTCGGCATCGCCGCCGCTGATCGTCAGCTTCGAGGCAAACGTCGCCTGCGGCCAGCCGAGCAGCGCCGCGAGCATCTGGCCGGTCTGGTTGCAATCGTCGTCGATCGCCTGCTTGCCGATGATGACGATCTCCGGGCCTTCCTTCTCGATCACCGCCTTGAGCAGCTTGGCAACCGCGAGCGGCTGCAGCTCGACATCGGTCTGCACCAGCACGCCACGGTCAGCGCCCATCGCCAGTGCGGTGCGGATCGTCTCCTGGCATTGCTGAACGCCGAGCGAGACCGCGATCACCTCTTCGACGGTGCCGGCCTCGCGCAATCGCAACGCCTCTTCGACCGAAATCTCGTCGAACGGGTTCATCGACATCTTGACGTTGGCGGTCTCGACCCCCGTGTGGTCCGCCTTGACGCGAACCTTGACGTTGTAGTCGACCACCCGTTTGACCGCGACCAGCGCTTTCATCGGTTCTCTAATCCCTTGGGTCTTGTAAACGTTCGGCGGCGAATTTGTGCACGCACCCGCCGCGAAGGCAAGCGGTCGGGGGCGCCTCAATAGAGCGTGCGGCTCTCCACAATCTTCCAGAACGTGTTTTTGTGCACGATCTTGTCGTCGGCGCCGAAGGTATAGATGTCGCAGCCCTGATAGTTCAGCTCTTCGCCGTCGGCGCCCTTGCCGCACACGGTCCAGATCGAAACCGCCCGACTCTTGTCTCCTTCGCTGCCGGCGAGGATATATTCCTCATTTTCCCAGCGCATGTCCGGGATCTGCTTGAAGCGGTCGGCGAGCACCTGGCGGATCATCGCCTTGCCTTTCAGCGTGCGACCCACCGGCTCGGGCCCGCGCGACAGGCAGAACACCCCGTCCTCGGCAAAGAACGCGACGATGCGGTCGACATCGCGGCTGTTGAACGCCGCCGAGATCGCCTTCATCAAGTCGAGCGTGACCATACCGCCGCCTCCGTTATCGCGTCGCGCCCGGCCGCCACAGCACGTCCTGGGCGCCGTTGTCGTTGACCCGGCGGCCGAGCACGAACAGGTGGTCCGACAGCCGGTTCAAATATTTGACCGCTTCCGGGTTGACCGGCTCCGCGGCGGCGAGGGCGCAGATCAGGCGCTCGGCGCGGCGGCAGATCGTTCGCGCGAGGTGGAGGGAAGCGGCGGCCGGTGTGCCGCCGGGCAGGATAAACGAATCGAGCGGCCGCAATTCGGCGTTCATCGCATCGATCTCGGCTTCCAGCCGCCGGGTCTGGGCGGCGACGATGCGCAGCGCGCCGGCGGCGCGGCTTCCGTTTTCCGGCGTGCACAGATCGGCGCCCAGGTCGAACAAATCGTTCTGGATGCGGCCGAGCATCGCATCCTCGTCGCCGGCGGTGTGCAGCCGGGCGAGCCCGATCGCGGCGTTGGTCTCGTCGACGGTGCCGTAGGCCTCGACACGCAGCGCCTGCTTGGCCACCCGGCTGCCGTCGCCGAGCGAGGTCTCGCCCTTGTCGCCGCCGCGGGTATAGATGCGGGTCAGCCGCACCACGGCGTCAGCCCCGGCCCAGCAGCATCAGCATCGCCAGAAAAAACAGTGCAAGCGCCTGCATGATCACGCGCGCCTGCATCAATTTGTTGGAGCGTTGGGGGTTGCCGCCGCGCGCCACGGTCACAAACCCGGCCCCCAGGATCGCCAGCACGCCCGCAAGGGATACGCACAGCAGGAAAAGCAGAATCGTCCTCATCGTCGCGCCATCATAGCGCGGCGGGCGCGGAAGTCTCGACCGATCACCGCCGGGGCGGGGTTACGGTATGTCGTGGGTTTGGTAATGGTTGGGCAGCGTCGTCGACAGGTTCGGGTCGTGCGTGTGGCGCGACTGGGAATCGGTCATCGTGACCGCGGAAATGTCGTCGCTGATCCCGTGCAGGTTCTGAATGTCGCTGGCCCGTTCGGGCCCGCCGACGGCGCACCCGACCGGCCCGAGACCGACAAGGGCGATCACCGCGGCGATGCGAAGCAGCATCATTGAGCATCTCCGGATTAGACGGTTGGTTTAGGCCAGCCGCGTGAGAATAACAATCGGCTCGACGGCGGCGCACGGTGCCGCCTGCCTTGACGCCGGCGCGGCGCGGCAATACATCGTGCCTGTGACATACCGGACACATCCCGGCAGCGGCCGGCGAATTACCGACCCGGGCCTCCACGAGGCCCGGGACCGGTTGATTCGCTGCTGTTTTGCCAAGGAGTGTACCGATGTCGTCCCTTGTTTCTGTCGTTGCTAGCGCCGCCGACGATCCCACCGTTACCGCCTGTTTTGTCGTGCAGGCCTGTGCCGATCCCGGAATCATGCCGCGGGTGCTCGAATTATTTGCCAAGCGCGGGCTGGTACCGCAGCGCTGGCACAGCGTCGTCGCCGGGCCGGGCGGCGCGTGCCTGACCATCGACATCCGGATCGCCAGCCTCGGCCGTGAGGCGGTAGATTATGTCGCGCGCTGCATGCGCGGGATTGCCGGCGTTGACACGGTGTTGACCTCCGTCACCGGCGCTGCGCCCCCGCCATTCGAGTGAGCCGCCCGCCATGTCGTTTGTCGATCACATCCGGCGCTGCAACACCTGCGACCCGGGACGGTTTGTGCCGCTCCTGGCCGGCGGCCGGCGAATCGGCTGGCTGCGCCGCGACAACGCGGCGATGCTGGCGCCGTTTCCCCGAGTCTTCGCGGTCGAGGCCGAGCGGGTGGACCTGGTCGCCAGCGGTTCGGTCGATGCGGTCAGCCAGGCGGTCGACGAGGTGGTCGAGGCGCTGGTCGCCGACGGCAAGGTGCCGAAATGGCGCAACGAAACCTTCGACGTCGCGGCGCGCTGGGGCGAGCCGCCGGTGTTTCGCCTCGACCGCGGCGCCGTGCCGTTTTTCGGGGTGCGGGCCTATGGCGTGCATCTCAACGGCTATCGCTGCGGGCAGGACGGCCGCCTGATGCTGTGGATCGGGCGCCGCGCACCCGACAAGCGGGTCGACCCCGATAAGCTCGACAACCTCGTCGCCGGCGGCATCGGCAACGGCTACGGCGCCGCGGCGACGCTGGAAAAGGAGGGCGGGGAAGAGGCCGCCATCCCGCCCGGCCTGATCCGCCGGGCGGTGCCGGCCGGGGCGATCACCTATCGCATGGAGACGCCGCTCGGCGTGCGCGACGACGTCATGTTCGTCTACGACCTCGACGTGCCGGCCGACTTCACCCCGGCAAACCGCGACGGCGAGATCGTCGATTTCCGCCTGATGCCGGTCGATGCGGTGCTCGACCGCATCCGCGCCACCGACGATTTCAAATTCAACGTCAACCTGGTGATCCTCGATTTCGCGGTGCGGCACGGGCTGCTGCGTCCGGACGAGCCGGGTTATCTCGATATCACCGGCGGGCTGCACCGCCCGCTCGATTAACCCGCGGCGCTGATCTCGGGGCAGCCGGCGAGCGCCAGGATTTCGCCCGGGCTGCTGCCGGCCGCGCGGAGCGCACGAATCGTCTGCGCCCGGTCGCGCTTGGCGAGGCGGCGGCCCTCCGCGTCAGTCAATAGCGGATGGTGGCGATAGCGCGGCGCCGGCAGGCCGAGCACCGCCTGTAGCAGCCGGTGGATCGCTGTCGCGGCGAACAGATCCGCGCCGCGGGTCACCAGGGTCACGCCTTGCAGCGCGTCGTCGACCGTGACCGCCAGGTGATAGCTCGCCGGAAACTCCTTGCGTGCCAGCACGACATCGCCGTGCGCGGCAGGGTCGGCGGTGACCCGGCGGCTCCCGTCCGGTCCATCCTCGACCCATTCGAGCGGCCCGGTGCGCGCCACCGCCGCGGCAACATCGAGCCGTAGCGCGTAATCCGCAGCCGCTTTCCGTCGCGCCGCCCGCTCGGCCTCACTGAGTCGGCGGCAGGTGCCGGGATAGGGCGTGCCGAGTGCGCCTTGCGGGGCGCCGCCGGCGCGGGCGATCTCGGCCTCGATATCGCGCCGGGTACAGAAGCACGGATAGAGCAGCCCCGCCGCGTCGAGCCGGTCGAGCGCGGCGCGGTAATCGGCGAAATGCTCGAATTGCCGCCGCACCGCCCCGTCCCAGGCGAGGCCGAGCCAGGCGAGGTCATCGAGGATCGCCGCCGCGTAGTCGTCGCGGCAGCGGCCCCGGTCGATGTCTTCGAGGCGCAACAGAAACCGCCCGCCCGCCTCACGCGCCGCATGCCAGCCTTCCCACGCCGATCGCGCGTGGCCGAGATGGAGATACCCGGTCGGGCTCGGCGCAAAGCGGGTGACGACGAGGTCGGCCGCCGGCTTTGAGCCGGCAAACCGCGTTGCTTCAAGATCCGATCGACGCCGCTTGCCTATCCACAACATCTTGTGTCAAAAGGTTATGCACTACCAGGAATAGCAAGGATATTGGGGAATTCCAGATATCCTACAAGACTCGATCCGGACTATCTCGTTAGGCTGCACTGGGCAGCGACGGGCGTTTAGCGCGGGGCATGCAATGACAAGCGCCAAAGACATCAATCGCTCGGCTTTTTCAGCATGGCTTGGTAGCCGGCCATCGATTCTGAAAGAAACTTTCGAGCGCTCTCAAAATAAGCTGAGAACTGAGGGAAAAGCTTTTGCCACTCCTCTAGCTGTAAAAGGACGTCATCAAGAACGTCAAGTGCATCGGCGGGAGAAATAATCTCTTTGTCGACTAGTTTTGCTAACAGCCTGACTGTGATGAAGTGCCCGAGCAAAGCTGAATCCGTAAAATCGAAATCGCTCTCAGCCATCAGGCACGCCCCCGAATCACCGGTTCGCACACAATAGCATTGCCTGCGCAACTGCAAGTGGTGCCTACGCGGTAAGGGCTGGTTCGTGGCAGGCCCGAGTTCGCGGTTTTGCGAAAACTGCCCTCTACCGTGATTGTCACGGTTTCGTACCCGGTTTTCGGCCCGCCCGTGACATCGCCGGTCCGGATCGGCTATGCCTGTGTGGTCCCAACCGCTGACGCAAGAGGTTCCGATGGTCCTGCCGTTGCTGTCCGGTCCGACGCATCCGCCCGCCGGCGGCGGCACGCCGCGCCGTCTCGTCATTCTGCTGCACGGCCTCGGCGCGGACGGCAATGACCTGATCGGGCTGGCCCCGTACTGGGCGCCGCTGTTGCCCGACGCCGAGTTCATCGCGCCCGATGCGCCGTTTCCGTGCGACATGTCGCCCTACGGCTACCAGTGGTTCAGCGTTCAGGACCGGCGTCCCGGCACCCTGCTCGCCGGCGCTCGGGCCGCGGCGCCGCTGCTTGAGGCGTTTATCGACGACGCGCTCGCCAAACGCGGGCTCGACGAGAGCAGCGTGGCGCTGGTCGGGTTTTCGCAGGGCACGATGATGTCGCTCTTTGTCGGGCTGCGCCGGGCCAGGCCGTTTGCCGCCATCGTCGGGTTTTCCGGCCGGCTGGTCGGCCGCGAGCTGTTGAAGAGCGAATTGCGCTCGCGCCCGCCGGTGCTGCTGGTCCACGGCACCGACGATCCGGTGGTGCCCTACGAGTCGCTCGCCGATGCCGAGGCGGCGCTGAAGGAGGCTGCGGTTCCGGTCGAAACGCTCTCGTGCCCCGGCATGGGGCATTCGATCGACCAGGCCGGGTTGCAGCGCGGCGGCCAGTTTCTCCAGGCGCGGCTCAGCCCGGCGGCAGCAGGGGCTTGAGCGCGGCGGCGATCGCGTCCGACTGCCAGTCGGTGCCGCCTTCGACCCGGCCGATGATCGTGCCGTCCTTGCCGATCAGGATGCTGGTCGGCAGCCCGCGCGCCTTGAAGCCGTGCAGCGCGTTGCTTTCCGGGTCGAGATAGATCGCCAGCTTGGCGAGGCCTTGCTTCTTAATGAACGGGGCGACCACCGCGGCGCCGCCGTGATCCTCGGAGATCGCCAAGACCTTCAGCGCGCCCTGGTGGCTCGCCTGGAGCTTTTCGAGCGACGGCATCTCCTTGAGGCACGGGTGGCACCATGTCGCCCACAGATTGACCAGCGTCACCGTGCCCTTGAAGTCGCTCAGTTTGACCGGCTTTCCGGCTATGTCGGTGAACGAGATCGCCGGCGCTGGCTGCGGCGGGTTCTGCGGGATAAACTCGCCGAGCTTGATGTCGCCGGACTGCGCCCACAACGCGCCGCCCGGCACCGCGATGAGGAGCAATGCCGCCAGATGGGCCGCGAGAAACCGGCGCCGACCGAGGGTCAACCCGACCCTCCGGCCAATGCGATGTGGGGCGGCCGGTTCGAGGCCGGCCCAGCCGCAATCATGCGCCGCATCAACACCTCGATCGATTTCGACAAGCGCCTTTATGCCGAAGACATAGCGGGCTCGCTGGCGCATTGCGCCATGCTGGTCGCCCGCCACATCCTGTCGATCGAGGATGGCGCGGCGATCGCCGGGGGTCTAGAGCAAATCCGTGACGAGATCGGGCACGGCGCCTTTGTCTTCCGTGAGGAAAACGAAGACATCCACCTGAACATCGAGGCCCGCCTCGCCGAGCTGATCGGCCCGGCGGCAGGGCGTCTGCACACCGCGCGCTCGCGCAACGACCAGGTCGCGACCGATTTCCGGCTTTGGGTGCGCGCGGCAATCGACCGCATCGAGGCCGCGCTGCGCGACACCCAGGCGGCGCTGATCGACCAGGCCGAGGCGCATGCCGACGCGGTGATGCCGGGCTTCACCCATCTGCAGATCGCCCAGCCGGTGACGCTCGGCCACCACCTGCTCGCCTATGTCGAGATGCTGGGGCGCGACCGCGGCCGGTTTGCCGACTGCCGGCGCCGGCTCAACGAAAGTCCGCTCGGCGCCGCCGCGCTCGCCGGCACGGCGTTTCCGATCGACCGCGAGATGACCGCTGCGACGCTCGGCTTCGACCGGCCCGCCGCCAACTCGCTCGACGCGGTTTCGGACCGCGATTTCGCGATCGAGTTTCTGGCCGCCGCCGCGCTGTGCGGCACGCACCTGTCGCGCCTTGCCGAAGAGATCGTGCTGTGGGCCAGCGACGGGTTCGGGTTTGTCGCGCTCAGCGACGCGTTCACCACCGGCAGTTCGATCATGCCGCAAAAGCGCAACCCCGATGCCGCCGAGCTGGTGCGCGCCAAGACCGGGCGGCTCAACGGCGCGCTGGTTGCGTTGCTGACGGTGATGAAAGGGTTGCCGCTGGCCTATCAAAAGGACATGCAGGAAGACAAGGTGCCGGTGTTCGAAGCGGCCGACGCGGTGGAATTGTGCCTTGCGGCGATCGCCGGCATGGTGCGCGACATGCGCCCGAACCGCGACCGGCTGCGCGCCGCCGCCGAGCGCGGCTACAGCACTGCGACCGACCTTGCCGACTGGCTGGTGCGCGCGCTCGGGCTGCCGTTTCGCCGCGCCCACCACGTCACCGGGGCGATCGTCAAGCGGGCCGAGGCGCTGGGCTGCACCCTCGCGGAGCTGCCGCTCGCCGAGATGCAGGCGATCGAGCCGGCGATCACCGCCGCGGTCTTCGACACGATCACGGTCGAGCGCTCGGTCGAAAGCCGGGCGAGCTTTGGCGGCACCGCGCCGGCCCGGGTCAGGGAAGCGATCGGCGCCGCGCGCGAAAGGTATCTCGCATGAGCCGGATGGTGGTGCGCGGTCTCGCCGTGCTGCTGATCGCCGCGGCGCTCGCCGGCTGCGGCAAGAAGGGCGCGCCGCAGCCGCCCCCGGGCGTTCCCGACACGTATCCGAGGCATTACCCGAGTGAGTGATTGTTTCGCCTATCGCGGGTGCGAGCTTTACGCCGAGGATGTCGCCGTCGCGCGGGTCGCGGCCGCGGTCGGCACGCCGTTCTACCTGTACTCGACGGCGGGTTTTGTCGCCCACTACCGCGCCTTTGCCGATGCGCTGGCGGTGCTCGACCCGCTGATCTGCTTCGCGGTCAAGGCCAACTCGAACCTGGCGGTGCTGCGCCTCTTTGCCGGGCTCGGCGCCGGCGCCGACGTCGTGTCGGAAGGCGAATTGCGCCGCGCGCTGGCCGCCGGCATCCCGCCGCAGCGCATCATCTTTTCCGGGGTCGGCAAGACCCGCGCCGAGATCGACCACGCGCTCGCCGCGGGCATCCACCAGATCAACGTCGAATCGGTGCCCGAGCTGCACCGGCTGAGTGCGGCGGCAACGGCGTCGGGCCGCACCGCGCGGGTCGCGATCCGGGTCAACCCCGATGTCGATGCCCACACCGACACCAAGATCACGACCGGGCGCAAGGGAGACAAGTTCGGCATCGCCTATGACGAGGCGGCCGCCGCCTATCGCCTTGCCGCGCGGCTTCCGGGCGTCGAGCCGGTCGGGCTGGCGGTGCATATCGGCTCGCAGATCGTCGAGCTGGGCCCGTCGCACGCCGCGTTTGCGCGCCTTGCCGAGCTTGTCGTCGCGCTGCGCAGCGACGGGTTGGCGGTGCGCAGCCTCGACCTCGGCGGCGGCCTCACGATCCCCTACAACAACGAGGCGGTGGCCGATCCGGCGGAGTACGCGGGGCTGGTCGCCAACATCTTCGCGCCGCTCGACCTCAGGCTGGCATTCGAGCCGGGGCGTTTTCTGGTCGCCTCGTCCGGGCTGCTGGTGTGCAGCGTCGTCTATGTGAAGGAGGGGCCGGGTGGCCGCGTCATCGTCGTCGACGCGGCGATGAACGATCTGATCCGGCCGGCGCTGTACGACACCGCATGGCACGGTATCGTGCCGCTGACCCTGCCGGATGCGGCGGCGCCGCTGGCGCCGGCCGATGTGGTCGGGCCGATCTGCGAGACCACCGACACGTTTGCCCGCGGGCGCCTGCTGCCGCCGCTGGGTGAGGGCGCGCTGGTCGCGTTCGCCAACGCCGGCGCCTACGGCGCGGTGATGAGCTCGACCTATAACAGCCGGCTGCTGGTGCCCGAGGTGCTGGTCTCGGGCGAGCGGTTCGCGGTGGTGCGGGCGCGGCAGAGCTATGACGAGATGCTCGCGCTCGACCAGGTCCCCGATTGGCTTTCCGGCGAGGGCCGGCGATGAGCGACACCCCGCATCCGCAGCCCCGGCTCGCCGCGCGGCTGCACCTCGCCCGGGTCGCGCTGGCGTGGGAGCTGGTATGGCCGGCGGCCTGGCCGGCGGTCGCGCTGTGCGCGGCGTTCGCGATCCTCGCCTTGTTCGACCTGCTGCCGCTGCTGCCCGGCGCGGCTCACGCGGCGGTGCTCGCCGGATTTGCGCTGACGATCGGTGCGGCTGGAGTCTGGGGCGGCTGGCGGATCGCCTGGCCGCGCCCCGATGCCGCGCGGCGCCGCATCGAGCTGTCGAGCGGGCTGGCGCACCGCCCGCTGCAGGCGCTCGACGATCAGCCGAGCGCGCCGCTCGACGGCGCCGCGGCGCAGCTCTGGGCGGCGCACCAGGCGCGGGTCGTCGCCGCGGTGCGTCGGCTGCGCGTCGGCTGGCCCCGTGCCGGGCTGGCGCGGCACGACCCATGGGGCATCCGCTCGGTGCTGGCGATCCTGCTGGTGATCGCGGCGATCGATGCCGGGCCCGACTGGCGCGAGCGGCTCGCGCACGCCCTGGCGCCGGATTTTTCGCCCGGCGCGGCGGCGGTCGCGACCGGCTTCGACATCTGGATCACGCCGCCCGACTATACCGGTCTGCCGCCGCAGTTTCTGCGCGCCGGCGAGCCCGGGCCGATCAAGGTGGCGACCGGCAGCACGCTGCTGGCCCAGGTGCATGGCGGCGACGCGGTGCCGAGCTTAGCGATCGACAAGACCGCGCACGATTTCACGGCGATCGACAAGACCAATTTCCGCGCCGGTACGACGTTGACCGCCGGAACGCGGCTGACCGTGACCCAAGACGGCACGGTGCTCGGCAGCTGGCCGATCGAGATTGTGCCCGACATGCCGCCGACGATCGGCTTTGCCCACCCGCCCTCCGCGACGCCGCGTGCCGCGCTGCGCCTCGATTATCACGCCGCCGACGATTACGGGGTCGAAGCGGTCAAGGCGGTGATCACCCGCGCCGACGGCAAGGACGCCGCCGACAGGATCGAGCTGGCGCTGCCGCTGCCCGGCCTGCACCTCAAGGAGGCGAAGGCGACGAGCTATCACGACCTGTCGCCGCACCCGTGGGCCGGGCTGCCGGTGGTGATCCGGCTGACCGCCACCGACGCCAAAGGCCAGACCGGCGAAAGCCCGCCGGTGCACATGATCCTGCCCGAGCGCAAATTCACCAACCTGGTCGCACGGGCGATCATCGATCAGCGCAGGGAGCTGGTGAAGGACCCGGGGTCGAGCGAGGCGGTGTCGGAAATCCTCGGCGACCTCAAGAGCCGGCCGGCGCTCTACCGCAACGACACGCTCGTGTTCCTGGCGCTGAGCGTCGCCCAGGACCGGCTGCGGATGAACCCGGACGCGCCGGCGATCGCCAGCGTCGTCGCCCTGCTGTGGGATACCGCGCTGCACATCGAGGACGGCAACATGTCGCTCGCTGAGCGCGACCTGCGCCAGCTTGAACAGCGGCTGCAGAACGCGCTCGCCAAAGGCGCGCCCGATGCCGAGATCGACCAGCTGATGAGCGAGATGCACCGGGCGCTCGACCGCTACATGCAGGCGCTCGCAGACGATCTGCGGCGTCACCCGCAGCAGGCGACGCCGCCGTCCGACTCGTCGCGCGTGCTCAACGAACGCGATCTGCAGCGCATGCTCGACCAGGCGCGCAACCTGGCGCGCAACGGAGACCGGGAGCAGGCCCGGCAGCTTTTGTCGCAATTGCAGAACATGCTCGAAAACCTGCGCACCGCCGGCAACGGCCGGATGCAACAGCCGCGCGCCGGCTCGGCGCAGCAGTCGATGCGCCAGCTCGAAGAGATGATGCGGCAGCAACAGCAGCTGCTCGACCGCAGCTTCCGGGCCCGGCGCCAGCAGGAGCAGGGTTCGGCGACGCCGCAGCCCGGACAGAAGCAGCCGGAGACCGGGCAGTCCGAAGACCCGGCGCAGATGGCCGGCGAACAGGAAGCGGTGCGCCGCATGCTCGGCGACGTGATGCGCCATCTCGGCGCCGGCAAGGGCGAGATCCCCGAGCCGCTCGGCCGGGCGGAACGGGCGATGCGCAAAGCGACCGGCGCGCTTCGAGAGGGCGAACCCGGCCTGGCGATCGCGCCGCAGACCGAGGCGCTTGACCAGCTGCAGCAGGGCGCGCGGAAATTTGCCCAGCAGCTCCGCCAGCGTCTCGGCACGGGGTCGACCGGCCTCACCGGACAAGCCGGCGCCGGCGAGGGAACGCCGGGCGACCAGAGCGGTCGCGACCCGTTTGGCCGGCCGCTGTCGAGCGATGGCATGTATGACGAGGGCGACGTCAAAATCCCCGATGTGAATATCCTGCAAAAGACCCGGAAAATCCTTGACGAGCTGCGCCGTCGCGCCGGCGAACGCAATCGCCCGGTGCTTGAGCTCGATTACATCGACCGGCTGCTCAAGCAGTTCTGAATCGAGCGCCGTTTGCCCGCGGTCCGCCGCTGCGGCATCTCGGAATTTCTAAAATGCGATCTAATGAGTTATTGTCACGGCCAGGGATCGCCGAGGGTCTTTATTTTGCCCTGACGGCAGCGCGCGCGGCACCGCATTTTCACGCCTGAAGAGTACTTGGGGAATGGGGAACAATGCGTCACGAAAGGCGACGATTATCATCCTGAGGTTACGTCAGGAGAATAACGATGCGTGTTAGATTTGAGCAAGTCCGATGAACCGCCGGTTGTTGCTGGCGATGATCGCCGGGACCGTGGCGGCTCCGCGGCTGGCGTACGCCGTGCCGGCGCCGCCGCCGACGCTGACCCGGCTGCACCTCTTCAACCCTCACACCGGAGAGACCTTTGACGGGGTCTATCGCGACAAATCCGGCCCAATCGTCTCGGCGGTCGAGGATCTGTCGCATTTCCTGCGCGATTTCCATTCCGGCAAGGTCATGGAGATGGATGTCGCCGTGATCGATTTTCTGGCCGCCGTCATGGGCGCCGCCAACCAGCAGACCGCGATGGTGCTGTCGGCCTACCGCACGGCCGAGACCAACGCGATGCTGGCGCGTACCACCTTTGGCGTCGCCGAGCACAGCCAGCACATGTACGGACGGGCGATCGACGTGCACTTCGGCTCGAACCTGCTCGGCGCGATGGAGGCGGCGCGCAAGATGCAGCGCGGCGGGGTCGGCTGGTACCCGCATTCCGGCTTTATCCACATCGACAGCGGCCCGGTGCGCAACTGGGACCTCGACGAGTCCGGGCTTGGCAAGTTTCTGTTCGGCGGCCGCTCGATCCACTTCGACCGGCACGGCAACCTGCTGATCAGCGAGGGCGGGCGCCGGGTGCCGCTGATGGTGCGCGGCGGGCGGATGCTGAGCGTGCGCCAGCGGATGGCCCGGCTGCACCGGCTCGCGCGCGCCGAGTTCCTGGCCCGCCGGCACTGAGCGGCGGCGCCGCGGCAGCGGCCCGGGCGGCGCGCCGCAGCGCTTGCGGCGGCTGGCCGAAGGCGCGCAGAAAGGCGCGACGCATCCGCTCCGGATCGCCAAACCCGGTCAGTTCCGCGACCCCTTCGATCGGCTCGGGGCCGCTCTCGACCCTTTCGCGAGCGGCTTCGAGGCGCAGCCGCTCGATCGCCGTCGCCGGCGTTACCCCGATCTCGGCGGTAAAGGCGCGGGCGAAATGGCGCGGGCTCATCGCCGCGCGGTCGGCGAGGCGGTCGACCGAAAGCCGCTCGCCGAGACGCTCGCGCGCCCAGGCGAGCAGCGGCGCAAACCGGCTGCTCGGCCGCTCGACATCGAGCAGCGCCGAAAACTGCGACTGCCCGCCCGGGCGGCGGTGATAGACCACCAGCTGCTGCGCGGCGCGCTTGGCGACGGCCTCACCGACATCCTCGGCGACCATCGCCAGCGCCAGGTCGATGCCGGCGGTGATGCCGGCCGACGTCCACACCGCGCCGTCGCGGATGAAGATGCGGTCGGGCTCGACGCGGATCTGCGGATAGGTGCGGGCGAATTCGGCGGCGCGGGCCCAGTGCGTCGTGGCACGGCGCCCGTCGAGCAGCCCGGCCGCCCCCAGGATGAAGGCCCCCGAACACACGCTGGCGAGGCGCGGCACGCGCCGGCTCGCGGCGCGGACGAAGTCCAGCGTGTCGGCGCAGGAAGAGGCCTGCCGGGTGCCCCAGCCTCCGGCGACGATCAGCGTATCCAGGGGCAGCGTGTCGAGCGGCGCCGCGGAGAACGCCTCGGCGACCAGCTGTGCGCCCGACGAGCTGGCGATCGGCCCGGCGGTGCGCGCAATAACCCGCAACCGGTAGGAGGACGGCGCGGTCTCGCGCCCGGCGGCCTCGAACACCGTGATCGGCCCGGCCGCGTCAAGCAGCTGGAAATCCGGAAAGATCAAAACGCCGACAGTATGGGTCATGTCTTTAAACGAGGGAAATAGGTCATTTCGGCCAAACCCTATTCCGGCTACGCTCGCGCGTCAACGATGTGGAGGGCTCAGCCATGAGCGAACGGAAGCCGGTTTTCGTTTTCGCGATTTTTCCCGGGGTCACGCAGCTCGATTTCACCGGGCCGCACCAGGTGTTTGCGAGCCTGCCCGGGGCCGAGGTGATCGTCGCCAGCGTCGCCGGCGGCACGCTCGAAACCCCCGGCCTCGCGTTTGCCGGGCTGCGGCGGTTGGTCGATATTCCCGAATGCGACGTGATCTGTGTGCCGGGCGGCCGCGGTGTCACCGACAACGCGATCCACGACCAGGAATTTCTCGGCGAGTTGCGCCGGCTCGCCGCGACCGCGCGCTTTGTCACCTCGGTGTGTACCGGATCGCTGGTGTTGGGCGCCGCCGGGCTGCTGCGCGGCCGGTCCGCCGCCTGCCACTGGTTGTGGCGCGAGCTGCTGGTGCCGTTCGGGGCGACCCCGGACCCGGGGCGCGTGGTGCGCGACGGCAACGTGATCACCGGCGGCGGGGTGACCGCCGGCGTCGATTTCGCGCTCAGCGTCGTGGCCGAACTGGCCGGGCCGGAGGCCGCGCAGGAGATCCAGCTGCAGATCGAATACGCCCCGGCGCCACCATTTGACGCCGGCAGCCCGGAAACCGCCCCGTCGGCGATCGTCGAGGCGGTGCGCCGGCGCAACGCGGAGATGATCGCGCGCCGCCGTGACGCGGTCACGGCGGCGGCGGCGCGGCTCGCGGCCGAGTAGGGGGACTCAGGCGCCCTTTGCGCCGCTGCCGATGCCCAGCGCGTCGAGCAGATGCGCGGCGGCCGGCCACGCCGCCGCGATCCGGTCGCGGGCGAGATAGCCGGCCACGAGGAGCACAGACAGCACCACAACGGCCACCAGCAGCGCCGCCACCATGCGGCGCATCCCCCGGCCACGGGGCTTCTCGGCGGGCAGCATCGGCGGCACTGCGCGCAACGGCGGTGGGTCGCCCGGCGGTTCGGGGCGGTGCAGCCAGACATGGCCGCACCGGGCGCAGCGGACCCGCCGGCCATGCGGCGCATCGAGCGCGTCGCCGGTGACGCGATAACGAGTCGCACATTCCGGGCAGGTCACGATCATCGCTGCGATAATTCCGGATTTGTCGCGAGTTGTCGATGCGGCGCCGGGTTCGCGGAATGCGACAACCGGCTCGCTTGACTTACGATTTGTGCATAGGCAGGCTGCGGCCCGCGCGATCCGGGAAACGAGGTTGCGTGGGAGGGGATTCGTGCTCGTATCTGAACGGCGCCGCGGTTCATCGGCAGCCCCCTGCACTGTTGCGGGCTAGGGCCGTATGTCCTTGCGTGACGCCGTGACGGCTGCCGCCGCCGCGCCGCCGATGGCGACCCGCCCCCCCTTGCTGGAAGTTCGCGACGTCGCGCTGCGGTTCGGCGGCATCGTCGCGCTCGACGGCATCTCGTTTGCGATCGAAGAGGGCCAGATACTCGGCCTGATCGGGCCCAACGGGGCGGGCAAGACGACGCTGTTCAACTGCGTCAGCCGGCTTTACACGCCAAACAGCGGCGACGTGCTGTTCGAGGGGCACTCGATGCTGCACCGCGCGCCGCATCGCATCGCCGAGATCGGCATCGGCCGCACCTTTCAGAACCTGGCGCTGTTCGGCGCGCAGTCGGTGCTCGACAACGTGCGGATCGGCGTACATCCGAAGAGTGGCGGCGATTTCGTCAGCGACATGCTGCGGCTGCCGTGGTCGCGCCGGCACGAGGCGGGGATAACCGAGGCGGCGTGGTCGCTGCTGCGCATGCTCGACCTCGAAGACGTCGCGCACCGCCTGGCGGCGGGGCTGCCGCTCGGCACCCGCAAGCGCGTCGAGCTGGCGCGGGCGCTGGCCTCGCAGCCCAAGCTGCTGCTGCTCGACGAGCCGGCCGGCGGCCTGACCCACGGCGAGGTCGGCGAGCTCGGCGCCCTGATCCGCCGCATCCGCGACGAACGCCAGGTCACGGTGCTGCTGGTCGAGCACCACATGAACCTGGTGATGTCGGTCAGCGACAAGGTTGTCGCGCTTGATTTCGGCCGCAAGATCGCCGAGGGCACCCCGGCCGAGGTGCAGAGTAACGAAGAAGTGATCCGCGCCTATCTCGGCACCACGCCGGCGACCCACAAGGAGCCGGCGCGATGATGCTCGAGGTGCGTGGCCTCGATGCCTATTACGGGCAGAACCGGGCGCTTTACGAGGTCGGGTTTGTGCTCGACGAGGGCCATATCCGCACCCTGCTCGGCGCCAACGGCGCCGGCAAGACCACGGTGTTGCGCTCGCTGTGCGGAATGGTGCGGACCGCCGGGGAAATCCGCTTCGACGGCAAGCTGATCACGAGTTGGGCGACCGAGGACATCGTGCGCCTCGGGGTCGCCCACGTGCCCGAGGGGCGCGGCACGTTCGTGCGGCTGACGGTCGAGGAAAACCTGCAGCTTGGCGCGATGACGCGCCGCGGGCGCGCGGCGATCGCCGACGACATCGAGCGCATCTACGTGCAGTTTCCGCGGCTCAAGGAGCGCCGCACGCAGCAGGCCGGCACGCTGTCGGGCGGCGAGCAGCAGATGCTGGCGGTCGGCCGCGCGCTGATGCTGCGGCCGCGGCTGCTGCTGCTCGACGAGCCGTCGTTCGGGCTGGCACCGCTGATCGTCGAGGAACTGTTTGCGATCCTGCGCCGGGTCAACCAGGAAACCAAGGTGGCGATGCTGATCGTCGAGCAGAACGCGGCGCTGGCGCTCGATCTCGCGGAGCACGCCTACCTCCTCGAAACCGGGCGGATCGTGATGGATGGTCCGGCCGCCGAGCTCGCCGCCGACGAGGGCGTGCGCCGCTCGTATCTCGGCTACTAGCGGATGGCAGGGGCATAGGGGAAGCGAGAGCCGGGGAATGGAACTTCTGATCAGCCAGATCGTCTCGGGGCTCGCCACTGGCGGCGTCTATGCCTGCATGGCGCTGGCCATCGTGATGATCTACCAGGCGATCGACCATCTCAATTTCGCGCAAGGCGAGATGGCAATGTTCTCGACCTTTATCGCCTGGCAGTTGATCCAGTGGGGGCTGCCGTACTGGGTCGCGTTCGCGATGTCGGCGGCGGTGTCGTTCGCCGGAGGCATCGTCATCGAGCGGGTGCTGTTCAAGCCGCTGCACAATGCCTCGATCCTGTCGAACCTGGTCGGGTTCATCGCGCTGTTCAGCATCCTCAACAGCAGCGCCGGCTATATCTGGGACTACACGATCAAGACCTTTCCGACCCCGTTCGGCCACAAACCGCTGTTCGGTGGTCTGGTCGACACGCACGCGGTCGGGATGATCAGCGTCACCGTGGTGCTGCTCGGGCTGCTTTACAGCTTTTTCCGCTTCACCCGGCTGGGGCTGGCGATGCGCGCGGCGGCGGCCAACCCGGAATCGTCGCGGCTGGTTGGCATCCGCGTCGGGTGGATGACCGCGCTCGGCTGGGCGATGGCCTCGGCGATCGGTGCGGTCGCGGGAATGATGATCGCCCCGGTCGTCTTTCTTGAACCCAACATGATGCTGGGCGTGCTGCTCTACGGTTTTGCCGGGGCGGTGCTGGGCGGGCTCAGCAGTCCGGCCGGCGCGGTTATCGGCGGGTTTATGGTCGGCGTTATGGAAAATCTCGCCGGAACCTTTATCCCCTATGTTGGTCGGGAACTCAAATTGACCCTGGCGCTGATCATGATCGTTGCCGTCCTGATGGTGCGGCCGAGCGGTATCTTTGGCCGCCGCGTGGTGAGCCGGGTATGACCGCCCCTGAAATTGCCTCCGGCGTCGCCGCGCGCGCCCGGGCCTGGCACCTCGAGCGGCGGCACCTGATCGTCGCCGGCACTATCCTGATCGCGGCGCTGATCCCGATCGCCGCGCAGAGCTTCGTGCTGTTCCAATTGACGATGGTGATGGTCTATGGGCTGGCGATCCTCGGTCTCAACATCCTGACCGGGTTCAACGGCCAGTTCTCGCTGGGGCACAGCGCGTTCTATGGCATCGGCGCCTACACCGCGGCGCTGATGACGCACCTGTGGGGTGTCAACTACCTGTTGACCCTGCCGGCGGCCGGCGCGGTGTGTTTCGTCATCGGGTTTCTGTTCGGGCTGCCGGCGCTGCGCCTGCAGAACCTTTACCTTGCGCTCGCCACCTTTGCGTTGGCGGTTGCGATGCCGCAGATCCTCAAGTTTCATGGGCTTGAAGGGCTGACCGGCGGGGTGCAGGGCCTGGTCGTCGACGAGCCCGACCCGCCCTCGTTTCTGCCGATGATCAACGCCGATCAGTGGCTCTATTACCTGACGCTGATCGTCACCATCGTCATGTTCGTGTTGGCCGCCAACCTCGTGCGGAGCCGATCCGGGCGGGCGATCCTGGCGATCCGCGACAACCCGATCGCAGCCTCGGCGATGGGGATCAACTCGGCGCTGTACAAGACGCTGACGTTTGGCCTCAGTGCGCTTTATACCGGCATCGCCGGCGCGCTCGGCGCCTTCGCGGTGCAGTTTGTCGCGCCCGACAGCTTCTCGTTCCTGCTGTCGGTGTCGTTTCTCGTCGGGCTGGTGATCGGCGGGGTCGGCTCGATCCCGGGGTGCTTGTTCGGCGGGCTGTTTGTGCTTTACGTGCCCAATATCGCCAACAGCATTTCGACCGGGTTGGCCGGGGCTGTGTACGGGGTCATCCTGCTCGCGGTCATCTTCATCATGCCGGCCGGCGCGGCCGGCTTCGTCCGTTATGTTCTCGCGCGTGTGACCGGCGCGGGACGCTCGTCCGCATAGATCACATCATAGGGAGGGCTATCATGACCAAGATTACGCGACGCCGCATTCTTGCCGCCGCACCCGGCGCGCTTGCCTTTACCAGCCTGCCGCTGCTGTCGATGAAGCGGGCGCATGCCAAGGATTACGGCCCGGGCGTCACCGACAAAGAGATCAAGCTCGGCAATACCGGCCCCTACAGCGGCCCGGCGTCGGGCTATAGCGCGGTGCCCAAGGCCCAGGTCGCGTTCTGGAAGATGATCAACGAACAGGGCGGCATCAACGGTCGCATGATCAACTTCATTTCCTATGACGACGCGTACACGCCGCCCAAGACCGTCGAGATGGTGCGCAAGCTGGTCGAGGAAGATCACGTGCTGCTGGTCGCCAGCCCACTCGGCACGCCGACCAACAGCGCGATCTGGCACTACATGAACCAGAAGAAGGTGCCGCAGCTGTTTGTCGCGACCGGCGCGACCAAGTGGGACGATCCCAAGGGCCACCCGTGGACGATCGGCTGGCAGCCCAACTACCAGAGCGAAGGCCGCATCTACGCCGCCTATATCCTCAAGGAAAAGCCCGACGGCAAGATCGGCGTCCTCTACCAGAACGACGATTTCGGTAAGGATTATCTGAAGGGCGTCAGCGACGGGCTCGGCGGCAAGAAGTCGATGATCATCGTCAGGGCCTCGTACGAGACCACCGACCCGACCGTCGATTCCCAGGTCGTCGACATGAAGGCCAAAGGCGTCGACGTGATCGTCAACTGCGGGATCCCGAAATTCGCCGCTCAGGCGATCCGCAAGGCCGCCGAGATCCAGTGGAAGCCGCTGCACATCCTCAGCAGCATCGGCCAGTCGGTCGGCGCCACGCTCAAGCCGGCGGGTCTGGAAAACGCCAAGGGCCTCATTTCCGACTTCTACCTGAAGGACGCCAGCGACCCGAAATGGAAGGACGATCCCGGGTTTAAGGAGTGGGTGGCGTTCATGGACAAATACGTGCCCGATGGCGACAAGCTCGACGCCGGCTATGTCGCCGGCCACTCGCTTGCTGCTACGCTGGCCGAGGTTCTCAAGAAGTGCGGCGACGACCTGACCCGCGCGAATGTGATGAAGCAGGTGGCGAGCCTGCACAAGTTCACCGTGCCGATGCTGCTGCCGGGGATTACCGTCAACACCAGCCCCACCGACTTCGCGCCGGTCAAGCAGATCCAGATGGCGCGCTTTACCGGCGAGAAGTGGGAACTGTTCGGCCCGCTGCTGACCGGCGCCGTGACCTGAGCGCGGTGCGGCCGGCCCGCGCTGCCTGACCGCCGCCGTCCCGCCCTCGCTGTCGCGGGGGTGGGGAGCGGGTCGCCCACGGCGCAGCGCTGCTGGACGCCATCGCGCGATTTGTGTCAAGGTCTTGGCCCTAATCCGGCCGGCGGCGGGGTACCGCGAGCCGGCTCCGGGGGGCGGGGTTGGTCAGGCTCGAGAACATCGACAAGCGGTATGACGGCGGCGCCGAGGTGCTGCGCGGCGTCACGGTCGCGCTCGACCCCGGCGGGTTCTATTTCCTCACCGGCGTTAGCGGCGCCGGCAAGACCACGCTGTTGGAGCTGATTAGCCTCGCCGAACGCCCGACGCGCGGCACGGTCACGCTGTTCGATACCGATACCGCCGCCGCCGACCGGGCGACACGGGCGGCGCTGCGTCGGCGCATCGGCATCGTGTTTCAGGATTTCCGGCTGGTCGAGCATCTGAGCGTGCGCGACAACGTCGCCTTGCCGCTTCGCATCGCCGGCGCTTCGGAGCGCGAGGTCCGCGATAACGTGCCCGAGCTGCTCGGCTGGCTCGGCCTCGGCGACAAGGGCGATCTGCGCCCGGCGACGCTGTCGGGCGGCGAGAAGCAGCGGGTTGCGATCGCTCGCGCCATCGTCCGCCGCCCCGACCTGCTGCTTGCCGACGAACCCACCGGCAATGTCGACGATGAGATCGCGATGCTGCTGGTGCGGGTGTTCGAGCGCATCAACCGTCTCGGCACGACGGTGCTGATCGCCACTCATGATATCGGCTTTACCCGCCAGTTCGCCCACGAGCGGTTTCACCTCGACCAGGGTATATTGGCGTCCGCCAACGATGCAGAAGACGGATGATCGGCACCTGGATCAGCAGGTCGCGGTACAAGCTCCCGTTCGGGCGCGACGCTTCGGCCCGGCTTCTGCCGTGGATTATCGCGCTGATGGTGTACCTGTCGGCGCTGGGCGGCGTCGGGCTTATCCTGCTCGCCGATACGTTGCGTGGCTGGGACCAGTCGCTGGCGAGCGCGATGACCCTCCAGGTGCCGGCCGAGACGTCCGCGGCGCGCATGGAGACGACGCTGGCGACGCTGCGCCAGACGGCCGGGGTGGTTTCGGTGAACGAGCTGACCGCCGACGAGACCGCGCGCCTTGTCCAGCCCTGGCTCGGACCGTCGGTGTCGATCGCCTCGCTGCCGCTGCCGCATCTGATCGACATCCGGGTCGATCCCGACGCGACGATAGATTTTGTCGCACTGCGCAAGCACCTGGCCGCGATCGCGCCGGGCGCCCGGCTCGACGAGAACCGGTCGGCGCTCGACCGGTTGCAGCATTTCGGCGTGCAGATCCAGGGGCTGATCGGGGGCGGCATGGCGGTGGTCGCGGTGCTGCTGGTGCTGACCGTGGTGCTGACCGCGCGTACCGGGCTGGCGATCCATCGCCCGATGGTCGAGATCCTCCATCTGCTCGGGGCGCCCGACCGCTACATTGCGCAGCAATTCCAGACCCACGCGCTGTGGCTCGGGCTGCGCGGCGGCATCATCGGCGCGCTCGCCGCGGCGGCGACGGTCGTGGCCGTGGTGCAGAGCGCCGCCGCGGCGTCGCTGCCGCTGCCCGTGGCCTCGGCGGGGCTCGCCGATTGGCGCCCGTGGGGCTTGCTGGTCGCCGCCGCGCTGGCCGCCGGGCTGGTGGCCATGGTCACGGCGCGCGCCACGATCGCGCGCCAGCTCGCGCGGATGCCGTGACCTGGCGGCTGATCCGGCCGTTGCGCGGCCTCGCGATCATCGCCGCGCTGGGGGTTGCGCTGTGGCTCGGCGGGTTGGCGTGGTTCGTCTACAGCAGCCTGTCGAGCGCCGGCGACCGCAACGCGCGCACCGATGCGATCGTCGTGCTGACCGGCGGTCGGATGCGGCTGGAGACCGGCGTCGGCCTGCTTGGCCAGGGCAAGGCCCGCAAGCTGTTCATATCGGGGGTTAATCTGCGCGTCGACCGCGGCGCGCTGATGCGGGTGTTCGAGCCGGTCGCCGACCGCGCCAAATGCTGCATCGTGCTCGGCTATGATTCCGACGACACGTTCGGCAACGCGCGCGAGACCGCGGCGTGGATGCGCCAGCAGCATTTTTCCAGCCTGCGGCTGGTAACCAGTTGGTATCACATGCCGCGCAGCCTGCTCGAATTTCACCGGGCGATGCCGGGGATCGCGGTCATCGCATCGCCGGTGTTCGCCCGCGGTGAAGACGGCGACGGGCGCATCGCCGCGTGGCTCAGCGCCGCCGAGCTGACCGTCGGCGAATACGACAAGTACCTCGCGGTGCTGCTGCGCCCGGCTGCCGAGTCGGTGTTGCCCGGTCTCGCCTGGCCCCGGCCGCTCGATCGCGCCGAGGCCACCACCGCCGCCGCCGTAGGCGCGCGATGACCCGGCTGCGCGCGATCCTGTTCAACCTGGCATTCTTCGCCGGGACCGGGCTGATGGCGATCGTCGGCCTGCCGTTTGCGTTCGCCCCGCGGCGCGCCGCAATGGCGTTCGGCCGCACCTGGTCGCGTTGGTCGCTGTCACTGTTGAAGGCGATCGTCGGGCTTGACGCCGAAATCCGCGGGCGCGAGCATCTGCCCTCGGGCGCCTGCCTGATCGCGATGAAGCACCAATCGATGTGGGACACGCTGATCATGCCGATCGTGCTCGGCGACCCGGCCGTGGTGATCAAGCGTGAATTGCTGCTGGTGCCCGGCTATGGCTGGTTCGCCGCGCGCGCCGGCTCGATCTTCGTCGATCGCAAGGGCGGCGCTGCGGCGCTGCGCGGCATGGTTGCCGCGGCACGGCGCGCGGCCGAGGACGGGCGCAGGATCGTGATCTTTCCCCAGGGTACCCGCACCGCGCCGGGGCAGCACGGCCCGGCCTATCATCCCGGCGTCGCCGCGCTCTATCAGGCGCTGGGCCTGCCGCTGGTGCCGGTCGCGGTCAATTCCGGGCTTTACTGGGGGCGCCGCGCTTTCATGAAGCGGCCGGGGCGGATCATCCTCGAATTCCTCCCCACCATCCCGCCCGGCTTGCCGCGGCGCGAGATGATGGCCGAGATGGAGGGCCGGATCGAAGCGGCTACCGACCGGCTGGTGGCGGAGGGCCAGCGCGCGCTGGCGCCGCGCGTGGCGCAGCCCGGGCACGACGCGGAGCACGCGGCGTCGTAAGGTGCGCAACTCCGTGACCGGGAATGTTCCCGCAACGGGAAATGGCGGCCTTGTTCCCGCCGCTGGAACATCCTACCTAAAGCCATGCAGATCATCGCGGTTAAGCGGCTGAGGCTGTTTTGGCAAATCCATCCTCAGGCGGAGATGCCGCTTCGCGCGTGGTTTGCGCTGGTGTCGGGCGCTTTGTGGTCGACGCCGGCCGACATTAAGGACCAATTCGGCGCAGCGGTGGATTTTGTTGCCGACAATCGCGCGGTCTTCGATATCGGCGGCAACAAGTATCGCCTCGTGGTGCATGTCGCTTACCGTCACAAACGAGTGCTCGTGAAATTCATCGGCACGCTTGCCGAATACAATAGGATCGACCCAGGAAAGATTGAGGCGCCATGATGGATGTCCGCCCGATCCGCAGCGACGAGGATTACGAAGCCGCGCTGAACGAGATCGAGATCTACTTTGAGCGCGAGCCCGATCCCGGGACTGCCGAGGCCGACCGGTTCGACGTTCTCACCGCCTTGATCGGCGCCTATGAGCGCCAGCATTGGCCGATCGCGGCGCCAGACGCGGTTTCCGCCATTCGCGAGATCATGGCACTCAAGCACTATACGCAGTCGGACCTTGCCGACCTGCTCGGTTCGCGGTCGCGCGCCTCGGAGATTCTAAACCGCCGACGCGGTTTGACCATGGAGCAGGCCCGCCTTCTTCACGCTCGCTGGCAGGTGCCGGCTGAGTGCCTCCTGGGATAGGAGATGCCGATGGCCGTCGTCGCCTCGATCTCGCAGCAGATCTGGGACATGAAATACCGGCTGCGCGCGCCCAACGGCGAGCCGGTCGATAAGACGATCGAAGGCACCTGGCGCCGGGTGGCCCGCGCGCTCGCCGCCCCGGAGCCCGAGGCGCAGCGCGCTCAGTGGGAAGAGCGCTTCTATGCCGCGCTCGAGGATTTCCGGTTTCTGCCGGCGGGGCGGGTCGTCGCTGGCGCCGGGGCCGAGCGCGAGGTCACGCTGTTCAACTGCTTTGTGATGGGCGCGATCCCGGATTCGCTGTCAGGCATCTTTTCCCATCTGCGCGAGGCGGCGCTGACGATGCAGCAGGGCGGCGGCATCGGCTACGATTTCTCGACGCTGCGCCCGCGCGGCGCCTATGTAAAAGGCGTGGGCGCCGACGCCTCCGGGCCGCTGTCGTTCATGGACGTGTGGGACGCGATGTGCCGCACGATCATGTCGGCCGGCTATCGCCGCGGCGCGATGATGGCGACGCTGCGCTGCGATCACCCCGACATTGAGGCCTTTATCGAGGCCAAGCGCGAGCCCGGCCGCCTGCGCATGTTCAACCTGTCGGTGCTGGTCAGCGACGCCTTCATGCAGGCGGTCGAACAGAACGCTCCGTGGGAACTGTCGTTCAACGGCACGGTCGCCAAGGTGATCCCGGCGCGCGAGCTGTGGGACAAGATCATGCGCGCGACCTATGCCTATGCCGAACCCGGCGTGATCTTCATCGACCGTATTAATCAGTTGAATAATTTATATTATAATGAAACAATATCGGCTACAAACCCCTGCGGCGAGCAGCCGCTGCCGCCCTATGGCGCGTGCCTGCTCGGCTCGCTGAACCTGGCGCGTTTCGTCGACAATCCGTTCACGCCGGAGGCGCGGCTTGACCTCGACCGGGTCAAGGCGCTGGTGCCGGTCGCGGTGCGGATGATGGATAATGTCATCGACGTGTCGCGCTTTCCGCTGCCGGAGCAGACCGGCGAGGCGCGGCAGAAGCGCCGCATCGGGCTTGGTGTCACCGGTGTCGCCGACGCCTTGATCCTGTGCGGGCTGACCTACGGCTCGCCGCAGGCGGTCGCCGCGATCGAGGAGTGGACCGGCGCGATCGAGCACGAGGCCTATCTCGCCTCGGCCGCGCTGGCCGCCGAAAAGGGCGCGTTCCCTGCCTTCGAGCGCGACAAATACCTTGCCGGCGAGACCGTCGCCGCGCTGCCCGCCGAGGTGCGCGCCGCGATCGCCAAACAGGGCATGCGCAATTCGCACCTGACCTCGATCGCGCCGACCGGCACGATCTCGCTGTTTGCCGACAACGTGTCGTCGGGCATCGAGCCGGTGTTCAGCTTTCGCTACATGCGCACCGTGCTGATGCCCGACGGATCGCGGCGCGAGGAGGAGGTCACCGATTACGCCTATCGCGCCTTCCGCCGGCTCAAGGGCGACCAGGTGCCGCTGCCCGAATATTTCGTCGATGCGCAGACCCTGTCGCCCCAGGACCATCTGGTGATGCAGGCGGCGGCGCAGCGCCACGTCGACAGCTCGATTTCGAAGACGATCAACGTGCCGGCCGACATTCCGTTCGACCGGTTCAAGGACATCTATGCCCGCGCCTATGCGCTCGGCTGCAAGGGCTGCACGACCTATCGGCCGAACGAGGTGACCGGCGCGGTGCTCGAGGCGATGCCCGACGCGGCGCCCGAGCCGCTGGCCGCCCGCCCGCGGCCGCGCCAGGCCGAGCTGCCGCTGCCGGCCCCGGCGCCGGCGAATGTCGCGGCGGCGCGCGCGGGCGATGTCTACGAGGCCAGCGGCGTCGTCTACATGACCCAGCCGCTGTCGCGCCCCGAATCGCTGCCTGGCCAGACCTACAAGATCAACTGGCCGGAAAGCGAGCACGCGCTCTACATCACGCTCAACGACATCGTGCAGGCCGACTCAAGTGGACTGGGGCGCCGCCGCCCGTTCGAGATCTTCATCAACTCCAAGAACATGGAGCATTACGCCTGGACCGTCGGCCTCACCCGCATGATCAGCGCGGTGTTCCGGCGCGGCGGCGATGTGTCGTTTGTCGTCGAGGAGATGAAGGCGGTGTTCGACCCGCGCGGCGGCGCCTGGATGGGCGGGAAATACGTACCCTCGCTGCTCGCCGCGATCGGCGACGTTATCGAACAGCACATGATCGAGATCGGCTTTCTGCCGCCGAAGCATCGCCACGATCACGCGGAGGATGCTGCGCACGCCCGAATCGTCAACCAGCCGGCCGACCCGCAGCCGCCGGGCGCGCTCGGCGCCGCGCCGCGCCTCCGGCAATGCCCGAAATGCGGCGAGGCAGCGCTGATCCGCATCGAAAACTGCGACCAGTGCACGAGCTGCGACTACTCGAAGTGCGGGTAGATCAGCGACCTTCGACCGCGGTATTCAGCTGCCGCAACAGCCGGTCGCTTATGCCGAGTTCGGCGAGGTGGCGCACCGTGTTGGCGAGATATTCGCGGCCGGTGCCGCGCCCGCCGGCGGCGCTGGCGAGGATCGCGGCAACCCGGTCTGACGGCAGCCGCCCGGCATAGTCGATGTTGTCGCGGCGCACGGTAAACGCATAGGCGGCGAGGCGGCCTTGCGGCGTCGCCGCGGTAACCGGCCGCATGTCGTAGACCTGCCCGGCCATCTCGCGCGCCCACAGCCGGTCGATCGCCGCGCCGAGCGCTTCGTCCGGCAGGCGGCGGGCGAGGCCGCGGCACGAGCCGCCGCGGTCGAGGCCCAGCACCAGCCCCGGCTGCTCGGGCGTGCCGCGATAATCGCGCGAATAAAGGCAGAAGCGGCGGTGAAACCCGTGCAATACTGCGGGCCGCGTCTCGGCAAACGCGATCTCAGGGTTCCACATCAGCGAGCCGTAGGCGAACACCCAGACCGGTGCAGCGCCGTGGCGCAGCGCCGCCACCCAGTCGGGCATCGGGTCGACCGGCAGCGGCGAAACGTAGCCGTTGGCGAAAGGGGTCATGGCGGCCGGTGGTGCGTCCTTCGAGACGCGGGCTATGCCCGCTCCTCAGGATGAAGAACCTGACTCTCTGCCGAAACCTATCTCATCCTGAGGAGTGCCCGAAGGGTACGTCTCGAAGGACGCATTTCGGCGCCGCAGCAGTCAGTCGTCCCACACCTGCTTCGGCATCGGCAGGTCGGCGAAATCGGACTCGCCCAGCGGCCGGTCGGCGGCGATCCCGTGCATATCGAGCAGCATCACCCATTGCCGCGTGTGCTGGCCGATATGCCAGGTCGCGCGCTCCAGCACCTCGTGCAGCTTCTGTTGGCCGTAATAGGTGTCGACGGTGGCCTGCGCGTCCTTGTCTTGCGTCGTCGCCCACCAGGTTTCGACCTTGGCCTTGGCCCCGTTTCCGTAGGCACACAGCGCTGCGGTCGATGCCATCTCCGCCGGGTCGTGAACCTCGCCGGGCAGCCCTTGGCTGAAGAATGCGCCGCCGGCGACCTCGGTGAACGCCTCGCAGATGCGGAACATGTGGTGCGCGAGCCGGCCATAGCTGCGCGGACGGCCCGGCGTCAGGGTTTCGAGCCGGTCGTCGGGCATCTGCCGGATCATCCGCAGCGCCGCGTCGATATAGCGCTCCATCCGCTCGACAAGCTGCGCCGGCGACAGCACCGGCCCGGCCTTTTCGTTGAGCTTAAGAAACGCGACGACCTGGGCGATGTTCTGGGCGAAGACGAACTGGTCGCCGCGCGACAACACGGGGATCGAGCGCGCCCCAAGGCGCGCCAGCTCGGCCCGGCCGGCGGCGTCTTCAAGAATATTGATCGATTCGAACTCGATCCCACGGACCGAGAGAAACTCCTTGAGTCTCAGGCAGCTGGTTCAACCCGGCTGCCAGAACGCCTTAAGCGGTTGCGCTGCGGCCATGTCTTGTCTCCGCAATCGTGACGCAGAGTGCTTACCGCGCCGGGGCGGTTCCGGCAAGTCCTGGCGAGGCGGTGCGGCACCCCGTATAACTCGCCGATGCGCCGCCCGGTCCTGCTCGGCCTTATCGCCGCGATCATTCTCGTTCTCGGGCTCGGCGGCTACACCGTGTTCTGGCGGATCGCGGCGGGCAGGATCGAGGCCGGCGCTCTCGACTGGGCGCAGGCCGCGCGCCAGCAGGGCATCGACGCCTCATGGCAGGGCATGCGGGTCGGCGGCTACCCGTTCGGGTTCCGCATCGAAATGACCGGCTTTCATGCGTCGGACACGGTCTCGGTGCCGGCGGTCGAGGTGACGGCGCCGGTCCTGACCGCGACAGTCCCCATTTGGAATCCGAATGAGGCGGCGCTCGCCGCGCCCGATGGTTTGAGCGCGAAGGGCGCCGCGCTGGCGACGCTGACCGCGGCGCGCGCCGACGGCACGGTCGCCGCCGGTGCGGCGGGCGGCGGCTGGGTGTGGCTCCGGCTCGATGCGGCAAGGCTGGAGACGCCGATGCCGCTGATCGGCGGCCACAGCAAGACCGCGCAGCTCTGGCTGATACTGCCGGCGACGGTCCCGTCGCGCCACACCGACCGCAACGTCGCGCTGGCCGCCGATCTGCGCGACGTGTCGGTACCGGTTGCGGTGCCGGCGCTGGGCAAGACGATCGCCGGCGTCGCATTCGGGATCACCGTGATGGGGGCAATCCCGTCGGGCCCGCCGCGTCAGGCCGCGGCGGCGTGGCGCGATTCCGGCGGCACCGCCGATCTCGACCATCTTGACCTCAGTTGGGGACCGCTCCGCATCGCGGCCAGCGGCACGGTGGCGCTCGACCGGGAGCTGCAGCCGATCGGCAGCTTCTCGGGCGCGGTCGGCGGGGTCGACGCGCTGCTCAAGGCGCTGACCGCGGCGGGCGAGCTCCGGCCAAGTGATGCGCGGCTCGCCGGCCTCGCGCTGCGCCTGATGGAGCGGCCCGGCCCCGACGGCAAGCCGCAGGTTGCGACTTCGTTCTCGATCCAGAACGGCGAGATTTTCCTCGGCCCCGCCCGGCTCGGCCGAATGCCGCATCTCGACTGGTAGGCCGCGGCTTCCGCCCGGCGGGCGCGGGGTCTATGCCTGCTTGGCTTTGATGATCGAGCGGCGGATCGCGCGCGTTTCGCGAAAGCGCTTTTCCAGCGTCTCGGCCTCGCCCCAGCGGATCGCCCGCTGCAGCGCGGTCAGATCCTCGTTGAAGCGCTGCAACACGTCGAGCACGGCCTCGCGGTTTTTCATGAAGATGTCGCGCCACATCACCGGGTCGGACGCGGCGATGCGCGTGAAATCGCGAAACCCGCCGGCGGAAAACGCGATAACCTCGGATTTGAGGTCGTCGCCGAGCGCGGTCGCGGTGCCGACGATCGTGTAGGCGATCAGGTGCGGCAGGTGCGAGGTCATCGCCAGCACCATGTCGTGATGGTCCGGCGCCATTGTCGTGACCCGCATCCCGGCCAGCTCCCATAATTGCCGGATCTTGGCGAGCGCGTCGGGGTCGGTATCGGCGGTCGGGGTCAGGATGCACCAGCGGTCGCGGAACATCTCGGCAAACCCGGCTTCCGGGCCGGAATGCTCGGTGCCGGCAACCGGATGCCCGGGCACCAGCCGCATCCCTGCTGCGGCGAGCGGCGCGAGGTCGCGGATCACCGCCGCCTTGCACGAGCCGACATCGGTGATGATCGCGCCCGGGCGCAGCGCCGGGGCGATGCGCGCGGCGATCTCGGCATAGGCCGATAGCGGCGTCGCGATCACCACGAGATCGGCGCCGGCGACCGCAGCGGCGGGGTCGTCGGTCGCCGTGTCGGCGATGCCGAGGCGGCGCACCGCATCGAGGGTTTCGGCGCGGCGCGCGCAGGCGACGATCGCCGTCCCGGGGCAGTCGCGCCGGATCACGCGGGCGAGCGACGAGCCGATCAGCCCGATCCCGATGATGGCGACGCGCTCGAAGAGGTTGGAAGTGCCACTCAACTCGTTCGGCCTATCGAAAATCATAGCGGCCCGGCGATCGCCGGGCCCCGCGGCCGTCATGCATACCCGGTTTCGCCGCGATGGCAAGAGAGCGGAATCAACTCGCCATGAAATCGGCGAGCGCGGTCGCCACCGCCTGCATCTCCTCGCCGGTGCCGATCGTAATCCTCAGGCACTGCGGCAGGCCGTAGCCGCCCATCTTGCGGGCGATGATCGCGCGGCTCACCAAAAAGTCGAATGCCTTGTCGGCATTGTGGCGCGGCTCGTCGGGAAAGCGCGGCAGCACGAAATTGCCGACGCTCGGCGTCAACTCCAGGCCGAGCCGGGCGAGCTGCTCCGACAGCCAGGGCAGCCACCGCTCGTTGTGCGCCTTGGCGCGGGTCAGCGCCTCGGAATCCTCGACCGCGGCGACCCCGGCGGCTTGTGCCGCGGCGCTGACGTTGAACGGGCCGCGCACGCGGTTCAGCACGTCGGCGATCGCCGACGGGCAATAGGCCCAGCCGAGGCGCAGCCCGGCGAGCGCATAGATCTTCGAGAACGTCCGCAGCATCACGACGTTTTCGGCCTTGTCGACCAGCCGGATGCCCGGCTCGTAATCGTTGCGGTTGACGAATTCGGCATAGGCCGCGTCGATCGCCAGCACGACATGCGGCGGCAGCCCGGCGTGCAGCCGCGCCACCTCGCGCTCCGGCAGGTAGGTGCCGGTCGGGTTGTTCGGGTTGGCGAGAAACACCATCCGGGTGCGCTCGGTGACGTGCGCGAGGATCGCGTCGACATCGGCGGTCAGGTTGCGCTCGGGCACCGCAACCGGGGTCGCGCCGACCGTCTTGGCGCCGATCGCATACATCAGAAACCCATGCCGGCTGTACAGCACTTCGGTGCCCGGGCCGGCCGCGTAGGCGCGCAGCAGCAGCGCGATCAATTCGTCCGAGCCGGCGCCGCAGACGATGCGCCCGGGGTCGATCCCGTGGGCGCGGCCGAGAGCGGCGCGCAGCAGCGTGCTGTCGCCCTCGGGATAGCGGTGCAGGTCTTCGGCCAGCGCGCGATAGGCCGCCATCGCCTTTGGGCTGGGGCCGAGCGCGCTTTCGTTTGAGGCCAGACGGATCGGCCGCTCGGCGCCTTCGATCTTCGCTTCGCCGGGAACATAGACCGCAATATCGAGGATGCCCGGGCCGGGGACCGGGGCGTCCGGTTCGCTCATCGCCTCACCCCCTCGCCGCGACCGGATCGGCGGTCGTGATCGGCCGCGCCGGCGCGGCATCGAGCTGCAGCGGCTCGGCATAGCCGCCCAGTTCGACCAGCCCGAACAACTCCTGGCCGAGCTGGGCGCGCAACCGCTGCAGCCGCGGGTCGCCCAGCTCGACGAAGCCGGACAGCTCTATCAGTATGTTGGCCCCGTTCGCTTGGCTGCACGAGGCGAGAAAGGTGCCCTCCAGCCCGAGCGAGGTCAGCAGCGCGAAGATGCGTCCGCGGCTGATGTCGGGGGCGATTTCCGCGGCGATCAGCGTGCGGTCGTGGCCGGTCGGCTGGCGGACGCCGCGGCCGATCGCCAGCGCGCTGGTGCGGCCGTTGCGGGTGTTGCCGCTAGCGCCGAATGGCAGCCGGGCGATGACCCGCGCCGCCTGGCCGTCGTTCGAGGCAAGCATTCGCCACCACGGGTCGGGCTCCCCTTCCTGCGGCATCGGGAGGACGCCGATCTCGGCCTGGCCCTCGCTGACCGTGCGGATCACGGCGCCCGCCGATTGATAGCCCTGCATCGCGGTATGGCTGCCGTAATGGTCGCGCGCGATGTCCCAGAGCCCGGGCGCTTCGGGCGGGGCATAGACCGCGATGCGGAAATTGCCCTGCAGCCGGGTCGTGCCTGCGATCATCTCGCGCCACATGCGGACCAGCGTCTCGGCCTGCAGCGGCCGGCGATTGCGCGCAACCATCCGGCGAATGATCTCGGCCTCGCGCGCCGGCTGATGCGGGTTGACGCTGCCGCCGCGTTTTTGCGCCGCGACATCCAAGACAAGTTCGAAACGTTCGATCAGCAAATCTTGCAATCTGTCGTCGATCTCGTCGATACGCCGGCGCAACTCTTCCAGATTGGACGGGATCGGCGACATGGTCTCAATCGCTGTTGTAACCCGGCTAGTAGTAGAGTTCCGATCCGCTAAAATCAAAGAAAACGTTGACATGCCTGGGCCCCGCTTCCTACCTAGGCTGTCATGGCTCGGTTCCTGCCGACGGGTCGGCGGCGCTGCCGCGACCTTTCGAAAGGGCGCGGCGCCGTTATAGAGTATCCCCCGTGACAGCTTCCACCGCACGCATCTTGCGTTCCCGCCCCGTCAGCGACTGGCCCGGCCATCGTCTTGCGGTCACCGAGAAGATGCGGCTGGATTGCGGGGTCGATTTCGGTCCGTTCACGATCGCCTACCAGACCTATGGCACGCTTAACGCCGAGCGTTCCAACGCGGTTCTGGTGTGCCACGCGCTGACCGGCGATCAGTATCCCGCCGATCCGCACCCGATCACCGATCATCCCGGCTGGTGGACGACGCTGATCGGGCCGGGCGGGGTGCTCGATACCGACCGCTATTTCCTGATCTGCGCCAATGTGCTCGGCGGCTGCATGGGGACGACCGGGCCGAAGGACCTCGACCCCGCCACCGGCGAGCCGTGGGCGCTCGATTTCCCGCTCATCACGATCCGCGACATGGTGCGGGCGCAGAAGCGGCTGATCGACCATCTCGGCATCGAATCGCTGTTCTGCGTGATCGGCGGCTCGATGGGCGCGATGCAGGTGCTGGAGTGGGTCGCCAGCTATCCCGACATTGTGTTCGCCGCAGTGCCAATCGCCGGCGCGGCGCGCCATTCGGCGCAGAACATCGCGTTTCACGAGGTCGGGCGGCAGGCGATCATGGCCGATCCCGACTGGTGCGGCGGGCGCTATCTGAGCCTCGGCCGCAACCCGGCGCGCGGCCTCGCGGTCGCCCGCATGGCGGCGCACATCACCTATTTGTCCGAGCCGGCGCTGCACCGCAAGTTCGGCCGCAACCTGCAGGACCGCAACGCGGTGAGCTGGGGGTTTGACGCCGATTTCCAGGTCGAGAGCTATCTGCGCCACCAGGGCAGTACTTTTGTCGACCGGTTTGACGCCAATTCCTATCTCTACATCACCCGGGCGATGGATTATTTCGACCTGGCGGCCGAATACGACGGTATGCTGCCGCAGGCTTTTGCCGACAGCAAGGCGCGGCTCTGCATCATCTCGTTCACCAGTGACTGGCTGTTTCCGACTGCGGAGAGCCGCGAACTGGTGCATGCGCTGAATGCGGTCGCCGCTAATGTCAGCTTTGTCGAGATCGAGACCGACAAGGGGCACGATGCGTTCCTGCTGCACGAGCCCGAATTGTTTGCCACGCTGCGCGGGTTTCTCGCCGGCTGTGCCGAACACCGCGGCCTCGCCCGCGCCGAAGGATAGGGCATGAGCGGTAGCGCGACGCTCGGCCTGCCGCTCGGCGCCGCAGCGCCAGGCGGCGCATCGGGGCCGGCGGGGCTGCGCAGCGACCTGCGCCTGATCGCCGGGATGATCGACCCGCACGCGCGGGTGCTCGACATCGGCTGCGGCGACGGCGCGCTGCTCGCCCACCTGGCGCGCGAAAAGGCGGCCGATTCGCGCGGCATCGAGCTGAGCCAGTCGGGGGTGAACATCTGCGTCAGTCACGGCCTGTCGGTGATCCAGGGCGACGCCGACAGCGATCTCGCGGCGTACCCCACCGGCGCCTTCGACTATGTCGTATTGAGCCAGACGCTGCAGGCGACGCGGCATCCGCGCCAGGTGCTCGAAGACCTGGTGCGCATCGGCAAGCGGGCGATCGTGTCGTTCCCCAATTTCGGCTTCTGGCGCATCCGCCTCGTGCTTTTGGCGCACGGCCGCATGCCGGCGACGGGGCTGCTCAACCACCAATGGTACGACACGCCCAACATTCATCTGTGCACGATCCGCGATTTCGTCGTGCTGTGCGACGAGATCGGCATCCGCATCGGGCAGAGCCTGACGCTGGACCGTCACGGCCGCCCGTATAGACTCGACCCGCGCGGCAGCCTCGCCAATCTGCTTGCCGAGCAGGGCGTTTTTGTGCTGTCGCGGGAGAAGATCTGATGCTGGTCGCCCAGATTACCGACATGCATATCCTGGCGCGCGGCAGGCTGTTTCACTCGCCGCACCGGGCGATCCCGCCGGAAGCCGGCCCCGAGTACAGCCGGATCGACACCGGCGCCTACCTGCGCCGGGCGGTGGCCGCGCTCAACGCGCTGGTGCCGCGGCCCGATGTCGTCGTCGTTACCGGCGACCTGACCGATCACGGCAACGCCGACGAATACGACCATCTGCGCGAGATCGTCGCCGCGGCGGCGATGCCGCTCTACGTGATCCCCGGCAACCACGACGACCGCGAGGCCCTGCGCCGCGCCTTTGCCGCCGATGGCTACCTGCCGGCCGAGGGGTTCTTGCACTACACGGTCGACGATTATCCGGTGCGGCTCGTCGCGCTCGACACGCATGTCCCCGGCAGCCATGACGGCGAGTTGTGCGCCGCGCGGCTTGCCTGGCTCGACGCAACCCTGGCGGCGGCGCCCGAGCGCCCGACGATCGTGATGATGCACCATCCGCCGTTTACGACCGCGATCGAGCACATGGACAAGCACGGCTTGCGCGACCCCGATGCGTTCGCCGCGGTGATCGCACGGCATCCGCAGGTCGAGCGCATCCTGTGCGGCCATCTGCACCGCACGATCGACCGCCGCTTTGCCGGCACCGTCGCCGGCACCGCGCCGGCCACGGCGCATCAGCTGCTGCTCGACCTGACGCCCGGTTCGCGCGCCCATTTCACGTTCGAGCCGCCGGGCTACCAGCTTCATTTGTGGCGCGACGGCGGCCTCATCACCCACACCGCAACGTTTGGCGACTGGCCCGGCCCGTTCCCGTACCGCCCGCCCGAGGGATAGGCCCCTGCCGTGACGTCCAACCTGGCCAGATACCAGCGGATCGCGCCGTTCTACGATATTCTCGACTATCCCTTTGAGCGACGCCGCTACCGCAGCTTGCGGCCGCTCCTGTTCCACGGGCTGAACGGCCGGCTGCTGGATGCCGGTGTCGGCACTGGGCGAAACTGCCCGTTCTATCCGCCCGGCGCGGTCGTCTCGGCGATCGACACCAGCCCGGCGATGCTCGCCCGGGCGCGGCGGCGCTGTCCGACCCTCGCGGCAGCCGGGCGGCTGTTCTGCATGGATGTGACCGCGCTGGCGTTTCCCGCCGGCTCGTTCGACGCGGCGACCGCGACCTTTCTGTTCTGCGTGCTGCCCGACGAGTTGCAGGTTCTGGCGCTGCGCGAGCTTGGTCGCGTCGTCAAACCGGGCGGGCTGATCCGGATTTTGGAATACGTGCGCCCGCGCGGCCGCCTGCGCCGGCTGATCTCGCGGCTCTGGCAGCCGTGGGTCGCCTGGGCCTACGGCGCGAGTTTTGATCGCAACACCGAGCAATATGTGCCGGCAGCCGGGCTGGAACTGGTGGAAAGCCGCTATATCGTCGACGACCTGCTGAAGCTGCTGACGCTGCGCACGCCTGCGGCATTCCCGCCTGCGGCGGGGCCGGCCGCTCACATCCCCGACGGGACCGGGCTGTAGACGAGACGCCGGCGCGGCGCTCGCACCGCCGCGGGCTTGGCGTAGATCTGCTTGGTGGCCTCGACCAGCACGACCCCGGCAAAGGTCGGAAACCAGCGCCGGCCGATCCGCTCCCATGCCGCCGCCGAGCGCAGGATCACCCGGCTCCTGACCGGCGGGATGAAAAGGGCGGCGTCGGTGACGACCGGGGTAAATTGCTCGTCGCGCAGCAGCTGCGACAGCTGCGACTGGGTGTACGGGCGGCCTGATCCGAACGGCGTCAGGTCGCGCCGCGCCCAGATGCCGCGCCGGTTGGGCGCGACGACCAGCAGGCGCCCGCCGCCGGCCATGACGCGCCAGATCTCCTTGAGCAGCGGCCGCACCTCCTCGCTGGTTTCGAGCGCGTGGACCAGCAGCACCCGGTCGATCGAGAAATCGGCGAACGGCAATTCGCCTTCGTCGGCGAGCGCCACCAGGTTGCGCCCGTCGCGCGGCCAGCCGAGCACGCCCAGCGTCGCCGGCATCAGCCCGACCGTACGCTCCGTCTCGGCCATCACGATCGGCAGATACGGCGTCGCATACCCGATGCCGAGCAGCCGCATCCCGCGCAAATCGGGCCACACCCGGCGCACCGCGCGGCGGATCATGCGGCGCGCGACATGGCCGAGCCCGGTGCCGTAGAAATCCCTCAGATCGACGACGTCGGACGCCATGGCGATAGTCTAGCATGGCCGCCGTCGTGTCGCGGGCGCGCAACGGAGGCCTTATCGTGCTGCCATCTCGGGATAAGACGACGATCTGCTTTGCCCATGTCGCCTATCGGCTGCAGGACCGGTTTGCCGACCGCGCTGCCGGCATTGCCAGCTTTGAGGTGCGCGACCGCGCCGAGCTGGAGCGCCGCCTGCCCGAGGCCGACGTGCTGGTGATCTCGGGGCTGTGGCGCGACGACCTGCTGAGCCATGCCCCGCGGCTGCGCTACATCCAGTCGATCGGCGCCGGCACCGACCAGTTCGGGCGCGAGGCGCTAAGTCGGCGCGGTATCCGCCTGGCGAGCGCGCGCGGCGTTAATGCCCGCGCCGTGGCCGAACACACGATGGCGCTGGTCCTGGCGCTGGCGCGGCGCCTGCCCGAGGCGCGCGACAACCAGCGGCGCCATCTGTGGCGCAACATGATCGGCGACCTGTCGCAGCGCGAGGACGAGTTGGGCGGCAAGACCTTGCTGGTCGTCGGCCTCGGGGCGATCGGCAGCCGCCTCGCGCGGCTTGCCAAGGCGTTTGACATGCAGGTGATCGGCCTGCGCCACGATCCCGCCAAGGGCGCCGCCAGCGCCGACGAGGTGCACGGGCTCGGCGCGCTCCCGGCGCTGCTGCCGCGGGCCGATTTCGTCTGCCTCAACTGCCCGCTGACCGCGGAGACCGAAAACCTGATCGACGCGGCGGCGCTGGCGCGCATGAAACCGTCGGCGTTTCTGGTCAACGCGGCGCGCGGACGCTGCGTCGACGAGGCGGCGCTGGCCGCGGCGCTGACCGAAGGCCGTCTTGCCGGCGCCGGCATCGACGTGACGGTCGAGGAGCCGCTGCCGCCGCACTCGCCGCTGTGGGACATCGACACCGCGCTGATCACCCCGCACACCGCCGGCGAGACGCGGCGCTACGAAGACAACGTGATCGACATCCTCGACGAGAACCTCGGCCGGCTGTGGCGCGGCGAGACCGATCTTCTCAACCAGGTAGTGTGAGCGGCGGCTACCGTCGCCGCAGGATCGCTTGTATCGTGTGGCGCATCGTTGATTTGCGCGCGAGGGAGAAATGGCCCTGTCAATCCGCCCGATCGACCCGGTCAACCGCCGGTTTTTCGCCGGCGAGGTCGACGGCATCGACCTGTCGAAAACCGCGACCGACGCCGAGATCGAGGCGATCCGCAAAGGCATGGACGAGTTTGCCGTGCTGGTCTTTCACGACCAGCGCATCAATGACGAACAGCAACTCGCCTTCAGCCGCCGCTTCGGCACGCTCGAACAGGCCAATGCCGACATCCGCCGGCCGGAAGACCGCCGGCTCGCGTCCGAGGTCGCCGACGTCTCAAACCTTGGCCGCGACGAGGCGATACTCGCGCGCGACGACCGCCGCCGCCTGTTCAGTCTCGGCAACATGCTGTGGCACTCCGACAGCTCGTTCAAGCCGACCCCGGCGATGTATTCGCTGCTGCACGCGCGGGTGATCCCGGGAAAAGGCGGCAACACCGAGTTCGCCGACATGCGCGCCGCGTGGGATGCGCTCTACGACGAGACCAAGGCGATCTGCCGGCCGCTGGTCTGCATGCACAGCCAGATCTATTCGCGCGGCCAGCTCGGCTTTGCCGAATTCACCGACGTCGAGCGGGCGCGCAACCAGCCGGTGCCGCAGCGGCTGGTGCGCCGCCATCCCGGCAGCGGCCGGCTCAGCCTGTTCCTGTCGGCGCATGCCGGCGAGATCGTCGGCTGGCCGGTGCCCGAGGCGCGCGCCTTTCTGCGCGACCTCAACGAGCAGGCGACGCAGCGCCGCTTCGTCTACGCCCATGAGTGGCGGGTCGGCGATTTGGTGATGTGGGACAACCGGGCGATGATGCACCGCGCCCGGCGCTACGACCCGAACCAGGTGCGCGAACTGCATCGCACCACGGTCGGCGACATCGCCCCGACGCTGGAGCAGGCGGCGTAGCGGCACGCGTATCATCCCGGCCTGCGCCGGGACGACGGATAGGGGGAGGGGTGGCGATGCACGTCGGCGCGGCGATGTTCTTCACCGATTATTCGATGTCCTCGGCCGAGCTGGCGCGCGAGTGCGAGGCGCGCGGGTTCGAGTCGCTGTGGGCGCCCGAGCATTCGCACATCCCGCTGGCGCGCGGTTCGGCCTTTCCCGCGGGTGGCCAACTGCCGCGCCAGTATCACGACGTGATGGACCCGTTCGTCTCGCTGGCGACCGCGGCGGCGTCGACCAGCCGGATCAAGCTCGGCACCGGGGTGTGCCTCGTCGTCCAGCGCGACCCGATCCAGACCGCCAAGCTCGTCGCCTCGCTCGACCAGGTTTCGGGCGGGCGGTTCCTGTTCGGGGTCGGCGGCGGGTGGAACGCCGAGGAGATGGCCGATCACGGCACCGCGTTCAAAACCCGCTTCAAATTGATGCGCGAGCGCATCGAGGCGATGCAGAAAATCTGGACCGACGACAAGCCCGAATATCACGGCGAATTGGTCGATTTCGCACCGATGCTGGCTTGGCCCAAGCCGGTTCAGAAGCCGTATCCGCCGGTCATCGTCGGCGGGATGTTTCCGCATGGGGCGCGCCGTGCGCTGCGCTATGGCGACGGCTGGATCCCGCATTCGCGCCGCCCGGTCTACGAGGACGTGACCGAGTACCTGCCGCAATTCCGCCAGATGGCGAACGAGGTCGGGCGCGACCTTGCCGAGGTGCCGGTGACGGTGTGGGGGATCGGCGAAGACCTCGACCGGCTTGATCGCTACCGCGACCAGGGCGTCGCGCGGGTCGTCGTGAGCCTGCCCGCCGAAGGGCGCGACACGGTGATGCCGATGCTCGACCGCTGGGCCGGGCTGATCCGCGGCCTCGGCGGCTGAACCGCGCCCCTACGCGGCGTGTTGCCGGTGCAGGGTGCCGAGCGCCTCGGC
>DATLRD010000103.1:0-11542 GCA_035534855.1 Allostellaceae bacterium | reverse complement strand
TCACCGCCGGCGAGTGCGTCGGCATCGAAGGCGTGCCCGACAACGAGGCGGTGCCGCTGATCGCCGAGCTCGACGCGTGGTGCGTGCGACCCGAATTTCTTTATCGCCATCGCTGGCAGGTCGGCGATCTGTTGATGTGGGACAACGCCGCCTGCATGCACCTGGCGATCTGTGACTATGCACTGCCCGAGCGGCGGCTGATGCACCGCACCACGGTAATCGGCGGTCAGCCCTTCTGACCTATTGCCACAGGGGGCTTTGCCGCGGCGAAACCCCCTTGCCTTAAATGTTGTTTACGGTTTGACTCGCGCCCGGTCTATCGCCCTCTCCCCCGGAGGCGTTTATCGCGACCGAAATCGAATTAAAGCTTGCGGCCCGGCGGGGCGACTTGCCGGCGCTTACCCGTGCGCTCGAGGGGATGGCGGTGCGCCCCGGGCCGTCGCGCACGCGACTGGTCAGCACCTATTACGACAGCGCGGAGCGCACCCTCGCCCGCCGCTGTCTGACGCTGCGCGTGCGCAAGGCGGGCCGGCGCTACATCCAGACCGTCAAGAGCGCCGGCGCCGCTGGCGGCTCGATGCTGGGCCGCGGCGAGTGGGAAGATGTCGTCGCCAGCGAGCGGCCCGACCTGGGTGCCCGCGAAACCGGCCGGCTTTTGCCGCCGGAGATTGGCAAGCACCTGCAGCCGGTATTCAGCACCCGGGTCGTGCGGCTGGTGATCCCGCTGGCGCCGACGCCCGATACCCGCATCGAGGCGGCGGTCGACCGCGGCGACATCCGCGCCGTCGAATGCAGCCGGGCCGAGCCGATCAACGAGATCGAGCTGGAATTGCGCGAAGGATCGCCGACCGCGCTCTACGACGTGGCGCTGAAGCTGCTCGAGATCGCGCCGGTGCGGCTCGACCTTCGCAGCAAGGCCGAGCGCGGCTATAGCCTGGCCGCAGACGGCGCGCCGGCCGATCAGGCGCGTCCCGGCCGCGCCGAGATCGGCCCGGAGGAAACCGGCGAGGCGGCGCTCCACGCCGTCGGGCATGCCTGCGTCACCCAGCTGCTCGCCAACGAGGAGGCGGCGCTGACCGGCGATGCCGAGGGTATCCACCAGATGCGCGTCGCGTTGCGCCGGCTGCGCGCGATCCTGTCGGCGTTCGGCAAGCTGATCCCGAAGGAGCGGCGCAGCACGCTCGACGGCGAGCTGCACTGGCTGACCCGGGCGCTCGGCGCCGCGCGCAACCTCGATGTCTTCGCCGGCGTCGTTGCCGGGCCGGCGACGCAGGCTGTGCCCGACGCGGCGGCGCTCGAACGGCTCGGCAAGGCGGTGGAGCGGCACCGGCGCGCCGCCTATGGATCGGCCCGGCAGGCGATCCGATCGCCGCGCTACACGGCGCTGCTGCTCACGCTGATGCGCTGGTTTGACGGAAGACTGTGGCGCGGTGGGCCGGGCCAGCGCACCGACGAGCGCCTCTTCTGGCCGGTTCGCGAGCTGGCGCCGCTGCTGCTCGACCGGCGCCGGCGCCAGGTCAAAAAACGCAGCCGCGGCTTTGCCCGCCAGTCGCCGGAACAGCGCCACTGCCTGCGCATCGCGCTGAAAAAGCTGCGCTATACGCTCGAGTTGTTCGCCGCGCTCTATGATCCGGAGGAGACCCGGCGCACGATCCAGTGGCTCAAGCGCCTACAGGACTGGCTGGGCGAGGCCAACGACCTGCAGACCGGGCGCAAGCTGGTCGACGAACTGGCACGAGGCCGGCGCGGGCCGGTTGCCCAGGCCGGTCACCAGCTGCTCCTGTGGCACGCGCGCCGCCTGGAGGCGATCGAGCCCAGATTGCGCGACCATCTGCGCCAACTCAGGCGCGCACCGCGCCTGTGGCGCGCCACGGAGCAGGCGACCGCCGAAACGGCGGGGTGAACGCTCAGTCCGCCGCGAAGCGGGGCATGACCTCGCGCGCAAAAAGGCGCAGCGAAGCGAGCGCAGCCTCAGGCGGCATCAGGTTGAAATTGACCTGCAGCGAGGCATGCTCGAACCCGCCGAAATCGCGCTGCAGCCGCGCGATCGTATCGGCGATCTCGTCGGGCGAGCCGACCCAGGCACCGCCCGCCGCCATCTGGTCAGCCGCGTTCGACGCGCGGAGCCCGGCGATGATCCGGTCGTATCCCGGGTAATCCTGCGAGACCCGGCCGTCGAGCCAGTCCGAGGCGGCCTCGACCAGCGAGTGCAGATAGTTGTCGATCAGCGGCATGGCGATCCGGCGGGCGGCGCCAGGATCGTCGTGGCAGAACATGTGAAAGGCGATCATCACCTCGCCGGCGCCAGGGTGACCGGCGGCCTTCCAGGCGTTGCGGTAGGCGGACAGCAGCGGGCGCATCTTGTCGGCGACAAAGGCGATCGCCATCACCGAATGCCCCATCCGCCCGGCAAACTCGAAAGATTCCGGCGTGTTGAGCGCGGCGACATAGAATTTGGGCCGCGGCTGCTGGGTCGGGCGCGGCAGCGAGGTGGTGTTTTCGATCATGTGAAAGCGGCCGCGATGCGACACGTTTTCTTGCCGCAACAGCAGATCAACCTGCTCGATCCCCTCGCGAAACCGCGCCACCGATTCGTCAGGCGAGCGCCCGAACCGGCGGAATTCGTGCGGGAGGAAGGCGCGGGCGAAGCCGACATCGAGCCGCCCGCCGCTGATCGCATCGAGCATGCCGATCTCTCCGGCGAGCTTAAGCGGATGGTTGAACGCCGGCAAAACGGCGCCGGTGACCAGCCGGGCGCGTCGCGTGCGCTGCGCCGCGGCCGCCAGAAAGACGATCGGGTTCGGGCTGTACCCGCCATAATAATGGAAATAGTGCTCAACGATGCGGACATGGGTAAAGCCGAGGCGATCCGCCTCCTCGGTCAGATCGAGCGCGTCGGCGAAATACGCGGCAGCGCTCTTCTCCGACGGTCGTACGTCGGGAAAGAACTGCACCCCGAACTGCATCGACGGCTACTCGGCCGCGGTCGCAACCCCGCTCGGGCAGGTCACCCCGGTGCCGCCGAGCCCGCAATAGCCCGACGGGTTTTTCGCGAGGTATTGCTGGTGGTAATCCTCGGCGAAATAGAACGGTGGCGCCGGGCGGATTTCGCTGGTGATCGCGCTATAGCGCGCCGCCGCGAGCCGGGCCTGATAGCGCTCGCGCGACGCCTCGGCCTGACGCTGCTGCTCGTCGGAATAGGTGTAGATCGCCGAGCGGTACTGGGTTCCGACATCGTTGCCCTGGCGCATGCCCTGGGTCGGGTCGTGGCTTTCCCAGAAGATTTTCAGCAGGGCCTCGTAGCTCGTCTGTTTCGGGTCGAACACCACCAGCACTACCTCGGTATGTCCGGTCTGGCCGCTGCACACCTCCTCATAGGTCGGGTTGGGGGTCGAGCCGCCGGCATAGCCCACCGCCGTCGTCCACACCCCGGCCGCCTCCCAGAACTTGCGCTCGGCACCCCAGAAGCAGCCGAGCCCGAACACGGCCTGTACCAGACCCTCGGGATAGGGGGCTTCGAGCGCGTGGCCGTTGACGAAATGCCGGTCCGGCACCGGCATGCGGATGGCGCGGCCGGGCAGCGACTGCTCGGGCGTCGGGATCATCAGCTTGTCGCGCCGCAGGGACCACATCTCGCCTCCTCCTTCTCGCGGGGTCGGAATCCATCCGGTTAACCTAGGTCGAAATCGCGCCGCAGCCAACCGCCGAGAGCGCCGCGCCGAGCCGCACCGCAGCCGCGATTGAGGGAATTTTTACTATTAACGGCAATGCTCGGATCAACGAAACCGCGCCAAACCGGGCCCTCGGCTGATGATCGATCCACACGACGCCGCCGCCACGCCCACCCGGTCCGGGAGCCGCCGTCGGCGCCTCAGCCTGACCCGGCCGGTACCCGACCAGCGCCCGCGCTATCGCTGGGTATGGGGTGTCGCCGCGCTTTGCGCGCTCGGGGTGATCAGTCTCAATGCTCTGATTCTCAACCAGTTTCGAAAGGCGGCGCTGAACGATGCCGAAACCTCGGTGGTCAAGCTCAGCGCGGTCTACGCCGAGGCCAGCAACCGCACGTTTCAGAGCGTCGACCTGGTGGTTTCGACCCTCGCCGCGGCGTTGACCCCGGCCGCGCGGACCGGACAGATGGCGTTTCGCGAAGCGGTGGCAAGCCTCGCGAGCGGCAAGCTGATGGCACGCGGCACGACCCCGCAACTCGTCGCTCTTGCCGTCGTCGATGCCACGGGCAACATGCTGATCTGGTCGGGCGGCACCATCTCGCGTCCGGTCAGCCTCGCCGACCGCGACTATTTCATCGCGTTGCGCGATCATCCCAACCTCCAGCGCTACATCAGCGCGCCGGAGGTAAACCCGACCACCGGCACCCGGGCAATCTTTCTCGCCCGCCGCCTGACCAGCCCCGGGGGCGCGTTTGCCGGCCTGGTGGTCGCGACGATCCGGCTCAACTACCTGCAAGATTTCTATCGCGCGAGCGGCGCTGGCGCCGACGATTCGGTGGCGCTGTGGCGCGACGACGGCACCCTGCTGGTCCGCTATCCGGCGCTGCCCGTGTCGCCACAGGCCACGCCAGCCGAACTGCAGACGTTTCGCAAGCTGGGCGCGGCGCCGGGCCCGCGCCTGACCCGATCGAGCGTCGGGGTGAAGCCGATGCCGGTGATTATCGCCCGGCACGCGCTGCACAGCTTCCCGCTCGCCGTCACCGTGTCGCTGACCCAGGCTGCCGCGCTGGCGCAGTGGCGCCGCGAGGCGACGGTGATCGGCGGCGCCGCCGCCGCCGGCGTGGTCGTCATCCTGTTGATCGCGCTCCTAATGCGACGCCATCTGCTCGCCCGGGCGCAGGTCGTCGCGGCGCGCGCCGAAATCGGTATCGAGGCAACGGCACGCGCCGCGCTGGAGCAGGCGATGGCCCGCGCCGAGGAGGCGATCCGCGAGCACGAGCGGGCCGAACGCGCGCTGCGCGAAAGCGAGCAGCGCTTTCGTGACGTCGCCGAGGTGGGTGCGGACGTGATCTGGGAATCTGGGCCCGATCACCGGTTCACGTTTTTCAGCTGCGGCAGCGAAAGCGAGATCCGCAACCGGCTCAATGTCGACGTGGCCGGCGTGATAGGCAAGACCCGCTGGGAAATCGCAAGCGCCGATCCAGACGGTAGCGCGGTGTGGCGCGACCACAAGCGCGACCTCGATGCCCATTTGCCGTTTCGCGACTTCCGCTATTCGGTGCCCGGAGAAGATGGGCGGGTCGTCTATTTCACCGTCAGCGGCAAGCCGGTGTTCGGCGCCGAGGGTTGCTTTGCCGGCTATCGCGGGGTGGGCAGCAACGAAACCGCAGTGATCGAGGCGCGGTCACGTGCCGAACGGGCCGAATCGCTGTTGCACGACGCGGTGGACAGCATCTCCGAGGGATTTGTCATCTACGACCAGGACGACCGGCTCGCACTGTGCAACGAGGCGTTCCTCAACCTCTTCCCGTCCAATCGCGCAATCCTCATCCCGGGCACGCGGTTCGAGGACATCGTGCGCGAAGGCCTGGCGCGCCGGCTCTATTCCGATGCCATCGGCCGTGAAGAGGAATGGCTCGCCGAACGTATGGAGGCGCACCGCAACCCGCCGCCCCAGGTCGAAGCACGGCACACCGACGGCCGCTGGCTGCTGATCTGCGAGCGCCGCATGCGCAACGGCGGCACCGCCGGGCTGCGCATCGACATCACCGCGCTGAAGACGGTTCAGCTGCAGTTGCAGGAAAGCGAGGAGCGGCTGAACCGGGCACAGCGCCTGGCCAAGATGGGCTGCGACACGCGCGACCTGCGCACCGACCACCGCGAATGGTCCGACGAGACCTACCGGATTTTCGGCGTCACCCGCGAAACCTTCAATCCGACCACGGAAAACCTGCTCACGCGGGTCCATCCCGACGATCGCCTAACCATCCTGAAAAGCCGGGAGGAGACCGCCGGCGGTGTGCGTCCGGAACCCGTGGAATTTCGCATCCTCCGGCCGGATGGGGCGGTCCGCTACGTCGCCCGCGAGGCCGAACTGGTGCTCGACGAACGAGGCGAGCCGATCATGGTCGCCGGCACGATCCGCGACATTACCGATCTGCGCGCCTCGCAGGCGCGCCAGAAGGAGTTGGAGCGCCAGCTCCAGCATTCGCAGAAGATGAAGGCGCTGGGCACGCTGGCCGGCGGCATCGCCCACGACCTCAACAACACGCTGGTGCCGATCCTGTCGCTGTCGAAGATGGTGGCCGAGCGGCTGCCCGCCGGCACCGACGAACGCGAGGACCTCGAGACGATCACGTTTGCCAGCGAGCGCGCCCGCGACCTTTTGCAACAGATCCTCGCCTTCAGCCGCAACCAGGTCTCGGTCAAGAAAAGCACCAACCTCGCCGCGGTCGCGCACAAGACGCTGAAAATGCTGCGGGTGACCGTGCCGGAAGGCGTGCAGCTTGTCGAAGACATCGCCCAGGTTCCACCGATTCAGGGTGATGCCGGCCAGCTCCAGCGGGTGATCGGCAATCTCGTTACCAACAGCCTCCATGCGATCGGCAAGCGCGCCGGCAGCGTGACCGTGACCGTGGCCCGCACGGCCGAGAACGATGCCGAAGACGAGTTCGCCGTGCCGCGCGACGCGGTGGTGCTGTCGGTCGCCGATACCGGATGCGGCATGGACGCGGCCACGGCTGAGCGCATCTTCGAGCCGTTCTACACGACCAAGCGGGTTGGCGAAGGCACCGGGCTCGGCCTGTCGGTGGTGCACGGGATCATCGCCGACCACGGCGGCCGGATCGAGGTCGACAGCAAGCGGCGCAAAGGCACCGTTTTCCGCATCATCCTGCCGGTCTCCGCCGGCCGTCGCACACCGACGGCACCCGCGCGTGGCCGTCACAAACAAACCGTCGTTACCGAAGCCGTCGTCGCTTCGCTCTGAACAGGGTTGCGTCGCCATGCAAAGCCAGAAACGCCAATCGACCATCGCGCCGCTTCGCCCGGCCTCGCGTGCGGCAGGCGAGCGGGACCGCCCGGAGGCGGCGGCCGGCGTACCGAAGGTTCTCGTCATCGATGACGATGCCCTGGTGCGGCGAACGATCTGCCGCATCCTCGAGCACGGCGGCTACCAGGTCGCCGTGGCTGAAGACGGCGCCGAGGGCGCGGCCAAGTTCCGCAGCGAGCAGCCCGACCTCGTCATCACCGACATCATCATGCCCGAGCAGGAGGGCATCGAGACGATCATGGCGATGCTCCGCGAAAACCCGCGCGCCCGTATCGTCGCGGTATCGGGCGGCGGCCGCCTCGGCTCGTTGGATTTCCTGACGGTCGCCCGCAAGCTCGGCGCCAAGGAAACCCTAAGAAAGCCGTTCGAGCCGGCCGAACTGCTCGGCTGCGTGTCGCGCGCCCTCGCCGCGGCGTAAGCGCCTCACCCCTCCGGCACGCCGAGCCAGTCGAGGCTCGGCTCGTCTTCGAGGCGGCTGAGCCGGGCCAGCATCCGCTCGCCGGCCGCCGCGCCGATCGCGCCGCGGGTGAGGCGGGCGAACTTGTCGCCGAGCTCGCCCGGCTCCAGCATCCCGCCTTCGGCCCGCGCCTCTAAGCGGCGGCCGTCGGTCAGCACCACGGTAACCGTGCCGCCCGCCGCGCCGTGCCCGGCGCCCGGCTCCGGCACCACCGCGACCCGCCGGCACAGCGCACGGATTGCCGGATCGGCGAGCGCCGCATCGTCGAACGATTCCGGGTCGCGCGCCTCGCGAAAGAGCGCCAGCGCGACGCAGAACGGGATCGAATACTGCGCCAGCATCAAATCGGCCGGCTCTGCAATGTTGTGCCGCTCGACCATGCGGGCATTGCCGGTGACCGTAATGCGCTCGACCTCGCCGCCGGCGAACCCGTGCATCGACTGCAATTCGCGCACCGCCTTGACCGGCGCGTGCGCGGTCGCGTGCAGCGGATAGCGCTTCAACACGGTGCTGAGGGTCACGTAATCGCTGCCGAGCCCGCGCGTCAGATGCGACCGGTCGAATTCGGTGCAGAACACGCGGAGAAACCCAAACTCGCCTTCGAGCACGGTACGTGGCCCGGCAAACCCGGCGGCGGCAAGGCTGGCGGCCATGACGCCGGCCTCGGATGCGCGCCCCAGATGCAGCCGCTTGACCATGCCGCCGTCGCCCTTGGCGAATTCGAGGAGACCGCCGGCCAATGACCCGGCGATGCCGAGTGCGCGGGTCATGCCGCCGGCGTCGAGCCCCAAGAGGTGCGCGCATGCCACCGCGGCGCCGAACGGGCCGGTGGTGCCCGGCGCGTGAAACCCGCGCGCCTCGTTGGTGTGGCCGGTGGCACGGCCGATGCGGATCATCACCTCGTTGCCGGCGACAAAAGCGGCGATCAGCGCCTTGCCGCCGACCGGCCGTGCCGCACCCTCCTGCTGCGCTACGGCGAGCGCCGGCGGCAGCACGGTCGCGCCGGGATGCGCGCCGGCGCCGGACCGGGTCAGGCTGTCCAATTCGAAGGCGTGCGCCAGCGCGCCGTTGGCGAGCGCCGCCGCCGGCGCCTGCACCGCGGTACCGCGCCCGAGGATGCGGCTCGCCCCACCCGGCCCGGTGCGCTCGGCATAATCGATGATTATGCGGCTCCACGGCAGGCCGGCACCGCAGATGCACGCCGCCACGGTATCGGCGATCGCATCCTTGGCGCAGGCGATTACGTCCGGCGGCAAATCCTCATAGCGCAGCCCCGCGGCATAGCGGGCGAGAGTCTCGGTTTCGTGGGGCACGGCGTCCTCCCTGGTTACAAGCGAGAGTGCGTCGTCGCTGCGCTCGCCGCAACGGCTACCGCTTGGTTGTCATCGCGGCCGAAGCGACGCAATCTCGTCGTGCTAAGGGTTGAAAGGGGCCAAAAGATGGAACTGCCCGAACATGATGTGATCGTCGTCGGGGCCGGGAACGCGGCGACCTGCGCGGCCCTGTCGGCGCGCGAGAACGGTGCCTCGGTGCTGATGCTGGAGATCGCGCCGCAGGCGGCGGCCTGCGGCAACTCGGCGTTTACCGGCGGGGCGTTCCGCGTTGTCTATCACGGGTTTGAGGACCTCGCGCAACTGATCCCCGACATCAGCGATAACGAGCTGGCGAACGTCGATGTCGGCACCTATACCGCCGAGCAGTATTACGACGATGTCGGCCGGCTGACCGAATGGCGCAGCGACCCCGACCTCACCGAAATCCTGATCACCCGCAGCTTCGAAACCGGCGTGTGGATGGGCGAAAAGGGCGTGCGGTTTCAGCTCGGGCTCGGACGGCAGGCGTTCAAGGTCGACGGCAGGTTCAAGTTCTGGGGCGGGCTCGCCTGCCACATCTGGGGCGGCGGCAAGGAATTGATGAAGGCGCTGCACGGGCGGCGCGAGCGCGAAGGCATCGCGGTGCTGTACGAAACCCCGGCGATCGCGCTGTTGCAGGGCGACCGCGGCGTCGAAGGGGTGCGGGTGCGCCACCAGGGCCGCCTCGTCGACCTGCGGTCGAAGGCGGTGATCCTCGCCTGCGGCGGGTTCGAGGCCAATGCCGAGATGCGCGCCCGCTATCTCGGCCCCAACTGGGATTTGGCCAAGGTGCGCGGCACCCGCTACAACACCGGCCAAGGCCTCAAGATGGCGCTCGACATCGGCGCCGCGCCGGCCGGGCACTGGTCGGGTTGCCACGCGGTGCAGTGGGATTTGAACGCCCCGCCGGTCGGCGACCTCGAAGTCGGCGACCGCTTTCAGAAGCACGGCTATCCGTTCGGCATCGTCGTCAACGCCCACGGCAAGCGCTTTATCGACGAGGGGCTCGATTTCCACTCCTACACCTACGCGAAATACGGCCGCGAGGTGATGAACCAGCCCAATCTGTTTGCCTGGCAGGTGTTCGACCAGAAGACATTGCACCTGCTGCGCGACGAATACCGCATCCCCCGCACCACCAAGGAAAAGGCGGACACCTGGGAGGAACTGGCCGGCAGGCTCGAAGGGGTCGACCCGCAGGGATTTCTGAACACGATCCGCGAATTCAACGCCGCGCCGCGCCCCGAATTGCCGTTCAACCCCAACATCCATGACGGGCTGCGCACCAGCGGCCTGGCGATCGACAAGAGCAACTGGGCGCAGAAGCTCGATACGCCGCCCTACGAGGCCTATGCCGTCACCGCCGGCGTCACCTTCACCTTTGGCGGGCTCAAAACCTCGAACGACACCGAGGTGCAGGACGCCGCCGGCACCGCGATCCCCGGCCTGTTCGCCGCGGGCGAGATCATCGGCGGCCTCTACTACCACAACTACGCCAGCGGCACCGGCCTGATGGCCGGCGGCGTCTTCGGCCGCATCGCCGGGAAAAGTGCGGCGGGGTATGTGAAGGGGTAACTGCCCGAGCTACGGGAAGCGCGCTTCGCACTTCCGCAACGCTTGAGTTTCGGCGCAGCGCCGTAATCCCGTTCCGTCTGCTGTTGATCGAGCCTCGCAAAAGGAAGCGGAGGCTCACCTCACTTCAGGGCGACATCTCCAGATGACGGGGACTGTGGCGGCACCGTGCAAAGCCGCGTTTCGGTGGCCCAGATCGCCGCTTGAGTGCGGTTACAGAGGCGCAATTTCCTGAGCAGTGACTTAACGTGAACCTTCACCGTCGACTCGGTGATCTGCAGCTCCCGGGCGATGACCTTGTTCGACGCCCCTTGCCCGAGGCATTGCAGGATTTCGGTTTCCCGCTCTGACAGCCCAATCCAGGAATCGTCGACCACCGGGGCCTTCAGTCTCGGCGGGCCATCGTCGGTGCGTTCGAGCAGCACGCGTCTTTCGTCACGAGGCTGGGCTGCAAGAGGCTGGGCTGCGCCCTTTGAACAGTCGGACCCGCCGCTGATGTGAAGCAAACCCCACGATGGAGCATGAAAAATTTCGCCCGTCGGCATGCCCGAGTCACTTCCCCAGCGGTTCGCCGACATGACAAACACCGGCTGCCCCAACAACACGATCTCAAGGAAATGCGCGAGTGCCTCTGGCGGCATGTTTTTCGGCAGGATCGCGTCGATCACCGTCTTCAGCCCTGCGGGAAGAGCCTCCGGATTTTCCTCGTCGAAAAGCAACACGAACCGCGTGATTTCCGGTGGATCACACTGTTCCTTGATTCGCTTGATCTGCGCCTCCAGCTCGGGCTCGGCCACGTTCGTAAAAACGACGACCGCAGGCGGGGGATTTGCCGCCTCAAAGAGCCTACATAGCGAGGCCTCCGTCCTGTCGACTGTAAAGCGCGATCGCCTTAAAACGTGTTTAAGGCCATTGCAGAAGAAGGGGGACCGGTTCGCCACCCAGAGGGTTAGAGGTACCTTCATAGCCCACCTATGTGCAAACGATACGTCTTTTCCTCAATTCCCCCCGGTTGAGAAAAGCCAGCACCTGATGAAACTCAAAAGTTCTGACAGCTTTTTGTAATAAATCTGTAACGCCGAATCGCCGTTCCCGTCTGTCAGGAATTTTAGCGGTATTAGAGGTAATTTTCCGCGGCATTTCCTCTCTCGGAAACCGAACG
>DATLRD010000102.1:0-17066 GCA_035534855.1 Allostellaceae bacterium | reverse complement strand
TGGGGCGCCGATGTCCATGCCCTTACCAGATCCGTCATCGGCACCGGGCGACTCAATCAATGCACCGCCTTTCAGGCAATCTCAAAGGCCCTCGAAGGCCAGCCAATCTTCGCCTCCTGACCAACACCCTGAGCAATTACTTCGACTGATTTAATATTCGACATTGATCTTGAAATAAGGGACGTACTACCATTTGCTGCAGACGTAATCTATATGTTTGTTGGGAAAGATGCCACACAGGAAGTTAGTGACGTTAACATAATATTTGAAAACAGGTTTGGTCGCGATGATGCCGCGAAGGTGATTCATTTTCTGTTGCGGTACAGAGTGCTGGGCGTGCTTCGAACCGATGACGATCCCGCTTTTATTTACTCAGTTAATCACGATATCCGGCGTCTAATCGCGATACTCGATAGATTACCTGCCGACCAGCGAAGGTTCTATATCAATCCTGCGCTTTGGCCGGGATTGGAAATACGGAATCTGCCGCGCTTGCGCTGAGCTTCTGCGGACCACGGGTGGTGGCATCCTAAACCCTCCCAACCGGGGCGGGTTGGGGCAAGGGCGTCCCTCAATCGATCGCGGCGTGGACCAGATTGGCGACGCGGTCGAGCCGGGCCGAGTGCCACGGGTCGGGCACCATGTGGTTGGTCAGATAGGTGAACGACACGCCGCTGGTCGGGTCGGCCCACGAATATGAGGTGCCGGCGCCGCCGTGGCCGAAGGTTTGGGGCGCGGCGATCGTGCCGAGCCCGCGGATGCGGTCGCTGTCGCCGCGCACATGCGGCCCGAGGCCGCGATGCATCGGGATGCCGGCCATCGCGTCGTCGCCGCGCTCGCCGGTGTGGCTCTTCGTGACATAGGCGACGAGCCGCGGCGAGAACATGCGGACCTTGCCGAGCCGGCCCTGGCCCAGCAGCATCTGGTAGAACGCCGCGATGCCGCGCGCGGTCGCATAGCCGCCGCCGCTCGGCAGCCCGGCGGCCTTGAATTCGGGCGAGTTGTCGCGCGGCTCGGGCCCGCCGGTATCGGCGCAGCGATGCTGCTGCGTCGGCGGCACGCCGACAAAGACGTCGTCGGCGAGACCGAGCGGGGCCAGCACCTTGTCGCGGATCACGTCGCGGTAATCTTGCCCAGTGACCGCCTCGATCACCATCGCCTGGGTCAGGTGCGCGGCGCGCGCGTGGTATTGCAGCCGGCTGCCGGGGGTCCAGTCGAGCGAGAAATCGCACACCTCGGCGCGCATCTTTGCGTGGTCGGCCCAGCTCGCTCGGGTCACGTCGCTGCCCGGATAGCCGGCCTGGTGCGTCATCACCTGGTGCAAGGTGATGTCGGCCTTGCCCCGTGCGGCAAACTCGGGCAGGTGGTCGCTGACCTTGTCCATGAACGACAGCCGGCCTTCCTCGACCAGCGCCCACACCGCCGAGCTGGTCAGCACCTTGGTCTGGCTGAACAACAGGAACAGCGTCTCGCCGCCGGCCGGAACCCGCTCGGGTGCGACCTTGGCGTCGCCATAGGTGCGGAACAGCGCCATTTCGCCGTTGCGCGCCAGCGCGATCTGCGCGCCGGGATAGCGGCCTTCCTCGATGTGCTGGCGGATCAGATGGTCGAGATGCTCGAGCGGCTTCTGGGCAAAGCCGAGCGCCTGCGGGGTGCTTGGCGACAGCGGGTAATCGGGCATGACGGGCCTCCCGGTGCAGGGCGGTTATTTCGCCACGAGGCGGGCGAGGGCACTCGCGTCGGCGATTCCGTCGAGCCCGTCGATCGCCGCACGCAGCTCGCGGGCGCGCGCCGCGCCCAGCACCGGGGCGGCGAGCGCGTCGAACTTGGCGGCGAGGCGGGTGCCCTGGGCGGCGATGTCGGTCATCGGCACGCCGGCGTCAAAGGTGGTGTGCAGTGTGCGGCCGTCGCGCAGCGTAGCCGACAGCTCGGCCCCGGCCTCCGGGCAGTCGCGGCGGAAATCGAGGCTCACCCGCTCGCGCAACGCAATGAGGGCCGGGTCGGTCGCGGTGGCGGCGCTGTAGGCGCCGAGGCTCGCGGTATCGATGCCGGATAGTGCCATCGCCACCGTCTGGCGCAGGCTGAACTTGGCCTGCAGCCCGTCGACCGGGGCCGGGATGTTGCAGATCCGTTCGGAGCCGGCATGGACCGACAGGGTCAGCGCCGCGATCTCGGCCGGTGCCACGCCGTGCTGCTCGTGCAGCGCCCGGGCGCATTCGATCGGCGCGTGGGTCATGTAGCAGGCGGCGTGATATTTGAAGAGGTTGGCGTAAAGGTGATAGCCGCGGGGCGGGGCGGCGAGCGCCTTCTCGGGATGAAACTCCGGCGCGTGGGTCGCCGCGAACCCTTGGGCGCATTCGATCAGGTCGGGCCGGCTGGAAAACCCGCGCGCCGCGAGCCGCGCCGCCAACAGCCCGTTCTGCGCCGCCTTGCCGGCATGGAACGGCTTGCACATCGTGCCGAACTGCGATTTGAGCCCGGCCGCCTGGGTGCCGACGATGCCGAGCGCGCGCGCGGTCGCGTCGGCGTCGAGCCCGAGCAGGTGGGCGCAGGCCGCCGCCGCGCCAAACGCGCCGACCGTGCCGGTGGCGTGGAAGCCGAGGCCGTAATGCCCCGGGCGCAGCGCCATGCCGATGCGGCAGCAGGTTTCGTAGCCGGCGACAAAGGCGGCGATCACCGCCTTGCCCGACGCGTTCCGCTCCTCGGCAAGTGCCAGGAGGCCGGGCAGGATCGCGACCGACGGATGGCCCGGCATCGCCAGGTTGACGTCGTCGTAATCGAGCGCGTGCGCCATCGCGCCGTTGACCAGAGCCGCCGACAGCGCCGGCAACCGCCCGGCATGGCCGATCAGATGCGCAGTCTCGGCGCCGCCCGCCTCCTCCATCTCGGCGACGAGGATCGCGACGAGCGGGTCGTCCGCCCCGGCGATCGCGCAGGCGTAGTAGTCGAGCACGCATTGCCGGGCCAAGAGCCGCGCGTCGGCGGGCAGCGAGTCGTAAGTCGTGGCGCTCGCACGAGTGGCGAGAGCCTGGGTAAGGTCGGTCGTGCCGGTTACGATTGCGCCGTCCATCGTTTCCTCCTTGTTGCCGTACCCTCAACTTCCCTTGTGCGGGTCCCTAACTTTCTCCGCAGGGGGGCGTGGCACGGGGCGTCCATCCTGCACAAAAGCGCTGCTCCTGCACAGAAAGAGAATGTTGACGGCCGAACGCAAATCGGCGAACGACACGGCCGGGCGCAGCATTTAGTGGCCGATTTGGTCCTCGGTCGTTCGAGTGAGGTCAACTGAGTCCTGCCCTTTTTATCTTTTGCGTCTTATCCCATTTCGGTTTAAGAAAGATAAGTTTTATAAGATCGATAAGGTCGATAAGGTCGATAAGGTCGCTATGGATCCGATCACGAACCCGTACGCGCCCGGTGCTGGGAATCAACCTCCAGAACTAGCTGGGCGTGATGACATTCTGGAGCGCACACGGACGACACTAGCACGCGTTCAGGCAGGTCGCTTTGCCAAGAGCTTTATGCTCGTTGGGCTGCGAGGTGTCGGGAAAACGGTGCTATTAAATAAAATAGAAGATATAGCCGAAGAAAATAAATATATAGCCACGATTGTAGAGACCCCAGAGAACAAATCACTCCCTGATATGCTTGTTCCGTGTCTTCGGCGAATTCTAATCCGATTAGATACTAAAGAGAAGGTAAACGTGGCTGCGAAGCATGGAATGGGTGTTTTGAAATCATTTGTTGGTGCATTCAAGGTCAAGGTAGGAGATATCGAGTTTGGGGTTGATGTTCCATCCACAAGGGGCACTGCCGATAGTGGTGATTTAGATAACGATCTACCCGAACTCTTTGAAGCCGTGGGCGTGGCTGCGCGCAACAGACAGCGTGCGGTAGCCATTATCATCGACGAACTGCAATACGTCGCAGAAAACGAATTCAGCGCGCTAATTATGGCAATGCATCGTATATCTCAAAAGCAATTACCAATTATCTTAATTGGCGCAGGATTGCCGCCGCTTGTTGGTCTCGCGGGCCGATCAAAATCCTATGCAGAGCGGCTATTTGATTATCCTAGAGTTGATGCTCTAGAGTCTCGCCATGCGCGCGTAGCCTTGGCCGAGCCGGCTTTGAGGGAAAATGTTAAATTTCACCGCGATGCAGTTGATAGGATTTTTTCTCTAACGCACGGTTATCCATATTTCCTACAAGAATGGGGTTTTCAAACATGGAATGTCGCGAAACGATCGCCGATCACACTACAAGATGTCATTCAAGCGACCCCCCTCGCAATTAAAAGCCTTGATGAGAGTTTTTTTCGAGTTCGGTTTGACCGAATAACTCCACGCGAAAAGGACTATCTGTTTGCTATGGCCACGTTGGGGGCTGGGCCACATCGATCAGGCGACATTGCTGGGGAATTGCGTGTGGCAGTGGAAAGTGTGGCGCCAGTTCGTAGCTCCCTAATAAAAAAGGGGATGGTTTTCAGCCCAGCTCATGGAGACACCGCATTCACGGTGCCGATGTTCGACGAGTATCTCAATCGAGTTAACCCATAGCCAGCGCCGCATGGGCCTTTGTGAAGGACCCCGCCGGCCAGAACCTCCGCCTCGTACGGCGGCAATTGCCGTGAGCGAGGAGGGAGCCGGTGTAGGAGCGTGCGTTGTCGATCTGTCCTATCGTCCCTTGAATACCGGCTTGCGCTTTTCGTTAAAGCTGTTGATGCCTTCGCGCCGGTCCTCGGTCGGGACCATGCGGTTATAGGCCTCGATCTCGAGCATCATGCCGCTGGCAAGGTCCATCTGCAGCCCGTAATGGATCGCATGCTTGGCTTGGCGCACCGAAATCGGCGCGTTGTCGGCGATGCGGCGCGCGGTCTCCATGACCTCGTCGAGCAGGCTGCCGGGCGGGCACAGCCGGTTGACCATGCCCCAGTCACAGGCGTCCTGCGCGGAGAACGGGCGGCCGGTCAGGATGATCTCCTTGGCCCGCCGCTCGCCGACCGCGCGCGGCAGGCTCTGCGTGCCGCCGGCGCCCGGCATAATGCCGAGCGTCACCTCGGTCAGTGCAAAGCGCGCGGTTTCGGCGGCGTAGAGAAAATCGCAGCACAGCGCGATCTCGCAGCCGCCGGCATAGGCGGCGCCGTTGACCGCGCCGATCACCGGCACCGGGCAGGCGACGAGCGCGCGCACCATGCGCTCGAACAACAGGTGCTGGGCCTGCCAGGTCTCGTCGCTCATTCCCTGGCGTTCCTTAAGGTCGCCACCGGCGCAGAACGCCTTGTCCCCGGCGCCGGTCACCACGATGCAACGGTGCGGCAGCGGGTCGGCGTTGATCTCGTCGAACAGCGCGAGCAGGTCGCGGCCCATCTGCGTGTTCATCGCATTGGCCGCCTGCGGCCGGTTCAGCGTCACCAGCAAAAGGCCGCCGCCCTTGTGGTCGACCCGAATCGTCTCGTAGTCATGGCTCATTCCCACCAACCCCTCACGCCCGCTGCAGTTTGACGAGGATCACCGCTCGCGCCGCCAGGCGCTGCGCTTCTTCCACAAGCTCGTCGTCGATGTCTATGTTGGCCCGCATCGGGCCAGATTATACACGCGGAGCCCGGCGATCGAGTGGCAAGCGGGTTTGGGCGGAGGGCTGGCATGGCGGAGGCAAAGACGATCGACGGTCGCTGGAGCCATGCCCCGGGCGCAGTCAGCCTGATCGACGCACACCATCATCTCTGGGATCTGGGGATGGGCCGGCACCCGAACCTGATCGGGCCGCCGCGCGGCGATTTCTTCATGGGCGACGATACCGCGCTTCGCCGCGACTACCTGCCCGACGATTACCGCCGTGACGCCGCCGGCCATAACGTGCTGACGACCGTGCACTGCGAGGCCGAATGGGACCGCGCCGACCAGGTCGGCGAGACCCGCTGGGCCAGCGGGATTGCCGAGCGGCACGGGTTTCCCGGCGCGATCGTCGCGCATGCCTGGTTCGACACGCCGAACGCCGAGGAAGTCATCGCCGCCCAGGCGGCTTTTCCGCTGGTGCGCGGCATCCGCTCAAAGCCGGTGACGGCGCCGTCGCCCGACCGCATCACGCCCGGCGCGCCCGGCACGATGCAGGACGAGGCGTGGCTGCGCGGCTTTGCGCTGCTCGAGAAATACCATCTGTCATGGGATTTGCGGGTGCCGTTCTGGCACCTCGAAGAGGCGGCCGCGGTGGCGCGCGCCTTCCCGCGCACGCCGATCGTGCTCAACCACACCGGGTTTCCGTGGGACCGCAGCGAAGCGGGGCTGGCGGCATGGCGCAAGGGCATGGCGGTGCTGGCGCGCGAGCCCAATGTCTGGGTCAAGATTTCCGAATTCGGGCTCAAGGACCGCGCCTGGGATTACGACGACAACCGCCGCGTCGTGGGCGATGCGATCGCGATCTTCGGCATCGAGCGGTCGATGTTTGCCAGCAACTTTCCGGTCGCCGGGCTGCGCATCGGCTATGGCGCGCTGATCGAGGCGATGAGCCGGATGCTCGCCGACCGCTCGCCCGAGGACCGCGAGCGGTTTTTCTGGCGCAACGCGGCGACATTCTACCGGTTGTGATTCGCCCTGGCGAATCGGTTGCGGGGTCCCCGGCTACCCAAGCCCTGGTGACGGTTGAACCGGGTACCACAATATACTGCGATTTCCGATAGTTCGGTGCGGCTGTCCACAGGGCCTGACGCGAGGCTTTGGGCAGTCCGAACCGGCTGTATAGAGTGGCGAATAGAGTGGCGACTGCGCCGCTTCCCGCTTGGGGCCGTCTCCGTGTCTTCCCTGCTGATGGTCATTGTCGACAGCAGCATCACCAATCTCAAGATCCTCGAAAGATTGGCGATCTCGCTTGTCGACGGCAGCGAGGTCAAGGCGTTTCGCAGCGCCGCGGCGGCGCTCGACTATTGCCGCGGGGAGCGCCCCGATCTGGTGCTGGTCGCGGGCGAAACCGGCGATGGCGAGGCCGCTGATTTCGTGCCCCGGCTCCGCGCGGTGCCGGAATGCATCGACGTCCCGGTGGTGGTCGTCGCGCCCTATGAGGATCGCGACTGCATCGGCCGTGCGCTGGCCGCCGGTGCTAGCGACCATCTGTTGGTCCCGATCGATCACCACGAATTCCGCACCCGCATCGGCAACCTTTTGCGCCAGCCGCCTTCTCTCGGTGCGGCGTCGCGGACCGAGCCGGCGGAGGAGCCGTTTCCGGCGCTGCGCGATGCGCACGAGCGGCTGCTGCGGGTGCTCGACGCGATCCCGGCGATGGTGTGCGCCACCGGGTGCGACGGACGCTACCTGTTCGTCAATCGCGCGTTTGCCGAGTTTGTCGGGCGCCGGGCGCGGCAGCTTGTCGGGCGAAGCCCGCTCGATGCGCATGACGACGCACTGGCACGCCGCCTGACCGAGGACAACGCCCGCCTGATCGCCGCCGCGGGCCGTCCCGGCGCCGTGGAAGACGAGATCGAGATCGAAACCGGCGATGGCGACCGCCGCATTCTGCGCGCCAACCGCTCGCTCTACCCCGACGGCGATGACGCGATGGCGGTGACGGTCCTCATCGACATCACCGAGCGCAAGGGCGCCGAGCGCGAGCTGGTCAGCGCCAAGGAGCAGGCCGAGCTCGCCAATCGCAGCAAGACCGAGTTTCTCGCCAATATGAGCCACGAGCTGCGCACCCCGCTGAACGCGATCATCGGGTTTTCGCAGGTCATGGCGGGCGAGATGCTGGGCCCGATCACGACGCAGAAATATGTCGGTTACGCCCGCGATGTGCTGGCGAGCGCCGAGCATCTGCTGGGCATCATCAACGACATCCTCGACGTGTCCAAGCTCGAGGCAGGCCGCCTCGAACTGGCCGAGGAGGCGGTCGAGCCGCTGAGGCTGGTCGAAGACGTGGTGCGCCTCGTCGAGACCAAGGCGCGCGCCGCCGAAATCCGCCTCGAGTCGCGAAGCGAGGGGGCCATCCCGCGGCTGATTGTCGACCCGGTCAAGGTCAAGCAGGTCGTGCTCAACCTGCTGACCAACTCGATCAAGTTCAGCCACCCCGGCGGCGAGATCGAGGTTGTCGTGCGGATCCGCGGCGGCGGCATCACGATCACGGTTTCCGATCGCGGCATCGGGATGGATGCGGGCGAACTCGAACTGGCGATGAGCCGCTTTGGCCAGGTCGCCAGCATCTGGAGCCGGCGCCACACAGGGACCGGATTGGGGTTGCCGCTGGCCGTCGGACTGACCCAGCTGCACGGCGGAACGCTGACGATTCAGAGCGCCAAGGGCAAGGGGACCACGGTCACGATCGCCTTTCCGGCCGAGCGTTCCGAGGTACTGTCGACAGCAGCGGCAGCCGGCGCTGGCGGGCGCCGGTTTTAGGGCCCCGGCTTGCGCAGCGCGCTGACCAAGTTGGCCCGGCGGCGGCGCGGCCGGCTGCGGCCGGCGCGGTTTGCCCCGCCGGTGCGCCCGGTGGTGGCCGAGGCCACGGCGCCCGCCGCGCAGGCCCGTTGGCGCGACACGGTCGTTACCACCGCGCTCGCGCTGGCCGCACTGCTGCCGCCAATCGTTCTGCTCACCCGACCGCAGACGCTGTCGCTGATTGGGCGGGTGGTCGCGGCGGTGCCGCTGATCGGTGTCCTGGTGCTGGCGCCCGCTTCGGTCGGCTGGGTCGCCGCGCTGCGTGGACTTGCCCGGATCCGCGACGCGCTTCGCTCCGCCGCCGACAGCGAGCCCGAGTACGCAGTGGCGCGGGTTTTCATCCAGGCCGGCCTCCTGGCCTATGCGGTGGGCCTCGCCACCGCCGGAGACGAAGCAGCGGCCGCGCCGTGCCTGGTGGTCGGAGCGCTGGGGCTGATCTCCGGCTGGCTGATGCTGCTGCACGTCGTTCTCAGCCCGGCACCGTCGGCGATCCGGCGCCACGCCGCGATCATCATCGATGTAGGGCTATTCTCGGCGTTTCTGCACTTCGGCGCCGATGCCGCCGCGGCGCTTTACCCGTTATATCTGGTCACGATCTTCTACGCCGGACTGCGGCTTGGCTTCGGCGCGCTGATCGTCGCCGCTTCCGCCGCAATCGCCGGCTTTGTCGCGGTCGTTGCGACGACGCCGTTCTGGCAGCAGCAGCCGGCGCTGGTCGGCGGGCTCGGCGTCGCCCTGGCCGCGCTCCCGGCCGGCATGACGCTGCTGGTCCGTGCGTTGGAGCGGTCGCGCGCCGATGCCGCGGCGGCAAACGCGGCGCGTGACAGGTTTGTCACCATCATCGGGCGCGGGCTGCGCGCGCCGGTTGAGGCGATGCGGCTGGCCCTGCCCGAGGCCGCGGCAGACGGCGAGGTCCCGGCGTGGCCGGCCGAGCCCAGCTTCGCGCTGCCGGCGCGGGCGCTGCTGTCGCAGATCAGCGAGGTGGTCGACCTGGCGGCGATCGAAGCCGGAGATTTTGCGCCGTCGGCCGAGCCGTTCGATCTTCACGCGCTGGTCAACGACACCTTGGATCCGCTGCGCGCCGCGACCGCGCCGCGCGGCATCGCCCTGACCCTGCGCATCGACCCCGCGGTGCCCTACCGGCTGCACGGCTGGCCGCGGCAGATCGCGCAGGTTCTCAACAGCCTGGTGATCGCCGCGATCTCCTCGCAAGACGCCGCGCCGATCCGCATCGAGATCGGCGCGCTGGTTCGCCCCGACGCGATCGTGCAGCTGCGACTGACCGTGCGCGGCCAGCACGGCGCCGCCGGCGAGGCCGACCCGCTGGCGACCGACCCCCTGGCGACCGACCCCCTGGCGACCGCCCCCCTGGCGACCGACCCCCTGGCGACCGACCCGCTGAAAAGCACCGCGTCATGGGCGGCGCAGCCGCGCGGCGACCGGCTCGGCCTTTTCGTGGTGCGGCGGCTCGTAGAGCTGATGGGCGGGCGGATCGACCCGGCTCCGGCGCCGGACCAGGGCACGCGATGGAGCGTGATGCTGCCGTTGGCGCTCGACGAGAGCGCGCCGGCCGCGCCGCTCGACCTGGCGCAGCGCCCGGTGCTGCTGGTTACCGAGGACAGCCAGTTCGCCGGCGAGCTGGCCGAGCCGCTCAACGACTGGAACGCCGACACGCGCTGGATCGGCGGCCTCGACGACGCGCTCGTCTATGTCGACCGGTTCGAGACCCCGCTGTGCCCGATCCTGATCGTCGATGGGCGCAGCCGGGTGATCGCGGCGCTGAGCTTTGTGCACCGCGCCACGCTGGCACGTGACGAGCCGCCGCTGATCCTGTTTGTCGCCGACGCGACACAGGTCGCCAGCCTTGGCGAACTCGGCGACGGCGAGCTGACCGGGCTGCTGGCGCCGCCGCTCACCGAGCCACTCCTCGAAAGCGCGCTGCATGCGCTGCCGCTGCGCCAGCCGCCGCCGCCCGCTACGCTGCCGACCACCGTGCCATCGGCCGCCGCGCTGCCGGCCGCCGAGGCGGCGGCGGCGGTGCCCGAGACCTCCGAGGAGGACGCCGACGACCGGGTGACGCCGATCGCGGCGCATCCCCGGTTCGCCGCCGGTGCCGCGTCGGTCGTCGATGTCCGAATCATCGGCGCGTTGCGCGGACTCGGCGGGAACGGCGATTTCCTGCCCGAGGTGATCGACAGCTTTCGCATCGATGCCCGCCAGATCATGGAACGCATCGCCGCGGCGGTCGCGGCGGCCGACCTCGCCGCCTTCGCCCGCGGCGTTCATGCACTGCGGCGCTGTGCGGCGACGCTCGGCGGGGCGCGGCTTTGCGAGCTGTTGATGTCGTTCCGCGACATCGATGTCGGCGAGTTGCAACAGCAGGGAACGTCGATCCTGCAGCGTCTCGAAGCCGAGTTGGCCCGCTTCGAGGCCGCGCTGCTCGATCTGCCGCCGCGCCGTGGCGAAATGCGCGTATAGGCGCTGTAGTCAGCCTTTTGACCGTCACCAGGTGGTCGATGACGTCGTGGCACGACCAGTCGATGACGTGGCGGTGCTCGTCGCAGGCGCGGGCACCCCTTGGATTTGTCGAGCAGCTGCCCCGGCGCGGATCGTGTGAACGCGCGCTTCCCGATCGCCCTTTGCGTGGATCGCGTCGGGCGACGATTTACACTGACCGGCAACTTGGGAAAAGCGCTTCGGCCCAAGCAGATCGGGCCTGCGCTGCACGACCTTGCCGGTTGGGCGGAGTTGCGCGAGCCTAGGGGCACGGGTCCGCGCTGCGGGCACGCCAACGATCGGGAGAACCGGGAAATGGATACGCTCGAAACGACGCTCGCTTCACGGCCGCGCCATGTCTCGCCCGAGGAATGGGAGGTGCGCGTCGACCTCGCCGCGGCCTATCGGCTGATTGCCCATTTCAAGTGGGACGACCTGATCCTGACCCACAATTCGGCGCGCGTGCCGGGCACGACCGACCAGTTCCTGATCAATCCGATGGGGTTGATGTTCGACGAGATCACCGCCTCGAACCTGATCAAGATCGATGTCGACGGCACCCAGGTCGAGCCCTCGGAGTACGAGCCGAACTATGCCGGCTTCGTGATCCACAGCGCGATCTATATGGGTCGGCCCGACGTCAACTGCGTCATCCACACCCACACCGAGGCCGATATTGCGGTCGGTGCGCTCGAGGAGGGGCTGTTGCCGCTGTCGCAATGGGCGATGCGGTTCTACAACCGGCTCGGCTATCACGATTACGAAGGGGTATCGCTCGACCTCGACGAGCGCGAGCGGTTGCAGCAGAGCATTGGCCAGCATCCGGTGCTGGTGTTGCGCAATCACGGACTTCTGGCGACCGGCCGCAATGTCGCCGAGGCGTTCTCCTACACCTATCACTTCGAGCGGTCGGCCGAGGCGCAGCTCAAGATCCAGGCGGCCGCAGCGGCGGGTGGCAAGATCGTGACCCCGTCGGTCGAGACCTGCGAGCGTCAGGCGGCGCTATTCGCCAATTCTGGCAATACCCCGCGGCTCGGCGGGCAGCGCGAATGGCCGGCGCTGTTACGGGTGGTAGAAAAGCTCGACCCCGGCTTCCGGGGCTAAGCGGGCTTCCGGGGTTAGACAGCGTAACCCTGCCCGCACCGCAATCGCGGGTGGGCAGGGTTACGAACGGGTGTTCGGTCAGCGGCCGGCGAGGGCGCGCGCCAGTTGGCTCACCGCTTCTTGATGCTTTTCGTTCTGGATTTCTGCAAAGTTGCGGGCGATCTCCAGCAGCATGCGCTGGTGGGGCGTCGCCGGCTGCGGCGCTTCCTGCCCCAGCCCCTCGTAGAAATACACGACCGGCGCGTTCAGCACGCGCGCGATCTCATAGAGCCGGCCCGCCGAAACGCGGTTAATGCCGCGCTCGTACTTGTGCGCCTGCTGGTAGGTGACGCCGATCATCTCGGCAAGCTGCTGCTGGGTCAGACCAAGCATGATCCGCCGTTCGCGGATGCGCGCGCCGACATGATCGTCGATCGCCGCCGTCGACCGTCCTCGCTTTGGTTTCGTCATACGACCCACCCTCAGTTGTTACCCTTGGGAAACGCGCCTGCGCTTGTGCGTGTTGCGCTTGTGCCCATTAACGCGAAAAACGACGGACAATTCCCACCGAGCATGTAGGGAGCAAAACCCCTTTATCAATGGAAACCGCCGCGGCTGCCGGGGTGACGCGATTAGGCATTGAATTAATTCGCCATTGTCTCGGTCAGTGCAACGGCCATACCAAAAGGATCAGCGGTGTTCCCAGGGTAATCACCAGGATCGACAGCGGCAGGCCCAGTTTCCAATAGTCGCCGAAGCGATAGCCGCCCGGTCCCATAACCAGCGTGTTGCACTGATGGCCGATCGGCGACAGGAAATCCGAGCCGGCGCCGACCGCGACGGCCATCAGGAACGGGTCGATGCGAAACCCGAGCGTCTGGGCCAGGGTGGCTGCGATCGGTCCCATCACCAGCACCGCTGCGACGTGGTGCATGACCGGCGTGACCAGCATCGTCACGGCAATCAGCGCGGCGATGATCGCGGCGGCGGGCAGGTGTGCGACCGGGCCCGACAGCGCGGCGGCGATCATGCCGGCGAGCCCGGTCGATTTGACCGCTTCGCCGACCGGGATCAGCGCGCCGATCAGCATCAGGATCGGCCAATCCACGGCACGATACGCTTCGTCCAGCGATATCAGCCCGGTCAGCACGATCGCCAGCGCCGCCGCGACAAAGGCAATCTGGGCGGGTACCCATCCGGCCCCGGTCACGACCATCGCCAGCGCCAGGATGCCCAGCGGCAAAAGAATCTGCCGCGGCCGCCCGAGCGTAAGCTGGCGCTCGGCGAGCGGCAGGCAGCCCAGATCGGCGACGATCTCGAAGAGCTGCTCGCCCTCGCCTTGCAAGACGATCGCGTCGCCAAGCCCGAAGCGCGCCCGGTGCAGCCGGCTCCAGCGTCGCCGTCCGCTGCGGCTGACCGCCAGCACGTTGACGCCGTATCGCTCGCGCAGGCGCAGCTCTGCCGGGGAATGGTCGATCAGCAGCGAGTTGATGCCGACCACCGCCTCGACCACGGCGAGGCGGTCGCTGCGCGTATCGGCCACGTCGGCATCGGCCGCCGCACCTTTCTTCTTTGTCGGTTTGGCTCCGGCGGAGGCCGCCTTGCGCGCCGCGCGCTTTCCGGTGGCGGTTTGGGCGATGGGGGCGGGCGGCTCCTCGCCGCCGACCAGTTCGAGCTTGCCGTCGCGGGTCAGCGATTCGAGCGCCTGCGAGTCGGCCTCGACCACCAGCACGTCGTTTTCATCGAGTTTCCAGTTGCCGGACGGCACGCGGCGGCCGCCGCGCTCGCGGATGATCGCGGTGATCGCGACATCGCCGCCCGCCAGCGCCTCGACCTGGCGCACGGTCTGCCCGATATAGGCCGACCCGCGCCCGACCCGCACCTCGCTCGCGTAATCCTCGATCCGGAATGCCGTGACCCCGGCGGTGCCGCGCAACCCCCGCGGAATGAGGCGCCAGCCGAAGGTCAGGAACACGATCCCAACCGCGGCGATACCGGCCCCGACCGGGGTGAAGTCGAACATCCGAAACGGCGCGCCGCCGAGCTGCTGGCGAACGCTCGCCGCGATGATGTTGGGCGAGGTGCCGATCAGGGTCATCGAGCCGCCGAGCAGCGAGGCAAAGCTCAGCGGCATCAGGAATTCCGAAGGCGACCGCCGGTTGCGCCGCGCCACCTGAACGGCCGCCGGGATGAAGATCGCCAACGCGCCGACATTCTTGACGAAAGCCGACAGCACCATAACGCACCCGGCCAGAATGCCGACCTGGAGGTCGCGCGATGTCATCAGCGGCATCAAGCGCCGCACCACCACCTCGATCGCGCCCGATCGCCCGATCGCGGCGCTGACGATCAATGCCGCGCCGATCAGCGGCAAGACCGGGTTGGCAAATCCCGCAAAGGCTTGGCCGACCGGCACGATTCCGCCCGCCACCGCCGCCATCAGCGCGAGCAGCGCGACGATGTCGTAGCGCCACCGGTCCCACAGGAACAGCGCAACCATGCCGACGATGATGACAACCGTCAGGATCTGCGCGACGCTCATGTGCTGCCCCCGATTCGAGCGCGACCTGGCTCGCCGCCACTCGCTCGCTGGTCAACACGGTCTCGCGGCGATGGTTGCGCCGGCGCTATAACGGGGCGGTACTGCGTCGAGAGGATTGCAATGACCGACCGCCACGGCCTCAGCCTGGGTTTGACGAATTACGGCGACCCCGATTTCGCCCTCTATTTGCGCCGCTCGTTTGCCCGCTCGATGGGGTACTCGACCGAGCTGCTGGCAAAGCCGGTGATCGGCATCGCCGACACGTTTTCCGGCTTCAACAATTGCCACCGCCATTTCCCCGAGCTGATCGACGCGGTGAAGCGCGGCGTGCTGGCGGCCGGCGGATTGCCCCTCGTCTTCCCGACGATCTCGCTCGGCGAGGTGTTCCTCAACCCCACCAGCCTGATGTTCCGCAACCTGATGGCGATGGACACCGAAGAGATGATCCGCGCCCAGCCGATGGATGCGGTGGTGCTGGTCGGCGGCTGCGACAAGACCGTGCCGGCGCAGCTGATGGGTGCGCTGTCGGCCAACCGGCCGGCGATCAACCTGGTGGCCGGGCCGATGCTGACCTCGCGCTGGCATGGCGAGCGGCTCGGCGCCTGCACCGATTGCCGGCGCTTCTGGGCCAAGTTCCGCGCCGGAGAGGTTGATGACGCCGAGATTCACGAGATCGAGGGCAATCTCGCGACCACCGCCGGCACCTGCGCGGTGATGGGCACGGCGAGCACGATGGCCTCGATTGCCGAGGGGCTGGGCATGATCCTGCCGGGCAGCGCGGCGATCCCGGCGGTGCACGCCGACCGGCTGCGCGCCGCCGAGGCGACCGGGCGGGCGGCGATGCGGCTGGCCGCCGAGAAGATTACCCCCGACAGGATCGTCACGCCGAAATCGGTCGAAAACGCGCTGCGTCTGTTGATGGCGATCGGCGGTTCGACCAACGCGGTGTTGCATTTGACCGCGGTCGCCGGCCGCGCGGGCATCGACATCGACCTCAACCGGCTGAACGCGATCAGTGACGAGACGCCCGTTCTCGTCGATTTGAAGCCGACCGGGCCGCATTACATGGAGGATCTGTTTGCCGCCGGCGGCATCGGCGCGGTGCTGCGCGAATTGCAGCCGCTGTTGAACCTCGATTGCCTGACGGTCGCCGGCGAAACCCTCGGCGAGCGGCTGGCGCGCCCCGGCGGTCCGGTCGACCGCGAGGTGGTGCGGCAATTGCGCGAGCCGTTGCAGGAGTCCGGCGGGCTCGTCGCGCTGTTCGGCTCGCTGGCGCCAAAGGGGGCGATCTTCAAGCGCTCGGCGGCCGACCCAAAGCTGTTCGAAAAGGAGGGCAGGGCGGTCGTCTTTACCTCGCTCGAAGATTTGTCGGCGCGCATCGACAACCCCGATCTCGATGTGACGCCCGACGATTTCCTGGTGCTGCAGAATGCCGGGCCGCTCTCCGCGTCGGGCATGCCGGAGGCCGGGTATCTGCCGATCCCGCAAAAGCTGGCGCGCGCCGGCGTCAAGGACATGGTGCGGATTTCCGACGCGCGGATGAGCGGCACCGCCTACGGCTCGATCGTCCTGCATGTGACACCCGATGCGGCCTCGGGCGGCCCGCTCGCCAAGGTGCGCGATGGCGACCGCATCCGCCTCTCGGTGCGGGACCGCCGCATCGATCTTCTGGTCGCCGATGACGAACTCGCCCGCCGCCCGGCGCCGACCCAGCCAGTGCCGCCGCGCGGCTATGCCCAGCTCTACCGCCGCGAAATCCTCCAGGCCGACCGCGGCTGCGATTTCAACTTTCTGCGCAAAGAGCCGCTGCCGGCGGACCGTGACTCTAATAAGTAAAATCAGTCGCCAGGCCTCGGCGAGGGGCGGGCTGTGCCTGATCGTGGCGGAGGGGGGCGTGTCTGCGTCGGACGGCATCGTCAGCACCTAATTGCGTATTTTCCGAACCTTTCGGTGCCTCAGCGCCGACCGGTAGGTTGCAGCATCGCTGAAACGGCTTCCTTAATAGGCACACCCAGAGAGGTAAATGTGATGACAATTTTACCGCCAACACTCGTTCTCGTTGCCGCGCTCGCACTGGGCGCTTGTGCCGGTCCAGCCGGTCCGCCCGGCCCTCAGGGAAACACCGGATACACAGGCGCGACAGGTGACCAGGGCCAGCGCGGTCAAATGGGTCCGGGTGGCACCGTCTTCGTGGTGCCGCCGCCGCAATAGTGCAGATATAGGGCCCCGTCGGAGTGCCGACGGGGCTCGACGTTTGTGAGTAAATTCCGTGGGTAGTCGTACTTTTCTCTGGATGCTAGGGTCGGTAATAGAAAACCGTATATCCACCCTACTTAGAATTCAGAGGAAAACACGATGAACGTCTTCACAATCATCGGCGTAGTGGTTGTCGTAATTTTGGTTGCGGGCTATTTTGGGGTTCACAGCTTCAGCTTTTGATCCCGTAAGGTCTGCGACGCGTGGGTCTCTGTGTCGGAAAACCGGCCTTTCACGGAAAGTGCCGGTTGTTCCGACGTTCAAGAGCCCGG
>DATLRD010000101.1:0-2775 GCA_035534855.1 Allostellaceae bacterium | reverse complement strand
ACAAATTCAAAGGCGCCGTATTCGGCGGCGCGCCGCCGCCGCTCCTCGTCGCCATAGGCGGTGACCATCATCACCGGCAGGTCGGGGCGGCGCTGCTTGACCGCGCGCAGCAGTTCGAGCCCGTCCATCCCCGGCATGTTGATGTCGGACAGGATCACGATCAGCTGCGGCTCGATTTCGCCGTCGAGCCGGTCGAGCGCCTCCTCGCCGGAGGCGGCGAAATGCAGCACATAGGTCCCCTGTCGCGCTTCACGACGAAAGCGCTGGCGGAACAGCTCGGCGACATCGGGTTCGTCGTCGACGATCAGGATGCTGACGCTCGTGTTCGGGCTCATGCTGGTGACGCCTTTTGGGTACGCGGCAGGCGGATGGTGAATTCGGTGAACGCGCCAGGTTCGCTGTCTACCGCAATCGTGCCGCCGTGCTGCTGGGTGACGATGTCATAGGTGATCGACAGACCGAGCCCGGTCCCCTCGCCGGTTGGCTTGGTCGTGAAAAACGGCTGAAACAGCTTGTTCCTGATCTCGGGCGGGATCCCGCTGCCGTTGTCGCGGACTCGGATTTCGAGCGCATCGCCCGAATCGTGGGTCGTCACCTTGAGGATCGGACGGAAGCCGGGCCCGCCATCCGTGTGCGCCCGCTTGTTGGCGGCGTAGAACCCGTTGCCGAACAGGTTGAGAAACACCCGGGTCACGTCCTGCGGCACCAATTCGATCGGCTTCGCCGCCGGGTCGAAATCGCGTTCGAGCGTGATGTTGAAGTTCGGATCCTGGGCGCGGGCGCCGTGATAGGCGAGGTTGAGCGCCTCTTCGACCAGCGCGTTGAGGTCCACGTCGCGCCGCTCGCCGCTGACCCCGCGCGAGTGTTCGAGCATGCTTTTGACGATGTTGTCGGCGCGCCGCCCGTGCTCGGCGATCTTTTCGAGGTTGCCGGTCAGCAACGCGATCGCCTCTTCGATTTCCTCGCGCTTGTCCTCGTCGAGCGTGGCGATCGCCGGCTCCGCGACCTCCTTTAATTCGTCCAGCAACTCGACCGACAGCCCGGCAAAATTGTTGACAAAGTTGAGCGGGTTCTTGATCTCGTGCGCGATGCCGGCGGTAAGCTGGCCGAGCGAGGCCATCTTCTCGGCCTGGATCAGACTGGCCTGCGCCGTCTTCAATTCGCCCAAGGCGGTCTCGGCCGCGTCGCGCGCGTGGCGCGTCTCGTTGATCAGGCGGGCGTTCTCCATCGCGATCACCGCCTGCGCCGCAAAATTCTGCAAGAGGGCGATCTGCTTGTCGGTAAAGGCGTGAACCTCCCGCCGAGAAATGACAAAGGCGCCGAGCGGAACCGCGTCCTTGAAGAGCCCGACCACCATGATGGTCCGGACACCGCCAAGCTCCGCCGCCGCACGGAACACCGCGCCGTGTGTAAGGTCAGTGGTCAGATCGAGAACCTGGATCAGCCGTTCGCCGCGCATGATCCGCCGTACGGGATCTTGCTCTCCTGGGTTCTGCCCCTCGCGCTCCGTGCGGAGCATTTCGACGAATTTCCGCTTCAGCCCGCGCGATGCCGTCAGCACGATTTGCTCGCTCACAAAAGTCCAAAGCGTGCCCTGGACGCCCTCGCACAGACGAATCGCCTTTTCCAGCATCGCGTCAAACACCGGCGCGAGGTCGCCGGGCGAAGAATTGATGACGCCCAGCACGTCGGCGGTCGCGGTCTGCTGTTCCAGCGCCTCGCGCGTCTCGCTGATCAGCCGCGCGTTCTCCATCGCGATCACCGCCTGGTCGGCAAAGGTCGTGACCAGCTGGATCTGCTTGTCGGTGAAGCTCTCGACCCGCTGCCGCGCGAGGCCGATGACGCCGATCACCTCGCCCTGCCGCAGCAACGGCACGCCGAGCAGCGTGCGAACCCCGCCGACCCGGGCGTCCTCCTTGAGTTCATAAGACGGATCGGCCTGGGTATCGGCGATCTGGACGGTGCGGCGTTCAGAGGCGGTGCGGCCGACCAGGCTGCCGGGCCCCGGCCGGAAGCTCAGCTCCCGCTCGATCTCCTCGTACTCGGGCGTGTTGCCGCGGCCGGCCGCCCAGCGATACTCGCCGCCTTCGTTGCGAAAGATCACCGCTTGGTCGGCGTGGCATAACCGGATTGCCGTCTCAACCACGCTGTCGAGCACCGGCTGCAGGTCGAAGGTCGAGCGGCTGATGACCTTCAGCACATCGCTGGTCGCGGTCTGGTATTCGAGCGATTGCGACAGCTCGGCGGTGCGTTCCTCTACCTTTTGCTCAAGCCGGGCGTACGACGTCTGCAGATCGCCGGCCATGCGGTTGAATTGCTGAGCCAGCGCTTCCAGTTCGTCGCCGGTATGGATGTCGAGCCGACGGTCGAGTTCGCCGGCGCCGATCCGCGCGGCGCCCTCCTGCATGGCCCGGATCGGCCCGGCCATGCGTCGCGCCAGGAACAGGGCGGCTAACGTGGCGCCGGCCAGCGCGAGCACCAGCAGCACCGCGCTGCGCAGCGCGGTGCCGTAGAGCGGAGCGAACGCCTCGTGCAGCGGCAGCTCGACAAACACCAGCCAGCCGAGCGGGGCGATTGCGGCATGCGCGCTCAGCACCGCCATCCCGTCGCCGTTACGCGCCACCGATACCGCCGGCGCCGCCGCCCGGCGCAGCGTGGCGGCGACCTGCGGCAGGTGTGAATAGTCGGTATCGCGCAGCACCAGGCTGATATCGGGATGCGCGATCAGCCTGCCTTTGCCATCGACGACATAGGCATAGCCGCCCTGCCCGATCT
>DATLRD010000100.1:0-3048 GCA_035534855.1 Allostellaceae bacterium | reverse complement strand
TCGAGCGGCCGGCCGGCCCGCATCTTTTCGACATTGGCGGGCGGGTGAAGATCGTCGCCCTCCTGGAATTTCCAGCCCAGCACGCGCTGCAATTCGAGCGCGAGCGTAGATTTCCCGCTGCCGGAAACCCCCATCAGCACCAGAACCAGCGGCGGCACGCGGCGGGCTGGCGGATCAGCGAGCGGCGGCGCGGTCATTTCTCGTCCATGTGGATCGCGGTGCCGGTTCCACCGGCGACGAGCCGCCGGTGGTGAAACGCGACGCACGGATCGTCGGGTTTTTCTTCATAAAGCGCGGCAAAGAGCGCGGCGGCTTCGGCGGAGCCGGAAGAGGCGGCATGGAAGGCGGCTTCATAGCGCGCCTCCCACTCGGGTCGCGCATTGTCCGGGTCGATCGGGGTCAGCACCTCGGTCGCCCCGGTGCGGCCCTTGACGACGAACGACCCGACCGGACGGTAGCGGTGGCCGGTCGCCTTGGCGGCGAGGTCGCCCGAGACGGCGATGCGGGTGCCGATCGCCTTGTTCAGCCCTTCGAGGCGCGAGCCGGTGTTCAGCATGTCGCCGAGCGCGGTGTATTGCAGCCGCTCCTTGGTGCCGATATTGCCGACAAACGCGAACCCGGTGTGCAGGCCGATGCGGGTGTGGCCGAACTCGATGCCGCGCGCAGCTAGTGGATCGACTCTAACGCCTGTTTCCCGCGGCGTACCTTGTCGATGATGGCGTCAGGATCGGCGGTCCAGGTGAAGGGCTTAGGGTTGTCATTGGTTTCGGCGAGGTATCGGTTGATGGCGGCCTGGAGATCGACGATGCCCTTGAAGACGCCACGCCTGAGCCGCTGCCGGGTCAGCTTGGCGAAGAAGCCCTCGACCGCGTTAAGCCAGGAGGCCGAGGTCGGGGTGAAGTGGAAATGGAATCTGGGATGCCGTTCGAGCCAGGCGCGGACCTTGGGATGCTTGTGCGTCGCATAATTGTCGACGATCAGGTGCAACTCTCGCCCGGCCGGCGTCTCTCGGTTGATCTTATTGAGAAAGCGGATGAATTCCTGGTGTCGGTGGCGCGCCATGCACTGGCCGATGACGCGGCCCTCCAGCACATCGAGCGCGGCGAACAACGTTGTCGTGCCGTGGCGCTTGTAGTCATGCGTCATCGTCCCGCAGCGACCCCGTTTCATCGGCAGGCCCGGCTGGGTGCGGTCGAGCGCCTGGATTTGCGACTTCTCGTCGACCGACAGCACCAGCGCATGCTCGGGCGGGTCGACATAGAGGCCGACGACATCCTGAACCTTGGCGGCAAACTCCGGGTCGTTCGACAGCTTGAAGGTGCGAACTCGGTGCGGCTTGAGGCCATGCGCCGCCCAGATGCGCTGGACGCTGCGGTGGCTGACCCCAGCAGCTTTCGCCATCGCCCGGCAGGTCCAGTGCGTCGTCTCGCCGGGCGGCTCGGCGAGCGTCATCTCGACCACCCGCTCGATCGTCTCCGGCGACAGCGACGGCTTGCCCGCCGGCCGGGTCGCCTCATGCAACAAGCCGTCGACGCCCTCGGCCATGAAGCGGGCCTGCCAGCGCCAGATCGTCGGCTTGCCTTTGCCGGTCTGGCGCTGGATCGCCATCGTGCCGAGCCCCTCGGCGCTCAACAGCACGATCCGCGCCCGCCACACATGCTTCTGCGGGCTGTTCCCCGACCCGATCACCGCTTCCAGCAGCTCCCGGTCGCCCGGTCCAAGCCGGACTTCAACACCTCGTCTCATCCAGCCAGACTCGCATATCTACAAGCCCACCGGAATCATCTATCAGCGCCAATCCACTAGAGCATTTTCAGAATGAGTCACCATAGCCGGCGGCGTGAAAGTAGTTGTTGCACTCGTCCGGAGTGAAGCGGTCGAGCAGCTCTCCGATCCTCTGCCAGAGGCCGTCGCGGGTGCGCTCGGCGGCCTGGCGGAGCAGCGCCTTGAGCTTGGCAAAGGCCATCTCGATCGGGTTCATGTCGGGCGAATAGGGCGGCAGCAGGAAGAACTGAGCGCCGGCGGCGGCGATGGCGGCGCGCACGGCGGCGATCTTGTGGGCCGGCAGATTGTCGAGCACGACGATGTCGTCGGGCTCGAGGGTGGGGATCAGCACCTGCTCGACATAGGCCAGAAACGCGCGGCCGGTCATCGGCCCATCGAGCACCATCGGTGCCCCGAGCCCGTCGCGCCGCAGCGCGGCGACGAAGGTGGTGGTTTTCCAATGGCCGAACGGCGCCTTGGCGACGAGCCGCCGGCCTTTCGGGGCGCGGCCATAGAGCCGGGTCATCTTGGTGCTGGCGCCGGTCTCGTCGATGAAGACGAGCTTGTCGGGATCGACGAAGGGGCGTGCCGCCTGCCAGACCCGCCGCCGCGCCGCGACATCCGGGCGATCCTGCTCGGCCGCCCGGAGCGTCTTTTTTTATATGACAGGCCGAGCCGGGCCACCGCCGACCACATCGCCCCATTCGACAGCCGCACACCATGCTCGGCCAAAAGCCAGGCCTGCAGCGCCGCCAGGGTGAGGTCGGGATGCGCCGCGATCTGCGCCGACAGCGCCGCTTCCTGCGCCGGCGAGAGCTTGCGCGGCCGGTGCCCGCGCCGCGCACGGGCGCTCACTTCGCCGGTGCGCCGCCGCCGGATCAGCGCCTTGTAGATGTACGACACGCTGACCTGGAACAGCTTGGCTGCCGCCCGCGCCGCCATCCCGCCATCAACCGCCGCCAGAACCCGCCCCCGCAGGTCCTCCGAATAGCTCTGCCCCTGCCGCCATGCCATCCCTGCCCCCACAGCTTGTGGTAAGGGACAGCGAATCACACTTCATCTCGCGCCGAAACCCCCTTCAGCGATTCCACTCTACGCGGCAATGCTCTAGATTTTTCGGAAAAAGTGGGCCTATTTTCTCTATTCCGTTGCCTCAACCTCCCTACCGCGTAGCGATTTAGTGCAATATTTGTTTTGCGACGTAAGCTGATACCTAATAATTCCGATGATCGACACATATTCAACGAATGACTGCGCCCCGACCTACTGCGGTCGATCGTTCCG
>DATLRD010000099.1:0-44714 GCA_035534855.1 Allostellaceae bacterium | reverse complement strand
GCCGGCTTCGATCCCCAACGATCGCGGCCAAGCGCGCGCGGTCCTCGGCGGTGACGACGACACATACGGTCTGAGCCATCCGCCCAGATTCGCATACCTAGCCGCCTTTGTGAATCCTACGTCTGTGTCAGTGCACTAGCGCCCAGCCGCCGGCGCCCGGTCATCAAAATGCCAGGTCGCGCTGATCAGGATCGTCTGGGTCGAATAACCCGACGATATGGACCGGCTGCCCTGAGCCACGCCGTCGATCACCAGTCCCGGCGACGTGGTGAAGTGCGGCGTCATCGTCGACAGGTAGCGGTAATCGAGCTCGGCGGTCAGGCCCGCCGCCAGCCTATAGCTGATCCCGGCGATTGCCTGATACCCAAACACCCAAGACGTGCTGTTGTCGAAGCTGGTGATGCCGAGCACCGGAACCTGGCCGCCGTCATGCAGACCGACCGCGCCGATCCCGGCGCCGACATGCGGGCTGACTGGCCAGCCGAGATCGAAGTCGTACAGCGCATTGGTCATGAAGATTTCGGCGTCGCGCGCGCCCCGCGCCGGGTGCAGGCCGATGCGCTCGAGATTGTTGCTGGCGTGGCGAAACTCTTCCTCGATCCGCAGCCCGCCGAACTGGTAGCCCAGCCGGACCCCGACGGCAAAGCCGCTGCTCCACGCCTGGGCGTCCTTCGTGGTCGGGAGATAGGCCTCCTCGCTGCCGAGGTCGGTCCAGCCGGCCTCGCCGCCGAGATACCAACCGCCGTCCGCGCCCGGCCGGATCGGTTCCTGCGCCTCGGCCCGCGCACCGCATACCGCCGCCGCAAACGTCGCGGCAAGAGCGGACAGCGTCGAGACCTTTGCGTTCATCCCTTCCCCAAATGTTCGCGCTGCACGGTTTCCCGGCTCGACACTACCCGGGCACCGGCCGAAAAAAAAGAGGCCGCCCGGAGGCGGCCAAAGGCTGAGGGGAGGATGCCCAACAGGGCAGACGCGCACCCCGGAGGAGCGCGTATCGGCAAGGTTGACAAGAAAACGTCAGCGAATGGTTAACGGCGGGCCGCTCCGACGCGCCACGGGCCGGCATGCAAAGAAAATTGTTGCATCGCCCCGGCGCGCGGCCAAAATTGACCGCGAGGCTGGGGTGCTGCCGGCGGGCGTCGCGAGGCGCCGGGCGCGGCGGCTGAGATCAGACCCAATGAACCTGGTCGGGTAAGCCCGGCGAAGGGAGTCCGTCATAACCGCCCAAACCACCGTTCCGCCGCACCTTCCGAAGACACTGGTCATCGGCGCCGGCGTCGTCGGGCTGGGGCTTGCCTGGCGCCTGGCGCAGGCCGGATGCTCTGTCACCGTTTACGACCGCGGCGCGGCGGGGCACGGCGCAAGCTGGGCCGCCGCCGGCATGCTCGCGGCCGCGGTCGAGACCGAGCCCGGCGAAGAGGCGCTGTTGTCGCTGACCCTCGAAAGCCAGCGCCTGTGGCCCGATTTCCGCCGCGAGATCGAAGCCGCCTCGGGCATCGAAATCGGCTATCGCGACGAGGGCACGCTGGTGGTCGCGCTGAACCGCGACGACGCCGAGACGCTGCGCCATTCCTACGAATTTCAGAAGGGCCTCGGGCTCGACCTCGAATGGCTGTCGGCCTTCGAGGCGCGGCGGCGCGAGCCGCACCTGAAGCCCGGGATCACCGCCGCGGTGCTGAGCCGCAACGACCATCAGGTCGACAACCGCTGCCTCGCCCAGGCGCTGGCGGCGGCGTGCCGCAGCGCCGGCGTCGCGCTCCACGAGAACTGCGCGGTGCGCGAGGTGATCGTCGCCGATGGCCGCGCCGCCGGCATCGTCACCGAGGCCGGCGAGGAGCGCGGCGACGTCGTCGTCCTGGCGGCCGGCGCGTGGTCGCGCCAGATCGGCGGCATTCCGGCGCCGTACCTGCCGCCGGTGCGCCCGATCAAGGGCCAGATGATGGCGCTGCAGATGGACCCCGCGGCGCCGCTGGTGCGCCACGTGATCTGGGCGCCGCACAGCTACATGGTGCCGCGCAACGACGGCAGGCTGATTATCGGCGGGACGGTCGAGGAACGCGGGTTCGACACCCGGCTGACCGCCGGCGGGCTGCTGGCGCTGCTCGACGGGGCATGGCGCGCGGTGCCGGCGATCGAGGAGCTGCCGATCGCGGAGACCTGGGTCGGCTTCCGCCCCGGCTCGCGCGACGACGCGCCGATGCTGGGGCCGAGCGGGCTCGACGGGCTGGCGATCGCCAGCGGACACCACCGCAACGGCATCCTGCTGACCCCGGCATCCGCCGCGGTGATGAGCGAATTCGTGCTGACCGGCCGCCTGCCCGAGATCGCCCGCCCGTTCAGCCCGGAGCGGTTTGCCCCGGCGCCGGCCGTGGAGGCGGCGCAATGACCCGGCTGCGCGTCAACGGCGAAGAAGCCGAAATCGCCGCCGCGACCGTTGCCGAGCTGCTGGCCGCACGCGGCATCGATCCGGCGGCACGGTTTCTCGCGGTCGCGGTCAACGGTGCCGTGGTACGCCGCGCCGAATGGCCGCGCGCCACGCTCGCCGCCGGCGACCAGGTCGAAATCGTGCGCCCGCTGCAGGGCGGCTGACGGATTCTCGTGTAGGATGCGCCCATGAGCGACCCGCTTCTGATCGCCGGCATTGCGCTGAACTCCCGCCTGATTCTCGGCACGGCGGGCTACCCGAACCAGCAGGTGATGCTCGATTCGCTCGCGGCGAGCGGCGCCGAGCTGGCGACGATGTCGATCCGCCGGGTCAGCCTCGACGGATACAGCGGCAGCCTGGTCGACCTGCTGGGTGACCGGGTGCGGCTATTGCCCAACACCTCGGGCTGCGTCACGGCGCGCGACGCGATCCTGACCGCCGAGCTGGCTCGCGAGGCGCTGAATACGAACTGGGTCAAGCTCGAACTGATCGGCGACCGCGACACCCTCTACCCCGATGTCGAGCAGCTCGTGCCTGCCGCCGACGAGCTGGTGCGCAAAGGGTTTGTCGTGCTGCCATACTGCAACGACGACCCGGTAACCTGCCAGAAGCTGGCTGATGTCGGCTGCGCCGCGGTGATGCCGCTGGGCTCGCTGATCGGCTCCGGCCGGGGGCTCGCCAACCCGGCAGCGATCGAGCTGATCTGCGCGCGCAGCCCGGTGCCGGTAGTGCTCGACGCCGGCATCGGCACTGCTTCGGACGCCGCCAGGGCGATGGAGCTCGGCTGCGACGCGGTCATGGTCAATACCGCGATCGCCAAATCGCACGATCCGCGGCGGATGGCCGTAGCGATCAAGTCCGCGGTCGAGGCCGGCCGCCTCGCCCGCCTCGCCGGGCGCATCCCGATGCGCACCTTCGCCGAACCGTCGAGCCCGCAGCTCGGCCTGATCGGAGCCTGATCCGCACGGGTCCTCGCCGCCGTCGCTAGTGCCGACGGTAAGGTTTCGCCCTCCGCCATCCCTCAGGCGGCGCCGGGCAATATTCGCCGCGCGCGGGAGCTTTCCCGAGGAGGCCCGCGTTAGCGCGAAATAGAGGTTTCGCACCGACCCCGGTGCGGCGAGGTAGACTATGGCTACGTCCCCGTCGTCATGTCATTTCTGCGCGATGATGCATGCTGCGACATGGCCCCATCGACAGGTCGTGCCGAGGTGGCGGCGATGATCCGCAGGTTGCGCACGCTGGTGCGCATGGTCTTTATGGTTTCGGTCATGCTGGCCTTGGTAACGGCCGGCGGCGCCGCCTGGCTGGTCGCCCATTACGGGCATGACCTGCCCAACCAGAAAGAGCTGCTGACCTATGTGCCGCCGACCGGCACCAAGGTCTACGCCGCCGACGGCACGCTGATCACGGAATTCGCCGATCAGCACCGCATCCTGACGCCGTTCTCGAAAATCCCGCCGCTGGTGATCCACGCCTTCCTCGCCGCCGAGGATCGCGATTTCTACCATCACGGCGGGATCAACCCGCTATCGATCCTCCGCGCCGCGGTGGCCGATGTCGTGCGCTACGGCCGCGGCGAGCGGCCGCTCGGCGCCTCGACGATTACCCAGCAGCTGGTCCGCCACTTCCTGTTGACCAACGAGGTGTCGTTCGCGCGCAAGATCAAGGAGGCGCTGCTCGCCTATCAGATCGAGCAGTACCTTAGCAAAAACCGCATCCTCGAAATCTACCTGAACGAGATTTATCTCGGCGCCGGCTCGTACGGGGCCGCCGCCGCGTCGGATGCGTATTTCCACAAGACCCTCGCCGAGCTGACCCCGGCCGAGGCGGCGCTGCTCGCCGCCTTGCCCAAGGCGCCGCACGAATACAACCCGAGGCGCAACCCGGTGGCGGCCAAGAACCGTCGCGACTGGGTGATCGGCGGCATGGTGGACATGGGCTGGCTGACCCCCGCGCAAGGCAGCGCGGCGATCGCCGAGCCGATCCGCCTCGCGCCGCCGAGACCGCCCGACGACAGCCGGGACGGCTACTTCGTCGAAGACGTGCGGCGCGAGCTGGTCGCCCGCTATGGCCAGAAGGTGGTGTACGAAGGCGGGCTGATCGTCCGCACGAGCTATACCCCGGCGGACCAGACGATGGCCGAGCGGGCGTTCCGCAACGGTCTCATCGCCTATGACCGGCGGCATGGGTGGCGCGGCCCGATCGTGCGGCTCGGCTCGGCCAGCGCCGCGGTCGCTGCGCTGGCCACCACCCCGGACCCGCCGGGCATCGGCAACTGGCAGCTCGCCGCGGTGGTGTCGGCCGACTGGAACGGTGCCCAGATCGCCATCAAGGGTGGCGGACAGGGGCGCATCCCGCTCGACGAGTTGCGCTGGGCCCGGCGCACCCTCGACAACCAGCAGCTCGGGCCGCCGGTGGCGCGCGCCAGCGAGGTGCTTCACCCCGGCGACATCGTGCTGGTCGAGCGGCTTCCCGGCACGGCGCCAACGCGGAGCGCGCGGTGGCGCAGCGCCGAGACCGCGCTGCCGGTCTACGGGCTGCGGCAGATCCCCAACGTCAGCGGCGCGATCGTGGTGATGGAGCCGTCGACCGGCCGCGTTCTCGCCGTGGTCGGCGGCTGGGATTTCCGCCAGAGCCAGTTCGACCGTGCCACCCAGGCCTGGCGCCAGCCGGGCTCGTCGATCAAGCCGTTCGTCTACCTGACCGCGCTCCAAGGCGATTTCACCCCGTCGAGCATCGTCGAAGACGCCCCGATCGAGCTGCCCCAGGGGCCCGGCCTGCCGATGTGGAAGCCGGTCAACTACGAAGACACCTTTGTCGGCCCGAGCACGCTGCGCCAGGCGCTGGTGCATTCGCGCAATCTGGTGACGGCGCGCCTTGCCGCCATGATCGGCATGCCGGCGATCGCCAAGACCGTCGAGCAGTTCGGCATCATGGACAAGATGCCGTTGTACTACTCGATGGCGCTCGGCGCCGGCGATACCACGGTCGTCCGCATGACCGGGGCTTATGCGATGCTCGACAATGGCGGCCACTGGGTGCTGCCGTCGCTGATCGACATGGTGCAGAACCGCAACGGCCAAATCCTTTACCAGAAGGGCGCGGCCTATTGTGCCTCGTGCTTTGTGATCGCCGGACCGCGCTCCGGATCGGATGCCGCCGCCGGGTTCACCGCCAGCCCGCTGCCGCCCAACACCCCGAGCTACCTGCCAAACGTCACCTATGGCGCAAACCCGATCCTCTACCGCCCGAACAAACCCGATTCGCTCGTCGACCCGATCACCGACTACCAGATCATCTCGATGATGGAGGATGTCGTGCAGCACGGCACCGGCACCGCCGTGGCCGCGGTCGGCAAGCCGCTGGCGGGCAAGACCGGCACCACCAACAACTGGAACGACGCCTGGTTTGTCGGGTTCTCGCCCCATCTCGTCGCCGGGGTCTATGTCGGGTTCGACCAACCGCGCACCCTCGGCCGCGGCGAGGCCGGCGGCCGGGTCGCCGCGCCGATCTTCCGCGATTTCATGGAGGCGGCACTCGCTAACACCCCCGCCACCCCGTTCAAGGAGCCGGCGTCCGCCGATATGGTGCGGGTCGACGACATCACCGGTCAGCCCGCCGATGCCGAGGACAGGAACTCGATCCTCGAGGCCTTCCGCGCCGGCACCGGGCCGGACAGCTATACCGGCAGCGAAGCCGGCGGCGAAGCCGACGGGGACGCCGGTGCCGATGCCGATGCCGACGCCGCCGGCGGTAACGGCACGATGTCGGCCGCCGAAGAGCAGGCCTACGGCGACAGCGGCATCCCGCCCGGCACGGTGGTACCGGCCCCGTCGGCGGGAAACCCCGGCCGCGGCACTGGCGGGCTGTATTAGCCGCCGGCGGGCGGGACGAGCCCGAACGCCTCGGCGAGCAGCGTGTACGAGCGTTTGCGCGCCGCGAAGTCGTGGGTGATGGTCAGTACCACGATTTCGTCGACCCCATAGGCCGCCGCCAGTCCTTCGAGCCGCGCCTTGACCTGCGCCGGGTCGCCGACCACTTGGCGGCGGCGGTGGTATTCGATGAGGCGCCGCTCGGCATCGGTATAAGGGTAATTCAGCGCATCCTCGGGCGGCGGAAATGGCGCCAGAATGCCCTGGTGCTGGCGCAGCCGCGACAGGTCGCGGCTGGCTGCGAGGAATTGCGCCTCGTCCCCGGTCGGCGCGCACACGACAAAGACGCCGATATTGCCGAGCGGCGCGGCGAGAGCCGGCGACGGGCGGAACTGGCCGCGATACGCCGCCATGATCTCGGTGCCGCCCTCGTCGGTGATGAAATGCGCGAACGAGAAGGCGCGGCCGAAATAGGCGGCAAAGATCGCGCTCTGCTCGCTCGAGCCGAGGATCCAGATGTCGGGCAGCGTCTCGCCCTCCGGCGTCACCCGGATGCGCGCGAACGGGTGATCGGCCGGGATCGTGTGTTCGAGATAGCCGATCAGGTCGGCGATCTGGTTCGGGAAATGCTCGATGCCGAGCGCGCCCGGCCCGTGTTGCAGCGCGACCGCGGTGAGTTGGTCGCTGCCCGGCGCGCGCCCGATGCCGAGGTCGATGCGCCCGGGATAAAGCGTCTCCAGCAGGCGGAACTGCTCGGCGACCTTCAGCGAGCTGTAATGCGACAGCATCACCCCGCCTGAGCCGACGCGGATATGGCTCGTCTCGGCGGCGACACGGGCGACCATGATCTCGGGCGCGCTGCCGGCCAGCCCCGCCGAGCCGTGGTGCTCTGCCAGCCAATAGCGGCGATAGCCGAGCGCCTCGACATGGCGGGCCAGTTCAATGGTTTCCAGCAGCGCGTCGCGCGGCGTCACCCCTTGGCGCACCGGCGACTGGTCGAGAACGCTGAGCGTCAGCATCGTCAAAGTTTACACAGGGCGGGGCGAATTGGCATGGCTGTTGCTGCGGGTGCGGTCGTGTCTTTGCGAGAGGAGCCCACCATGGATCGCGCCGAGGTAACCGCCAGGATCCTGTCCGCCAAGCGCCTGAAGGGGCTGAGCTGGAAGACCGCCTGCGCCGAGATCGGCGGCGGCTCGCCGGTCTACCTGACCGCGGCGCTGATGGGGCAGATGAAGCTGCACCCCGACCAGGCCGAGCGCGCCGCCAAATTGTTCGGGCTCGGCGAGGAGGAAAAATTGCTGCTGCAAGAGGTGCCGTATCGCGGCGGGCTGCCGACCGTGGTGCCGACCGACCCGCTGATCTACCGCTTCTACGAGATCATGCAGGTGTGGGGTCCGACCGTAAAGGAATTGGTCCAGGAGGAATTCGGCGACGGTATCATGAGCGCCATTGATTTCGACCTGTCGGTCGAGCGCCAGCCCGACCCGAAAGGCGACCGCGTCAAGGTGACGATGAGCGGCAAGTTCCTACACTATAAGGAATATTGAGCTTCAGCGCACGACGCCCTTGTCGCGTAGCGCGGCGATCTCGGCGTCGCCAAAGCCGAACCGCGCCAGCACCTCGGCCGAGTGCTGGCCGTGGAGCGGCGCTGCGGTCGGCGCGGGGCCGGGCGTGTCGGCAAAGGCGACCGGCTTGGTCATCGTGCGATAGCCGCCAACCACCGGGTGGTCGATATGCGTCACCAGCCCTTCGGCCAGCACCTGCGGGTGGTCGAACATCTCCTCGATCGGGCGCACCGCGGCGCACGGCACGCGCTCGCCAAACAGCGCCTCCCATTCGAGCGCGGTTTTCGCCTCCAGCGCCGCGCGCACCTGCGGCACCAGTTCGGCGGCGTGCTCGGCGCGCTTGGTCATCGAAGCGTAGCGCGGGTCGGCGGCGAGCCCGGGCAGCCCGATCAATTCGCAGAACGCGGCGAAGAAATGGTTGGAATGCACCGAGACATAAAGCGGGCCGGATTTGGTCGGGTGGATGCCGGTCAGCCCGCCCGCGCCGGAATCGCGCACCGCGTCACGGCCCTCGCTGTCGGCCCAGACAAACCGCCCGGCCTGGATCGTCAGCGCGCTGCGCAGCAAGGACAGGCTCATATACTGGCCCTTGCCGGTCTTTTCGCGGTGGTACAGCGCTGCCGCGACACCATAGGCCAACAGTGCCGAGGTGAAGTAGTCGAGCACCGAGCCGAGCACCAGCTGCGGTTCGCCGTCGCCCTTGCCTTTGCCCTGGAACACGGCGATGCCGCTGAGGCATTGCAGCACCTGGTCGAACCCGCCCTTGTCGGCGAGCGGCCCCTGGTCGCCATAGCCGGTCAGCCCGGCATAGATGAGGCGCGGGTTGATCTTTCTGAGGCGCGGATAGTCGATGCCGAGCCGCACCGGCACCGACGGGCGGAAATTCTCGACCAGCACGTCGGCGCTTTCGACCAGGCGGTGCAGCACCGCCAGCCCCTCTTTCTGCTTCAAATCGAGGCCGAGGCCGAGCTTGCCGCGGTTGGTGCCGAGAAAGAACCGGCTCTCGCCGGGCAGGCTCGACGGAAACTGGCGCAGCATGTCGCCCTGCGGCGACTCGATCTTGATGACGGTCGCACCGAGATCAGCCAAGAGCGTGCAGCCGTACGGCCCGGCGAGATAGCTGCACAGGTCGAGGACTGTGATCCCGCTAAGCGGCCCCGTGGTCATCACCCTGGCCCTCGCGCGCGGATCGCCGCCATCGCATCGAGCGTGCGCTGGGCGCGATAGACGATCGGATAGTCGATGAACTTGCCGTCGAGCTGGATCGCCGCGCTGCCCTCCTTCTCCGCCTTGGCAAAGGCGGCGACGACCCGCTCGGCAAAATCGATCTCGGCGTTGGTCGGCGTGAACACCCGGTTGACGACGGCCACCTGGTTCGGGTGGATGCACATCTTGCCCTGAAACCCCAGCCCCAGCGCGAGGCGGGTCGAGGCTTCGAGCCCTGCTTCGTCCTGCAAATCAACCCACACCGTGTCGAGCGGCGCCTCGATCCCGGCGGCGCGGCTCGCGGTAACGGCGCGCGCGCGGGCATAGGCGAGTTCGCCCTCATCGCGGGTCCAGCGCATGTTGACGTCGAGCGTAAAATCGCCGGCGCCGAACGCGCAGCGCTTGACCCGCGTGCCGCTGCCGAGGATCGCGTCGATGTCGCGCAGCCCCTTGGCGGTCTCGATGATCGGGATCAGGTCGATCCCGCCCTCCGGCAGAGCCCGCTCGCGTTCGAGATTTGACAGCAGCCAGTCGATCGTCTGGAGGCTCGCCGGGGTTTCGACCTTGGGCAGGATGATGCCGTCGAGCCCGGGCCGCACAATCGCGACGAAATCGCCATAGCAGAACCCGGTATCGGCGGCATTGACCCGCACGTAGAGCAGCCCGGTGCGCTGCGCCGCGTAGGCGGCGACGATGGCGCCACGGGTCGCCGGCTTCTCGGCAGTCGCGACCGCGTCTTCGAGGTCGAGGATCACCGCGTCGGCATCGAGGGTCAGCGCCTTCTCGACCCGGCGCGGGTGGTTGCCGGGGGCGAACAGGAAACTGCGCAGCGGCCGCATCAACTCCTCCTTTCATCCCCTCGCCCGCATTGCGGGAGAGGGAGGGGCCCATCGGCGCGGCGATGGGAGGGTGAGGGGCGCAGGGCGGAGACGGGAGCGACCCCTCACCCGCCCTTCGGGCACCCTCTCCCGCATTGCGGGAGAGGGCAATTGGTTACGACAGCGCGACCTCGAACCCCTTCTTGGCGCCGGGGCGCGCCATCATCGCCTCGTACCAGCGCTTGACGTTGGGGTATTCCGCCAGATCGACCTGGTGCCGCTCGTGGCGCCACGCCCAGCCGAGGATCGCGAAATCGGCGATCGACACCTCGCTGCCGGCGGCATAGGCCACCTCGGCGAGCCGCTTGTCGAACACGCCGTAGAGCCGGTTCGTCTCCTTCATGTAGCGCTCGAGCCCGTAGCGCCGGTCGGCTTCGTCCTTGACCATCAGAAAATGGTGGACCTGCCCCGGCATCGGGCCGAACCCGCCCATCTGCCACATCAGCCATTCGAGCACCGGAACCTGCGCGCGCAAATCGCCCTTGGGCCAGAATTTTCCGGTTTTCTCACCGAGATAAGTGAGGATCGCACCCGATTCGAAGACACTGATCGGCCCGCCGCCCGGTCCGTCCGGATCGACGATCGCAGGGATGCGGTTGTTCGGGCTGATCTTGAGGAACTCGGGCTTGAACTGCTCGCCCTGGCCGATATTCACCGGATGGACCGTGTAGGGCAGGCCCATTTCTTCGAGCGCCACGCTGATCTTGCGCCCGTTGGGCGTGTTCCAGGTCCAGAGTTCAATCGCCATCGCCCTGCCTCGTTCATATGCAGGGCGCCATCCTTACCGCAGCCGCCGGTCGCCGCAAGCCCGGTCGAGCCGTCGGCCCTGCCGGCGTTTGAATTGAATCAGCGCCGCGCCGGTCGGTCCTCGACCAGCGGGTTGACGAATTTGATGCCGGCAAAGCGCCCGAAATCGCGATCCGCCGTCCACAGCTCGCGGACGCCGTGCTGGCGGCACAGCGCGGCGACGCGCGCATCATGGACCTGCGCCCCCGTCACTCGCCCCCCGGTCAGCAATTCGCGCAGAACCGGCCAATGCACCGCCGTCTCCGTGAGCACGACCAGCGACGGCGATTCTAGCCACGCCTCCACCTGGTCGAGGGCTCGTGCAAGCGGGGTCGGCGGCGCGTAGATCCGCGGATGGGTCGCGATCGCCAGAAATTCGTGCAGACAAGGCCAGGGGATAGCCCAGCTCACCGCGCCTTCGGCGAGCGCAGCGATCCGCCGAAAGGCGGCATCGTGAAACGGCGATTCTTCGCGATGGGCGTAGACGAGGATATTGGTGTCGACCGCGATCACGCACCGCGGTCCCGATAGACGGCATCGCGCAACTCATCCCAGCCCGCCGTCGCGAACTCCTTCTGCAGCCCCCGCCCCTTGAAGCTGGCGCGGCGCAGCGTGAAGGGCTGTTTTCCCGCCGCCTCGTGCAGCACATTGCGCAGCCCGCGCTCGATCAAGCCACGCAGCGTCACGCCTTCACGCGCGGCGACCGCACGCGCTTCCTCGAGCAAGCCGTCGGAAATCTCTACCGTCGTCTTCATTGTACCCAGCTATATGGGCTAGCCAATACGGGCTCCCATATATTAGTCGATAGCCATCGGGCGGCAAGTCCCGCGTCATTGCGAGGAGCAGCAAGTGACGAGGCAATCTCGGCGGAACGTCCTCGGGCCGAGATTGCTTCGTTGTGCTCCCAATGACAGCATAGTGGCGCAGAACATGGAGCCGATGGCATGACCTGGCAGCCGGAACTCGACGAACTGCGCGAGCGCGAGCGGCAGGTGCGTCTGCTGGGCGGGCTCGACAAGATCGAGCGCCAGCACAAGGGCGGGCGGCTGACCGTGCGCGAGCGCATCGACGGGCTCGTCGATGCCGGCAGCTTTCACGAGGTCGGGGCGATTGCCGGGCGCGCCGAATACGACGCCGCCGGCAACCTCAATCATCTCACGCCGTCAAATTGCGTGATGGGCCGCGCGATGATCGACGGCCGCCCGGTCGTCGTGGTCGGCGACGATTTCACGGTGCGCGGCGGCTCGGCCGATGCGACGATCCGCGAAAAGCCGATCCTCGCCGAGCAGATGGCGCACGATCTGAAGCTGCCGATCATCCGCATCATCGAGGGCTCGGGCGGCGGCGGCTCGGTCAAGACGATCGAGACGACCGGCCGCGCCAACCTGCCCCACCGCGTCGGCTCGGGCGCGACCTATTACTACACGACCGCCAATCTCGGCGTGGTGCCGGTCATCGCGCTTGGGCTCGGCTCGGTCGCGGGGCTGGGCGCGGCGCGGATGGTGTCGAGCCACTATTCGGTGATGACCAAGGACACCTCGGCGGTGTTCGTCGCCGGGCCGCCGGTGGTCAACGCGCTCGGCACCGAGGTATCGAAGACCGAACTCGGCGGCTGGGAAATCCAAACCCGCTGCGGCGCGGTCGACGAGGCGGTCGACAGCGAGGAAGAGGCTTTCGCCGCGGCGCGGCGGTTTCTTTCCTACCTGCCGCAATCAGTCGACGAGGTCTCTGCCCGGTTGCCGTGCGACGACGACCCGGCGCGGCGCGACGAAATCCTGTTCGAGGCGATCCCGCGCAACACCCGCCGGGTCTACAAGATGCGGCCGATCGTCGAGGCGGTGGTCGACAAGGGCTCGTTTTTCGAGATCGGCCGCCTGTTCGGCCGGCCGATCATCACCGGGCTGGCACGGCTCGACGGGCTGCCGGTCGCGGTGCTGGCGAGCGACCCGTTCTTCTACGGCGGGTGCTGGACCGCCGATGCCTGCGACAAGATCATCCGCTTTGTCGACCTCGCCGAAACCTTTCACCTGCCGATGCTGTATCTGTGCGACTGCCCGGGTTTCCATATCGGCGTCGAGGCCGAAAAGGCGGCGACGATCCGCAAGGGCGTTCGCGCAATGGCCGCGGTCAACCAGACCACAATGCCGTGGTGCACGTTTCTGGTGCGCAACACGTTTGGCGTCGCCGGCGCGGTCAATGTGCCGGCGAGCCGCTTTGCGCTGCGCTATGCCTGGCTCTCGGCGCGCTGGGGCTCATTGCCGCTCGAAGGCGGGATCGAGGCCGCCTATCGCGCCGAGATCGACGCCGCGCCCGACCCGGCTGCCCGGCGCGCCGAGATCGAGGACCGGCTGCAAAAGCTGCGCTCGCCGTTTCGCACCGCCGAGACCTTCTGGGTCGAGGAGATCATCGACCCGCGCGACACCCGCCGCCTCGCCTGCGATTTCGCCCGCCTCGCCGAGAAATTGCGCAAGCCGGGTGAAGCCCGGTTCCAGATGCGGCCGTGATTGTCCTTCACCCGTCATTCCGGGGCGCCGCAACGCGGCGAGCCCGGAATCCATATTCCACGGACCTGTGTTCATGGATTCCGGGCTCGCTCCTACGGAGCCTCCCGAAATGACCGCGAATTTGGCCTGAACGAAGGAGGCACACATGCTCGAAGTCGAACGCCCCGCCGATCTCACCGCCTATGCCGGCAAGGAGGTCGGCACCAGCGACTGGTACACGGTGACCCAGGAGCAGATCGACAAATTCGCCGACGCGACCGGCGACCATCAGTGGATCCATGTCGATGTCGAGCGGGCCAAGCGCGACATGCCCGGCGGCAAGACGATCGCCCATGGCTGGCTGACCCTGTCGCTGGTGCCGCGCCTGGCGGCGACGATCTACACGGTCAAAAACCGCTCGCGCGGCATCAATTACGGTGCCAACCGGGTGCGCTTTACTGGCCCGGTGCCAGCCGGCAGCCGCATCCGCCTGCACCTTACGATCAAGAACGTCGAGAAGGTCGAAGGTGGCGTGCGCGTCACCAACGAGGGCACGATGGAGATCGAGGGTGGCAAGCGCCCGGTGCTGGTCGCCGAAACCATCAGCATGGTTTACGATTGAACCTCGGTTCAATTTCCGCTCTGGGCGGAAATACGTCATTCGCCGGCGACTGGGGAAACGACGAGGCTGCGCCGATTCCCGCCGTTCGCTGAGCTACAATTTATCCGCTGAGCGGACCTGACCCGGAAGGTCGACCTGCCGTCCTGAACGTGGGATTGGCGTGTTCTTGCTCCTACGTTCAAACGTGCTGAGTTCTCAACTATCGAGACTATCCGGGCGTCCGCGATAGCTGGTATTATGGCGGGATGCTGGATGACTTGAAGTCAAACAATCGGAAATGGGCCGAGCGAAAGGTATCTGCCGATCCTGATTTTTTTAAGCGGCTGGAAAGCCAGCAGGCGCCCGCTTACCTTTGGATCGGCTGCTCGGACAGCAGAGTCCCCGCCAACGAGATTGTCGGCCTCGACCCGGGCGAGTTGTTCGTGCATCGAAATGTCGCCAATCTCGCCTCGCCGCAAGACGCTAATTATCTTTCCGTACTGCAGTTTGCCGTGGATGTGCTGAGGGTGCAGCACATCATGGTGGTCGGCCATTATGGCTGTGGCGGCATAGCCGCCGCCATTGATGGAAAGCGTCGCGGGCTCGTCGATCACTGGCTTCATCCTATCCGCGAAACGTATCAGGCCCATCGCCACGAGGTTGATGTGATGACCGATACGACCGCGCGCCTCAACCGCCTTGCCGAACTGAATGTCATGCGGCAGGTGCAAAACGTCGCGACCGACGTGTTTGTTCAAGACGCCTGGGCACGAGGCCAATCGCTTTGCGTGCATGGATGGGTCTATTCGATTTCAACCGGACTGATCACTGATCTCAACGTGAGCGTCAGCGCTCCCGCCCCTTGATCGTGACCGCCAACCCGTTCGGACCAGGTGATCGAGTGACGACCAGATCATCTTTGGGCTCGGGTTGCGCAATGGCCGGATCGGGGAAAGAGAGGTCGAGGGCGGCAGGCCGCGGCGATGACTGCTTTGCGCGCGATAGCGGAATTTGAGACGGGGCCGAAGCCAGCGCCATAACCGGAAAAAAGTCGCATTTATGGGCATCCTTGCCCGCCCTGAGCCGCTGGGCCGAATGCGTTTGGCTGCAGATTCCCTGCAGATAGCAGCGAAAGCAGCGAAAAGGGGGTGACATGCTCGACATCCGCAAGATCGTGACGATCCGCGACGTCACCTATTCCGAACTCGGCCACAAGCCGGCGAAGCCGATCGTCCGCGCGGTCGGGATGGCGGTAATCGACAACCCCTATGCCGGCAAATACAGCGAAGACTTGCGGCTATTGTTCGAGGCCGGGGCGCTGCTCGGCGAACGGCTGATGCCGGAGCTGGTAAAGCTGCTCGATGGCCCGGCGGTTTCGTACGGCAAGGGCGCGATCGTCGGAGTCCAGGGCGAGATGGAGCACGGCGGCGCCTGCTGCCACCCGATGCTCGGGCGGCCGATGCGGGCGGCGATCGGCGGCGGCAACGCGGTGATCGGGTCGAACGTCAAAGTAGCGCCGCCCGGCGCCAGCCTCGACATCCCGCTCGGCCATAAGGACGATTCGTGGTCGTTCGCGCATTTCGACACGATCACGGTGTCGATCGCCGACTCGCCGCGGCCGCACGAGATCCTGGTCGCGATGGTGATCGCCGATGGCGGAAGACTGCACAACCGCTGCGGCGAGGCGCCGATCCGCTAGGCAAAGCAGCCCGCCGGTGACGATCCGCCCGGCGGGGGCGACCCTATTTCTTCAGGAGGCTCGCCAGCAGGCTGCGCAGTTCCGGCAGGGCCCCGACGATCAGCCCGGCGACGACCGCGGTGCCGATCGTGCCGTAAGGATGCGAGCGGCTCGACGCCGTCAGGCGCTGGGCGAGAAGGCCGCCGAGCTCTGCCGCGACATCGGCAACGCCGGTGGCGGGCGATGCCGGCGTTGGCGCGGGGTGGCGTGGTGCGGCGACGATCCGCCCGACCAGCGCGATCAGCATCGCGAGAAGCAGCCCGATCAGGCCGACAGTCAGCGTCGACACCGCCGGGCTCAACGGGATCGCCTCGAGGGCCAGCGTCAGCGATTGGCCAAGAAACCACACCGCGATCGCAGCGACGACCAGTGCGGCGACGCCCGCCGCACCCGCCAGCGCCAGCCGCGCCATCCGCACTAACCCCGCCGCGAATTAAGCAGCATGCCGAGGATCAGCCCGGTGCCGAATGCGGCTAGCGCCGACATCACCGGCCGCTCCTCGATCTCGTGCCCGACCTGCTCCGCCTGGCGCTTGACCCCGCTCCATACCCGGTCGGCCGAATCCTGCGCCTGCGTCTGGGCCCGCGCGATGCCGCTTCCGGCGATCTCGCGTAAATCGGCCGCCAACTTGGCAAAATCGGTGCGCAGGGTTTGCACATCGGCCTGCAGGGTCACGATATCGGGTTGCTCGGAAACGGCCATGGCTGTCCTCCTCGGTTAGCCGACCTGTACCAAACGCCCCCCGCCGCGAAAGGTTTCCGGTCATTTCCCTAACCGATCAGAACCGCCTTGCCGATCACCTTGCGGTCGATCACCGCCTGCACCGCGTCGCTGGCGCGTTCGAGCGGAAAACGATGCGAGATGCGCGGCCGCAATTTGCCCGCGCCGGCGAGCCCGACCAGCAATTTCATGTTGGCGCGCCCGACCTCGGGCTGCTGCTCGGTGACCCCGCCGAGGCGCACGCCGATCGCCTCCAGCCCCTTGATCAACAGGTAGTTGGTACGGGCGAGCGCCGGCGCGCCGCCGAGAAAGCCGAGGATCAGGATGCGCCCGCCCCACGCCATGCAGCGCAGCGATTCCTCGAACACCTCGGCGCCGATCGGATCGTAGACGATGTCGACCCCGTCGCGCTTGCCGGTCAATTCCTTGACCTTCTCGCGAAACCCGCCGCGATAGTCGATCGCGTAGTCGGCGCCCTCTTCGAGACAGGCGGCGCGCTTCTCGTCGGTACTGGCGGTCGCGATCACCGTGGCGCCGTAAAGCTTGGCAACCTGGATCGCGGCGATGCCGATGCCGCCGGCGGCGCCGTGGATCAGCACCCAATCGCCGGCCTTCAGCCGGCCGCGCTGCAGCAGCGCGTGATAGGCGGTGTGGTAGGCGCCGCCAAACACTGCCGCTGCGTCGAGGCCCATCGCGGCGGAGATCGCCTGGCAATTCTCGGCTCGCGCATTGGCAAGCTGGGCGAAGGCGCCGAGCCGCAGCCGGCACAACACCCGGTCGCCGGGCTTGAATTGGGTCACCCCGTCACCGACCGCGACGATTTCACCGGCCGCCTCGTTGCCGGGAATGAACGGCGGGTCGGGGCGAAACTGGTACTTGCCCGCCAGCATCAGCACGTCGACATACTGCACGCCGCGCGCCCCGATCCGCACCTGCACCTCGCCCGGGCCCGGCGGCGGCGGGTCGGGCAGGTCGCGCAGCGCCAGCACCTCGGGCCCGCCCAACGCCTCGCACACGACCGCCTTCATCCGCTATCTCCAATCGTCCAGTGCGTACACGTCGGGCCGGCTGTAGCCGGGCTCGTTGGGCCGATGCATCGTCACGACGTTCATCAAGGCACGAAACCCGCGTCCCGTCATCTGGCGATAGGCCGCCTCGCGCGCCGAACTGACCCCCGCCAGCACTTTTCCCATCCCGACCGAGGCTGCGAGCGCGCCGGCGGCGTCGAGCAGCGCGTCGAACCGGGCTTCGGCCCCGGCGCCGGAGCGCACCGCGCCGAACTTGATGAACAGGCACCCGGCGCCGGCCTCGCTCGCCGGCCCCCAATGACACACGGCAAAGGCGGCGAGCCGGCTGCCGTCCCAGACGAGCAGCGTGTCGCCGAGGTTGCGCGCGGTCACGGTGCGGATTTCGGCGCTCAGGTCGAGCCCCGGATAAAGTTCATCGGTCAACGCCCGGCTCGCGTCCTCCGCCTCCTTGCGGTCGGCCGCCGCCAGTGCGGAATAGCGCGCGCCGGCGGGCAGGTCGCCGGGCTGCGCCGGCGCCGCCATGATCGGGGTCAGGAAACGCGGGTAGAAGCCGAATTTCTGATAGAGCCAGATGTGCTTGGTGCTGTGTGGGAAGGTGCACAGCCCGGCATGGCTCAGGCCCCAGCGCTCGAACGTCTCCGACACCGCGGCGACGAGCGGCTGGGCGAGGCCGTGGTTCCACAGCTCGGGGCGGATCGACAGCGGCCCGAAAAACCCGACGCTGCCCCAGCGGGTCGCGAAATTCGATCCCGCGAGCCGGCCCTCGCCGTCGTCAACCGCGAACGACGCGATGTGCTCGCAGCCATGGCGACCGTATATGTAGTCGAAATCGGTCCAGAAATTCTCCAGATCGGGCACGCCGAGAAACGTGCCGAACGCGCTGCGCACGATGCGCTGCGCCTGCCGCAGATCGCGCTCTACAAGCGGTCGTGCATCGGCCATATCGCTCTCCGTACGTTCATGCGGTGCAGCAAAATGCTATCGCCGATTTTGTTGCATGCTCGATTGTCGCTGCAACTTGACACATTCAGCCGCCGCACCGCATCTTCTCGCCGCGCCGTGAACAGAAGCGAGTTCTCCCGTGCGACCGGCGCGCTGTGGGGGGAACCAGATCAAGGGGAGGACGTGATGCGGTATGGATACGCGGTGGCTGCGGCTGTCGCTGCGGTAGCGCTGGCACCGCTGGGTGCGCGCGCGGCGGACAACATCAAGATCGGCTTTCCGATCCCGCTGTCCGGACCCACCGCGGTATATGGCGAGCCGATCCTCAAGGGCGCCCAGATGGCGGTCGCCGAGATCAACGCCAAGGGCGGCGTGCTCGGCCGCAAGCTCGAGCTGCTGCCGCGCGACAGCAAGGCCAACGCCGACGAGGCGGTCCGTATCTCGCGCGAGCTGATCATCAAGAACAATGTCGATTTCCTGCTCGGCACGCTGACCTCGGCCGAGGCGCCAGCGGTGTCGACGGTGGCCAAAGAGAACAAGATCCTCTTCATGTCGCCATCGTCGAAAAGCGTCATTCTGACCGACGCCGAGCACATCCATCCCTACATTTTCCGCTTGGCATCGAACACCGATGTCGAAGGCCTCGCCGGCGCGACCGAGATGGCCAAGTTCACGGACGTCAAGACGGTCGCGACGATCGCGCCCGATTATGCCTATGGACACGATTCGATCTCCGGTTTTGAAACCGCGCTCAAAAAGCTGCGGCCCGACATCCAGGTCGTCAATTCACAGTGGCCGAAACTCGGCGAGCCTGATTTCACCGCGTTCATCAACGCGATGCTAAGCAAGAAGCCCGACGCAGTGTATTGCTCGCTGTTCGCCGGCGATTTCGTCACCTTTGTCAAGCAGGCGACCCCGCTCGGTCTGTTCAAGGCAATCAAGAACCGGCTGGTCGACGGCGGCGAGGTCGGCACCCCCGACGAGGCGCAGGCACTGGGCGCGGATTATCCCTACGGTATCATCAGCGACGCCTATGATCCGGTGATCTGGGGCGGTAGCAACGAGCCCCCGGCGCACAAGAAGTTCATCGCCGACCTCGTGAAGTTCACCCACGCCAAATACGCCTCCGGCTGGTCGGTCATGGGCTACGAGATGGTCTATGCGCTGGCCGAGGGCATCAAAAAGTCCAACAGCACCAACTCGTTGGCCGTCTCCAAGGCGCTTGCCGGCATGACCTTCGACACCCCGGTGGGACCGCGGCGATTCAGCAGCAAGTCGCACGAGACGTTCGCGCCTGAGTTCTGGGGCGTGATGGTCAAGGATCCGAAATATCCGTTCGCGGTGATCAAGGATCCGACGCCGCTGCCGGCTTCGTTCCCGACGAACTGACGTAGAAGAATACTGACGTACCGACTGGCGTCGCCCCGATATCGCAAACAACGCGGGCGACGCGGCCATGGCAGGGGATTGATCAGCGGTGGCGCCTTCGTTTCTGTTCGGCCAGTTCATGGGCGGCCTGACCACCGCGATGTTCCTGTTCCTGATCGCATCAGGGCTGTCGCTGGTGTTCGGGATCATGCGCGTGATCAATTTCGCGCATGGCTCGTTCTACATGCTCGGTGCCTACCTGGCGTGGCAGGCGGTGCAGTGGTTGCACCCGATCGGCGGCGGGTTCTGGATCGCGTCGCTGTTTGCCGCGGTGTGCGTCGGCGTGCTCGGCGCTGTGGTCGAGCGGCTGTTCTTTCGGTCGCTCTACGGCCGTGAAGAGCTCTACCAGCTGCTCTTCACCTATGCACTGGTGCTGATCCTCGGCGACGCCGCCAGGTTTCTGTGGGGAACCAACCAGCTTTCGGTTTCGACCCCGCCGGTTCTGGCCGGCAGCGTCAAAATCTTCGGCAGCACCCAGCCGCTCTACAGCCTGTTCATCATTGCGCTCGGCCCGGCGATCGCGTTCGGCGGCTGGCTGCTGCTGAACCGCACCGGCATCGGCCGCATGGTGCGCGCTGCCCAGATGGACCGCGAGATGCTCGACGCGCTGGGCGCCAATGTCGGCACGATCTACACCGGCATGTTTGTGTTCAGCTCGTTTCTCGCCGGGCTTTCCGGGGCGCTGATCACGCCGATCCAGAGCATCGTGCCGGGCATGGACGTGCTGATCATCGTGCAGGCGTTCATCGTCGTCGTGATCGGCGGCATGGGGTCGTTCTGGGGCACGTTCTGGGGCGCGGTGATCTATGGTGAGGTGCTGTCCTTCGGCATCCTGATCTTTCCCGGCTTTTCGCTGTTCTCGGTCTTTGCCCTGATGGCGGTGATCCTGATCGTGCGGCCGTGGGGCCTGTTCGGGCGGCCGCTGTGACCACGATCGCCGCGGCCGGCACCGCGCACCGCCCTTCCCTGTCGCGCCGCATCCCGTGGACGCTGATCGTCTTTCTGGCCGCCTGTACGGTGCCGTGGCTCGGCTCGCGCTATAATGTCTTCCTGGCCGAGCAGATCGCCATCGACGCGCTGTTTGCCGTCAGCCTCAACCTGCTGCTGGGCACCACGGGCCTCGTATCGTTCGGCCACGTCGCCTATTTCGGCGTCGGCGCTTATGTCTGCGGCATCCTGATGAAGACATACAGCGTGCCGTTCTACCTTGCCTTTCCGGCGGCGGGACTCGGCACGGCGCTGTTCGCGCTGGTCTCCGGCTTTTTCTGCGTGCGCCTGATCAAGCTCTATTTCGCGATGCTGACCCTGGCGTTTTCGCAGATCGTCTGGGCCATCGCCTATAAATGGAACGGCATGACCGGTGGCGACCAGGGCCTGCCGGAGATCCCATTTCCCAACCTCGACTGGATGAACAGCATCCCGGGGCTCAGCGACCTGAAAACCAGCGACCAGTTCTATCTGCTGGCGGTGCTGCTGATCGCGATCGCGCTGGCGGTGCTCCACCGGATCGTGCGGTCGCCCTTTGGCCGAATGCTGACAACGATCCGCGACAACCCCGAGCGCGCCGCCTTTATCGGGATCAACGTGCGCGCCTACCAGCTCGCCGCCTTTGTCGTCGCCGGCACCTTTGCCGGGTTTGCCGGCGCGCTCTACGGCATCTTCAGCCGCGGTGTTTTCGCCGACTACGTGTTCTGGTCGAAATCGGCCGAGGTCATGATCATGGCGATCCTCGGCGGCATGAATTTCTTTTGGGGGCCGCCGGTCGGGGCGCTGGCGCTGGTATGGCTCAACCAGGAAATCACCGACTACACGCAATATTGGCCGTTTGTCCTCGGTACAATCCTTCTCGTGCTGCTGTTCGTATTTCCGGGTGGCATCGTCGGTGGACTGAACGCGCTGTGGACGCGCTTGCGAGGCCGCCTGCGTGCTTGAAATCTCCGGTCTGTCCAAGTCGTTTAGCGGTTTCCGCGCGGTCTCCGACGTCAACCTGACGGTCGAGACCCGACAGATTGCGGCGGTGATCGGCCCCAACGGCGCCGGCAAGTCGACGCTGTTCAACTTGATCACCGGCCATCTGCGGCCCGACAGCGGCTCGGTCAAGCTCGACGGTCGCGACATCACCGGCGCCGCGCCTTATCGCATTTGCCGGATGGGGATGGGCCGCTCGTTTCAGCGCACCAATATCTTCGCCAAGCTGACCGTGTTCGAGAACCTGCAGGCCGCGTTTCTGGTGCATCACCGCCAGGGCCTCAATTTCTGGGGCCGGTCCGAGGCGTTCTACCGCGACGAAACCGCGGCGCTGCTCGCTTCGATCGGACTGGCCGGCCAGGAAAACACGATCGCCGGCACACTCAGCTACGGCAACCAGAAGCAGCTCGAATTGGGGCTGGCACTGGCCAGCGATCCGCGCGTCCTGCTGCTCGACGAGCCGACCGCTGGCATGTCGGCGACCGAGACCCACGAGACGATCCGGCTGCTGGAGCGGATCGCCGCCGAGCGCGAATTGACGCTGCTGTTTACCGAGCACGACATGGAAGTGGTGTTTTCGATCGCGCAGAAGATCGCTGTGCTGCACCAGGGGCAGATCATCGCCGACGGCACGCCGGAAGCGGTACGCGCCGACTCCGAGGTGCGCCGCGTGTATCTCGGCCAGGGGATGGTGCACGGCGAATGACCGCGCTGCTGGAAGTCGACGACATTTACAGCGCCTATGGCCTGTCGCGCGTGCTGTTCGGCATTTCGCTCGAGGTTGCCGCGGGCGAGTGTGTGTGCCTGCTCGGCCGCAATGGCGTCGGCAAGACTACGACGATGCGCTCGGTGATGGGGCTGTTGCGGCCGACCAGCGGGCGCGTGGCGTGGAAGGGCACCGATATTACCGGCTGGGCGCCGCATCGCGTAGCCCGCGCGGGGATCGGCTTTGTTCCCGAGGACCGCCGTATCTTTCCCGAGCTCAGCGTCCAGGAAAACCTCGTTGTCGGCGCCCAGGCCGCGCGCCGGCCGGGGAGATGGACGCTCGACACGATCTTCGAACTGTTCCCGAAATTGCGGGAATTGCGCGACCGGCAGGGCGGCTTCCTGTCCGGCGGCGAGCAACAGATGCTGACTATCGCCCGCACCCTGATGGGCAACCCCGAGCTGCTGCTGCTCGACGAACCTTCGGAGGGGCTGGCACCCCTTGTCGTCCAGGCGCTGCTGAAACAGATCGGCGAACTGAAGCGCCAGGGAGTGACGATCCTCCTCGCCGAGCAAGGGGTCGATTTCTGCCTCGCCCTCGCCGACCGCGTGTATGTGCTCGAACGCGGCAGCGTGCGCCACACCGGCCCCTCTGCGGAACTGCGCGATAACAGCGAACTGCGCGACCGGCTTCTCGCGCTTTAAGCGCGACACCCAGCTCGATACGCGACACCCGGCTCGATAAAAGTATCGTTTCGCGTCGCGGCAGGACGACGCGGCAAACCAGCGAAACCGGCGGTTGGCAATCCACGATAGCGGGCCGGCATCGGATTGCCCAACGCCGAAAAATTGTCATTGTTGAACCGGCCATTGCCTGAACCGGATGGCGGTGCGGATCACAGGGCGATCCGCACCGCCTCACCGGAGGCTTCGAGTTTTGTACCGTACCGGGCGCTGCGCTCGCCGATCAGGGCGAGCGTGGCACTTTCCGTCCCCGGCAGGCAGATGACCGTCTCGTTCGCGTCGTTGTGGCGGACAAAGCGGAACCCCGCCGCCGATATCGTGCCGCGGTCCACGGTCACCTCGGCCATCAGGCCGATCCAGTCGCCGTGCCGCCGCCCGCCATGCCCGGTGTGGAACGAAAAGCTGCCGAGCCCATAGAACACCGGCCTGCCCTTGTAGATTTCGACCGGCAGCGAGTAGTGCGGCCCGTGCCCGATCACGACATCGGCGCCGGCATCGATCGCGGCATGCGCGATCTCGACCATATAATCAAGCACCTCCTCACCCAGCCCCCAATGGCACGAGGCGACCACGATGTCGGCGCTCGCACGCAGCGCCGCGACGTCGTCGGCAAACGCCGCCAGATAGGCGCGGTCGGGCCAGGTCAGGATGATCGGCGGCACACCCGGCCGGTTCATCGGCGGGATTTCCGGGCGCGTCTTGTGCGCCGGCACCTGATAGGCGGTATGTGCCCGCAGCGCCGCGATCCCCGGCCCCTTTTCGCCCGCCTCGTGATTCGTCGGCCAATAGACCGAACTGCGCTGCACAAACCCGATCCTGAGCCCGCCGCGCGTAACGATCGCCGGCGCCCGTGCTGCCGCCAGGTTGGGCCCGGCGCCGGTATGAGCGATCCCCAGCCGATCGAGCCGGTCGATCGAGCCGAGGATCGCCGCCGCGCCATAATTGACGTTGTTGGCAAGCCCTACCGCAGCAATCCCGCCATCGCGCAGCGCCGCGCCGGCGATCTCGGGATCGGCGAAGAACCCCTCCTGCTCGACCGTATGGCCCGCCGGCGGGTGGTAGAGGCAGCATTCAAGGTTGGCAAACACCAGATCGGCGTCGCGCAGTACCGGCCCGACCCGGGCAAACGGCCCGCGCGCATCCGCGACATGCATCAAATTGACGTCGCCGGTGAGGATCATCCTGGCTGGCATCGCAAATCCCCAATGGTCCTAATTTCCGCCTGGAGTCCATAATGAGCGGGGAGAATGCAGCGCGCCACTGCGGGGATACGCACATGATCGACAAATTCGTCCGCTCGGTGGCCGAGGCGCTCGACGGCATCAAGGACGGCGCGATCGTCCTGGTCGGCGGTTTCGCCCAGATCGGCGAGCCGCGTGCGCTGATCGACGGGCTGATCGAGCAGGGCGCCAAAAACCTCACCGTCGTGCACAACACCGCCGGGCGCGGGCGCGAAGGCGTCGCCCGGCTGATCGGCGAAGGCCGGGTCAGCAAGATCGTGTGCAGCTTTGCCCGCAGCCGCGGCTCGGTGCTGTTTGAGGAGGTCTACGCCCGCGGCGCGATCGAATTGGAGATGGTGCCGCAGGGCACGCTGGCCGAGCGGCTGCGTGCCGCCGGTGCCGGCGTGCCGGCCTTCTTCACCCCGACCGGCGCCGGCACCAAGATCGCCGAGGGCAAGGAAAGCCGGGTCATCGCCGGTCGCGAATGCATCCTCGAGCACGCGATCTTCGGCGATGTCGCGCTGATCGAGGCCTGGCGCGCCGACCGCTGGGGCAACCTCGTCTATCGCGAGGCCGGGCGCAACTTCAACCCGGTCATGGCGATGGCGGCGCAGCTGACGATCTGCCAGACCCAGCACGTCGCCGAACTCGGCGAGCTTGCGCCGGAAACCATCGTCACCCCCGGCATCTGCGTCGATCGGCTGGTTCATGTCGCGGCCGGCGACCCACCGGTGGTGATTTCGTGAAGGAAACGTCGATGCCGAACTGGAAACCCCTTACCCGCGAGGAATTGGCCGCCCGGGTCGCGCGCGACATTCCCGAAGGGTGGTCGGTCAATCTCGGCATCGGCATCCCGACGCTGATTGCCAATTATGTGCCGCACGAGCGCGAGGTGATCTTCCACTCGGAAAACGGCATCGTCGGCATGGGCCCGGCGCCCACGCCCGAAAAACTCGACCCGTGGCTGGTCAACGCCAGCCGCCAGCACGTCACGCTGCGCACCGGCGGCAGCTACTTTCACCACGCCGACAGTTTCGCGCTGGTGCGCGGCGGGCATCTCGATCTGTGCGTGCTCGGCGCGTTCCAGGTCGCCGAGAACGGCGACATCGCCAACTGGGCGCGCTCCGACGACGAGGCCGCGCCGGCGATCGGCGGGGCGATGGACCTTGCAGCCGGCGCGCGGCGCATCTGGGCGGTCATGGAGCATTCGACGCGCGGCGGCGAGCATCGCCTGCTGCACCGCTGCACCTATCCGCTGACCGCCAAAGGCGTCACCCGCCGCGTCTTTACCGAACTGTGCGTGCTCGACGTCACCGAACGTGGCTTCGTGCTCATCGACAAGGTCGAGGGGCTCGGCCTCGACGAGCTGCAAGCCCGCACCGGCGCAGCAATTCGTTCAGTCTGAGGGACCCGACCGATGCAATTCGATTCCGAAACCGATTTCGTCGTCGTCGGCGCCGGCTCGGCCGGGTGCGTTCTGGCCAACCGGCTGACCGCCGACCCGCAAACGCAGGTCGCGCTGATCGAGGCCGGCGGCAAGGACCGCGATTTCTGGATCCACATTCCGGCCGGGTTCTACCGCAACATCTACAACCGCAAGATCACCTGGCAGTACGAGACCGAGCCGGTTCCAGGGCTCGACGGAAGGCGCATGCCGTGGCCGCGCGGCAAGGTGCTGGGCGGTTCGTCGTCGATCAACGGCCTCATTTACATCCGCGGCCAGCGCCAGGATTTCGACCTGTGGCGACAGATGGGCAATGCCGGCTGGTCGTATGACGACGTGCTGCCGTATTTCCGCCGCGCCGAAAGCCAGGAGCGCGGCGCCGACGAGTTTCACGGCGGCGACGGTCCGCTCTCGGTGTCGGACCTGCGCGCACCGCACGAATTGCACGACGCGTTCATCGATGCCGCGCAGGAGGCCGGCCATAAGGCCAACCCGGATTTCAACGGCGCCGAGCAGGAAGGCGTCGGCACCTACCAGCTCACCGTGCGCAAGATGCGGCGCTGCTCGACCGCGGTCGCCTATCTGCGCCCCGCGATGAAGCGGCCCAATCTGCGCATCGAGCTGCGCGCCTTCGCCCGCCGCGTCCTGTTCGACGGCAAGCGCGCGATCGGGCTCGAATATCTGCAGGACGGCGTGGTGCGCCGCATCCGCGCGCGACGCGAGGTGCTGCTCGCCGGCGGCTCGATCCAGTCGCCGCAGCTCCTGCAATTGTCGGGCGTCGGCCCGGCGGCTCTGCTGCGCGAGCACGGCATCGAGCTGGTCCACGAGCTGCCCGGCGTCGGCGACAATCTGCAGGACCATCTCGGCTGCCGGGTCATCTACAAGGTACGCAAGCGCAACACGATCAACGAAATCTCGCGCAGCTGGGTGCGCCAGGGCCTCGCCGGGCTCGAATACATTTTCACCGGCAAGGGCGTGCTGATGATGGGCGCGGCACCGATCGGGCTGTTTGCCAAGACCCGCGAAGGCCTCGCCTCGCCCGATATCCAGTACCAGTTTCTCGCCGGCAGCCTCGACCAGCCGGGCAAGCCGATGCACCCGTTTCCCGGCTGCTCGCTGGTCTGCATCCCGTGCCGGCCGGAAAGCCGCGGCTGGCTGCGCATCCGCTCGCCCGACCCGATGGACCTGCCGGCAATCCAGCCCAACTATCTCGGCACCCGCGGCGACCGCGAGACGATGATCGCGGGCTTGAAGATCGCCCGCCGCGTCTTTCAGACGCCGACGATGCAGCGCTACGTCGTCTCCGAATTCTGGCCGGGCAGCGAGGTGACCACCGACGAGGGCTGGCTCGACCACGCCAAGAAAAACGGCAGCACCACTTTTCACCAGGTCAGCACCTGCATGATGGGCGCGCATGAAAAGGCGGTGGTGGACCCCGAACTGCGCGTGCACGGGCTTGAGGGGCTGCGGGTCATCGACGCCTCGGTGATGCCGACCGTCATTTCGGGCAACACCAACGCGGCGACGATCATGATCGCCGAGAAAGGCGCCGACCTGATCCGCGCCGAGCGCCTGGCGACCGCCAAGGCCGCGTAGTCTCCCGGCCGCACCGCTGTTGAAGAAGGCGTGCCCGTGGATTTCCTGGGCACATTGCCTTACATATTTCTTACAATATTAAGACAAAACTACAGAGTTGATAACCCATATTTTTTACTCAACAAAATAAATTACGAACTTGATATCCATTGTCACATTGATGCCGCAAACATATGGCAATGTGATCTTCGTTCCATTACTTCCTGATTCAGTCAACATTCGACGTGAATCGGCGAAGTGGTGGAAACGACAGGGGACCCTTCCGCGTTCCACCAAGCTCAACCTTTTTAATGACAGAACGCAATCGAGCACCGGCGCGACGGCCGAAACCCTGTCGTCACCTTGATCGCCCCATCACGCCCAGCGCCCTGCGCTGCGCCGTGTTTGGCGCCAGGCAACGATTATTGACGAGGGACGAGATGACCTATCGTATCTCCTACGACGAGATTCGAACGATGGAGGCCGACCGGCCGCGAGCCAGGGGCGTCGCCCGGACCGAATATTTCCATACCGAGCACGAGGCGCTCAACCGGGCACGCGAATTGTTCGAGACCGCAGATCATCATGCGATCGCGCTGGCCGACAGCTCGGGCAATGTGGTCGGCGGCTTCCGCCTCCAGCTGCGGCTGGGCTATTCCGGGGAGTGACCCGCGCCGCCACGGCGCCAGGCTTATTGGAAGGGGCGGCCGGCTCGGCCGCCCCTTTTCCGTTGCGTACGCCCTATAGCGCTTGAGACTGACGCAGCGCGGCGAGAGAATGCCCCGGCAACAACGGAGCGGCCCATGCCAGAAGCCGAACAATCGCCGCAGGCGGTGTACCAGGCCCATCTCGACAAAGGCGAACTGGCCTATCAGTGGAGCGCGGCGGCAGGCCGTGCCGTGTTCTATCCACGGGTCGTCTGCCCCTATTCGGGCAGCACGGCGCTCGAATGGCGGGTAGCCTCGGGGCTCGGCACGGTCTATGCCACAACCGTGACCTACCCGTTCCAGGGCGACGGCTACAACATCGCGCTGATCGATTGCGACGAAGGCTTTCGCCTGATGGGCCGGGTCGAAGACATCGACCCGATGGCGGTCAAGATCGGCATGCGGGTCAAGTTTCGCGTCCATGCGGCCGAGGGCGACGAGCCCGCCTATCCGGTCTTCATCCCGATTACTCCCGCCGGGGAGGGCGCGCGATGAGCGGCCCGGATAATTCAGGCCTTCGGCGTGGCGGTGCGGCGATCGTCGGCGCCGCCGAAAGCGATCTCGGCCAGGTCGCCGACGGGTTCAACGTCATCGACCTGATGGCCCAGGGCATCACCCGCGCGCTCGACGATTGCGGCCTCTGCTTGAAAGATGTCGACGGCCTCATCTGCGCGACGACGCAAAGCCGCACCTCGGGGCTCAACCTCAGCGAATATCTCGGCATCTCGCCGGCGTTTATCGACACCACGATCATCGGCGGCTCATCATTCATGTTTCATGTCGGGCACGCGCTGGCGGCGCTGCAATTGGGCCTGTGCAACGTCGCGGTGATCGCTTACGGCTCGACCCAGCGCAGCATCGGCCGGCAAAACGCCAGCGTGCGCGAAATCAACCCATACGAGACGCCGTACCGGCCCTTCCTCCCCTCGTCGGCCTATGCGCTGGCCGCCTCGCGCCATATGCACCAGTTCGGCACGACTCGCGAACAGATGGCCGAGGTCGCGGTCGCCGCGCGGCAATGGGCGCTCAAAAACCCGGTCGCCTGGGAGAAAAAGCCGCTGACCGTGCCCGAAGTGCTCGGTGCGCGCATGGTCTCCTTCCCGTTCACGGTGCGTGACATCTGCCTCGTCACCGACGGCGGCGGCGCCATCGTGATGGTCGCGCCCGACCGCGCCAAATCGCTGAAAAAGCCGCCGGTCTACGTGCTCGGACACGGCCAGGCGATCACCCACGCCAACATCTCGTCGATGCCCGACCTGACCGTCACCGGCGCGCTCGCCTCCGGCCAACAGGCTTATGCGATGGCCGGCCTCGCGGCCCAGGACATCGACGTGGTCGAGCTATACGACGCGTTCACGATCAACACGATCCTGTTTCTCGAAGACCTCGGTTTCTGCAAAAAGGGCGAAGGCGGCGCCTTTGTCTCGGGCGGCCGCATCGCGCCGGGCGGCAGCCTGCCGGTCAACACCAACGGCGGCGGGCTTTCCTATTGTCACCCCGGCATGTACGGCCTCTTTCTCTTGATCGAGGCGGTGCGCCAGTTGCGCGGCGAAGGCGGCGAGCGCCAGGTGGCGAGCGCGCAGACCGCGATCGCCCACGGCAACGGCGGCGTGCTGTCATCGCAGAGCACGGTGATTTTGGGAACCGAGGCGACATTGTAGATTTTTCACAGTGAGGCGGTGAGGCAATGAGAGGGGCGGTGACATGGCCGTGCTCAACCGTAACGATCCGCTGACTGAGAAAATTATCGGCTTCGCCATAGAAGTTCATCGTCAACTTGGCCCGGGCCTCCTGGAATCAGCCTACGAGGAATGCCTCTGCCATGAGCTTTCTCAAGATGGCTTGGCGTTTAAGCGCCAGGTGCCATTGCCGGTCGTATACAAATCGGTCCGCCTCGACTGCGGGTACCGCTTGGACATCGTGGTAGAGAATAAGGCGATCATCGAGTTGAAGGCCGTGGATCGGCTCATGCCTATCCATGAGGCACAATTGATCACCTACCTGAAGCTAAGCGGCATCCCAACGGGCCTCCTGCTGAACTTCCATACAGCGGTACTCAGAGAGGGGATACGGCGGCTCACGCGGTAAAATTTCCTCACTGCCTCATCGCCTCATTGTGAATTAACCGGAGACAAAACATGGCCGAACCTGCGCTGGTCCGCTACGAGGCCGAGAACGGCATCGCCGTCATCACCGTCGACAATCCGCCGGTCAACGCGCTGTCGCCGGGGGTGCCGCAGGGCATCGTCGACGCGCTCGACAAAGGCAACGCCGACCCGGCGGTCAGGGCGATGGTGCTGATCGGCGCCGGGCGCAGCTTTATCGCTGGCGCGGACATCCGCCAGTTTGGCAAGGACAGCGCCGCGCCGGCGCCGACCCGGCGGCACTACGACGTGATGGACGAGGGCCCGAAGCCGGTGGTTGCGGCGATCCATGGCTATGCGCTGGGCGGCGGGCTGGAAACCGCGCTCGCCTGCCACTATCGCATCGCCGTGCCGAGCGCCAAGGTCGGCCTGCCCGAGGTGCTGATCGGCATCCTGCCGGGCGCCGGCGGCACCCAGCGGCTGCCGCGGCTGATCGGCCCCAAGGCAGCGCTCGACATGATCACCACCGGCCGCCATGTGGCGGCCGACGAGGCCCACAGGCTCGGAATCATCGACGAGCTGGCGCCGGAGGATGGGCTCAAGGCGGCGGCGATCGCCTTCGCCCGCAAAATCGCCGACGCGCGGCCCCTGCCCCGCATCCGCGACCGCAACGACAAGCTCGCCGAAGGCACGCCGGCGCTGTTCGAGGCGACGCGCAAGGCGATCGCCCGCCGCGCCCGCAACCAGCGCGCGCCCTATGCCTGCATCGAGGCGGTCGAGGCGGCGTGTGCGATGCCGTTCGACGAAGGCTGCAAGCTTGAACGCAAGCTGTTCGACGAGCAGGTCAATTCCGAAGAGGCGCGGGCGCTGCGCTATGCGTTTTTTGCCGAGCGCGAGATCGCCCGCATTCCGTTCATCCCGCGCGAGACGCCGCTGCGACCGACCGACAGCGCCGCGGTGGTCGGCGCCGGCACGATGGGCGGCGGCATCGCGATGAGCTTTGCCGACAACGGCTACGACGTGATGATCACCGATGCGACGCCGGAGGCTTTGCAGCGCGGCATGGCCCGCATCCGCGCCAATTACGAAACCAGCGTCAAGCGCGGCAGCCTCGCCCAGGACGAGATGGAGCGGCGCTTTGCCCGCATCTACCCGGTGCCGAGCCTCGACGCGATCAAGGATTGCGATGTCGTGATCGAGGCGGCGTTCGAGCAGATCCCGATCAAGGAAGATATCTTCAAAAAGCTCGACGCGATCATCAAGCCGGGGGCGCTGCTGTTCAGCAACACCTCGGGCATCGACATCGACATCATGGCCAACGTCACCAAACGGCCGCAAGACGTCGCCGGCACGCATTTCTTTGCCCCGGCCAACGTCATGAAGCTGTTCGAGGTGGTCAAGGGCACCAAGACCGCGCCCGACGTGCTCGCCACAGCGATGGCGCTCGGCCGCAGGATCGGCAAGGTCAGCGGCCTCGCCGGCAACAGCGACGGGTTTCTTGCCAACCGCAGCCGCGGCCCGTTTGGCATGGAAGTCAACATCCTGATCGAGGAAGGCGCGCTGCCCGAGCAGATCGACAAGGTGATGGTCGATTTCGGCTATCCGATCGGGCCGCTCGCGGTCTCCGACCTCAGCGGCCTCGACATCAGCTACGACACGCGCAAGCGCCGCGCCCAGCAATACCCCAACTACCGCAAGCAGCTGATTGCCGACCGCATCGTCGAGGCCGGGCGGCTCGGCCAGAAGACCAATGCCGGCTGGTACCGTTACGAGCCGGGCGACCGCACCCCGCACCCCGACCCCGAAATCGTGCGCATCATCAAGGAAACCGCCGTCGAACTCGGGATCCAGCAGCGCAGCGACTTCACCGACGACGAGATCCTCAAGCGGCTGCTGTTCGCCTCGGTCAACGAGGCCTGCAAGATCCTCGAAGAGGGCGTCGCGCTCAGGGCCAGCGACATCGACGTGATGTGGCTGCACGGCTTCGGCTTCCCGCGCTACCGCGGCGGGCTGATGTATTGGGCCGACACGATCGGGGTGCGCGATGTCTATAACCAGATCGCCTCGTGGCATCAGCGCTATGGCGATCGCTGGCGCCCGTCTGACCTGCTGCGCCGCCTCGCCGAGGCCGGTACCCCGCTGCGCGAGGCCAAGGCGCAACGCCCGATGGCTTAAAAGTCTCCCCGACCGCGGTTAAGGCCGATCAGCGTGCGCCGAGGTTGACCAGGTGCGCGAGATAGCCGGCGAGCGACTGCGGCGGCACCAGGCGCAGGTAATACGCGTCGCGCGGCGAGCAGCCGAGCGGCGCGTAATCGACCGCGACCGTGACCTCGATGCCGATGACCATTCCCGGCTCCAGCGCAGCGCGATAAGCCGAATTTGGCTCTTCGACGCAATTCTGCACCTCGAACTCGTAAGTGCCGGGCGGGACGTCGCGGTAGAACGCGTCGCCCTGGGCGGCGATTCCGATCGGCTGAGTGTTGGAGAAAATCGGCGGCGCATGTGTCGCCATGCCCGGCTCCAGTTCGCGCAAAAACCACACCCGGGCCATGCCCGCGGGTGGCATCTGGGCTTGCGCCACTGCCATCATCGCCGCGGCGCACAACAGCAGCGCCGCCGCGATGCTCGCCGTTGCACCGCGTATCCCGATCCGTGAAATCATGACAGCATCCCTTTTGTGCGAAGAGGCAACGGGGGACGACGATGATCGTTCTAAGGAACGCCCGGCTTATCGAAGGGACCGGCGCCCAACCGGTGACAGGGGCGACGATCGTCGTCAAGGACGGCCGGATCGCCACGATTTCGACCCATAGCGAAAATAACTTTCCCTCCGATGCCGAGATCGTCGATTGCGCCGGCAAGACGGTGCTGCCCGGGCTGATCGACTGTCACGACCACATGGCCAACCATCGCTATGACCTGGCGCATCGCTGGGGCATCGACGAGCCGCACAGCACCCGCCATCTGCGCACCGCCGCGGTGCTGCGCCAGACGCTGGAGGCTGGCTATACAATGATCCGCGACGCCGCCGGGCTCGATGCCGGGTTCAAGCGCGCGATCGACGAAGGGCTGATCCCCGGCCCACGCCTCGTACTGTCGATCGCGATCATCTCGCCGATCGGCGGCATCGGCGACCCGGTCAGCCCGTCGGGCGATTCATGCTGCCTGCCGGGCGACCCGCTGTTGCCGAGCGGCGTCGTTGAGACGCTGGCCGATGTGCGGCCGGTGGTGCGCCGCATGGTGCGGGCCGGCGCCGACGTCATCAAATGCGCGACGACCGGCGGCGCCAGCAGCCGGCCAGGGCACGGGCCGAAGGACGGCGCCTTCAACCTCGACGAGATGCAGGCCCTGGTCGACGAGGCGCATGCGCTCGATCGCCGCGTGATGTGCCACGCGCTCGGCGGCCGCGGCCTGGACATCGCGATCGAGGCCGGGGTCGATTCGATCGAGCACGGCTGCTATCTCGGCGAAGACCCGCGGCAATTGGAGCGGATGGCGGCAAAGAACATCTTCTTCGTGCCGACAATGCTGGTCTACGAGTACCACCGCAAATCGCCGCAGCCGCACGTCCGCGAGCGGGCGCTCGATCTTTGCGAGCACCACATCCTCGCGGTGCAGCGCGCGCTCAAGGCCGGGGTCAAGGTGGTCGCCGGCACCGATGCCGGCGGCCACGGCCACCCGGCGAATGCCGGCGAACTCGACTGCCTGGTCCGCGCCGGGATGACGCCGATGCAGGCGATCCAGTCGGCGACTGCCTGGGCGGCGGAATGCTGCGGCCGCGACGCCGAACTCGGCACAATAGAAAAAGGCAAGCTCGCCGACCTCGTCGTCGTCGACGGCGACCCGCTCGCCGACATCGCGATCCTGCGTGAGGCGAAGAACATCGCCCTCGTCGTCAAGGGCGGCGCGATCGCCGCCGACCGGATGGCGCGGCGGTAACGCCCCTCACCCGTCTCAGGGCTTCGCCCATCAGCATCCTCTCCCGCATACGGGTGAGGGTGGATCAGACGCGAAGCGGTTGGGGTGAGGGCCGCGCCGCAGCCTATGGCTTCGCTCGCGCCAGGATGAAATCGCGGATCAGCTCGGTGGCGCGGCGCGAGGCGTCGCTCGCCGGGTCGCGCGGGATGAAGGTGTGCGGCTGGCCGTCGAATTTGTGCAGGTCGATCGCCCCGCCCTTGGCCCGGTACGCCGCGGTGAAACGGTCGGCCATGTCGGGTGTCACGTTGTCGTCGGCAAGACCCTGGACGAGGATCGCCGGCGGCAGGCCCGCCGCCTCGCCGGCCTCGACGATGCGCTGCGGGTTGCCCTCATCCATCTCGGCTTCCGAAGCCCAGTACGCGTCGTGCGATTCAACGAGCCGCGTATTGCCCTTCTCCTTGACCATGCGATAGCGCGCGAGCGGGTCGGCGATCGGCCAACACAGCACGACCCAGGGCAGCGTCGCGTCGGCGCCCGGCGCATCGGCGAGCGGCAGCGCCGCGTAGCGCTTGTCGCGCGGGCGCAGATAGCTGAGCAGCAGTTGGTGCGCCCCGCTCGACGTGCCAAGCCCGCCGACCAGATCGGCACGGCTGCCGAATTCGCCGGCATGGGTCTTGAGCCAACGCGTCGCATAGTTGATGTCGGCGATCGACGCCGGATAGCGGTGCGCCGGCGGCATGCTGAAATCGATCGCCAGCACGACGACGCCGCTCTTCGCCAGCGCGATGTCTATGGGCGCGTTGTTGAGCCGGTCGCCCGAAGCCCAGGCGCCACCATGCACCTCGACCAGCGCCGGAAACGGCCCGGCGCCGACCGGCCGGTAGAGGCGCGCGAGCAGCGGCGCGCCGCCGTCGCGACGGTATTCGAGGTCGCGCGTCTCGATCTGATAGCGCGCCGCGATCGCGACATCGTTCGGCATCTCGTCCCCTCCGTGGCGGTTCGGCCGGAGAATGCACACTGCCGGCGCCGCTTCCAAGTCCCGCCGCGCCTACCAGCGCAGCGCCGGCACCTCGATCGCGACCGCGCCGTTCTTTTCGACCGCGCCGTAAAGATGCGTGCCGCACGGCAACGCCGGCAGACAGCGTGTCGCGCCCGGCGTCGCTGCGATATCGGGCGGCGTGAAGATCATCGGCCGGCCACGGTCGGCCGGCGGCGGCAGCGTGGCCGAGAGATCGGCGGACGGCGCTGTCTGGCCGGCCAGCACGGGGCCGGCCGCCACCAGGGTCAGTACCAGCACCAATGCCGCCGCGCCGCTCCGCGTCCGCATCGCCGCCGCTCCTTATCTCCGCCCGGCCGCCCGGAAAGCCGTTAGAGTAGGCGCCGGAGGGCTGCCGGTCGAGATTGGAGGCACGCGATGAAGATCACCGATGTGACGCTGACCCTGTTTGCGTGGCCGGGAATTCCGGCGACGAGCTATGGCCGCCATACGGCGCGGCCGACCGGCAGCAGTGACCTCGGCCTGCTGAAGGTCGCGACCGATGCCGGCCTCGAGGGTCATGCCTTTCTCGGCACCTCGTCGAACCCGGCAAGCCTCGATGGGCCCGGGCTGATCCGCTTTCTGAAACCGCTGCTCATCGGCCAGGACCCGCTCGACCGCGAGCGGCTCAACCAGGCGCTGTGGGGGCGCGTGCGCGCCGCAAGCGTGCGCTCGATCGGCGCCTGCGACATCGCCTTGTGGGACATCGCTGGCCAAGCCGCCGGGCTGCCGATCCACCGACTGATCGGCACCTGCCGGCACGAAATCGCCGCCTATGCCAGTTCGGAAATCCACGGCACGCGCGACGCCTATGTCGAACAGGCGCGGTACTACCAGGAGACCGGCTGGCGCGCCTACAAGATCCACCCGCCGCAGGAATGGCGCGAAGACATCAAGGTGTGCGAGGCGGTGCGCAAGGCGGTCGGCGACGACTACCCGGTGATGCTCGATTCGACATGGAGTTATCGCTATGAGGAGGCGCTGCGGGTCGGCCGAGCGATCGAGGAAATGGGCTTCTACTGGTACGAGGACCCGCTACACGACCAGGACCTGCTTAACTACGTCAAGCTCAAGCAAAAGCTCGACATCCCGATCCTTGCCACTGAATACCCGATCGGCGGGCTCGACCAGTACGCGCCGTGGGTCGTCCACCAGGCGACCGACATGCTGCGCGGCGACGTCGCGGTCAAAGGCGGCATCACCACGCTGATCAAGGCGGCGCACCTCGCCGAGGCGTTCCGGATGAATTTCGAGGTGCATCACGGCGGCAACTCGCTGAACAATTTTGCGAACCTTCACGTGATCATGGCGATCCGCAACACCGAGTTCTTCGAGGTATTGCTGCCCGATGCGATGCAGAAATACGGGCTGGCCCACGACATCACCGTCGACGCTAATGGCATGGTCCACGCGCCGACCGCGCCGGGGCTTGGCGCCGAGATCGATTTCGCGCTGATAGAGCGCAATAAGATCAGCGTGCTGAGCTGACCACTTAACGCTGTTTCGCCAACTCGCCGCCGAGAAAGCGCGCCAGCGCGGTCATCGCCGACCGGCCGGCGCGCGCTTCGGCGTCAGGGTTGTAGTTGGTATTGGTATTTATATCATAGGTATAAACAGCGCCGTTCACATCACGAATGAACTCGATGCCGGCAACCTCGATTCCATTTGTCGCCAGAAACGCCTCGTAGCGCTCCTTCAGCGCCGGGTCGATACCGTCGATAATCGAAAACTTGGCGCGCGGCTGTGCGTCGTCGCCGGACCCCACCGGGCAGAACGCCTCGCCGACCGCGCATGCATCGGCCGGGCACAGTTCAAACCCGTCACTGGTATCGACCTCAACCGCATAGAAGAACCGGCCGCCGATGAACTCGGCGCGGGTGATCAGCGGTTCGGGCGAGCGGATGTATCGCTGCAACAGGTGAATACCGTCGACCGGCGCCTCGTATTCTGCGCCTGTCACATAGGCGGCGAGCGCCTCGGCGCTGTGGAACAGGCGCACGCCCAGCCCCTTGCCGCCGCGGTTCGGCTTGAGGATCACTGGCCCGCCGGCGAAATGCCGGTCGGCGGCGGCGACGAGCCGATCGGCGCCGGCCACCACAACGGTCTGCGGCGTGCGGATGCGCGCGGCTTCGAGCGCGGCATATTGCCTTGCCTTGCTGATTTCGAGGTCAAGCGCACGCGGGCCGTTGACGACGCGGCGCCCATGCCCGGCGAGCCAGGCCAGCACCGCAGCGGTCAGTTCGGCTGCATAGCGATGGTCGCGGGTATGCGACGACGCGCTCATCCGGTTGTAGAACACCCCCTCGGGTGGCGGCTGCGACAGGTCGAACGTGCCGGCATCGAGAAACCAGTCGCGCCACGGCAAGTTTTCGCGGTCGAGCGCGCCGGCCAGCGGCTCCAGCCAAGCCGCATTCTCGTGAATCACATGGATATGCATCGCTACCCTCGCGCTCGTCTCCGCCAAATCATACGATATACAGATAGAGATGTCCTATTATCCTGTTTTAAACATAATAATCATGTGTATTGAGCAAAACGTGCCGGCGTGCGGGCCGCCGGCTATAGTGGCCCAAAGGCTGAGCGGGAGGGCGCGCACGATGGAGGGGCATTCCGGGGCAACCCGCCGGCTCGCGGATTTCGTCGCCAGGTCACGCTGGGAGGCGATCCCCGCGGCAGTGCGGCGCGAGGCGGTGCGCTCGCTGCTCAACACGATCGGATGCGCGCTGGGCGGCGCCGCCGACCCGGCGATGGATCTGGCGATCCGCGCGCTCCGCCCGAGTTTCGGCCCCGCCCAGGCGAGCGTCATCGGCCGCCGCGAGCGGCCCGACCTGCTCAACGCCGCGTTCCTCAACGCGGTCAGCGCCAACGTGCTGGAGTACGACGACACCCACCTGCCGACCGTGATCCACCCCGGCGCGCCGGTCATCCCGCCCCTGCTGGCGCTCGCCGAGCAGCGCCCGGTCTCCGGTGCGGCGCTGCTGCACGCGCTGGTGCTCGGCGTCGAGATCGAATGCCGGGTCGGCAACGCGCTGATGCCCAACCATTACCGCCGCGGCCATCACATCACCGCGACCTGCGGCATCTTCGGCGCGGCGGCCGGCGCCGCCCGGCTGCTCGGGCTCGATGCCGAAAAGACGCAGTGGGCGCTGGGCCACGCCGCGACTCAGTCAGCCGGGCTCGTCGAAAGCCTGGGCAGCATGTCGAAGAGCCTCGGCGTCGGCAACGCAGCGCGCAACGGCCTGGTCGGCGCACTGTTCGCCGCTGAGGGGTTCACCGCTGCCGAGCAGGCGATCGAGGGCCGCTACGGCTTCGCGCCGGTGACCAGCGACACGGTCGCCCTCGCCGCGATCACCGATGGGCTGGGCGAGACCTGGGAAATTTTGCACAACGCCTACAAGCCCTACCCGTGCGGGGTCGTGCTGTTTCCGGTCATCGACGCCTGCCTCGAACTGCGCCAGCGCCACACCCTCGTGCCCGACCGCATCACCCGCGTGGTCGTGCGCGGCCATTCGCTGCTGCTCGAACGCACCGACCGGCCGCTCGTTCAAAACGGCCGCGACGCCAAGGTGAGCTTGCAGCACAGCGTCGCCGTCGCCTTCCTGTTCGGCGCGGCGGGGCTGCCGCAATACGAGGATGCGTGCGTCGCCGACCCGGCGGTCCGCGCCCTCGCCGCCCGGGTCGAAGCGCAGGCCGACGACACCATCCCGGTCGAGTCGGCGGTGGTAGAAGTGCACCACGGCGGCGAAACCTGGCGCGAGCACGTGCGGCATGGCCGCGGCACGCCCGGGCGGCCGATGAGCGACGACGAACTCGACGCCAAGGTGCGCGAGCTGGTCGCCGCAGGCCCGGCGCGCATCGACGCCACCGCGCTGATCGCCGCGGCGCGCGCGATCGAGACTGCACCGGATGCAAGTGCAATCATCAAGATGATGGCCGTATTTTAAAGAGAAAGATCATTTTTAAATGACCAACACATTGAAAGAAAAGGTCACCTCCGGTCGGCTGATAACGCTGATGTCGGCGCACAACCCGCTGTCCGCGCGGCTCGCCGAAGAGGCCGGGTTTGACGGCATCTGGGCCAGCGGGTTCGAACTCTCCGCCGCCTACGGCGTGCCCGATGCGAGCCTCTTGTCGCTGACCCAGCACCTCGACATGACCCGGGCGATCGCCGAGCAGGTCGCGGTGCCGGTCGTCGCCGATATCGACACCGGCTACGGCAATGCGGTCAACGTGCTGCACGTCGTCGGCGCCTATGCCCGGGCCGGCGCCGCGGCGATCGTCATCGAGGACAAGGTGTTTCCGAAAGACACCAGCCTCTTGGCCGGCGGCCGGCAGGAACTGGTGCGGATCGAGGAGTTCCAGGGCAAGATCGAGGCGGCGAAGGCGGCCGGCGCGGCGTACGACCTCGTCGTGATCGCCCGTACCGAGGCACTGATCGCCGATCTCGGCCAGGACGAGGCGCTGAAGCGCGGCGCCGCCTATGCCGAGGCCGGCGCCGACCTGTTGCTGATCCACTCGAAGCAAAAGACGCCGGATGAGATCGTCGCCTTTACCAAATCATGGCCTGGCACGGTTCCGCTGGTGCTGGTGCCGACCGCCTATCCCGACCTGACCGAGGCGATGATCCGCGGCCTCGGCAAGATCGCGATCGTGATCTACGCCAACCACGCGATCCGCGCCGCGGTCGGCGCGATGCGCGAGGTTTTCGCCGCGATCAAGCGCGACGGCGGCATCCACAAGGTCGACCGGAAAATTCCGGCGGTCGAGGAGATTTTCGACCTGCAGCGGGTCGGCGCGATGAAAGCGGCGGAAAAGAAATACCTTCGGTGACCGCGCCCTTACATGAACAGCTTCTCGCCCTGCATTCCGCTGTAGAGCGAGGCGACGTAATCGCCGTAGCCGTTATAGATCAGCGTCGGCACGCGTTCGTCGGTGCCGATTACCCGCTCGGTCGCCTGGCTCCAGCGCGGATGCGGCACCGCCGGGTTCACATTGGCCCAGAACCCGTATTCGCCGGATTGCAGCGTCTCCCAATAGGTCGCCGGACGCTTGTCGGTGAATTCGAAGCTGACGATCGACTTGATCGATTTGAACCCGTATTTCCACGGCACCGCGAGGCGCAGCGGCGCGCCGTTCTGCTTTGGCGCCGGCTTGCCGTAAAGCCCGGTAACGAGAAAGGTCAGCTCGTTGTTGGCCTCGGCCATCGTCAACCCTTCGGTATAGGGCCACGGATAGAAAAACTTGTTCTGCTCCGGCGCGACCGTCGGGTTCATGAACGTGACCATCTTGACATAGGTGGCCGAGGCCAGCGGCTTGGCGAGCGCGACCAGCGCCGACATCGGAAACCCGCTCCACGGCACGGTAAACGACCACGCCTCGACGCAGCGATGCCGGTACAGCCGTTCCTCGAGCGGCATCTTCTTGATCAGATCGTCGACGCCGATCGTGAACGGCTTTTCGACCATGCCGGCGATCTTGATCGTCCACGGCCGGATCGGCAGCGCCTGGGCCGGCGCGACGATGTCCTTCTCCTGGCCGAATTCGTAGAAATTGTTGTAGCTCTCGACGTACTTCGCCGGGGTCAGCGGCCGGCTAAGCGTGTATTTCGGGTCGTGCTTGAACGGATAGAGCCCGGCCGACGGGTCGGGCGCGTCGGCGGCGCGCGCCATCCGGCTCCCCAGCACACCCGAGGCGAGGATCGGCCCGGCGGCGAGCGCCTTGATCAGCGTGCGGCGCTGGCGAAACACAGTTTCGTTCGTCGCCGCGCTCTCCGGGAGTTCCCAACCACGCCGTCTGCGGATCAGCATCGCACCGCCTCCATCATCGATAGCGGCGATTTAAGCAGTGCCGGACCGCCCGCCAAGTCACGGTTTCGCGATCGGGAAAAGGGCCGCTATTGCGCTGCCTCCTGCGCCCGGCTCTGGATCACCTTCTCGGCCGGGCGTCCGGTCAGCTCCGCCAGGTGGTCGAATCGATGGGCGAAACTGCCGACCCCGAGGGTCAGCGAGCGCAATTCGACGATCAGGTCGTGCAGTTCGCTGCGCGGCAGCTGGGCCTTGACCACGTCCCAGCCGGGCCAATCCGCCTTGGCGTCATAGCCGAGGATCTGCCCGCGCCGGCCCGAGATCAGGCGCTGCACCCGCGCGGTAAACGCGTTGGGCACCGACACGTCCACCGCATCGATCGGCTCGAGCAGCACCGGCTCGCATTTCGGCAGCGATTCCTGGATCGCCTGCCGGCCGGCGGTCTTGAACGCCATGTCTGAGCTGTCGACCGCGTGGAACTGGCCGGTTAACAAGTCGACCGTGAGATCGACCACCGGAAAGCCGAGCGGGCCGATTTTCAGAGCCTCTTCGATACCTTCCTCGACCGCCGGGATGTAGTTGCGCGGGATCGCGCCGCCGACGACGCTGTCCTTGAAGACGAACCCGGAACCGCGCGGCAGCGGCTTCACGTCGATCGTGATGTCGGCGAATTGCCCGTGCCCGCCGCTCTGCCGCTTGAAGCGCGAATGCTGCTGGTTGCCGCGCTTGATCGTCTCCTTGTACGGCACCGCCGACGGGTGCCCAACCACCGTGAGGTTGTGGCGGTTGCGCAGTCGGTCCATGGCGATCTGCACGTGCACGTCGCCCTGGCCCCACAGCACCATCTCGCGCGTGTCCTGGTTCTGCTCCAGTTCGAGCGCCGGGTCTTCGTCGATCAGCTTGGCGATCGCACCCGACAGCTTTACGTCGTCGCCGCGCTTTTCGGCGTGGATCGCCAGCCCGAACACCGGCTGCGGCCGCTCGGGCCGCGGCAGCGTCTCGCCTTTGCCCGATGGGGTCAGCACCGTACCGGTGGTGATCTCCTCCATCCGCGCGAGGCCGACAACCTCGCCGAGCGTTGCCGAGGCAACCTTTTCCTGCTGGGCGCCGACGAGGCGCAACACCCCGGCGACGCGCGCACCGTTGAGCACGTTGCCTTCCGCCACCGTGCCGCGCCACACCCGGGCCAGCGACAATTTCCCGGTATGCGGCAGATGATAAGTCTTGATCACCTGGGCGAGCGGCTCGCCAGCCGGGGCGATGCCGAGCCGGGCGGCCGTCTCCGCCGGTGCCGGCGCCTCGTGGCGTAGCGCCTTCCACAGCCGGCGCACCCCGTGGTCGAGCGTCGCCGCGCCGACAAATACCGGCACGATCAGGCTCTTGCGCAGATCCTGGGTCAGGTGACGGTAGATATCTTCCTTTGGCGGCTGCACGTCTTCGAGCAATTGCTCGAGCAGCGCATCGTCGAAATCGGCGAGCTTTTCGACAAGGCTCGTCCGCGTCTCGCCTTCCTGGTCCCAGAACCCCTCGGGCAGCGCGATCAGGTCCGAGGGCTGGCCAGGGTGGTAGTGATAGGCGCGCTCGCTGACCAGGTCGACATAGCCGGTGATCTCGGTCTCGCCGCCGCGCAGCGGCACCTGGCGCAGCACCAGCGGGTGCTCGGAATAGGATTGCAGCGCCGCCAGCACGTCGCGCACCCGGGCCCCCGCCGCATCGAGCTTGTTGATGAAGATCATGTGCGGGATCTGGTGGCGGTCGAGAAAGCGCAGCAGCGCACTGACCGTCACCGCGCGCTCGACCTCGGGCTCGCACACCACGACCGCGACGTCGCAGGCGAGCATCGCCTCCTGCGCCTCATAGGACAGTTCGACCGAGCCTGGGCAGTCGAGGATCGTCCATGGATCGCCGAGGAACGTCGCGTTGGCGACGTTAAGCTCGGTCGACATCTGCCGGGCCCGCGCCTCGGCGATATGGTCGCCGACCGAGTTGCCGTCGCGCACGCTGCCGCGCCGGCTAATCGTGCCGCCCGTCGACAGCAGCGCCTCCGTGAGGCTCGTCTTACCCGACAAATACGGGCCGACGAGGGCGACACAGCGGTGGCTCGCGGTTGCATCGGCCATCAGCGCCTCCATTCATCCCGCTCTGGCGGCGGGTGTGTCCCCGCCGCGCATTTTTCGCAGGCGATGGTGGCGCGCACTTCCGGTGGAGGCAACGGAAATCTGGCCGCCGCAGCGAAACCCTTGGCGCCGCGCCGCGCGGCGGCCGACGCGCCGGCATCCTCTCCCGGCGCCGGGAGAGGATGTGCCGCACGACCGACTATTGCAGCGCTACGCAGGCTCGCTCGATGCGCCGGCAGGCTTCCTTCAGCACCTCGGTCGAGGTCGCGTAGGATATGCGGAAATACGGCGAGAGCCCGAAGGCTTCGCCGTGCACCACCGCGACCCCCTCGGCCGCCAGCAGGTATTTGACGAAATCCTCGTCGGTCTTGATGACCCCGCCCTGCGGCGTCTTCTTGCCGAGCACCCCGGCGCACGACGGATAGACGTAAAACGCCCCCTCCGGTCGCGGGCAATAGAGGCCCGGCACCTTGTTCAGCGCATCGACGACCAGGTCGCGGCGCTGCTTGAACACCGCCGCATTCGGTGCAATGAAATCCTGCGGCCCATTCAATGCCTCGATCGCCGCCGCCTGGCTGATCGAGCACGGGTTCGCCGTCGAATTCGACTGGATCGCCCCCATCGCCTTGATCAGCGTCGTCGGCCCGGCACCGTAGCCAATGCGCCAGCCGGTCATGCAATAGGCCTTGGAAACGCCGTTGACGGTCAGCGTCCGCTCGTAGAGCCGCGACTCGACCTGGGCGATCGTCTTGTAGACGAAATCGTCGTAGACGAGGTGCTCGTACATGTCATCGGTCATGACCCAGACATGCGGGTGCCGCAGCAAGACATCGGCAACCGCGCGCAAATCGGCCTCGGTATAGGCGGCGCCGGTCGGGTTCGACGGCGAATTGAGGATCAGCCATTTGGTCTTTGGCGTAATTGCGGCTTCGAGATCCTCAGGCCGCATCTTGAAACCGTTGTTCTGCGGACACGCGACCGGCACCGGGTTGCCGTCGGCGAGCAGCACCATCTCCGGATACGACACCCAGTACGGCGCCGGGATCACCACCTCGTCGCCGGGCGACAGCGTCGCGACCATCGCGTTGTACAGCACCTGCTTGCCGCCGCTGCTCACGGTGATCTGCGAGGTTTCGTAGTCGAGCCCGTTCTCGCGCTTGAACTTGGCGCAGATCGCCTGCTTCAGTTCGATGCGCCCATCGAACACGGTGTACTTGGTGTCGCCGCGACGGATCGCGGCGATCGCCGCCTCCTTGATGTTGTCCGGCGTGTCGAAATCGGGCTCGCCGACCGACAGGCTGATGATGTCGCGCCCGGCCGCCTTCAATTCGGTGGCGAGCGCGGTGATGGCCATCGTGGGCGAGGCTTTGACCCGCGCGAGGCGGTCAGCAAGAAAGGACATGGCGGAACTGCACTGTTTGGAGAGTGGGCCGCTAACCTAGTGCTGCAACGCGCGGCTGTGAAGGGTGCGTTTTCACTCGAACTCGGTCGGCAGAGCCGGCGCGCGGTAATGCGCGAACATGCGGTCGATATGGTAACGGGTGCTGCGGTTGGGCGACAGGTCGGCCGGGATCTCGGCCTCGGAGAAAAACCGCACCTCGGTCGTCTCATAGCTGGTCTGGAGCGCGCCGCCGACGATGTCGCAGACGAAAAACAGGCGCCAGATGTGAAACGGCCAGCTCGGCGGGTGCGGGGTTTCGGCGCGATCAAATACCGCGGC
>DATLRD010000098.1:0-31232 GCA_035534855.1 Allostellaceae bacterium | reverse complement strand
GACGACCGCCTCCAGCTGCTTCGGCGTGCAACCGAAGGGAGACGGCGACAACGAAACGTCGTGCGTATAGAAGATCAGCCAGCCGTCGGTGGCGCGCGCTTCGTCGATCAGCCGACGGAACGAGTCGGATTCGCCGGGCAAATCCTGGACCGGGTTGGCCCGTAAATCGGCGAAATCGGCCGTGCCGGCATTGACCCCGTGGCCGATGCCCCGGCATGAGGAAAACCGGTGGGCCAGGGCGCGCTTGGACGACAGCGATATACCGCCATAGGGAAAGGCGAAATTCGTTAGCGCATAGTCTGGGACGATACCCTGCGCCGCCGCGGCGTTCTCGGCGATTTCGGCGAGAATCTTGCGCGTCGCAATGCGGCTGCAATCGAGGTGGTGAAACGTGTGGCAGCCGATCTCGTGCCCGCGTTCGCGCGCCGCCCACACATCCCCGCGATCGAACATTCTGCCGAGCGCGCCTTCGGTTTCGGCGAGGCCGAGCGCGGTGTAATACGTTCCGCGGGCCCCTTGCGCCTCGAGGATGGCGCCGCCCACGGTAAAGGCCGTCTTCGGGAAATCGTCAAACGTGAACGAGACGATGCCGCCCGGCCAGCGCACCGCCTGAGGCCGCGCCGGAAGAAACGGCCCCAACTTGCGCGCCAGACGGGTCGAAAAGGATGCCCGCACCGGTACTCCAGGAAAGCGGCGGTTCGGTATGGATTATAGGGCAGGGGATAGCGGTATTGTCTTGTCGATACGTTAACGCTCGCCGGTGATGATTGCCGTGCAGCTCACTGATCGCAAACTGCTCCCGATGATCGAATCGAGCATCGTCATCCCCACCTACCGCCGAGCCGAGGGACTCAGGCGCGCGCTTGCCGGGTGCCTCGCGCAGCAGAGGATCGATGCCCCGTTCGAGATCATCGTCGTCGACAACGACGCGGCCGGCTCGGCTGAGCCGGTGGTGGCGCAGATCGCCGCAACGGCTGCGGTGCCGATCCGCTACGTCCTCGAAACCCGGCCCGGTATTTCGCATGCCCGCAATACCGGCGTGGCGGCGGCCACCGGCCGCTATCTCGTGTTCATCGACGACGACGAAGAGCCGGTCCCCGACTGGCTCGCGTCGTTTCTGGCGACGATCCGACAATCCGGCGCCGATCTGGTGGTCGGGCCGGTGTATCCGCAATTCGCCGATCCCGCCGCCGACGCCTACCGCCGTCGCAAATACACCCGCGACGCCCGGGCACCGACCGGCACCCGGCTGGCGCGCTGGGCCGGCATCGGCAACACGATCCTCGACAAGGCGCGCTGTTTTGCCGGCGACGCGCCGTTCGACCCGGCGCTCGGGCTGACCGGCGGTGAGGACACGGTGTTCCTGCACCGCCTGCTGCGGTGCGGCCGAGTGCTCGTGTGGTGCGCCGAGGCGGAGGTGCGCGAGACCGTGCCTGCCGACCGGACCGACGCTCGCTACATGCTGCGTCGCGCCTTTCGCGGCGGCCAGAGCGCGACCTTTGCGTGCACCGTGGTCAACCCACCCGAGTCGCTCCGCGCCGCCCGGATGATGCTGGTGGGCGGGGTTCAGCTCGTGGTTTACGGGCCGGCGGCGCTGACCATGCGGCTGCTGCGGCAAGACTGCTGGCTGCCGCTGATGGACAAGACCGCGGCCGCGCTCGGCAAGCTTTTATGGCATCCCCGCCTGCATCTGCAGATGTACCGGCCGCGGACGCCGCCTGCGTCCGCCGCGCCGCCGCAGCCGCCGATCGGCGGCCCGGCGCCGGCTCCTTAGTGGCCTGCGCCTCCGTCGCGGCGCGCCGGCATCGCCAGGAAGGCGTGCGCGGCGTGCCATAGCTGGTCGCGGTTGTAGCCGAAGACCAGCGCGTGCGCGGCGCCGGCGAGCACGGCGAACTGCCGGTCCGGGTTGGGCAGCCTCTGAAAGAAATCGAGCAGATCCTCTTCGCTGGCGATGCCGTCATGCTCGCCGCGCACGAGCATCACCGGCGCGGTAACCTTGAGCGGGTCGACGACCGGCAGGTTGGCCGTCATGTCGAGATAGGTGCCGGTCGGCACCTGGTCGCCGAACTGCATCTCGGTGTCGGCCAGCGCGTCGGCGACCGCCAAGTCGCTGGTGCCGGGGTGGTCGCGGGTGAAGATGCTGCGGATCATGTCGCGGTCGCGCAGCCGGCGGTTGTGGGTGCGGAAATACTCGACCTGTTCGGCGCGTTTTTTCAGCGTCGGTGAGTTGTCCCCGGTATAGGTGAAGGCGTTGAGGATAAGCCGCCCGACTCGCTCCGGCCGTGCCGCCGCAAACGCCGCGGCGCGCAGCGCGCCTGACGATTCGCCGAGCATGTGCATCCGCTCCTGCCCGGTTTCGCGCAGCACCAGCTCGCTGGCCACGATCAGGTCCTCGACCCCGCTGGCGATGTCGGAATTGCCGTCGGTGCGCGACGAGCGCCCGTAATTCTCGTGGTCCATCGTCCACACGTCGTAGCCGAGCCGGGCAAAGACGTTCATCGTCGAATATTCCTCGTCGCCCGGTACGCTGAGGTCGAACGACGACAGCGCCGAATTCGACGAGCCATGCACCAGAAACAGCACCGGCTGGGGGCCGGCGGCGGGGAGCCGCTTGCGATAGACGGCGAGCGAGATGCTGCCTTTGTTGACGGTATAGTCAGTACGCGGCGGAACAGTTCCGAGGCGGAGGAGCGGGTGCTGTTCGTCTGGCATGTCGTTTCCTGGGAGGAGTATGGCCGGGCGGGCCCGCAGCATCTTCCGGCAGCGTCCGGTTGTCCACGTCCGAGCAGTGATCGTCGGCGAGCGGTGAACCGCGGATTCCCCGCGGCCGGCAATTCCTCTACCCTTTCTCCGGTGCAGCACTATTCGTTTCCGGCCCTGGTCCACCGTGCGCTGGGCCGCCACCGTTCGTGGACGCCCCTGTGGCGCAAGGCGGCGCCGCGGCCGCGCTATCGGGTCGTCATCATCGGCGGCGGCGGGCACGGGCTGGCGACCGCCTACTACCTCGCCAAGGAGCACGGCATCGCCGATGTCGCGGTGCTCGACAAGGGGCCGATCGGGCTCGGCAACACCGGGCGCAACACGACGATCATCCGCTCCAACTATCTGTGGGACGAAAGCGCCCGGCTCTACGAGCATTCGCTGAAACTGTGGGAGGGCCTGTCGGCCGAGCTCAACTTCAACCTGATGCTGAGCCAGCGCGGGGTGCTGAACTTGGCCCATACCGAGGCTGATATCCGCGAGGGGCGGCGGCGTGTCTTTGCCAACCGGCAGAACGGCATCGACGCCGAATGGCTCGATCCTGCCGCGGTCAAGCGCTTCTGCCCGGTTCTCGATACCTCGGCGGCGCCACGCTATCCGATCCTCGGCGCGACGCTGCAGCGGCGCGGCGGGGTGGCGCGGCACGACGCGGTCGCCTGGGGCTTTGCCCGCGCCGCCGATGCGCGCGGCGTCGACATTATCGAGAACTGCGAGGTGCGCGCGATCCGCATCGTGCGTGGCCGCGTCGCCGGGGTCGACACCAGCCGCGGAGCGATCGATGCCGACACTGTGGCGATCTGCGCCGCCGGGCACAATTCGGTGCTGGCGGCGATGGCCGGGGTGCGCCTGCCGCTGAGCAGCCACCCGCTGCAGGCGCTGGTGTCGGAGCCGCTGAAGCCGGTGCTCGACTGCGTCGTGATGTCCAACACCGTGCATGTCTATCTCAGCCAGAGCGACAAGGGTGAGCTGGTAATGGGCGCCGGCATCGACGCCTTCAACTCCTATGCCCAGCGCGGCTCGTTCCCGGTCATCGAGGCGCAGATGTCGGCCGCGCTCGAGCTGTTTCCGGTCTTCTCGCGGGTCAGGATGATGCGCAGCTGGGCCGGCATCGTCGATGTCTCGCCCGACGCCTCGCCGATCATCGGCCGGCTGCCGGTCGAGGGGCTCTACCTGAACGGCGGCTGGGGCACCGGCGGGTTCAAAGCGACGCCCGGCGCCGGCCATGTTTTCGCGCATACGATCGCGCATGATGCGCCGCACCCGCTGGCCGCGCCGTTCGGCCTCGACCGCTTCACCACCGGCGCCCTCGTCGACGAGCATGGCGCTGCGGCGGTGGCGCATTGAACAAGGCGGCGAACAAGGCGGCGCGATGCTCCTGATCCCCTGCCCATGGTGCGGCGAACGCGATGAGGTCGAGTTTCGCTATGGCGGCGAGGCGCACATCTCGCGCGCCGACCCGGAAGCGGCCGACGACGCCGCCTGGGCCGATTACCTCTATATGTGCAACAATCCGCGCGGGGTTGTTGCCGAGCGCTGGGTGCACAGCGCCGGCTGCCGCCGCTGGTTCAACCTGCTGCGCGACACCGTCTCGCACCGCATCCTCGCGGTCTACAAGATCGGCGAGAAGCCGCCGCGCACTGCCGATTTCGGCGGCGACCCGTGACCCAGCCGTTCCGCCTCGCCGCGGGCGGGCAGATCGACCGCAGCCGGGTGTTGCGCTTCACATTCGACGGGCAGCTGTACGAGGGCCACCCCGGCGACACGCTGGCGTCGGCGCTGCTCGCCAATGGGGTCCGGCTGGTCGGCCGCAGCTTCAAGCTGCACCGCCCGCGCGGCGTGTTCTCGGCCGGGCCGGAGGAGCCGTCGGCGCTGGTGCGGGTCGGGGAGGGGGCGCTCGCCGAGCCAAACTGCCGGGTAACTGAGATCGCGCTCTACGACGGGCTGTGCGCCGCGAGCCAGCATGCCTGGCCCAGGCTTGCGGCGGATTTCGGCGCGTTCGCCGACCGGTTAGCGGCGCTGTTTCCCGTCGGCTTCTATTACAAGACCTTCAAGACCGGCTGGGCGCGGGTGTGGGAGCCGCTGCTGCGCCGGATGGCCGGGCTTGGCGGGGCGCCAACGCTGCCCGACCCGGCAGTTTACGCCACGGCCCACGCGCATTGCGATGTGCTGGTGATCGGCGGCGGTCCGGCCGGTCTCGCCGCGGCGTGTGCCGCCGGCGAGACCGGGGCGCGGGTCGTCTTTGCCCGCCGCGATGCCCGAAACGGTGTCGCGCCGACGGGAGAAATGCGCGATCTGCCGCGCACGACGGTGCTCGGCATCTACGACGGGAACTACGCGGTCGCGGTCGAGCTGTTCCCCGAGGGCGGCGCCGTGCGCCAGCGCCTGTGGCACATCCGCGCCCGGCGCATCGTGCTCGCCGCGGGCGCGACCGAGCGGCCGATCGCCTTTGCCGATAACGACCGGCCGGGGATCATGCTGGCCGGCGCCGCCGCGAGCTATGCCACTCGCTATGCGGTGGCGCCGGGGCGGCGTGCGGTGGTCTTCACCAGCGACGACAGCGCCTATCGTGCCGCCGCCGCGCTGGGTGCGGCGGGGATCACCGTGGCCGCGATCGTGGATTTGCGCGCCGAGCCCGGGCCCGCGGCGCAGCGGCGCGACGCCGCCGGCCAATTCTTTCCGGGTCATGCCGTGGTCGCAACCGCCGGGCGGCACGGGTTGCGCCGAGTCTGGGTACAGGCGCTGAGCGGTGACGGCAGCGCCGTGCTCGGGCCACGAACCGCGATCGACTGCGACGTTCTGGCGGTGTCGGGCGGGTGGACCCCCAATGTCCAGCTGTTTGCCCAGGCCCAGGGGCGGCTCGCATTCGATCCCGCAGTTGCCGCGTTCGTGCCGCAGCCGGGCGACGCGGCGATCGAATGCGTCGGCGCCACCAGCGGCACGTTTTCGCCCGCCCGCGCAGTCGCCGAGGGCGCGGCTGCCGGCGCCCGCGCCGCGGCGCTGTGCGGGTTTGGCGCGATGCCGGCGCCGCTCGCCCCGGCGAAAGACGAAGCCGCCGCGCCGCTCCGCCCGCTGTGGCTGGTGCCGTCGTCGGATGGCGGCCGTCGCGCCTTTGTCGATCTGCACAACGACGTGACCGCGGCCGATATCGCGCTGGCGGCGCGCGAGGGGTTTGCGGCGATCGAGCACGTCAAGCGCTATACCACGCTCGGCATGGGGACCGACCAGGGTCGCACCGGCAATCTGACCGGTGCGGCCCTGCTGGCGGCGGCGGTCGGGCGCACGCTCGCCGAGACCGGGATGACGACATTCCGCCCGCCCTACGTGCCGGTCGCGTTCGGCGCCCTGGCCGGGCGCGCCCGCGGGCGGTTCGCCGACCCGCTGCGCGTGACGCCGATGCACGATTGGCATGTTGCCGCCGGCGCGGTGTTCGAGGATGCCGGCCAGTGGCGGCGCCCACGCTATTATCCGGGGCCGGGGGAAGACATGGCCGCGGCAGTGCGGCGCGAGTGCCTCGCGGTGCGCGATGGCGTGGCGCTGCTCGACGCCTCGACGCTCGGCAAGATCGAGGTCTGCGGTTCCGATGCCGGGCGGTTTCTCGACCGGCTCTACATCAACCGGTGGGACGATTTGGCGGCGGGCCGCTGCCGCTACGCGGTGATGTGCCGCGACGACGGCATGGTGTTCGACGACGGCGTCGGCACCCGGCTCGATCGCGACCGGTTTCTGGTGACGACGACGACCGGCAACGCCGCTGCGGTGCTCGACTGGCTCGAAGAATGGCGACAGACCGAGTGGACCGAACTCGACGTGTTCTGCACGTCGCTGACCGAGGCATGGGCCAATGCGACGCTGGCCGGGCCGCACGCCCGCGAGGTGCTGGCCACGCTGGCGCCGCGCCTCGCGCTCGACCCGGCGGCGTTTCCGGCGATGGCGATGCGCGAGGCCGACATTGCCGGCATTCCGGCGCGCCTCTTCCGCATCGGCTTTTCGGGCGAATTGAGCTACGAGATCAACGTGCCGGCTGATCGCGGGCTCGAATTGTGGGAGCGCCTGATCGCCGCCGGGCGCGAGCACGACATCGCCCCCTACGGCACCGAGGCGATGCATGTGCTGCGCGCCGAGAAGGGCTATTTCATGGTCGGTCACGAGACCGACGGCTCGGTGTCGCCGGTTGATCTCGGGCTCGGCCGGATGCTGGCGCCGGACAAGGATTTTCTCGGCAAGCGGGCGCTGCAGCGCGCCGATCTCGTCCGCCCCGACCGTCGTCAGCTGGTCGGCCTCGTGCCAGACGACCCGCAATTCGTGCTGCCGGAAGGGGCGGCCCTCACCGCTTTGGATGACCCGTCCGCGCCAATCGTCGGACACGTCACGTCGAGCTATTTCGGAGCGCGGATCGGCCGCGCTTTCGCCCTGGCGCTGGTCAAGGGGGGCCGCGCCCGCCACGGTGAGCGGGTTTGGGCGCCGCTCGGAGGGCACAGCGTCGCGGCCCGGCTCGCCCCGCCGACGTTCTACGACCCCGAAGGGCGCCGCCGCGATGGTTGAGCTACGGCGCGCGCCGCTCGACGGGGTCTTGCCGTGGTCTTCCGCGGATGGCTCGCTGGCGCTCGACGAGCTGCGCTTTGCACGCCAGATCGGGGTGCGGCGGCGGCTGGTCAATTCCGCCTATTTCGCCGGGTTGCCGTTTCCGCTCGAAGCCAACCGGGTCGCCGCGATGGGCGCGGTGCGGGTGCTGTGGCTGGGGCCCGACGAATGGCTGGTGACCGCGCCCGACGGCGCGGCGCCCGAGCTGCTGCCGCGTCTGGCGCGCGCCGCGGGCGAGGCCGGCGCGGTGGTCACCGATCTGTCGGCAAGCCGGGCGGTGATCGCCGCTTCCGGCGACCAGGCGCGTGCCCTGCTCGAAAACGGCTGCGGCCTCGACCTGCACCCGCGCGCCTTTGCCCCCGGCGACTGCGCGCAGACCCTGCTGGCGCGCGTGCCCGTGATCCTCGACCAGACGAGCACCGCCCCGTCCTACCGGATTTTCGTGGGCCGCTCGCTGGCTCGCTGGCTCGCCGAGTGGCTGATCGACGCGGCCCGGTTTCTGTGAGCCCTGAGCCTCGTTCTGTGAGCCCTGAGCCTCGTTCTGTGAGCCTTGAGCCTGACGCAGACGTTCTTGCGCGCGCTGCCGGTTGCGGCCGGAATGAAACCAAGGCTAAGCTTATTATCAGTCAGCGAGAGGAGCGGCGATGGCGGCCGGATGGAGTGAACAGCAAGTTGCGTTGGGCGGGATCAAGCTGCGGGTCGGGCGCGGCGGCAGCGGCCAGTCGGTGCTGGTACTGCACCACGATATCGGCACGCCCGATAGGCTGGCGTTTTACGAAGCGCTGTCGGCCCGGTTCGACGTCATCGTACCCAACCATCCCGGGTTTGGCGACAAGGCCGAGCGCGCGCAATGGCTGCGCCATCCGCGCGATTTCGCGGCGCTCTATCAATGGCTGCTGGCCGAGCTTGGGGTGGATCGGGCGAGCCTCGTGGGGCTCGGGTTCGGCGGCTGGATCGCCGCCGAGATGGCGGCGCTGGCGCCGCGCGATTTCCACCGCCTGGTGCTGGTCGGGGCGATGGGGGTGAAGCCGCCCGAAGGCGAGATCATGGATCAGGCGATCATCAGCTATATCGACTACGCCAGGGCCGGGTTCCACGATCAGGCGGCGTTTGCCCGGGTTTATGGCGACATCTCGACCGACCAGCTCGTCGATTGGGATCTGTGCCGCGAGATGAGCTTCCGCGTCGCGTGGAAGCCCTACATGTACAACCCGACCCTGCCGCATCTGCTGGGCGGGGTGCGGGCGCCGGCGCTGGTCGTGTGGGGCGACGACGACCGGATCGTGCCGAAAAGCGCCGGCGAGGTGTACGCGCGGTCGCTGCCCAAGGCGCGGTTCGAGACGATCGCCGCGGCGGGGCATTGCGTCGATATGGAGCAGCCCGACGCGCTCGCCCGCCTCGTCACCGAGTTCATCGACGAAAACTAGCCGATTTGCGCGCCCAGGGAGGCGAAGGGAGACCGCCATGCACGTAATGTATTTCACCGAGCAGCCGATGAGCGCCTATCCGGCGGATATCGGGCTCGAGGCCGGCCACACCGCGCTGATGTTCTCGAACAAGCATTTCGACCCGGTGGCCGGCAGCCGGCTCTATAACCAGTATCTTGAGCATTACATCTATGCCGAGGAGCAGGGCGTCGAAGGCTTCATGCTCAACGAGCACCACAACGCTCCGTTCTGCATGCAGGCCAAGTGCAACGTCTTCGCCTCAATCCTTGCGGCGGTGACCAAAAAGGCCAAGATCGTCCTGCTCGGCAACCCGCTGCCGCTCGCCGAGAACCCGGTCCGCCTTGCTGAAGAGCTGGCGATGATCGACATGATCTCGAAGGGGAGGCTGGTTTCCGGCTTTGTTCGCGGCGGCGGGCAGGAGCAGCTGGCAGCCGGCGTCAACCCGGCGTTCAACCGCGAGCGCTTTGAAGAGGCGCACGACCTCGTCACCGCCGCATGGAGCCGGCAGGGGCCGTTCCGCTGGGAGGGCACGCATTTTCAGCACCGCGTCGTCAACCCGTGGGCGGTGCCGCTGCAGAAGCCCTATCCGCGGGTGTGGATTCCGGGCGTGCTGAGCCGCGAGACGATCATCTGGGCGGCCAAGCAGCGCTATCCTTATATCGCGCTCAACACCTCGATCGAGGCGACCAAGAAGATCTGGGAATTGTACGATTCGGTCGCGGCCGAGGTCGGCTATGTCTCGGGGCCGGAAAACCGCGGCTACCTGCAGCAGGTCCACGTCTCCGACAGCGAGGAAAAGGCCGAGAAGAACGCCCGTCAGTTCCTCTGGATGCAGGGCGAGTTCACCGGCCTCGCGCACCCGGTATGGGCGAACCCGTCGGGCTATTTCTCCCCGACGCTGCGCCGCAATTTTGTCGAGTTCGCGGTCGGCCGGGCCGAGAACCCGCGTGGGCGGCCGACCTTCGAGCAGCAGGTCGCCGACGGCCGCATCTTCTACGGCACGCCGAAGACCGTGATCCCCAAATTGCGCCGCGTGCTCGAAGAGACGCGCCCGTCGATCTACGGCATCTGGGGCAATGACGGCTCGGTGTCGGATGAGGACGCGCGCACCTGCATCCGCCTGTTGGGCCAGGAAGTGATGCCGGCGATGCGCGAGATCGGCAAGGAACTGGGACTAAAGGACCCGTTCGAGCTGAACTCGCCGGTGCACCTCAAATACTCGACCGACATGAAGCAGATGCCGCAAGCTGCGGAGTAGGCGAACCGGCGAACGGTTTGCTACCTATCCTCGTCGTTCCCGCGCAAGCGGGAACCCAGGACGCCCGGCTTGTCGTTGGCTCCTCGCCCCCGGTCTCCGGGGGGCGACGGAGGTGGGAAGGCCGCCTCACACCACCTTTCGCTCGCGCAGGTCGGCGATGTCGCCCGGCGTATAGCCGAGCGCGGCGAGTACGGCGTCGGTTTCGGCGCCGAGTTCGGGTGCAATGCCAACGCGCGCGGGGGTTTCCGAGAAATGCCACGGCGAGCCGTGCACCTTCAGCCGCTTGCCGTGTTTCGGATACTCAACCTCGGTCACATAGCCGTTGGCCAGCACGTCGGGGTCGTTGGAGGCTTCGAGCAGCGTATTGATCGGCGCCGAGACGATGTCGGCGCCGCGCAGCCGCGCCACCCAATCGTCGCGCGGGCCGGTCGCGAACAAGTCGTCGAGCATCCTGAGCAGCGTCTCGCGTTGCTCGTCTGAGCCGATGATGACCCCGAGATCGCCGAACCCGGCCGCCTCCAGCCGCTCGTAAAAGCCGAGCGCGGTCATTGCGGCGCGCCACGGGCGGTTGCCGTTGAGCTGGAACACCAGCGGCTTGCCGTTGCGGTCGTTGAAGCTGGCGCTGATCCCGGGCCGGCTGGCGGTGCCGGTGATGCGCGCCTGGCCGGTGACAGGGTCCTGCTCGCGCCACATCGCGGTCGTCAGCGTCCACCCCATCAGCCTTATCTGGCCGCCGAGCAGCGAGCAATCGACCTTCTGGCCGATGCCGGTGGCGCGCGCGTAGGTCAGCGCCGCCAGGGCGCCGCCAAAGGCGAGGATCGCGCAGGTCTCGTCGGCGACCGAGACGATGCCGGTGCGGAGTGGTTGGCCGGGCGTCGAATAGGCCTGGGCGATGCCACCGAGCGCCTGGGCCATCGAATCGGTGCCGGGCAGGTCGGCGTGCGGCCCGTTGGGCCCGTAGCCCGAGATCGACATGTAGACGAGGCGCGGGTTGATCGCGCGTAGCTCCTCGTAGCCGAAGCCGTTCTTCTCGGCCGCCCCGGGGCGGAAGTTCTGGCCGAAGATGTCGGCCTGCGCGACCAGCTTCTTGAGGATGTCGCGGCCTTCCGGCTCTTTCAGATTCAGCGTGACGCTTTTGACGCCACGGTTGTTGGTCTCGAAATAGGTGCTGGGAAACCCCGGCATCACGGTCGAGCCGCGTGAATTGTCGCCGCCCTCCGGCACCTCGATTTTGATCACCTCGGCCCCAAGGTCGGCCATCAGCATGTACGGCACGGTGCCGGCCTGCGCGGTCGAGCAGGCGACGACCTTGACTCCGTGCAGCGGGCCGTGCGGGCGGGTCTCGGCGGGCATTACGCTTCCTCCTTCAAGGCCGGCGCTTCGGTCGCCGCGATGACCGGGCTTTCTGCACGCGGCGGGCGGCGCCTGCGAAAACCCTCGGAGCTTAACAGGTAAAGCCCGGACAGCGTGACAATCGCGCCGCCGATGATTGTCGGCAGGGCCGGAATTTCGCTCCATACCAGAAAGCCGATGAGTGACGACCAGATCAGCGCGGTGTAGTTGAATGGCGACACCGCCGCCGCCGGCGCGTAATAGAGCGCCAGCGTCGTCCAGTATTGCGAAAACCCGCCAATCAGCCCGATCGAGCAGAACAGCGCGAGGTCGACCGGGGTCGGCGTCACCCAGAAGAACGGCAATACCGGCAGCGCGCCGAGCGTCATGAAGATCGCGGTCCAGGTGACGATCGCGGCGCTGTGGTCGGTTTTGGTCAGGCCGCGCACGGTCAGCGTGCCGACCGCGTTGCACACCGCGCAGGCGAGCGCCGCCCCCATGCCGATGAGGCTGCCGTTGCCGCTCGGGTGGGCCACCACCAGCACCCCGGCAAACCCGACGCTGACCGCGATCCAGCGGGCGCGGCTGACCGTTTCCTTGATCAGCGGGTACGACAGCGCGGTCAGGAACAGGGGCGCGGCAAAGGTCAGCGCCACCGCGTCGGCGAGCGGCAGCAGGTGATAGGCGAAAAACGATGCAACGTTCGACCCGCCCCAGATCACCGCGCGACCGAACTGCGCGCCGAGCCGGTTGGTGCGCATGACCCCGAGCCCGCCGGCGCGCATCACCAAAAAGAACGACGGCAACAGCGCGACCGCGCTGCGAAAGAACACCAGCATCGGGATCGGATAGCTCTGCGCCAGCCACTTCCCGATCGCGTTCTGGATCGCGAACATGAAGACCGACAACACCATGTAGGTGATGCCGAGCCGGACATCGTCGGGGTGCGCGGCGACGCGCGCGGCGGGAAGGCGCGCGGCGCGGCTCACAACAAATCGGGGTCGAATTCGGCAACGCTGGCGCTGGTTTCGATTGCCGGGAGATATCCTGGCGCCTGCGCCAGGATATGGTCGGCATAAAACCGCGCGGTCGCGAGCTTGGCGGCGGCGAAGCGCGGGTCGGCAGCGCGGCGGGCCTGTGCGGCACCGGCGATGCGCGCCATCAGCCAGCCGCCGGTTACGGTGCCGAACAGCGCCAGGTAAGGCACCGATCCCGCCGCAGCGGCGGCCGGCTCGGCGGCGAGGAGAACCGCGGTCGCCCGCTCCAACGCCGCCAGCCCCTCGGCGAGGCGGGCGCGCACCGACGCCAGCTCGCCGTCCAGTCCGGGCAGGGTGGCGGCGATTTCGGCAAAGAACGCGCGCGCCGCCTCGCCCTGGTCGCGGCCGAGCTTGCGCCCGACCAGGTCGTTGGCCTGGATGCCGTTGGTGCCTTCGTAGATTGGCGCGATGCGCGCGTCGCGCAGATGCTGCGCGGCGCCGGTCTCTTCGATGTAGCCCATGCCGCCATGCACCTGCACGCCGGTCGAGGCGACCATGACGCCGACATCGGTGCACCACGCCTTGACCACCGGAATCAGCAAATCGGCGTGGCGCTCGGCGCGAAACCGCGCATCTCGGTCGGTTTCCGCCTGGGCACGGTCGATCGCCGCGGCGCCGTAATAGGCGAGCGCCCGCGCCGCCTCGGTCTGCGCGCGCATCGACAGCAGCATGCGACGCACGTCGGGGTGGTGGATGATCGGCGTCGTCGCGCCGGTGCGCGGCATGCCGACGGGATGGCCCTGGACGCGGGTGCGGGCATAATCGAGCGCCTGCTGATAAGCACGTTCGGCGATCGCTACGCCCTGCACCCCGACCAGCAGCCGCTCGCTGTTCATCATCGTGAACATCGCTTCGAGGCCGCGGTTTTCCTCGCCGATCCGCCAGCCGATAGCGCCTTCGCCGTCGCCATACGACATCACGCAGGTTGGCGAAGCGTGGATGCCGAGCTTTTCCTCGAGCCGCAGCGTCCGCAAATCGTTGCGCGGGCCCGGATTGCCGGATTCGTCGGGCAGGAATTTCGGCACCAGAAACAGTGAGATGCCTCGGCTGCCGGGCGGCGCGTCCGGGGTGCGAGCGAGAACCATGTGGATGATGTTGTCGGTGAGGTCGTGGTCGCCGTAGGAGATGAAAATCTTTTGCCCACTGATCCGGTAATGCTCGCCCCATTTTTCGTCATTCGCCGGCACTGCGCGGCTGCGTAGCGCGCCGAGGTCCGAGCCGGCCTGCGGCTCGGTCAGGTTCATCGTCCCGGCCCATTCGCCGGAAACGAGCTTGGTCAGGTAGAGCCGCTTCTGCTCGGGTGAGCCGTGCGCCTCCAACAGCGCCGTCGCGCCGTAATTGAGCAACGGGCACAGCGCCCAGCCCATGCAGGCCGAGTTCCACATCTCGATGACCGGTGCCGCCAGCGCCCAGGGTAGGCCCTGGCCGCCATATTCCGGGCCGCTCGACAAGCCCATCCAGCCGCCGTCGACAAACCGGCGGTATGCTTCGCGGAACCCGGGCGGGGTGCGCACCATGCCGTTTTCGAGGATGCTGCCGATGCGGTCGGCCGGCTGATTGAGCGGCGCCAGCTCGCTTTCGGCGAATTTCCCGGCCTCGCCGAGGATCTGGTCGGCCAGCTCGCCGGCCTCGCCGCTGAGTCCGGCGACCGCATTGAGCGTGAAACGGATGTCGGCGAGCGGCGCGGCATAGGTCATCGGCGTTTCCCGGCGAAGCGTTGGCCGCGAGCATAGCGGATCGCTGCCGCCGGGGCACCGCGCTATGATCGGATGCCCGGCCGGGTTGGACCCGCCTGGCCAACGCGATCGCCGCAGCGTCTGGCGGGATCGACGTATTGGTCAATTCCGCCGGCACGATCACCCATAAAACGCTTGCGACGATGAGCGCGGCCGAATGGGACCGTGTCGTGTCGGTCAATCCCGGCGGCACGTTCAACGGCATTCATGCAGTAATCCCTCACATGCGGGCGCGGGGCGGCGGCGCCGTCGTCAACATCGCCTCAGTCGCGGGGCGGTGCATCTCATTTGGTGGCGGCTCCAATTATTCGGCGTCGAAGGCCGGCGTGCTCGGGCTGACGCGGCACGCCGCCTACGAACTGGCGCCCGATAAGATCCGGGTCAACGCGGTGTGTCCCGGCCTGACCGCGACCCCGTTTGCCGGCGCTGCCCCGACGCCCGAGCAGAAGGCGCAGCGGGCGAAGAAAATCCCCCTGGGTCGCATGGTCGAGCCCGAAGACATCGCCGATGCGGTACTTTTCCTCGCCGGGCCGGGCGCCAGCATGTGTACCGGCATCGCGCTCGATGTCGACGGCGGCGTGCTGATCAGTAACGATATCCCGTACGAAGATTATTTCCGCCGGATGTCGTAGCATTGCGCGGTTGCACAAGCGGCGGAGAAGCGCGATGACGGTCGAGGGTTCCCTTTCCGGCAAGGTGGCGGTGGTGACCGGGGCGTCGAGCGGCATCGGCGCGGCCAGCGCCCGTCTGTTCGCCAAGGCCGGGGCGCGCGTCGTCGTCGGCTACAACAAGGGCGTCGAGCGAGCCAACGCAGTTGTCGCCGAGCTGGCCGGCTTGGGCCATGCGGCGATGCGCCTGCCGCTTGAGGATACCGCGCAGATCAACAAGGCGGCCGCCGCGGTCAAACGCGATTTCGGCCGCGCCGACATCCTGGTGAACTCGGCGGGGTTCACCCGGATGGTCGCGCACCACGATCTCGACGCGCTCGACGACGACCTGATCGATGCGGTGCTGACCGCCAATGTGCGCGGCCCGTTTGCAACGATCCGCGCCTTTGTGCCGCTGCTCAAGGCGACCGGCGACGGAGTCATCGTCAACATCTCGTCGGGCGCGGCCGAGCGCGGCACCGGCAGCAGCATCATCTACGGCGCCTCGAAGGCCGCGCTCAACACGATGAGCATGGCGCTGGCGCGGGTGCTTGGCCCCGAAATCCGCGTCGTCGTCGTCGCGCCGGGCATGGTGCACACCGACTTCGTTCCCGGCCGCACTGAGGAGATGATGCGCAAGGCGGCTATGTCGACACCGTTGAAGCGCGCGATCGAAGCCGAGGACGTGGCCCTGGCGGTGCTCGCCAGCGTCACCCATCTGACGCATACCACCGGCTCGATCATCGGCGTCGACGCCGGCCGGCACCTCTGAGGTACGGCATGGGGGCGATAGCCAAACAGCGCGAGATCATCGACCGGCGGGCGCTCGCCGAGGCGCTGGCCGGGTTGACCGCGGCCGGCGAGCAGCCGTCGAGCGACCGGCGGGTCTTTTTGCCGGTGCTGAAACAGGCGCTGGCGGCTGCCAACGGCGAGATTCGCCGGCGCTTCGAGGCCGAAGGCAACGCCGGGCGCTCCGTGCGCGAGCAGAGCTTTCTGACCGATCAGCTGATCCGCGTGCTCTATGATTTCGTCGCCGGAACGGTCTATCCGCTGGCCAACCCGACGTCCGGCGAGAAGCTGGCGATCGTCGCGGTCGGCGGCTACGGCCGCGGCGAGCTCGCGCCGTATTCCGACATCGACCTGCTGTTCCTGCTGCCCTACAAGCAGACCCCGCATACCGAGCAGGTGGTCGAATACCTGCTGTACATGATGTGGGATCTGGGGCTCAAGGTCGGGCAATCGACCCGTTCGGTCGCCGATTGCCTGCGCTACGCCAAGCAGGATATGACGATCCGCACCGCGCTTCTCGAGGCGCGCTACATCTGGGGCGAGCAGTCGCTCTACAACGAGCTGCGGCAGCGCTTCGACAGCGAGATCGTCAAGAGCACCGCGGTGGAATTCGTCGAGGCAAAGCTCGCCGAGCGCGACGCGCGCCACGTGCGGGTCGGCGACAGCCGCTATCAGCTCGAACCCAACATCAAGGAGGGCAAGGGCGGGTTGCGCGACCTGCATACTCTGTTCTGGATCGCCAAGTACATCTACCGGGTCGACGACGTGGCCAAGCTCGTTGAAAAGGGCGTGCTGTCGGCGGGAGAAGCGCGTCGCTTCGAGCGCGACCAGGATTTCCTGTGGACCGTTCGCTGTCACTTGCACTATCTCGCCGGCCGCGCCGAGGAGCGCCTGACCTTTGATGTGCAGGGCGAGATCGGGCGGCGCATGGGCTATACCGATCACGTCGGCAGCCGCGGCGTCGAGCGGTTCATGAAGCACTATTTTCTGGTCGCCAAGGATGTCGGCGACCTGACGCGCATTTTCTGCTCGATCCTGCAGATCGATCAGAAAAAGCGGCGCCGACTCTCGTGGCTGCGCTGGGGCACAGGGCGGCGCGGGCTCGACGGGTTCGTGCTCGATGGCGGCCGTTTGACGATCCCGTCCGAAGAGTTTTTCGCGACGGATCCGGTGGCGCTGCTGCGCCTGTTCCGGGTGGCGCAGGAGAGCGAGCTCGACATCCACCCGCGCGCGCTGCGCGCGGCGAAACAGTCGCTGCGCCTGATCGACGCCAAGTTGCGCGAGAACCCCGAGGCCAACCGCCTGTTCCTCGAGATCCTGACCTCGCCGAAAGACCCTGCCACCGCGCTGCGGCGGATGAACGAGGCCGGGGTTTTCGGCAAGTTCATCCCGGATTTCGGCCGCGTCGTCGCGCAGATGCAATACGACATGTACCACCACTACACGGTCGATGAGCACACGCTGTTCGCGATCGGGATCCTGCACGACATCGAGACCGGTACGCTCAAGGACGAATTGCCGGTCGCCACCGCGATCATGCCGACCGTGTCGTCGCGCCGCGCGCTCTATCTCGCGACGCTACTGCACGACATCGCCAAGGGCCGCGGCGGCGATCATTCGCAGATCGGCGAGCAGATTGCGCTGAAGCTGGGCCCACGCCTCGGGCTCGCCGCCGAGGAGACCGAGACCGTCGCTTGGCTGGTGCGCTGGCACCTGCTGATGAGCAGCGCCGCGTTCAAGCTCGACATCGGCGATCCGCAGACGATCCAGAATTTCGTCGAGCGGGTGCAGTCGCCGGAGCGGCTCAAGCTGCTCTTGGTGCTGACGTGCGCCGATATCCGCGCGGTCGGTCCCAAGGTGTGGAACGGGTGGAAGGCAGCGCTGCTGCGCGAGCTGTATCACAGCGCGTTCGACGTGATCTCTGGCGGGCTGACCGTTGAGGCGCGTGATTCGCGTATCGCCGATGCGCAGGCCGCGGCGCACCAGTCGTTGCCCGAGTTCACCGATGCGGAATTTGCCGCCTTCGTCGCGCTCGGCTATCCGTTTTATTGGCTCTCGCTCGATGCCGAGACGCACGCCCGGCATGCCCGCCTGATGCGTACCGCCGCCGCCGGCGGGGTGCCGTTGACCGTCGAGCAGCGCATCGACGAGCAGCGCGCGGTGACCGAGATCACGCTGTATACCGCCGACCACCCCGGCCTGTTTTCGCGCATCGCCGGCGCGCTCGCGGTCAGCGGGGCCAACATCGTCGACGCCAAGATCATGACCATGTCCAACGGCATGGCGCTCGATACATTCTGGATTCAGGATCCGGCCGGCGGCGCGTTCCGCCAGCCGGAAAAGCTCGCCAAACTCGCGGTCGTGTTCGAAAACGTGCTGACCGGCGATCTGAAGCCACATCGCGAGCTCGATCGGGCGCCCGCGATTCCCAGCCGCACCAGCGTGTTCACCGTGCCGCCGCGCGTGCTCGTCGACAACCAGGCGAGCAGATCGCATACGGTGATTGAGGTTAACGGGCGCGACCGACCCGGGCTGCTCTACGAGTTGACCCGCGAGTTGACGCGCCTCAATCTCCAGGTCTCAAGCGCAAAGATTTCAACCTACGGCGAAAAGGTTGTCGACGTCTTCTATGTCAAGAACCTGTTCGGCCATAAGGTCGAGCACCCGGCCAAGCTCGATGAAATCCGTCGGACCCTGGGGGCGGTCCTGGCAAAAGGCAATACCGCGGCGCCGATCGCAGCGCCGTCGCGGCGGTCGCGGATTATCGCGGCGGCGGAATAAGCGGTCGTCACGCTAAACTGATCGGAACCCAGAAACACGTTGTCGCGTTAAGCAGCCTGTAGCGACATATGTCGCGTGATAGGAGATGGATATGTCACGGTTTGGCGCTTCGGTCGTTCTCGTCATCGCTTCGCTCGGGCTTGCTGGCTGTGGCGCTTCGCCGGGTTGCCGGGCGGTCAGCACGGGCCTTCTCGGCGCCGGCACCGGCGCTGCGATCGCTGCGATCGCGGGCGGTCCGGTCGGCCTGGGCGCGGCGATCGGCGGGGCGACCGGCGCGGTTGCCGGTGCGGCGACCTCGCCGCAGCAGGCGAGCCTCGGGCCGTCGCCACTGTGCTATTGATCGGGTGAGGAACGGCCCTCCGTCGCCGCGCAGCGAACGGCTTTGCTCCCGCCGCCCCAGCGTTGACCGTGGGCAGTATCGGGGAGCGGGGCCGATCCTGCGGGCCTCAGTCCCGTCTGGCTATTCGCGCAGATCCTCGAAGAATTCCCGGACCCGGGCGAAGAACCCCTCGCTCTGCGGGCTGGTGCGCCGGCTTTCGCCTTCGCGGTCGAATTCGCGCAGCAATTCCTGCTGGCGCTTGGTCAGGTTGACCGGCGTCTCGACGATCGCTTCGATGAACATGTCGCCGCGCACTGGCGAGCGCAGCACGGTCATGCCCTTGCCGCGCAGCCGGAACTGGTGGCCCGACTGGGTCCCTGCCGGCACGGTGACGCGGGTGCGGCTGCCCTCGACGGTGGGCACTTCGATCGTCCCGCCGAGTGCGGCGGTGGTGAACGGAATCGGCACCCGACAGTGGACGTTGGCGCCGTCGCGCTGAAAGATCGCGTGCGGCGGGATTGCGACGAAGATGTAAAGATCGCCCGCCGCGGCGCCGGCGCGCCCGGCTTCGCCCTCGCCGGCGAGGCGGATGCGGGTGCCGTCTTCGACGCCGGGCGGAATGTTGACCGCCAGCGTCTTTTCGCGCCGCACGCGGCCCTGGCCGCTGCAAGCCTTGCACGGCTTCTCGACGACGCTGCCGGCGCCGTGACACGTCGGGCAGGTGCGCTCGATCGTAAAAAAGCCCTGCTGCGCCCTGACCCGGCCGTGGCCGCCGCAGCTGCGGCAGGTGACCGGATGTGAGCCCGGCTCAGCGCCGCTGCCCCGGCAGATGTCGCAATGAACGAGCGTGCCGACGCGGACCGTCGTCTGTTTGCCGCGGTGCGCCTCTTCGAGCGACACCTCGATGTTGTAGCGCAGGTCGCTGCCGCGGTTCGGGTTGCCTTGGCCGCGACCGCCACCCATCGCCCCGAACATCTCTTCAAAGATGTTGGCAAAGCCGCCGCCGAACCCGCCTTCAAAGCCGAACCCGCCGGGGCCGCGGCTGCCTTGCTCGAACGCGGCGTGACCGAAACGGTCATAGGCGGCGCGTTTCTGGTCGTCCTTGAGGACGTCGTAGGCTTCGTTGATGTCCTTGAATTTCTGCTCGGCGGTCGTGTCGCCCGGGTTCCGGTCGGGGTGGTGCTGCATCGCCGCCTTGCGATAGGCGCGTTTCAGCTCTTCGGTATCGGCCGATTTTGAGACGCCGAGAAGGTCGTAGAAATCTTGCTTCGCCATGTTCGATCGGTGCCCGGCTTAGCTGCGTTCTGACGAACCCGCCCCCGAACCTGGTCCGGGGGCGGGATTTCGATCAGTGTCAGCCGGAGCCGCGCTTCTTCTCGTCGACCTCTTCGAAATCGGCGTCGACGACCTTGTCGTCGTGGCCCGGGGCGTGCGCACCGCCGCCGGGGCCACCCGGCCCAGCGCTGCCGCCACCAGCGTCGCCGCCCGCCTGCTGCGTCCGATACATCGCTTCGCCGAGCTTCATCGAGGCCTGTGCCAGCGCCTCGGTCTTTGCCTTGATCCCGTCGAGGTCCTGGCCGCCGACCACGTCCTTCAGCGCCTGTACTGCCTGCTCGACCGCTTCGCGCTCGGCTGGCTCCACCTTGTCGCCGGCCTCGCTCAGGCTGCGCTCGGCGGTATGGATCAGCGCGTCGGCCTGGTTTTTGACCTCGACGAACTCGCGCCGCTTCTTGTCTTCCTCGGCATGGGCCTCGGCGTCCTTGACCATCTTTTCGATGTCGCCTTCGTTAAGCCCGCCCGAGGCCTGGATGCGGATCTGCTGTTCCTTGCCGGTGGCCTTGTCCTTGGCCGAAACCTGGACGATGCCGTTGGCGTCGATGTCGAAGGTGACCTCGATCTGCGGCATGCCGCGCGGCGCTGGCGGGATGCCGACCAGGTCGAACTGTCCGAGCAGCTTGTTGTCGGCTGCCATTTCGCGCTCGCCCTGGAACACCCGGATCGTCACCGCGGTCTGGCTGTCCTCGGCGGTCGAGAAGGTCTGGCTCTTCTTGGTCGGGATCGTCGTGTTGCGATCGATGAGCCGGGTGAACACACCGCCGAGCGTCTCAATGCCGAGTGACAGCGGGGTCACGTCGAGCAGCAGGACGTCCTTGACCTCGCCCTGCAGCACACCGGCCTGGATCGCCGCGCCGATCGCCACGACCTCGTCGGGGTTGACGCTGCGGTTCGGGTCCTTGCCGAAGAACTGCTTGACGGTCTCAATCACCTTGGGCATGCGGGTCATGCCGCCGACCAAGATCACCTCGTCGATTTCGGAGCTTTTCAGCCCGGCATCCTTCAGCGCGTTGCGGCACGGGCCGACAGTGCGCTGGATCAATTCATCGACCAGGGCTTCGAGTTTGGCGCGCGTAAGCTTGATGTTGAGGTGCTTCGGCCCGTTCTGGTCGGCGGTGATGAACGGCAGGTTGACCTCGGTCTGCACCGACGACGACAGCTCGATCTTGGCCTTCTCCGCCGCCTCTTTTAGGCGCTGCAGGGCGAGCCGGTCGTTGCGCAGGTCGATGCCCTGCTCCTTTTTGAACTCGTCAGCCAGATAGTCGATGATCTTGTGGTCGAAATCCTCGCCGCCGAGAAACGTGTCGCCGTTGGTCGATTTGACCTCGAACACGCCGTCGCCGATCTCGAGGACCGAAATGTCGAAGGTGCCGCCGCCCAGGTCATAGACCGCGATCGTGCCGGTGCCCTTCCTTTCCATGCCGTAGGCGAGCGCTGCCGCGGTCGGCTCGTTGATGATGCGCAGCACTTCGAGCCCGGCGATGCGGCCGGCATCCTTGGTTGCCTGCCGCTGGCTGTCGTTGAAATAGGCCGGTACGGTGATGACCGCCTGGGTCACGGTCTCGCCGAGATAGGCTTCGGCGGTCTCCTTCATCTTCTGCAGGATGAAGGCGCTGATCTGCGACGGCGCGTATTTCTTGCCGCGGCTCTCGACCCAGGCATCGCCGTTGTCGCCGGCGAGAATCTTGTAGGGAACGAGATCGACGTCCTTGGCCACCATCGGGTCGGTAAACCGCCGCCCGATCAGCCGCTTGATGGCGAAGAACGTGCTTTCGGGGTTGGTGACTGCCTGCCGCTTCGCTGATTGCCCGACCAGGCGCTCGCCCGATTCGGTAAAGGCGACCATCGACGGCGTCGTGCGCGTACCCTCGCTGTTCTCGATGACCTTGGCACTCCTGCCTTCCATTACGGCGACGCAGGAATTGGTCGTGCCGAGATCGATACCAATAACCTTGCTCATGGACACCTCATATCAAAAGCAGGACCAGCCGGCCCGCACAGGCACCGTCCCGGTCCCCCGGGGATATGACAACGCAGCCGGGAATTGGCTGACGGGAGGTATATAGGAGCCGCGCGCAACTATGTGAACCCGCCGCCGCGAGGCGGGTCACGGCTTTTGGATTTTTCGCTTGATCGTTTCGGCGAGCTACCGCACCGACATCCCGGCGTTTTACGCCGGGTGGTTTCTTGCCCGTCTGGAGGCTGGGCATTGCCGCGTCGCCAACCCGTATGGCGGCGGCGCGTCCGAGGTGTCACTGCGCCCCGGTGCGGTCGACGGGTTTGTGCTGTGGACCCGCAACCTGCGGCCGCTGTTACCGCATCTCGAACGGGTGCGGGCGGTTGCGCCGTTCACCGTGCAGTTCACCGCCACCGGTTACCCGCGCGCGCTCGAAGCCTCGGTCATTGCGCCCGACGAGGCGGTGGCGCAGCTGCGCGAAGTCGCCCACCGCTTCGGTCGGCGCGTCGCGGTGTGGCGCTATGACCCGATCGTCACCGCCTCGATCCTCGAAGCCGAGGCGCATGCCAACGGCTTTGCCGCGCTTGCGCGGTCGCTGGCCGGCACGGTCGACGAGGTCGTGCTGTCGTTCGTTCACCCCTACCGCAAAACCCGCCGCAACCTCGATCGGGCGGCGCGCGAACACGGCTTTACCTGGCGCGACCCGCCGGCCGACGAAAAGCGGGCGCTGCTGGTTCGGCTTGCGGCGATTGCCGCCGAGCACGGCATCGCCGCGACGCTGTGCGCTCAGCCGGCCCTGGTCAGCCCCGGGCTCGGTGAGGCGCGCTGCATCGACGCGGCCCGGCTGTCAGATGTGGCGCAGCGCCCTGTCGCCGCCCGCGAAAGCGGCAACCGCCCGGGCTGCCGCTGCGCGCTGTCGCGCGATATCGGCGCCTACGACACCTGCCCGCACGGTTGCGCCTATTGCTATGCCGTCGCCGACCGCGACCGCGCGGTGCAACATTTCCGGGCGCACGACCCGGCTGCCAAGACGCTGGCACGGAAGTGAGCGGGGCCGCCGGCTATTCGGCGGCGCGCAGCGTCTCGCGGGCGAATGAAGGCATCACCTCGCGGGCAAAGCGCCGCAGGCTGTTGCGCCCGCGTTCGCCGCCCCCCGAGCCGCCGCCGTTGATCAGCACATAGCCGACGCCGGCGGCGCGCAATTCGTCGAGCTTCTGCGCGATCGAATCGGGCGTGCCATACATCGCGCTGGCGCGGTTGACGGCGTCGGGGTTGCCGGTGGCGCGGTCGGGCCCGCCATGCACGGTACCGTCGGGCCGGGTCGCCAATTTGAGCTGGCGCACCCGGTTGGCGAGGCGTCGCTGTAGCGCCGCCTCCTTGTCGGCCTCGGTGTCGCACACGAAAAATGCCCGGGTCACGCCGACCGACATCGGGTCAAAGCGCCTTCCCTGCGCCTCGACCGCCGCCTTGTACGCGGCGATCGAGCGGCCGACATCGGCGGGCGTCGCATATTGGCCGAGCAGCAGGTTGAAGCCGCGCTCGGCGACCTGACGCACCGACGATTCACCGCCGGCGCCCATCCAGATCGCCGGGTGCGGGCGCTGCGCGGTCGGCGGCTCGACGACGATGTCGTCGAATGACCAGTACTTGCCGCGATGCGAAAACTTCTCGTTCGAGGTCCACGCCTTGAGGATCACGTCGAGGCATTCGTTGAACCGCGCATCGGCCTCCTCGACCGGCACGCGAAACCCAGCGAACTCGTTGTAGCGATAGCCCTTGCCGATGCCGAAATCGAGGCGCCCGCCGGACAGCAGGTCGAGCGTCGCGGCCTGCTCGGCGAGCAGCACCGGGTTGTGCCACGGCAAAACGATGACCGCCGTACCGAGCCGCAGCGTCGTGGTGCGCGCGCCCAGCCAGGTCAGCAGGTTCAGCGTCGCCGACACCTGGCCATAACCGGTGAAGTGATGCTCGACGACAAAGGTGCCGGCAAAACCCAGCGCCTCGGCCTCGATGTTGTATTCGATGAAGTCGCGAAACCCCTCGGCGCTGTCAAACTCGCCGTCCGCCCCGCTGGGTCGCCGCGCCGTCGCGCTGCCGAACAGACCAAACCGCATGTTCCGTGCTCCCGATCGCTTGCCGCAAAATTAGGCGCCGGTTCGCGATGTTCAAAATGCCGGTTGATTATCGCGGCGATAGCAGATCGGCATCACGATGCCGCCCGCAATGTGCGGGCGCGGCGCGGCGCCGGGCGGCGTGCGGTCAGCGCGAGCCTCCCGCCTGACTCCATCTCGCCGATCGCCTCGGCGATCGTGCGGGCGACCGCCTCGCGCGCCTGCGATGCATTGCGGCTGGCACGCACGCCAAGCGCAAGGGTGCGGAAGATGCCGGAATCGGTGATGCGGTGCGCCTCAAGAAGACCGCTTGCCGTCTCCTTCGCTACCGAGGTATGCGGCAGGATCGACGCGCCGCCCCCCTGCTGAACCATCAGCCGGATCGTCTCGTGGTCGTTGATCTCGAACTCGACCCTGAGCTCGATGCCGTGCCCAGCGAGCAGCGCATCCATCGCCGCGCGCAGCCCGTCGCCGAGGATCAGCGGCGTGCGGCGCAATTCGTCGCCGCTCACCACGCCGCGCGGGCGTGCGTCCGGCCGGGTCACCAGCACCATCTCCTCTTCGCCGAGCCGGGTCGAGCTGACCAGTCGGCTGCGCGACAATTCGGAGAGCAGCGCGATGTCGGCGCGGCCGTCGATCAGGAATTCTTCGAGTCGCACCATGCCGGCATGCATGACCTTGAGCTCGATCATCGGATAGTCGCGGCGCATCCGGGCAAACAATTCGGGCACCATTACCGGGCATAGCGTCGGGGTGACGCCGAGGATGATCTTGCCGGAGGGGTGCGCGTCCTGAGCGCGGATCTCGTCGCCGGTGCGCTCGATGTCGCGCAGGATGCGGGCGGCGCCGTCGAGCAATTTCTGCCCGGCCTCGGTCAGCCGCACGCCGCGATTGGCGCGGGTGAACAGCACGACGTTCAGTTCTTCTTCGAGGCGCTGGACGTGGCGGGTCAACGCCGGCTGGGCGACATGCAGGTGCGCGGCGGCGCGGGTGATGCTGCCGAGCTCGGCGATGCGGACGAAATAATGCAAGCTGCGCAGTTCCATCGCTTGCTCCGACTGGACCTGCCGGCAGCATACATCAGTCATGCCTGATCGTTATAGACGGGATCAAACTTCGGCATTTGCTGAATGACGGCGCGGCGCCTACGGTGGCTATTGGAGCGAGGAAGGGCGCGGGTCATGGAATTCGGCTGGTACCACGAATTTCACCGGCAGGTCGAAGGGCAGTCCGATGCCGACGCCTTTGAGCAGGGGTTCCAGCAGGCGGAAGCGGCCGACCGCTGGGGCCTCGACGTGTTCTGGCTCGCCGAAATCCACCAGCAGGCGCGCCGCTCGGTATTGAGCGCGCCGATGAATATCGCCGGGCAGCTCGCCGCGCGAACCAAGCGCATCAAGATCGGCACCGCGGTGCACGTGCTGCCGCTGGCCCACCCGTTGCGGCTCGCCGAGGAAACCGCGACGGTCGACCAGACCAGCCGCGGGCGCTTCATCCTCGGCGCCGGGCGCAGCGGCAACCCGCGCGGCTACGCCGCCTATGGTGTCCCCTATTCCGAAAGCCGCGAGCGCTTTTTCGAAACGCTCGATATCCTGAAGAAGGCGTGGACCGAGGCGACGTTCTCCTACGAGGGCAAGTTTCACAGCTTCAGCGAGGTGCGTGCGGTGCCGCGGCCCTTTCAGCAGCCGCACCCGCCGATCCGCATCGCTGGGGCCAGCGAAGACACGTTCCCGACCCTCGGCCGGCTCGGCTACCCGCTTTTCGTCTCGGTGCGCAGCGGCTCGCTGATGGGGTTGAAGCCCGACCTCAAGGCCTATCGCGATGCCTATACCGAGGCCGGGCATCCCGGCCACGGCGAGGTTTATCTGCGCCTGTCGATGCATGTCGGAGACAACGACAAGCAGGCCCTCGAGGAAGGCGAGCCGAGCATCATGGCCGGCTACAAATCGCTGATCGACCGGCTCGAAGGTTCGCCCAACACACGGCGCCGCGCCGAGCTGGAAGAGGTAAAGACGATCACCTACGAGCAGGTCTTGCGCGACAAGGTCGTCGTCGGCGGTCCCGGCCGGGTTGCCGACCGGCTCAAGGAGTTGGAAGCCGAACTGGGGATCGACGGCATCCTGTTCGAGCTGAATTTCGGCGCGGCGATCCCGGCCGAGATGATGATGCGATCGCTGCAGCTGATCTGCGAAAAGGTGATGCCGCATTTCAAGTGATCGCCGGAACGGCGGGTTCAACCCTCCGGCGTTGGCTTCGGCTTCTGCGGCGCGCGGCGCGGAACCCTGTCGATCGGGGTAGCCAGCTTTTCCCGGATGTCGATCCCACGCTGTTCGAGGGTTTCGAGGGCCTTCGATGCGGCCTTGCCCGACAGGTGGAGAAATCTTTCGAATTTCGACTTTTGCATGGACTATCCCTTGGGCTGTACGGGTCGCAGCAGCCATCCGCCTACCAGCCGCCGTCGACGCCGATCGCCTGGCCGGTGACGAAGGCGGCCTCGTCGGAGGCGAGATAGGCGATCATCGAGGCGACTTCGTCCGGGGTGCCGAAGCGGCCGACCGGGATCGCCTTGGCGCGTTCGCGGAAGCCCACTTCGATATCGTCGCCATATTCGCGCCGGTTGGTGCTGATCGCGCGCGAGGTGCGGATCGGGCCGGGGCACACGGCGTTGACCGTGATCCCGAACGGCGCGAGGTCGAGCGCCAGCGATTTGGTAAAGCCGACGATCGCCGCCTTTGACGCGGCATAGGTCGCGCGGTGCTTGCCGGGGCGGAACGCCGCCTTTGACGACAGGCAGACGATGCGGCCGAACCCGGCCTTTTTCATCGCCGGCACCGCGGCGCGCGACATCAGAAAGGCGCCCTTGGCGTTGACGCCCATCGTCAGGTCCCAGGCGGAAACCGGCACGTTTTCGATCTCGTTGCGGTCGGCGCCCTGCGGTGCGCCGGCGTTGTTGACGAGGATGTCGAGCCGGCCATAGCGCGACAGTACCTCGGCAACCATGCGCTGCGCGTCTTCCTCGCGGCTCACGTCGCCGAGCACGGCCGAGGCGGTGCCGCCCGCCTTGCGGATTTCGTCGACCAGGGTATCGACGCCGCCCCAATTGGCGTCGATGTCGCCCGGCGCGTTGTGCTCGTTGGCGACGCCGGCCGGCGCGACGTCGGCAACGACCACCGCGGCGCCGCGCGTGGCAAGCGCCCGCGCGGTCGAATTGCCGATCCCGATCGGCTTGCCGCAGCCGGTTATCAGGGCGACGCGGGTGGTTTGGGGCATGGTTTCCTCCCTTGAGTTTCTCGGCCCTTTGCCGCTTCAGTCCACCCTCACCCGTCTCGCGCCGAACGGCGCGATCCACCCTCTCCCGCGAGCGGGAGAGGGGAGTAACGGTCATACCGGCCGCGTGCCTTTGAGCTGGGTGCGGTGCATCAGGCGGCGCTTGGAGCCGTCGAACGCGTCGCGGCGATGCATCGCGCAGCGGTTGTCCCACCATATGAGGTCGCCGACCTGCCAGTCCTGCTGCCAGGTAAAGCGGTCCTGCACCATGTGCGCCCACAACTCGTCGAGCAGTTCTTCGCTTTCCGCGACCGGCAGGCCGAGCACATAGGCGTTGATGCGGCGGCCGAGAAACAGCGATTTGCGGCCGGTCTCGGGATGGGTGCGCACCATCGGCTGGTGCGCACCCGGCACTTTCGACACGTCCGCGACACTCTCGAAACCGGCATGCGCCTTGCCGCCCGACGAATGCGTCGCGGCATGGACCATCATCATGCCGTCGATCCGCTTTTTGGTGCTCTCCGGAAGTGTCTCGTAGGCGGTGTAGCAGTTGAGGAAACAGGTCGAGCCGCCGGAAGAGGGCGGCGGGCATTCGATCGAGCGCAACAGGCTCGCCGCCGGGGGCACATCAACAAACGATGAATCGGTGTGCCAGAACGCCTCGCCGTCGCCGAGCCCGCCGATCGCTTTGCCGTCTTCGATGATGTTGGAGATGACCGAGATTTCCGGCGGGATTTCCGACTTGCGGCCGGACTGCCCCGTCTCGATGCCGTACGTCATCTCGATCAGCTTGGCCGGATTGAACTCGAGTTCGCCGAACTGGCGGGTGAACGCCATGTGTTGCGCGTCGCTCATCGGCGCACCGCGAAAGCGCAGCACCAGATTGTCGAGCCATGCCTTGCGGATCGCATCGCGGTCTTCCGGGGCGAGCGGCCGGCGGATATCGACCCCGGTGATCCCGGCGCCGCAGCCGGCGGCAAACGGATGGATTTCGACGGTCATCGCCGCGCCCTCCTACTCGGCCGCTTCGTCGAGTACCTCGACCCCGTAATCGTTGATCGACACGCGCCAGTGGATGCGGTCTTCCTCGGGCGGGTAGTCGCCGGCGGCGCGGTGATACGAGCAGCGGTTGTCCCAGATCACGATGTCGCCCTTCTGCCACACATGGTGGTATTCGGCGCCGGGGGTGATCATCCGCTCGGTCAATTCGGCGATGATCGCGTCGCCTTCGTCGCGCTCGATGCCGACAAAATCGACGATCTTGCCGGGGTCGAAATAGAGCGATTTGCGCCCGGTCTCGGGGTGGATTCGGACGATCGGGTGGTAGACCGGCGCCCAGTCCTGGTCCTCGGGGTTGAGCAGCCGCGATTTGCCGCGCCGCCCGCCATAGGCAAACGCGCCGACGACCCCGTCGAGCCGCTCCTTCAAGCGCTGCGGCAGCGCGTCATAGGCGGCATAGCCGTTGCCGAACAGCGTGTTGCCGCCGCGGCTCGGCACCGCCAGCGCGTAAAGCTGGGTCGCCTTGAACGGCGCCTGGTTGTAGGCGCCATCGGTGTGCCAGCCCTCGGCGCCGCGGCGGTAGATTTCGTCGCGCAATTTGCCCTGCGCGTCATATTTGTCGATGCCCAGCATCGTGATTTTCGGGTATTCCGGGTGGCGCGTCGATTTCGACGGGTGTGGCGTCACCGGGCCAAACCGCTCGCTGTAGCGGATGAAATCGGGGATCGTCAGCTCCTGGCCGCGCACGCACATGATGTTGTGGTCGAGCCAGGCCTGATAGATCTGGTGCCATTCGCTTTCCGACATCGTCTTGACGTCGACCCCGGTCACCTCGACGCCGATCTGCTCACCCAAAAGGCGTATCTGGACCATCGATTGTCCTCCCATGCGCGGCGGGCGCTTGCAGCCTCGGCAAAAGTCGACACCCGCAAGGCGCGAATGACAAGCCGAGAATCCGCACATCCCCCCGCGCCCGGGGCATTGCCCGCCGGGCTGGCTGTTTTCGCTGTTATCTGCAGGGAATCTGCAGCCAACGGGCGAGGACGCGCGATGCCTGTTATCCCTGTTTTTTGCCGGCCTTTATCAGGCATCCGGGCCCGCTCCCTTTTATCATTACGCTGCCGAGCGTAAGACGGGATTGCGGCGATTTTAGCGGAGATTTTCACCCGCCAGAGCATTCCGCCGTTCGGCGAGTTTCTCGGGAGTACCGGCGGATCGCGCTTCGCTCATCCACCCTACTCGCTGTTAAACCAGTTTGTACAAGCATTTGGTCAAATTATTGGCCACTTGGTAGGGCAAGCCAAGTGTGGCATATACCGCTGATGGCATGGTTTCTGTTCATAGATGAAAGCGGACAAGACCACGGCCCTTCTCCCTATGAAGTGCTGGCGGGGATCGCTGTATCCGATGAATCGCTGTGGCCGCTTGTCCAAGGAATTCAAGATGCCGAAATCTCTCATTTTGGTCGCCGTTACGCGGGCGGTACCCACGAACTGAAAGGCAAAAAAATTTTGAAGTCTAAAGTATTCCGTCACGCACAGCTAAATTGTAGCGTACTACCTAACGAAATTCCACCCCTTGCAAAAGATGTTTTAGACGATGGAGCGGTAAATAATTCCGTTCGGCATTTGAAAGCTCTTGCATTAGCAAAAATTGCTTACGTAACCGACGTATTTTCTCTTTGTTATCAGCATGACTGTAAAATTTTTGCGTCGATGGTAGATGTAAATGCGCCGATCACAAAGGGCGATGCGCTGCGAAAGGACTACGCGTATCTGTTTCAACGGTTTTTCTATTTCCTCGAGGACAAATCGGCCGATATAGGAATGCCGCAACGAGGCATTATTGTGTTTGACGAACTCGAAAAATCACAAAGCCATATTCTTATTGACCAAGCTCATCGTTATTTCAAGAAAACGGCGACGGGACGAGCGCGGGCGGGTTTAATCATTCCGGAACCGTTTTTCGTCCACAGCGATTTGACTACTGGTGTTCAGATAGCGGATTTGGTCGCATATTGCATCTCGTGGGCGTTTCGCATTCCGAATCACATGATGAAGCCTGCCCGATCAGAATTGGCGCCATACGCGTCTCAGATAGCGCGAATGCGATACCGAGCGACGCGAGACATGTTTGGGATTCCCAATTTTGAAATTTGGAGCGTCGCCCACATTACCGACTTGCGTACGCAGTCGGAACGGCTCGACGGCGCATAAAAAAGGCAATGCAGAGCTAAGCCCCACAAAGCCTCCGTTTGTAAAAATAGGCATATGCAATCGGTTGTCAACGGAAATCGTGATAAATTTCCTTGACTTTCGAAATCAGTGGCGTCCACTTAGTGGATATACTTAACGCTTTGATTTTCCATAAAAATTGTGCTCGATTCACATGATACGGGCGACGCATTCCGCTGCCGCTCTCGCCATCGACTAAGAGCGGCGAATTGCCGTGCGCTGATCCGTTCTATCCGCCGTACCGAATCTCCACCACCTCAATCTCCTCGACCCCCGCCGGGCTCCTGAGCGCGACCACGTCGCCTTCCTGGGCCTTCATCAGGGCGCGGGCGATTGGGGAGATCCAGCTTACCTTGCCGTTTTCGGTGTCGGTTTCGTCGATGCCGACGATCGTGATCGTGCGCTCGGTGCCGGCTTGGTCGTAGGTGACGGTGGCGCCGAAATAGACGCGGTCGAGGTGGGTTTGGCGGGCAGGGTCGACCACCTCGGCGCTTTCCAGCCGCTTTGACAGAAAGCGCATGCGGCGGTCGATCTCGCGCAGGCGCTTTTTGCCGTAAAGGTAATCGCCGTTTTCCGAGCGGTCGCCGTTGCCGGCGGCCCAGGCGACGACTTCGACCACCTTGGGCCGCTCGACCCGCTGCAAT
>DATLRD010000097.1:0-2690 GCA_035534855.1 Allostellaceae bacterium | reverse complement strand
CGCCGGCCAGCGGCCACTCGGTCGCCATCGCCTGCTCGTAGGTGATCAGCGCGCTGAACTCGTTCCAGAAATTGCGCCGTTCGGCCTCGGTGGCCGGGATTGCATAGCCGAGCTGATTGATCAGCGCCGGGAGATAGCAATCGAACGCGCTTCGGACGAGGTCGCCCCAGGCCGTCACGCGGTTGACCGCCCAGGAATAGGTAAACACGCCGAACGCCAAGGTCGCCGCGGCAAACGCGACATAGTGCATGCCGGCCGGCCCGAGGGCGGCGGCGAGCGCGGCAATCGTCAGCCCGGGCCAGGGCGGGATCCGCTGCGCCGCCCCGACCGCGGCCCCGGCAAGACAGGCCAGGCCGATCAGCAGCGAAAGGCAGGTCAGGTTGACAAAGCAGTCGGCCTGGGCGCGGGCATCGTCGAGAAGCCCGGAATAATCGCGCGGAATCACCGACGCCAGGCGCAGCCACACCGGCACGCTGTCAACGTCGTACAGCTCGCGCGGGTATACCTCGAACGAGCGGATCGCATTGCCGAACCGCGTCGGCATAATCTCGCCGGCCGCGCTTGGATATCGCGTCACCAGCACGCGCCGTTTCGTCGAGGCCTTGTCTTCGCCGGGAAACTCCTCGCCTCCATCGGCCGCGGCTTGCCAAGCCTGCATCAGACGGTCAAGCCGTTTCTTAAGCCGGCCAAACCGATAGCGGTGCCACCACGAGCCCAGGAAAAACCAGGAAACCGGCGGCACGTAGCCTTCGAGCAAGCGATAGAGCAGATGGTTGCCGGTCATCAGCAGGATCGCCGCGACCCAGATCAGCAGGCCGAGATAGGCCAGATCGTCGAGCTTCCGCTCGCTGGCTGCCAATTGGCGGACCGGATCGAGGATCGACAGCCCGGGGAACGCCCAGGCCACGACAAACACCGCGAGCAACGCCGGCAGGTAGAAGCCGAGCACGAAATTCTTGTCGAGAAGCTTGGGCAGGTTGCCGAGCATCTACCGCACCCCCGGGCTGAGGGCTGGTCCTTACGGCGCCGGAAGCCGTCCGCTCACGGCTTGCGCGGCTTCGGCGGACGCAGCCCCTTGGTCGGATCGCCCGGCAGCGCCGACATCATCGCGGTCGAATGCGTGACCGCCGCCGCGACGTCCCGGGTCCGGGCTGCGCTTTCCAGCGTCCCGAGGATCGCTTCGACATGCCTGAGGCTGAGATCGACCTTCACCGCCGCGGCGCGCAGCCGCGGCAGGTACGCACCTTCGGCTTCTTGCAGCGCCTCCAGCTGCGAGGCGAGCTGAGGCCCGTCGTCGAGCTGCCGCAGCGCGCGGATAGCGCGCTCGAGATACCCGGCCAAGACATCGATATCGTCCGACATCGTTCGCCTCCGACCCGTGCGCGTCCCACGGCCCTTTCGGCTTCGCGCCTCATCACAAATTTGGTAGGCGCAGGCGCCTGATCAACCCCGGGTCGGTCTTGCGCCGCGCGACCTAGTCGAACAGCGCAAAATCGATCGCATCGCCGAGCTTGCAATAGCCAAGGTCACTCGGGTGCAACCCGTCGCCGCAATCGTAGATCGTGGCCATCTGCGTCGGGATTTCCGGGTCGCGAATCGCTGCGTCGAAATCGGCGACGCCGTTGGGCACGCCGCTCTCGCGGATCCATTTGTTGACCGCGACCCGGTGCGTTTCGCGGGTCGGGTTCCACGCATTGGCCATGAAGGTCTCGTTGCCGAACGGGGTCAGCGTCGCGGCGATGAACCTGATCCCCTTGGCCTGCGCGCGCAGCGCCATCTGCGACAGCCCGGCGATCATCTGCTCGGCAGTCACCTCCTCCTCGGGCTTGGCGTTGCGGTTGCGCAGATCGTTGGTGCCGAGCATGACGATCGCATGGGTCACGCCGGGTTGCGCCAGTACGTCGCGGTCGAACCGCTTAAGCCCGCTATCGCCGCGCAGATCGTGGAGGATCCGGTTGCCGCCGAGCCCCTGATTCATCACCGCCATCGGCCGCCCGTGCGGCCGGGCGGCGAGCCGGCGGGCGAGCTGATCGGGCCAGCGGCAAAATGCGTCGTGGGTCGAGATGTTGGCGTCGGTCAGCGAGTCGCCAAGGCATACCACTCCGCCGGTCTCGGCCGCGGCGAGCACGTCGATGCCGCTGACGAAGAACCATTCGTCAGTCAGCTTGCCGACCGGCATCGTCGTCTCGCCCGCGAAATCACCCGGCGGCGAGATGTAGTTGGCCTGGCGCGCATAGCGGCCGGTGATGCCGAATGCCGGGGCGATCTCACCCGGGAAATGGATGCTGATCGCGAGGTCGGCGAGCGGCGGCACGTTGAGCCGCACCGCATCGCTGACCAGTACCGCGCCGGCGGCGATCACGGCACTGTTGTGGCCGCCGAAGGTCAGCTTGCGCAGCGAGCCGGACACGATCGTCGGCCCCTTGTCGCGCAGCGCGAGGGTGCCGCCGCCGACCGCCAGCGGCCGCGTGCCATAGGCGTTCGACACCCGCACGCGGATCGAGTCGCCGCCAAGGCTGACCCGCGGGTTCATGCGGATTGTATGGTTGGTTGAGGCCGTATCCGGCCTCGCTCGGCGCCGGGGCCGCCGTCCAGGTGCCGACCCAATGCTGCGTCTGTTCCATCGGCCGCTCCTCCCGCTGCGGTAAGTTGCGGCGATCGTATCACAGACCGGCCGCCAGCGGGTCCCC
>DATLRD010000096.1:0-71819 GCA_035534855.1 Allostellaceae bacterium | reverse complement strand
AAGACAAAATCCTGCGGCAGGTTGACGGTGGCAATCGGAGGACGAGGCGATGCGACGCGTACCGAGAACAACCATGAGTCTCAAGGTGTTAGATGACGGACTCCCTGTGCTTGCCTGATAACCTATGGGCGAAACCCAGCGTTTCTGCGGCTTTCGGTCGGGCCGTCCCTGTTATTTCCCTGTATTTGCAGCCATCGCGCGGCCGCTGCGGACCATTCGATCCGCGCGGAGGTTGAGCCACGAATTTCACCGCCCTGCCCGCCAGGTCATTGCGAGGCGCGCGGCGGCGCGGCAGTCTTGCAGGATAGGCCGGCGCGGAACCGCTTCTCCGCGGGCCGCGCGCGGGTCGCTATGACAATACCAGGAGGTCGTGAATGTCCCGCAAACTTCGCGCCGCCGTGGCCCAGTTGGGGCCGATCCACCTCGCCGACAGCCGCGCCTCGGTCGTCAAGCGGATGATCGCGCTCTTGCGCGAGGCGCATGCCGAGGGGGCGAAGTTTGTCGTGTTTCCCGAACTCGCGCTGACGACGTTCTTTCCGCGCTGGTAGATGACCGATCAGGCCGAGATCGACCGGTTCTTCGAGGCGCAGATGCCGGGCCCGGAGACGCAGCCTTTGTTCGAACTGGCGCGCGATCTGGGGATCGGCTTCTACCTCGGCTATGCCGAATTGACCGAGGAAGCCGGCGCGCCGCGCCGCTACAACACCGCGATCCTGGTCGGGCCGGACGGGCGGATCGTCGGGCGCTATCGCAAGATCCACCTGCCCGGCCATTCCGAGCACCTGCCGAATGCGCCGTTCCAGCACCTCGAAAAGCGCTATTTCGACGTCGGCAACGAGGGCTTCAAGGTGTGGCGCGTGCTCGACACGGTGGTCGGCATGTGCATCTGCAACGACCGGCGCTGGCCCGAGACCTATCGCGTCATGGGGTTGCAGGGGGTCGAGATCGTCGCGCTCGGCTACAACACGCCGACCGAGAACATCCACCACCCCGAGCCCTTACACCTGCGGATGTTTCACCACATCCTGTCATTGCAATCCAACGCCTACCAGAACGCGACCTGGGTGCTCGCAGCAGCGAAATGCGGCGCCGAGGACGGGTTTGGCATGATCGGCGGCTCGGCGATCGTCGCCCCGACCGGCGAGATCGCCGCGCGGGCATTGACCGAAGACGACGAGCTGATCGGCTTCACGCTCGATCTCGAACTCGGCGACTATCTGCGCCGCACCGTGTTCAATTTTGCGAAGCACCGGCGGGTCGAGCATTACGGGCTGATCACCGGCCGCACTGGGGCAGTGACAGAGGTTTGATTATAATCGTCATCCCGGCGAAGGCCGGGACCCACAGTTCAAACGCACGAACATCGGACGAGTGGATCCCGGGCCTACGCCGGGATGACGACGGAGATCGCCACCTACGCGTTGCCGCGCGCCTCGCGCCACAGGCCGAGCTTTTCCTGCACCGGCCGGTCGGAAAAGCTGAACAGCACCGCCTCGCTTGTGGCGCGGTGCGCATGCGGCATCCAGCTTGGCACGACAAAAATGTCGCGTGGCTCCCAGCGCAGCACCATGTCGCCGACCCGCGTTTCGCCTTCGCCTTCGAACGCGACATACACGGTGCCGTCGGTCGAGCGGTACGGCCGGGTCTCGAACCCGGCCGGCAACAATTGCAGAAACGTGCCGATCGTCGGCATCGCGGAGTCGCCGGTCGCCGGGTTGACATAGCGCAGCTTGTGCCCGTGATACGCGTCCGGCTCGCCGTTCTTCGCCAGCGCCGCCAGCGCCTCGCGGCTGCGCGCATAGGGATAGTTGAACACCGGCGAGGTCTTGACCACCGGGTGCCAATCGACCGGCAGCAGATTGTGGCCGAAGCGCGCAAGGCTGTCGCCTTCGGGGCGGGTCACCGGCTGAGTCTCGTCGGGATAGCCCTCGGCAAAGCTGGCGTTGAGCAGGTTGACGAGCTGTACGTCGAGCCCGTCGAGCCACACCATCGCCTCATCTGTGTCATTGCCGTGGTCGTGCCAGGTCCACGACGGGGTGATGACGAAATCGCCCGGCTGCATCGCGGTACGCTCGCCGTCGACCGCGGTATAGGCGCCGTGCCCCTCGATCACAAAGCGCAACGCCGATTGCGTGTGCCGGTGCGCCGGTGCGACCTCGCCGGGCAGGATCAGCTGCAGCCCGGCAAACAGCGAGCCGGTGATCGACGCCTCGCCCTTGATCCCCGGGTTCATCAGCATCAGCACGCGCCGCGTCGCCTCGTGCGCGGTGATCGGGCTGCCGGCCCGCATCAGGTGCGGCCGCACCTCGCGATAGCGCCAGATCGCCGGGACGCAGGCCGGGCGCGGCGTGGGGGTGACGAGATTGTGCAATTGCTCCCACAACGGCGCCAGGTGGACCGGCGCGATGCGGTCGTAGAATTCCTGCCGCTCAGGGCTGCGTGCCGGTGCCGCCTCGCTGGCCATGTCCTATTCGGCGGCCTCGCGGCGGCATTCGCCGAGGGTGAACCCGATCTTTTCGAGGTCGGCAAGCAGCGCCGCCGATTGTGCCTCGCTGAGCCGCTCCATCGGCGGGCGCACCACGGCCCAATCTGGGTCGTGATGGAAATGCGCGACGATGCGCTTCAGGGCCGGCACCATCGGGTATTTCTGGATCGTCATGCGCGCGCGCGTGATGTCGGCCTGCAACTGGTCGGCCTGCGGCGTCTGCCAGTTTTCATAGACCTCGCGGATGCCCGGCACGTTGACATTGCCCGAGGCAGTGATGCAGCCGACCGCGCCGTTGCGCAGCCCGTCGAGCAGAAAGGTCTCCGAGCCGGGGAAGATGGCGAAGCCGCCGCTTGCATAGGCGTCGAGCAGCGCCTTGGTGTTGTTCCAGTCGCCCGAACTGTCCTTCAGCCCGACGACCGTATCGGGATAGGCCTTGATCAGGCGGCCGACCAGTTCCACCCCGAACGGGATCATGGTCTGCGGCGGGATGTGATAGAGGTACATCCTGAGCGCCGCCGAGCCGACCCGCTCGATCACCGCGGCGACGAAATCGTACACGCCCTGCTCGGTCATCCCCTTGTAGTAGAACGGCGGCAGCATCAGCACGCCGCCGCAGCCATGCCCCACCGCGTGGCGGATCAGCGTCGTCGCCTCGGTGATCGAGCAGGCGCCGGTGCCGGGCATCAGCTTCGCCGCCGGAATGCCGGCCGCGATCAGCCGGTCGAGCAGCGCCATGCGCTCGCTGCCGGCCATCGAATTGGCTTCGCTGGTCGTGCCGAAGATCGCCAGCCCCCCGGCCCCTTGGTCGAGCAGAAAGCGGCAGAACGAAACGAACCGCCCGGCGTCGGGCTCACCCGCCGGGGTGAACGGGGTCAGGACCGGGACCAAAACCCCGGCAAACGGCTGCGGCATATATTCTCTCCTTCGATCGCTTTATTAATCGTCATGGCCGGGCTTGACCCGGCCATCCACGTGGATCCCCGGGTCAAGCCCGGGAATGACGATCTCAATACACTCAGACCGTCTCCAGAATGATCCCGCCGGTCATTTCGGGGGTCATCTCGGCGCGCCAATCGGCGTCGCGCGCCAGCACCTCCTCATGCGCCAGCAGTGCGTAATAGCTCGTGCCGGTACCGGCCGGTGACCCGCCGGCCTCGACCGTCTTCACCGCCTGACGCAACAGCTTACGCGCCTGGATGATCGGCTTGTCTGCGGGGCCGAGATATTCGCGGCTGCGGTCGCAGATGCGGCCCATGCTTTCCTGTACGGCGCGGTCCTGCGAGTTGATCCCGTCGATCCCCGTATAGGTCTCGGTACGCTGCACATCGCGATCGAGGAGGTAGTTGTTCTCGCGATTTCCCTTGCCGCGGAAGGTCTTGGGGTCGACGTGCAGCGGCCCGTTCCCGAGGCTTCTTTCAAGCCGATCCTCGTCGGTCAGCGGCGAATCGCCCGTGGTGTAGATCCAGTTGTAGACCATGCAATTTTCGTCATCGATCGGCACCCAGATATGCCCGGCGTCCATCGGCTGGCCGGTTTCCGATTTCGATGGCCGGATCTGGTGGAACGGCAGGATGAAGTGGTACGTGCGGATATGCACGTCGCTGTCGCCGAGCGGGCGGATGCCGGCGTATTGATAGCCGTAATCGGTCAGGTCGACGAGGATGTGGGGCGCCTTACCGCGCACGAATGGGCTCGACGGCTTCATCCCGCCGCGGGTCGAGTTGTCGGTCAGCAGGCGGTGCATGATCGGCGCGTGCGATGTGTCGATGCCGCCCTCGAGCCCCTGCAGATAATTGCATTCCTGGATCACCTTGGTGACATGCCGCCGCGACCCGGGTGCCTGGGTCCAGGCGAATTTGGGCGGCGCCGGCATCTTGTCGACCGGCCCCATATAGGCCCAAACGATGCCACCCATCTCGACCGTCGGATAGGCCGCGACGTGCACCTTGTGCTTGAACTGCAGTTCCTCCGGCTCGTTGAGTTGGTCGAGGCACGAGCCGTCGACGTCGAATTTCCAACCGTGATAGACGCAGCGCAGCCCACATTCCTCGTTGCGCCCGAAATACAGCGAGACGCGGCGATGCGGGCAGTATTCGTCCAGCAGCCCGACACGGCCCTTGGTGTCGCGAAACGCGACGAGGTCTTCGCTGAGCAGCCGCACCCGCACCGGCGCGCCATCGGGTTCGGCGATCTCGCTCGACAGCAGCGCCGGCACCCAGTAGCGCCGCATCGTATTGCCCATCGGGGTGCCCGGTCCCACTCGCGTAATCAGTTCGTTTTCTTCGGGTGACAGCATCGGGGAGTCTCCTGGCTCAACGAGATCGGCAACGCATCGCCTGTGCCGGCGCGGCCTCACAGCCGCCAACCGCGGCGCCGAGAATAGCCCATTTCGGCCAAAACGGGAGGGCTTTCACACGACGCTGACGCGCGCACAGGCCGGCGCATAGCGCATCGCTGCTCTGCGCGGCTTGTGTTTTAATCGCTCGGCGTGCCCGCAACCGAGTTCACGCCGAAACGCATGCTGACCCATCAGGTTCTCGCGCTGCCAGCCACCGCGCTGGCCGCGTTGGCGGCCCAGTTCATCTCGGTGCAGGCCGCGGTCGCGCTGGTTTCAGTCTCGATGGTCGCCAGCAACGTCACCCAGGCCGCCGAGGGCGGCCAGACGATACAGGCGATCCGGCAGATGTCGCCAATCCTGCTGCTGCTGGCCATCGGCACGTTCATCGGCGTGCATCTGCTGGTGACGATCGACCGGCGCGTGTTGCAGATCGTGCTCGGGGCCGGGTTTCTGTTGCTGGCCGCATTGCTCACGGCGATGCCGCGGGTCCGGCTGCAAGCGCGGACCGCGCGCTGGGCCGGGCCGGCGTGATGATGCTGGTCGCGCTCGGCGCCACCGGCACCCTCTCGGGCGCGGACTTGCTGATCTCGGCGGTCGCGGTGATCCCGATCCAGTTCGGCATGCCGGCCGGGCGCTGGCTGCGCCGCCGCACCGACCCGGCGCTCTTCCGTTTCGGCGTCCTCATTGTGCTCGCGGCGGGCGGGATCGACCTGTTGCACCGCGCTCTTTCTAATTTTTTGTGCGGAGACCGAAGATGCCGCCCAGCGATCCACCGCCGCACCGCCCCGGGCGGCACCGCCATCCCGGCGGGCATTTCCCGAAGCATCCCTGCGGCGTGTGCGGCCAGGATTATGCCGACGATTTCGTGCTGCCGGTCGGGCTGGTGCGCAGCAACCTCGCCGAGCTGATAGTCTCGCGCGCCCCGCGATGGACCGAGACCGGCTTTATCTGCCGCCCCTGCCTCAACCGCTTTCGCGGCGAATACGTCCGCGACGAGATGGAAAAGGACCGCGGCGAATTGAGTGCCGTCGAAGAAGAGGTGATGCGCAGTTTGCGCGACGGCATGCTCGTGGCCGACAACGTCAACCGGGAATTCGACCAGTCGCTGACCCTCGGCCAGCGGATTTCCGACCGGGTTGCCGAATTCGGTGGTAGCTGGCGGTTCATCATCAGCTTCTTTGGGATGATCATCGTCTGGATCATCATCAACAGCCTCCTGCTGCTGCATAACCCATTTGATCCCTATCCCTACATCCTGCTCAATCTAGCACTGTCGCTGCTGGCGGCGGTGCAGGCGCCGATCATCCCGATGAGCCAGAGCCGCCAGGAGACGCGCGACCGGTTACGAGCCGAGAACGATTACCAGGTCAACCTCAAGGCCGAGCTCGAGATCCGCGCGATCAGCGACAAGCTCGACCAGCTGATCCACCACCAATGGGCCCATCTTCTGGAAATCCAACAGGTGCAGATGGAGATGATGGAGGATCTGATGGCGCGGCCGGGGCGGTAGCAACCGCCCCGCCGGCGGCGTTTAGACTAAACCTCGCCCTCTGCTTTCAGCATCCGCACCGCCTGGCGCAGCGCGCTGGCGGTGTCGTCGAGTTCGGGGTCGCCGTGTGTGCACGAGATCACCCCGCCGGGATGGCCGCTGAAATCGACCCCGTGCAGCATCGTCGCCAGGCGGAATTTGTGGACCGTGCCCGCATTCCTGACGTTCTTGAAGTGCCTGGCGTCGAGCGGCAGCGGGTCGAACCGGGTCGGGGTGATATCGATCCCCTCGGGGTTAGTAAAGATCTCGATCGACGAAAACGTGCCATAGGCCGCCCAGTTCATGCCCTCGTCCTCGAACACCTCGTTCAGCCGACGGCGCAGCGCCGCGCCATAGGCGTTGGCGCGGGCATAGGCGTCGGTCTCGGCGACGATGGTCAGCGCCGCGATGCCGGCGGCGGCCGACAGCGGGTTCGCGTTGAACGTGCCGGGGTGATAGATCTTCTCCCTGCCGGCGCCGCTGGTGGCGGCGAAATCCAGCAGGTCGAGGATGTCTTTGCGCCCGGTGACCGCGCCCCCCGGCAGCCCGCCGGCGAGGATCTTGGCCAGCGTCGTCAGGTCGGGGCGGATGCCGTATTCGGCCTGCGCGCCGCCCGGCGACACGCGAAACCCGTTGACCACTTCGTCGAAGATCAACAGCACGCCGTGCTCGGCGGTCAGCCGGCGCAGCGCGTGGAGAAATTCGGGGTCGATCGGCAGCCGCCCGCCATTTGCGCCGGTCGGCTCGATGATCGCCGCGGCCACTTCACCCTGATGCTGTTCGAGCAGCCGCGCCAGCGCCGCCGCGTCGTTCTGGTCGCACAGCAGCACGTTGCCGGCGACGGCATCGAGCACGCCGGTTGTCGGGGTGCCGTCGAAATGGCTCGAATGGCCGGTCGTCATGTGATCGTGCCAGCCGTGGAAGTGGTGGTTGAAGCGAATCAGCTTGGGCCGGCCGGTAAAGGCACGGGCGAGCCGCACCGCCATCAGCGTCGCCTCGGTGCCGGAGCTGGTGAACCGCACCCGCTCGGCTGTCGGGATCAACCGCGTCACCGCCTGCGCCCAGGCGATTTCAAGCTCGTGGCAGGCGCCGTAATGAGTGCCGCGGTCGAGCTGGGCGTGCACTGCCGCCAGCACCGCCGGGTGACCGTGACCGAGAAGCAGCGCCCCGTGCCCGCCGAAATAATCGACATAGCAGCGCCCGTCGACATCCCATTTGCGCGGTCCCTCAGCCCGCGTGATGTAGATCCCATAAGGTTCGATGTAGCGCGCATCGTGGGTGATACCCGACGGGAACAGCCCAGCCGCCTCGGCGGCGCGAGCGGCCGAGCCGGGGGTCGCGGCACAGTAGGCGGAAATGATCGGCGAGTTCGTCGACAGGGTATCGGGCATCGGAGGGCGCTCCGGCTGGGTTGTCGAGAAATTTGTATGCGTTTCCCTCGGACATTGCGAGACACCCGCTGGGCGGGTGGGGCATGTCGCCGCTGAGGATCGAGACGCGGCCGGATTGCTTCGCTACCCTCGTACCGACGGCGCGTGGAGGAAGGAATGACAGTGCCTTACAGCAGCGAACTCACCGCCCGCTTTGGCTGCGACGTCGATCCCGGCGACGTGGCGCCCGACAACCCGTGGCTCCGGCAGGTCCTGCAGCGCCGTACCCATCGCCGCTACAGCGAGCGCACGGTACCCGATTCGCTGGTTAGCCTGCTGCTGGCAGCGGCGTTTTCGACCTCGTCGAAATCCGATTTTCAGCAGGCCTCGGTAATCTGGGTCGTCAACCGGGCGCAGCGCGGCCGGCTTGCGGCCTTGTTTCCTGACATGCCGTGGATCGGCAACGCGCCGGTGTTTCTGGTGTTTCTCGGCGACGCGCGCCGCCTCGAACGAATCACCGGCCATCCAGTGCAAAACCATGGTCTCGAAGGGTTCTTCAACGCTGCGGTCGATGCCTCGCTGGCCATGCAGACCTGCATCCTTGCGGCCGAGACTGTGGGCCTCGGCACCTGCCCGATCAGCGTGCTGCGCAACCGGATCGCCGAAATCGCCGAGATTCTCAGCCTGCCCGACAAGGTGTTTCCGGTCGCCGGCCTGTGCCTCGGCTATCCCGCGCAGCAGGGGTTCATCAGCATGCGGCTGCCGCTGGAGGCGACGGTCCATCGTGACCGATACGACGATTCGGGGCTGGCGGCGGCGGTCGCCGGATATGACCAACGGCGCGACGCGCGGCACTCGATCAAGGACCGCCAGCGCGACCCGGCGCGCTTCGGCACGGCCGCGTTCTATGGCTGGTCGGAAGACAAGGCGCGGCAGGCGATGACCGCGGAAGGCATGGGCTTCGCCGCCTGGCTTAAGGCGCACGGGTTCACCTTCGACTAAAGCATGATCGGTTTAGGTTGAAGCGTAGCCTGCGTTGACAGGTAGTTGGCGCATTCTTTTGCGGTGAATTGGTCGAGCAGGGAGCCGATCTGCTTCCAAGTGGCCTCGATGGTGCACGGATCGGTTTTGCGCAGCAGGGTTTTCAGTTTGGAGACGACCTGCTCGATCGGGTTGAGATCGGGCGAATAGCGCGGCAAAAAGAATAGCTTGGCCCCGGCCGCTCGGATTGACTGGCGAATGGCTTGGCCTTTGTGGCTCCCCAGATTGTCCATGATGACGACATCGCCGGGGCTGAGCGTCGTTGCCAGAAATTGCTCAATACAAGCGCGAAAGCTGACCCCGTTAATCGGCCCGTCCGGGACAAGAGGAGCCTCGATGCGATCGCAGCGCAGAGCCGCCAGGAAGGTCAGCGTACGCCATTTGCCATGTGGCACCCTGGCGACCAGCCGGCTCCCGCCGGCGCCGCGGGCATGGCGCCGGGTTGTTGCTTCTTCCACCGGGCCCGATGGCGGACGACGTCGGCGCGGTCCTGCTCGCTGGCATGCAGACTTTTTTTGACGGTGATCGCTTCGTGGGCGAAGAACGCCCATACCGCGCCGTAGTTCGCCACGACGCCGCGCCCAGCCAACTCGGCCACGATCGTTCGCAGCGTGAGGTCCGGTTGCTCCGCGATCCGGGCCAACAGCCAATCGCGCTCGCCGGCCAGCACACGCGGCCGATGTCCGCCCATCGGCCTTGCCGCCGCACTCCCGGTCGTCTGGAAACGCTGCAACCACTTCACCACGCTGGCGACACTCACCCCAAACAGCGCCGCCGTCTGCCGGCGCGAACGGCCGCCCGTGACTGACCCCACCACCCGCGCACGCAGATCCTGTGAATAAGCTCTCGCCATTCATGCCGGCCCCTTTCCAGCCAGCACCTTGAATCGTAAATCCTCCCGCTTGGGAATCCTCTTTCTCCGGTTCGACCTCACCCGATAGTGCTCTAGCAATTCTTGCCCCGCGACCCGCAGGAGAAACGAGAAAGGCCGCCCGTGTGACGGGGCGGCCTTTCCGATCGATTTACTGCGGCCAATCACGGCCGCGCCGTCGCCTTGTTCAGGCGAGGATCTCCGCAGGGATCCTGGTCACGGCAGCGGTCGCCCGCAGTTGATCGTTAGACACAGGATCACCTCCTTTCAGTTGTTGGGCCTAGGCCTGTAATCTATGGGCCCGCCGGGCTCGGCACAAGAAAAGTTGTGCGGAGCGCAATGCTGGCTGACATAGGCCGCCGCCCGCGGCAGCTTTGGCGCTTTCCCATCCGCGCACAGCACCGTGGCAATGCGCCGCAGCGTTGGAGAGCTGCGCGAATCGCTCTGCTGTTGCGGCGCGAGCGCTCGTATCGCACACCCCAGCCTTCATGGCATGATGAACCCAGCAACAACAAAAGCGCTCCTGATGTCGACACAAAACGAGACCGGAACCGCCGGCACGATCACCGTGAACGGGCTTGAACTCGAGGTGCTGCGCCGCGGCACCGGCCACCCGGCGCTGCTGATCCACGGAATGGACAGCGTATCGCCCAAGGCGCCGTTTCTCGACCTGCTCGCCCGCCACGCCCAGGTCATCGCGCCAGCCTCGCCCGGCTTCGGGCATTCGCCGCGGCCAGACGATTTCGACACGATCTACGACCTCGTCCACCTCTATCTCGCCCTGCTCAACGATCTGCCGGACGACAAGGTCGACGTGATCGGCCTGTCGTTCGGCGGCTGGCTTGCCGCCGAGGTCGCGGTCGCCTCGTCGCACCGGATCAACAGGCTGGTGCTGGTCGATCCGGTCGGCATCAAGTTCGGCAGCCCCGAGACCCGCGACATCCTCGACGTCTTCAACACCAACCCGGACGAGGTCAAGCGCCGCTCGTGGCACGATCCGGCCAAGGCGCCGGACTACGATGCGATGACCGACGACGAGTTGATCGTCCATGCCCGCAACTGGGAATCGCTGTGCCTCTATGCGTGGCACCCCTACATGTACAACCCGCAATTAAAGCAATGGCTCGGCCGCATCCGCGTGCCGACGCTGGTGCTGTGGGGTGCAAGCGACGGGATGGTGTCGCCGGAATACGGCCGCACCTATGCCGGGCTGATTCCCGGCGCGCGCTTCGAATTGATCGACGGCGCCGGCCACCACCCGGAAATCGAGCAGCCGGAGGAATTCGTCGAGCGGGTCGCCGCATTCCTCAACCGGTAAGCCGTCTACGGGGCGGCTTACGGAGACGAACCCGGGACGCTAAGAACACAGCCTTGCTGCAGGGAGAAGCGCGATGCGGTGGAGCGACGAGCGCATCCTGACGACGCATACCGGCAGCCTGCCGCGACCGCCGGAGCTGACCCGGCTCTATGTGCGCCGTTCGCGCGGCGAGGCGGTCGACCCCGACGAGATCAAGCGGCTCGGCAAGGCAGCAGTCGCGCAGATCGTCGCCACGCAGATCGAGAACGGCGTCGACATCGGCAATAACGGCGAGCAGCAGCGCGAGGCGTTTTTCCTCTATGTCCGCCACCGGATGAGCGGGTTCGGCGGTTCGTGGAAACGCTGGCCGCGCGGCGATGTCGAGCGCTACCCAGCTCTCAAGGTCGAGATGGCGCGGATGCTGGCGGCGCGGGAGGCGGTCGGCAATTACGAGCCGCCGCGCGCGATCGGCCAGGTGCGTTATGTCGACGACAGCGAGTTGAAGGCAGAGCTGGCCGATTTCCGCGCGGCACTCGACGCCAACTCTGGCGGGTTTGCCGAGCCGTTCTACACCGCGCCGTCTCCGGGCATCATCGTCGGCGCGATGAAGAACGAGTTCTACGACACCGAGGAAGCTTATCTCGCCGATGTCGCTGCGGCGCTCCGGGTCGAATACGAGGCGATCGTCAACGCCGGGTTTCTGCTGCAGCTCGATTGCCCCGACCTCGCACTCGAGCGGCACCTCAGCTACAACGACCGGCCGCTCGGTGATTTCCTCGGCTTTGTCGAGCGCGTCGTCGCCGCGATCAACAGTGCGATCGTCAACGTGCCGCGCAACCGGGTTCGGCTGCACGTATGCTGGGGCAATTACGAAGGCCCGCACGACCGAGACGTGCCGCTCGCCGAGATCCTACCGATCCTGCAAAAAGCCAGGGTCGGCGGCTTCGTCTTCCCGTTCGGCAACCCGCGCCACCAGCACGAATGGCGGGTCTTGCAGAAATACCCGCTGGCCGACGACCAGATCATCGTCGCCGGCGTGATCGACGACCTGACCGGCTTTGTCGAACACCCCGAGGTCGTCGCCGACCGGATCGAAAACGTCGCCCGTGCAGTCGGCGACCCTCGCCGTGTGCAGGCCGGCACCGATTGCGGCTTCGACACCTCGGCCGGGATGGGCCGCGTCACCGAAGACGTGATGTGGGCCAAGTTCCGCGCGATGGCCGAGGGCGCCCGGCTCGCCAGCCAGCGGCTGGGACTATTGAAGTAGCCCCCGCCCCCTCCGATACAACCGTAAAGGGGCCGATCGTCTCTTCAGACCAGCGCCCCCGCGAAAGTGGGGGCTAGCCCCGGGCGGCAAAGCGTGCAGAAAGGGTTTCCGCTTTCGCGGGAACGGCGAGTTCGGCAAGTGAAACGCCGGGTTAGATCACCCCGTCGTCCTTGAGCCCTTTGACGTCGGCCGCGCCCATTCCGAGCCAGTCGGCGAAGACCTGTTCCGTGTGCTCGCCGAGCAGCGGCGACGGCTTGATTGCCGGCGGCTTGCCGTCAAAGCGCACCGGGAAGGTCGGCATGCGCAGTTCGCCGTTGGGGTGGCGCTGGGTCTGGATGATGCCGCGGCTCTCGAAGGTCGGCTCGGCGAGCAGGTCGCTGCTATCCATCACCGCTCCGGCCGGCACGCCGGCGGCGCCGATGATCTGCATCGCCTCGTGCTTGGTGTGCTGCCGGGTCCACGCCGCGACCATCTCGTTCACCTCGTCGGCGCGCGCCAGGCGCTTGTCGCGGTCGAGATACTCCGGGTCATTGGCCAGCTCGGGCCGGCCGATGATCGTGCACAGGCGACGCCAATGCTCGGGGTTGTTGTGGCTGTTGAAGACATAGACCCAGTCGTTCGGGCCGCCCGGCTTGCACGGAAAGATGTCGTTCGGCGGCACCGGCGGGCCAAAGCCGGCGCGCCCGCGCTCTTGCGGCTCGCCGGTGCGGGCATGATTGATGAACGCGCCGCGGGTGTAATTGAGCTGCGCATCCTGCATCGCCACCTGCAGCCGACGCCCGGTGCCCGTCGTGTTGCGCTGGTAAAGCGCGGCGAGGATCGAGATCGTCATCAGCATCCCGGTGCCGGTGTCGCCCAGCGTTGGGCCGGGCCGCACCGGCTTGCGTCCGACCTCGCCGGTGATCGCCATGTTGCCGCCGCAGGCCTGCGCGATCATGTCGAAGGCGAGGTTGTGCTCGTACGGGCTGCCTTCGCCAAAGCCTTTGACCTGGGCATAGATCAGCCGCGGGTTCAGCGCGTGCAGCACGTCCCAGCCGAGCCCCAGCTTTTCGATCGTGCCCGGCGCCATGTTCTCGATGAAAACGTCGGCCTTTTCCGCCATCTGTTTGACCAGCGCGACGCCGCGCGGCGACTTGAGGTTGGCCGTGACCGACTTCTTGTTGGCGTTGTAGATCATGAAGTAATAGGCATCGGCGCCCGGCTTGGGCCCGGCGCCGAGGATGCGTCCAGGCTCGCCGCCTTTCGGGTTTTCGACCTTGACCACCTCGGCGCCGAGCTGCGCCAGCACCTCGGTGCAGGTCGGGCCCGCCTCGAATTGCGACAGGTCGAGCACCCGCACGCCGGCAAGGCAATTCGGGGCAATTGCGGCTTCGGTCATGGTCGGTTTCCTCGGCAAGGTTGTCAGCGTTGCGTCACAGCCCCACGATAGCCGAGACGCCACCAATCGCAAATCGGGGTTCCGCGATGCCCGAGCCGATCCGCCTTCGCCTGTTCGAGAATTACCGCTTCGTGCTCTACGCGCCGTTTTATGCCGCGCACGCGACGGGCGCCTATGCAGACGAGGGGCTTGCTGTCGAGCTGCTGCCGTCGCCCGGGCCGGGTCAGGCCGAGGCTGCGGTGCTAAAGGGCGAGGCCGAGGTGATGTGGATGGGGCCGATCCGCATCATGAAGGAGCACGAGAGAGACCCCGCCTGCCCGCTTGTCGCCTTTGCCGAGGTGGTTTGCCGCGACCCCTTCTCACTGGTTGGCGCACACCCCAACCCCGATTTCCGCCTCGCAGAGCTTGCCGGGCTGCGCTTCGCGTCGGTCAGCGAGGTGCCGACGCCGTGGCTGTGCCTCGAAGAGGATCTGCGCCAGGCCGGCCTCGACCCGCACCGGCTTGACCGCATCCTCGACCAGAGCATGCCGCAAAACCTCGCTGCGCTGCATGACGGGCAGCTCGACGCAGCCCAGATGTTCGAGCCGTTCGTCGAGGAGGCGCTGCGCGGCGGCGCGCATCTGTGGCTCCCGGCGAGCGCCCGCGGCCTCACCTCCTACACGGTGTTTGCGACCGCCCGCGACCGCCTCGCCGCCGATCCCGAGCCGTTCCGCCGCATGGTGCGTGCGATGTACAAGACCCAGCACTGGATCGCGGCGCAGCCGCCGGCGGTGCTGGCCGAGACGATCGCGCCCTATTTCCCGGCGATCGACCGGGGGGTACTGGCCGGCGCGCTGGCACGCTACAAGGCGCAGGGCGTATGGGGCACCGACCCGATCCTCGCCGAAGAGGGGTTTGACCGCCTGCGCCGCGCCCTGCTGTCGAGCAGGTTCCTATCGCGCACCGTCCCGTTTGCCGATTGCGTCGACAATCGGCTGGCCCGGGAAGCGGCCGGCGCGTGATCTAAAGAGCACCTATTCCGCGTCCGGCTGATTGGCCGGCGCCGCCTTCGCAAAGGCCGGGATCGCCATACAGCTGTCGTAGACGCGCATGACCCGCGGATAGGGCGACAGATCGGCGTTGAAATTGCGCGCCGGGGTCACCTGGGTCACGAGGCCGATATCGCCAAAGCTGGGCGTCTCGCCGTGGCAGAACCGGCCGCTTTCCTCGTGCTCGGCAAGCAGCTCCTCCATCGCCTGCAGCCCGGCGCCGACCCAGTGCCGGATCCATCCCATCAACTGGTCCTGGCTCAGCTTGAGATCGTCGAGGATGTAGTGGCGGATGCGCGGCACGATCAGCGGATGCGAATCGGCGATGTTGATCAGGGCAAACCCGCGCAGCCAGGCGCGCGCCGCCGGGTCCTTCGGCAATAGCGGCGGCTCGGGGTATTGTTCTTCGAGGTATTCGAGGATCGCCAGCGATTGGAACAGCCTCGTGTCGCCATCGATCAGCGTCGGCACCACCATCTGTGGGTTTACTGCGCGATAGGCGGGATCAAACTGGTCGCCCTTTTCCAGATGCAAAAACGTATCCTCATGGGCCAAGCCCTTGAGGTTCATCGCGATGCGCACGCGAAATGTCGCCTGCGAACGATAGTAGGTGTAGAGCTTCATACCGGCTGCTCTCCAAGGCTTCCCGGGGCTTTCTGGACCATCATGGCCGCACCGCAACTGAATTTGCTACTGCCGGCTTGAAGATGCCGTCGATCTTGGCCGCGGCGTCATCGTACAGTCATTTAGCCCGGCGTTTCGATCGGCTATACACAACGTGTCTGGTAGCGACGCTGAAAATCCAGCTAGACTCCCTTTGAGAATGGATACTTTCAAGTATTTCCGCGGGATCGCGACGCGCGCCAAGCTATGCTTGGCCGGCTCCATCGGCTGTCTCGTCCTGGGGAAGGCGGCGAATATTGCCATCCCAATCCTCTATGGCCTGCTGACAGACTGGCTGACCCGTGGAACCAGCGCGGTGGTGGAACCAATCCTGTTCGTGGTGCTGGCCTATTCCGGGCTACGCATGGCGTCGTTCACGCTGGCCAATTTCCGCGATCTTCTGTTTTTGCCGGTGGCTCAAAACATTAGCCGCGAATGGCTGAGGGTGGTTATCGACCACATCCTCGGCGCGTCGGAACCGGGCGGATTGACCGGCTCGAATGCCATCAGCCCTAAGCTGATCGAGCGGGGCTTCAAGGAGCTAGAGGGTTTTTGCCGCACCATCCTGTTCTCGGTATTGCCGACGGGACTGGAGATCGTCATCCAGACCGTGGTGATCGGCATCCTCTTCGATTGGGCGCTCGGCGCGATCCCGCTAATCTCCAGCTTCGCCTACATCGCGGTGACAATCGCGCTGGCACGCCGCCGCTACCCGCTGATCGACAAGGCGAACCGGCAGGACGAGATGATGGTCGAAAGCCTCGCCGAGTCGCTCGATGCCTTGGAGGAAATCCGGCTGTATCGCCTGGAAACCGAGCGCTCGCATCGTCTCGGTCGCCTGGTGGGCGCCTACCACACCGCGCGCCGCCAGTCGGACCGCGTGTTGTTCGCACAGTTCACGCTGCAGGGCATTATCCTCGCCGTCGGCTATTCGATGACCGTGTATCTGACCACGATGCGCGTGCTGGGGCACACGCTGTCGATGGGCGGTTTTGTCACCGTTAACATCTATCTGCTGCAGCTCTTCGTGCCGCTAAGCACGGTCGGGCAGATTTACCACGAGGCGGTGTCGTCATCGGCGGCGCTCGGGCGGGTGAAGGCGACGCTCGCTCGGTTGCGCAAACCCCAATGGCCCGCGCGGCGACCAGAGCCGTTGGCCACGCGGCCGGATATTGTCGTCACCGAACTGAGCTACCGCTATGAGACCGGCCAGCAGGCGCTGCGCGAGGTTTCCCTAGCGATCCCCTTCGGTTCCCGGGTGGGGCTCGTCGGTCGAACGGGATCGGGAAAGTCGACCCTCGTGCGCATCCTATGCGGCCTGCTTTCGGCGCCGGGCGATCATGTGCGGATCGGCGGGCAGCCGATGTCATCGATCCCAGAGAATATGCTCCACGAGACGATCGTGATGGTTTCGCAGCGGCCGGTGCTGTTCCACGACACGATCCTCGGCAATTTGTCGCTCGGCAACCCGGACCTCGATCCCGATTCCATCCGTGACGCCGCTCGAACCTGTGGCATTGCTTCGTGGATTGCACAGTTGCCGGAGGGTTACGATACGCTGGTCGAGCGCGGTGGAGGCAACCTCTCCGGCGGCCAGCGACAGCAGCTTTGCATCGCGCGCGCCCTGCTTCGCCGTCCCAAAATCCTGATCCTCGACGAGGCTACCTCTAATCTCGACCGGGTTACCGAATACGCGTTGCTCGACAAGCTGTTGGCACCCGGTCGCGGATGGACGGTGATCGTCATCAGCCACCGCACGGACACCCTGCGGAACACCGATTTTCTTGTGGTGCTTGAGGACGGCCAAATTACCGCGGCGGGAGCGCACGCGGCCTTGCTCGAGCAAAGCGCGCTTTACCGCGAGTTGCTGGGCGCGGCCGGCGTCGAGGCGGCGCTGCCTATTCCGCTTCGCCTTCCGTGAAGGGCGGCAGGGCCATCTTGGTGAGATGGTCGGGCGCGCCTTCAGTGCCATCCGGGGTAAGGCCTCGCATATAGGCCCTTTGCCAATCCACCTCGCCGGTCGCCTCGGTCGGCCGGATTCCCTGGAGGAATGTCGCGCGCGACAGGCGCCATGCCTGGTGCGAGCGGTCAAGCTCCGGGTCGGCGGAGATCGGCAGCGCCACCGGCTCGAATCGCGCCGGATAGTTGCGCTCGACCGGAAAGATAAAACAGATCGGCTCGCCGGCGGCGAAGGTGACGGGCGTGTCGGCGCGGGTGAATTTCCAGTTCATCGTAAACGAATACGGACTCCAGTCGGTCTCGACCACACCGGCGAGAGGCTGGATCGCGTCCTTGACCAGGTTGGGGCTGCCCATGACCCATAAATTCACCCGCGGCGGGGTACGAAACACCGCACCGATCTGAAACGTCAGGACACCCGACCCGAAATGGCTGCGCGCCATGTGCAGCGCCGGATTCGTGATCTCCATTCTGATCGCGTCGGCTCCCTTGCCGCCGTCCCAGACCGCGGTGAACCCAGCCGCGTTGAGGATTTCCCAACCGTGCGTATTCGCTATCGTCAGCGGCAGGCAACGATAGGCATAGCGGGAGGGAGTGGCGTCCATCCACTCCCGCGTGACCGGGGCCGGGCGGATCGCGGTCGGTTCGGGCCCTATGCGGTAGCAGGTCAGCTTCATTCGATACCCTCGTGCCGGCGACCCAATATCCTCATGGCCAATATCATCATGGACTAGGTGATTTGCTGCGCCTATCTTCATGGCGAATACAGTATCGGCTGAATCCCATCTGAGAAACCAGCACGGGGAACCTTGCGATGACACCGACCACCGGTGAGGCCAGTATCTCGTTTCCGTTGAAGGACCTCGCGTTCGCGCAGCAATTGCACGAGAGTGCCCGTCAATGCCTGCCGGAAATCGCCGGTATCATCAGAAAGCACGGGCTGGAAAACGACGTTGTGATCCGGCTCTTGCATACGCATTTCCCGCTCGAAAGCGGCGATGCCCTGGTCCACCGCTGGCACGGCAACGCGTATGAGACCCGGCCCGGCCGCGTACCCGAGGGTGCGGTCGGTTGCACCTTCACGCCGTCACGGGCCGATCCTAGCCAACTCGACGTGATTGAATACGTCGCTCCCGGCCCGGATCAGAGCAGCATGCTGGCCGATCGGGTTCTGGCGATTCGCGATTTCGTCGAGGAGGCGAGCGCGGTCCTTGCGCGGAACGGCATGAGCACGCTTTACGGGTTCGGAACGCGATTCTACGCCGACCAGATCGACGACGACCTCATCCTTGTCGAACGCAACGATTTCACCGAGCGCCGATCCGAAACCAGCGCTATCGACCGACGCCTGCTCGACGGAGAGACCTGGACCGAGACAAGCTGGCGTGTTGTCGGCGATCGCCTCGTCGTCGAGAGCGCCTGCATCACCAGCGGCCTGATGGGCTGCGAGGTGCGGCCGCCGCCGCCGCTCGCCGTGTGAGCGGTGAGCTGAGCCGTCAGTTCGACCAGGCCCAGGTCACCCTGTCGTAGTCGTTCGGTTCGCTCGGCCCGAACCGAACGAATATCCCGTGTGCGTCGGCGATCCGGGTGACCTCTCGCGTCGAGATGTCGGCTGGACCCGCCGGCGTACGATATATCGTTCGCAGGCTGGTGGTCTCGATTGGTCTGCCTTTCGTGCTGTCGATCAGGGCAAGCGACCCGTGCGTCGCCCACGAGAACCGGTGACCGAGCCAGTCTTCATTGGGCCCGGCCATATCCGGGTGCGGCCCGGGAATGCAGTCGAGTTGGATCACGACAAACAACAGGCTCGAACTGCCGATTGGGCCTTCGAGAGGACCGATATGGGGCGTCGTGCCATTTGCGACGATCGACAGTCCCTTGCCGACGACCGTCTCATCCCATTTGTGGTCGGCGCGCAGCACGCGGGTGACTTTGCCGATCTCATCTCCGTCAGCCAGCAAGGTCTGTAGCATTACATCGAAACGCTGGGACATCTCGGCCGGGGTTCTCCCCGTAACCGATTCATTCCACTTTTCCAGCCACGGGGTGATGTCGGTCTTCTTCAGCCGGCGGCCGACGAGGGTGAACCTCTTGATCTCCCCAAAATTGTCGAAGGGCGCAAAGATCGCCGTGTCGAGCGGGCGCGAATCAGCCGACGCCAGCACGACGCCGCGCGTCCAGATTTGTTCCCCTGTCGCATTGGGGTAGAGAACCTTTGTCGCGTCTAGCTCGGCTTCCCAAGTCGGCGGGCCACTGACCGGTTCCCGGCTCGCGTAGAACTGGACAAACGCGAACACCACCCCGGCGACTACGACGCCGAGGCCTCCCGCTACAGCCGCCTTGATCCAGCCGCGCCTGCCTGACCCGTCATCCGGCGGTGCCTGATGCCCATCGCCGTCCGTTTCCGGGACTTGGATGAAGGTGCAGCGCCGAGCTTGAAAGCGCTCGTCACGCTTCCCCTTGACGACCTCCTCGGCGGAGTACAGCCGCCTAAGGTCGTCCGGCAGTACCTCGAAGGTCGTTGGGTCGACGACTAGCTGCCCCTTGACGGCAGCGGCTTCCAGGCGCACGGCGCGAGCGATCGTTGAGCCAACGATCCGCCTCTCTCCGGGTATCATCATGACGATCCCGGTCGCGGCACCCATGCGAAACCACCGCTTCGCCAAGGCGGTCGTCTTCGTCGCGTTATAGCGGACCGCGGCGGCTTGCACCGCTTCGGCGAAACGATGCATGACCGCCGCATCGTCGAACAGCAATATCGCGTTGTCGCCGGCGGTGCCAAGCACCGTTTCATCGCGTTTCAAACCGACCGCATCGAGCCCGGTGTCGACAAAAGACTGGACCTGATCTTCGAATGTCTTGACCGCCACGACATCGAGATTTTCCTCGATCATCCTGGCGACGTCGCTATAGGCGACGAGATCCATCTCGAGGACGGTCTTCGCCACGTTGCGCGAAGATGCCGGATCGGCAATTTCCATCGTTTCTGTCGTCATTCGTCAGGCGCCCGCCGCACCGTTGCCGAGGAGAGGCAACTGGTTACAGCGTAGCCGATCAGGCAAGGAAGACAAACGTGGCGGTGGGTTGGGCCAGCCCGCAATGATCGTGGTTTGCTCCGCAAGCTACCGCCGTTCACCGCGATGCGCCCGCCAACATGACCTACACATCGTCAACCCATGCGAAAACCCCGCCCGATTGCTCGGGCGGGGTTTCGATTCCGCAATCGGGCTTAGTAGGGCCGCGGCGGCGGAGGAGGAGGAGGCGCCGGCGGCGGGTAATACACCGGCGGGGTCGAGGCTGCGCCTGCGGTGGCGCCCACCCCGCCGCCGACGGCGGCGCCGACAGCCGCGCCCGGGGCGCAACCGATCGGGATCGTCACAATACAGCCGATAGCGGCACCAGTAGCAGCACCGGCAGTTCCACCTGCGACCGCGTTTGTGCCGACATTCTGGGCAAACGCAGGAATACTTGCCGCCAGCCCGGCAAGGAGAGCGAAAGCACCAATGGTTTTCATCGTTTGATCTCCTGTTTCAGATCACGACCTCTAATCTTTATAAGATCGAGACCCGCGATCCGATCATTGTCAACTATCCCCGCCAACACCACCGCAACGCCGTTTGATCCATTCACCTGTCGGTTCCACCGACGCCAACCTCGGCGGATGCGTAGCCAGGGAGCCGATTCCTCATTTGTAATAATTAGTTGTAAGACAGATCGAGACGCCGCCCCGGCTTTGGCACGATAGTGGCGTAGGTTTCACCGCACCCCGTCCAACCCACTAACAGGTGACCATGCCCAATCTTTCGCCCGACGCGTCCGAGCCAAGGCCGACCCTCCTCGCCGATTATCGGCCGGCCGGTTTCGTAATCGACACGGTCGAGCTTGATTTCGCTCTTGGCGAAGCGGAAACGCGCGTCAGGTCGCGCGTCGCCGTGCGCCGCAACCCAGCCTCGGACCGCGACGCGCCGCTGCGCCTCGATGGGGAAGCGCTGGAGCTGGTCTCGCTGGCGCTCGACGGCAGGCCGGTCGCGGCCGACTGCCACCGGTTTGACTCGCACGGCGCGCTGATCATCGACGGCGTCCCGGAAGCCTTTACCCTCGACGTCGAAACGCGGATCGAGCCGCAAAACAACACCGCGCTGTCCGGGCTCTACAAATCCGGCGGCAATTTCTGCACCCAGTGCGAGGCCGAAGGGTTCCGCCGCATCACCTACTTTCTCGACCGCCCCGACGTGTCGGCGCGCTATACGGTGACGATCGCCGCTGACAAGGCGGCCTACCCCGTGCTGCTGTCGAACGGCAACCCCGCCGGCAGCGGCGATCTGCCCGGCGGCCGGCACTGGGCGAAATGGGTCGATCCCCACCCCAAGCCGTCGTACCTGTTCGCGCTGATCGCCGGCGACCTTGTCGCCCATCGCGACGAATTCACCACCGCGTCGGGCAAAGCCGTGTCGCTGGCGATCTGGATGCGCCGCGGCGACGAAGACAAATGCGCGCACGCGATGGAATCGCTGAAGGCGTCGATGCGCTGGGACGAGGAGACATACGGGCTCGAATACGACCTCGATGTGTTCAACATCGTCGCGGTCAGCGACTTCAATATGGGGGCAATGGAAAACAAGGGCCTCAACATCTTCAACACGCGCTATGTGCTGGCCAAACCCGAGACCGCGACCGACGGCGATTACCAGGGCATCGAGCGGGTGATCGCGCACGAATATTTCCACAACTGGACCGGCGACCGCGTCACCTGCCGCGACTGGTTCCAGCTGTCGCTGAAAGAAGGGCTGACCGTATTCCGCGACCAGCAGTTCTCGGCGGACATGGGCAGCGCCGCAGTCAGCCGCATCGGCAATATCCGCGCGTTGCGCGCAGCGCAGTTTCCCGAGGATGCCGGCCCCCTCGCCCACCCGGTGCAGCCGCAGAGCTATCTGCGCATCGACAATTTCTATACCGCGACGGTGTACGAAAAGGGCGCAGAACTGATCCGCGTGGTCCACACGCTGCTCGGGCACGACGGCTTCCGCCGCGGAATGGACACCTATATCGCGCGCCACGACAATTCTGCGGCGACGATCCCCGATTTTCTGGCGGCGATGGCCGAAGGCGGCGATGTCGATCTCGGCGATTTCGCACGCTGGTATCATCAGGCCGGAACTCCGGAACTGACCGTCGAGGATCATTACGACCCGGCGACGCACCGCTATGATCTTACCCTCTCCCAAAGCACCCCGCCGACCCCGGGTCAGTCGGAAAAGCTGCCGGTGCCCATCCCGGTCGCGATCGGCCTGTTGGGGCCGAACGGCGACGAGATGCCGACCCGGCTCGACGGCGAAGCCGCCGAGATATTCGGCACGCGCGTTCTGGTCTGCGACCGGCCGCGGCAGACATTTTCCTTTGTCGATGTCGCGGTGCCGCCGGTACCGTCGCTGCTACGCGGTTTTTCGGCCCCGGTCAAATTGCAGGGCATGCCGCTCGACCGGCTCAAATTCCTCGCGATCCACGACACCGACCCGGTCGCGCGCTGGGAAGCCGGGCAACAGGTCGCGACCCGCATCCTGCTCGACCGCATCGCGCTCTTCCGCGCCGGCACAACGCTGCCGCCGCTCGATCCCGATCTGATCGCGGCGCTGCGCCAGACGCTGGCCGATGCCGACCGCGACCCCGCCTTCGCCGCCGAAGCATTGGCGCTGCCGAGCGAGGCGAGCCTCGCCGACGCGATGGAGGTGGTCGATGTCGAGGCGATCCACGCGGTGCGCCGCGAGGCGCGGGCCGCGCTCGCCGTCGCGCTCGCCGAACCGCTCGCCGAGGGTTATCGGCGGTTCGCCGATCCCGGCCCCTACAGCACCGACGGCGCCGCGATCGGTCGGCGCGCGCTGCGCAACGCCTGCCTTGCCTATCTCGCCGCCGGCGACCAGCGGGCCGGCGCGAAACTGGCGCTCGCCCAGTTTGATGCCGGGCAGAACATGACCGACGTGCTCGCCGCACTCGGCGTGCTGGTCGACATCGCCGGGCCCGAGCGCGACTCCGCCCTCGCCCGGTTTTACGGCCGTTGGCAGGACGACCCGCTGGTGGTTGACAAATGGTTTGGGCTGCAGGCGCGCTCGTCGCTGCCTGGTACGGTCGCCACGATGCGCGCGCTGACCGCGCACCCCGCCTATACCCGCGCCAACCCCAACCGGGTGCGCGCGCTGGTCGGGGCGTTTTCGCAAGGCAACCAGCTGCATTTCCACGCCGCCAGCGGCGACGGGTATGCGTTCCTCGCCGAGGAGGTGCTGGCGATCGACCCACCCAACCCGCTGCTCGCGGCCCGGCTGGTGCAGGCGCTCGGGCAATGGCGGCGTCACGATCCGGCGCGCCAGGCGCTGATGCGCAGCGCGCTCGAACGCATCCGCTCGACCCCGGGGCTTAGCACCAACACCTACGAGATGGTGGCGAAAAGCCTGGCGTAACCCGATCTCCCGGCGTTACCCGACCCGGCCATCGGCGTCTCGGCGCAGCACCATACCTGGCGTCGCGCCGGTATGGGTCGCGTTGTCGACGACGACGACCCCGTTGACGATGACGCTGGTGCGCGGCCCAGTCGGATAGCGGTGCGGGTCGGCATAGGTCGCCTGGTCACGGAAATCTTCCGGGTCGAAGATCGCCACATCGGCGCGCCAGCCTTCGCGCAAAAGGCCTCGGTCCTTCAGCTTCAGCGCCTTGGCGCTGCCGCCAGTCATCTTGTAGACCGCCTGTTCGAGCGGGATCAGCCGCTCGTCATGCACATAATGGCCGATGATGCGCGGGAACGTGCCATAGAAGCGCGGGTGGGGCATGCCCTGGGCGACGATGCCGTAATCGGCGACGCAATTGCCGTCGGAGCCGACCAGCGCAGTCGGCGAGCGGATGATCGTCCGGATGTCGTCTTCCGAGATCGAGGTGATCAGCACCCGGGTCGCGCCGTTGTCGGCGATCAAATGGTCGCAGATCTGGTCGATCGGGTCGCAGCCCTGCGCCTTGGCAAGCGCTGCAACCGTCTGCCCAGCGGTCTCCGGCCGGTTCGGCGAGATCGAGATCTGAACCGCCTCCCATGACGGGATGCGGCCCCAGTTGTTGAGCCCGTCATCAGCGATCTCGGCCTCGATGCGGGCGCGCGCCTTGGGGTCGGCGAGGCGCGCCAGCATCGCCTCGTTGCCGCCGACCTGAACCCACCCCGGCAGCAGGTTTTTCAGCGGATTGGCGCCGGCGGCATAGGGATAGGCGTCGCAATCGATGTCGCAGCCATCAGCCCGCGCCTTGTCGATCATGCCGAGGATGACCGCGACCTTGCCCCAATTATCGACGCCCGAGCACTTTAGATGCACGATCTCGGTGTGCACCCCGCTGGCGCGGGCGATGGCGATCGCCTCCTCGACGCTCTCGACGATGCGGTTCGCTTCGTCCCGGACATGGGTGAAATAGGCGGCGTGATGCCGCTTCAACACCTCGGCCAGCGCCAGAATCTCGTCAGACTGGGCAAAGCTGCCGGGCGGCGTGAACAGGCCCGTCGACATGCCGAGCGCGCCGGCGCCGAGCCCCTCTTCCAACAGCGCAGTCATCTGAGCAAGCTCGTCTGCGCTCGGGGCGCGGTCTTCAAGCCCCATCACCATCAGCCGCAGCGTGTTGTGGCCAACCAGCATGCCGGCATTGACCGAGACCGCCGGGAACGTGTCGAGATATTCGCGGAACCCCATTTCGCGAAACGGCAGCCACGGCGCGCCTCCGCTCAGGTAATGCGCCAGCAGCTCGGTCTTGCCCGGCAGCACCGGCGCGACCGAATACCCGCAATGGCCGATGATCTCGGTGGTCACCCCTTGGCGCACCTTGCTTTCGGCCTGGGGTTGATCGGCAGCACGAAATCCGAATGCGTCTTGACGTCGATAAAGCCGGGGGTGACGGCAAGCCCTTCGGCATCGATGACACGCACCGCGTCTCGCGGCAGGTCCCGGCCGATCCGGGCGACCCGCCCCGCTTCGATCGCCACGTCGGCCGGCACGCCGGGCGTGCCGCTGCCGTCGATCACGGTGCCGCCGCGAATGAGAATGTCCCACATGCCCAGCTCCCTACACTCATCATCGCCACACATGATCCGGCCACCCATGAACCCGTGGGTCAAGCCCGCGGGTGACGGGGAGGATCGAGTGAGGCAACATCGGGGATATTCGCAGGAGGAACGATATGAAACTGTTTTATGCCGCGGGGTCGCCCTATGCGCGGATCGTGCGGGTGGCGCTGCGCGAGATCCAGATCGACGCGCCGGTCGAGGAGATCGAGGTCACGCTGCGCGATCCAAAATCGGCGCTGCTGCCCTACAATCCCGGCGGCAAGGTGCCGACGCTGGAGCTCGACGACCGCACGATCCTCAACGAGTCGCTGCTGGTGCTGCTCTATCTCGATACGCGGCATAGCGGCCGCAAATTGCTGCCGATGGACGGCTCCGACGGGTGGAATACGCTGTCGCGGGTCGGAGCGGCGATCGCCTTTCTCGACGGCATCAGCGTCTGGAACCGCGAATTGCGCTTCGGCCTCAAGGCGCCGGGGGTGATCGCCGCCGAGACCGCGCGCGCCAACCGCGCCGCCGACGCGCTCGAACAACAGGTCGCTTCCGGCGGGTTTTCCGGCCACCTCGATGCCTGCCAGATCGTGCTCGGCGCCGCGCTGGAAAACGCCGCCCGCCGCCACAAGGTGTGGGACTGGCGAACCGAACGGCCGCACCTCTCCGGCTTTCTCGACACGATCGCCAAGCGCGGCTCGTTCACCGCGACACTTCAGCCCGAGATCAACCTGTAGGTCGGCGCGGGGTAAGGTTGGGTTAACTAATTTACCGGATTATCGTTCGGTATTGTTGGAGCCGAGCGATGACCAAGACCAAGTGGCTGCGCCTGCTCGTCCGCGACCCCGCCGACATCCTGCGCTGGGCCGGCGAGCAGCAGGCCCGCGGGCTCGGCGAATTCCGCTATCGCGTCATCCGTGGCCGGGAGATCGTGTCGTTTCGCTTGGTTCCGGGCTACGCGATCCAGATCGGCAGCCGCGAGATCATGGTTGTCGCCCATGTCCGGCCGGGCCGTTGGCGCCTGGCGACCGAGCGGCTGCACGCATTCGCCGCGACGGCGGCCGGCGCGGTGCACCGCGCCTACGCCGGCGCCGCCTCCGCCGCGATCGGGTCGCTGCCTTTGCGGCCGACGCCGATCAACAGCACCATCAGCGCGGCGCCGATGCACATCAGCCCCGACAGCATGAAGGCTTCGAGATAGGTTCCGAACGAAATCCGCAGCAGCCCGCCAAGATAGGCCGCCGCGGCCCCGCCGACCTGGTGGATCACGGTAATCCACGCCACCATGATCCCGGTCTTCTGGTTGCCGACGATGCGTGACAGCAGCCGCACGGTCGGCGGCACGCTGGCGATCCAGTCGAGCCCGTAAAACACGCTGAACAGCGTCAGCCCGTAATACGACATGTTAAAGGCGAACGGCAGGTACATCAGCGACAGGCCGCGCAGCCCGTAATACCAGAACAGCAGCGTGCGGTTGTCCCAGCGGTCGGCGAGCCAGCCCGAGGCGGTGCCGCCGACAAAGCTGAACACCCCGGTCATCGCCAGCAGCCCGGCGCCCACCACCTCGGTAAGGCCGTGGTCGACGCAGGCCGGGATCAGATGCGTGCCGATCAGCCCGTTGGTCGAGGCGCCGCACACGAAATAGGCCCCGGCGAGCAACCAGAAATCGCGCGACCGCGCGCCCTCGCCGAGGGCACGGAACGCGACGGCGACCGGGTTTCCGGCAGCCGTCGGGTCTTCGCGATGGGCGAGCGTCGCCCCGTACGGGGCCAGCCCGACATCCGCCGGACGGTCGCGCATAAACAACATCAGCAGCGGCACCAGCGCGATCGTCGCCGCGGCCAGGACCAGCGCCATGACCCGCCACCCGGCACTAGTTGCCAGGCTCGCCATCGCCGGCAGAAACACGAGTTGCCCCGCAGCGTTGCCGGCAGTCAGGATGCCGATCACCAGCCCCAGGCGCGAGCGGAACCAGCGCGCCGCAACAAACGCCGCGAGATAGGCGCCGATAAACCCGGTGCTGGCGCCGACCACAACGCCCCACAAAAGGACCAGTTCCCAGGTCTGGCGCATAAGCGGGCTGGTCGCGACGGCGGCCGCGCTCAGCACTACTGCCAAGGTCATCACCCGACGCACACCAAAGCGGTCCATCAGCGCCGCGGCAAACGGGCCGACCAGCCCGTAGAGCAGCAGGTTGACGCTGACGGCAAACGAGATCGTCGCCCGCGACCAATGAAATTCCTGTTCGAGCGGCACGATCAGCACGCCCGGCGCGGCGCGCACCCCGGCGGTGACGAGGATCACCGCAAAGGTTACAGCCATCACGACCCAGGCGTAATGAACCCCCCGCCTCAATCCGATAGGTGCGGCGCTCACCGCGGTTCTCTCAGATCACCGGGGTCGGTAGGGCCTGGCCGGCAAAATGGGCGCGCAGATTGTCGATCATCAGTTCGCCCATCGCCTGCCGCGTATCGTGCGTCGCACTGCCGACATGCGGCGACAAGACGACGTTATCCATGCCCATCAGCGCGTTCGGCACGCACGGCTCGTCGGCAAACACGTCAAGCCCGGCCCCGCTGATCGCGCCGGTCTGCAGGGCCGCGACAAGCGCCGCCTCGTCGATGATCGAGCCGCGGGCAATGTTGATCAGCGTCCCGCGCGGCCCGAGCGCCCCGAGTACCGCTGCGTCGACCAGGTTGCGCGTCGCCTCGCCGCCCGGGCAGGCAACCACGAGGATTTCGGCCCATTCGGCCAGTTCGGCGACGTCGGCGACATAGCGATACGATGCGTCCGACTTGGCGCGCGGGCCCTGATAGGCGATCTCCATACCGAACGCGGCGGCGCGGTGCGCGATCGCCCGGCCGATGCGGCCAAGCCCGAGAATGCCGAGCCGGCGATTGCGCAGCGCCCGGCCAAACGGCAACTCGCCGCTCGCCCATGCGCCGCGCTTGACGAAGCGGTCGCCCTCGGCGATGCGCCGCTCGACCGCGAGCATCAGCGCCAGCGCAATATCGGCGGTGTCTTCGGTCACGACATCCGGCGTGTTGGTGACCCGGATGCCGCGCGAGCGGGCGCAGGCCAGGTCGATCGCATCGACCCCGATCCCCATGCAGGCGATGATCTCGACCTTGGGCAGCGCCTCAATGATCGGCGCCGGGCAGCCGTGCAGCGCGTAGACCGCAATGCCGCGCACCCGATCGGCGAGCCCGGCAAGAAACGCGGCGCGGTCCGGCGCCTCCCACAGGCGGTGGACCGCGAACTCGCCTTCGAGCTGCGCCTGTGCCGGCGGGTAAAGCGGCCCGACGAGGACGATCGCGGGCGTCACCCGGCTGCCTCGTCCAGCGTCTCGGTATCGGCGATCTCGATCCCGAACCCGGCGAGGCCGACATAGGTGCGCTCGCGCGTCGCATAGAGCCGGATCGACGAGATACCGAGATCGCGCAGGATCTGGGCGCCGAGCCCGATCTCGCGCCATTGCCGGGTGCGCTCCAGCTCGGAGCGCGTCGTGATCTCTTCGCTCATCGAATTGTTGGGCACCCCCGAGGTTCCTTCGCGCAGATAGACCAGCACGCCGCGCCCGCGCTTCTTGAACCGGCGAAATGCGGCATGGATCGGCTTGGCGCCGCCGAACACGTCCTCGACCACGTTGGCGCGGTGCAGTCGGGTCGGCACCTCCGTGCCATCGCCGATCCCGCCATAGACAAAGGCGAAATGCTGCACCCTGTCGAACGGCGTCGCATAGGCGTAACCAGCAAGCGGGCCGTATTGGCTGGCCACCTTGAACTCGGCAACCCGGGTCACGAGCTTTTCGCGTGCCTGGCGATAGGCGATCAGATCGGCGACCGAAATCCGCCGCAGATCGTGCTTGTCGGCAAACGCCGCGACCTGCGGCCCGCGCATTACGGTGCCGTCGTCGTTGACCAGTTCGCAGATCGCCGCGACCGGCTCCAATTCGGCGAACCGGCACAGGTCGATCGCCGCCTCGGTATGGCCCGAGCGCATCAGCACGCCGCCGTCCTTGGCGATCAGTGGAAAGACGTGGCCGGGGCGCACGAAATCGGCGCGGCCGGTGTTGCCGTTCGCCAGGTTGCGGATCGTCGCGGTGCGGTCGTCCGCCGAAATGCCGGTGGTCGTGCCGTGCCGGTAATCGACCGACACGGTAAAGGCAGTACCGTGGATCGCGTCGTTGTCGGCGACCATCGGCGCCAGATGCAGCCGGCGGGCAATCTCGCCGGTCACCGGCGCGCAGACGATGCCGCAGGTATTGCGGATGATGAACGCCATCTTCTCCGCCGTCGCGTGCACCGCGGCGACAATCAGATCGCCTTCGTTCTCGCGATCATTGTCATCGGTGACGACGACGATCTCGCCGCGGGCAAACGCTTCGATAGCAGCAGGGACCGAATTTTCCGACACGCGCGATCAACTCCTGCCCGACAGTCGGGCCATCACTATTTCACCCCGTTCGCGGCGAGGAATTGCGGGTTCCCTTCGCCGAGCTTGAGGATCGTCAACCGCCATAGTATCGCGCGCGCCGCGCGTTCTCGCGACCCCGATGTTTCGAAGGCTCCCCTTCGCAGATCGAGCGCGAACCGACGGAGCAATTCCTCGTGCTCGCTTTCCCCGCTTGCGGGGAGAGGGTCGGGCCGGGGAGGGTAAAATTGCCGCAGCAATTCCCCCATCTTCCGCAGCGGCGCGTCGGCATTTGCCGCCTCGCGCGCGACGATCGCGATCGACGTGGCGATCAGGTGAATATCGCGCTGTCGCGCCTCCGGCAGCAGTGGCGCGATGTCGTCGAGCAGTAGCCGGCGCCCCAGCTCCAGCAGGTCGAGGCCGGTCGGCAGGTCGCGCATCAGCTGGGATTTCCATCGGGGTCGAGGAGCAGCAGCAATTCAAATTCGCACTCGGTGGCGCGCCGCGCGGTGATCGCGGTACTGAGGCTGCGCTCGCCGCCAATCAGCACCCGGTCGCTCTGTTGCAGCGCGATGATCGCCCAGCGGACATTGGCGAACACCTCCCAGAACCGGATCCGGTCGGGGTCGAGCCGGCGCCCCGACCCGGTCTCGTAGCCGCGGTAGAAATCGTCGCGCGCGGCGATCCCGCCGGCCTCGCGGTCGAGCCGCGCAAAGCGCCAGCCCTTGCAGCAGAACCAGCCGATATCCTCGTCGGGATCGCCCCACCCGGCGAATTCCCAATCGAGGATGCCGGTCAGCCGCGCGCCGTCGAGCAGATAGTTGCCGGTACGGAAATCGCGATGGCAGAGCACCGACGAAAGCGGCTCGGGAAGATGGGTTTCGAGCCAGCGCATACCCCATTCGAGCACCGGGCGCGGCGTTGGATGGCGGTCGAGATAGGTGCGAAACTCCACGATCCGCGCCAGCGGCCCGGAATCGGCGGGCAGGAACTCAAGCCCGCGATGCGGCGGGAAAATGGTCTGGATGCACGCCAACTCGTGGCCGAGTTGCGCCGCGATTTCCGACAGCGCGGCGTCGAGCGCCGGGTCGCGGGTGATGATCCGGCCGAACGCGTGGCCGGGCAGCCGGCGCATCACGAAAAACGGCCCGCCGAAGACATCCGGGTCGGCGCACGAAAACAGCGGCTCGGCGACCGCGACCCCGGCCGCAAACACCGACTGCAGCACCGCAAACTCTTCGAGCCGCGACAGGCTCGACGGCACCCCGGTCGCCGCGTCGGCGCGCAGCACCAGAAGCTGCACCCCGGCTAGTGCCCCGCCGGCGAAATCGGCCTCGATTCCCCAATTCTGCTGGATCGCGCCACCTTCGAGCAGCGCCAAACCGACGATCTCGACCGCCCGGGCGCCGCTCGCCGCAGCCAGGAACGCGGCGAGGCGACGGCGCGCCTCCGGCGACTCGCGGTCAGATCGCAGCGATGCCGTGGCCGCCATCGACCGCGATCACCGCACCGGTCACGTAGGCGCTGGCCGGCGAGCACAGAAACAACAGCGCCCCGCCGAGATCCTCGACCTGCCCGACCCGCTTCATCGGCACCCGCGCCGCCAGCCGCTTGCCGGCCTCGCTTTCGAGGAACTCGCGGTTGAAATCGGTCACGACATATCCGGGGGCGATCGCGTTGACCAGGATGCCATAGCGCGCCAGCTCCATCGCCAGCGCGCCGTTGAGGTGCAACAGTCCGGCCTTCGCCGCCAGGTAGCTCGGCACCCGGGCGATGGTCCGCGTCGACAGCACCGAGGCGATGTTGATGATCCGCCCGCCGCGCTCCTTGCCGACGAGGTGATGGGCGAATTCGCGCGCCGCGAGCCAAGCGCCCTTGAGATTGGTGTCGAGCACGTGATCCCAATCGGCCTCAGTGTGCCCGAAAAACGGCTTGGAGACGACGACCCCGGCATTGTTGACAAGAACCGTCAGCTTCCCGAGCCCTTCCTCGGCGGCTTCGATCGCGGCGGCTATACTGTCCTGCCGGGTCACATCGCAGGCGATCGCGCAGCACGTGCCGCCGTCCTTCTCGATGCCGGCGACCACCTCGGCCAGCACCTCCTCGCGCCGCGCCGCGAGCGCGACCCTCGCGCCGGCGGCGGCCAGCACCTCGGCGAAATAGCGGCCGATTCCGCTCGACGCTCCGGTGACGAGCACGACCTGGTCGGCGACCGAGAAGCTGGGCACTGCAGTCACGGCGCCGCCTCCTTCGCCTGCTCGCGCAGTGCGAATTTCTGGATCTTACCGGTCGAGGTCTTGGGCAGCGGGCCGAACACAACGTGCTTCGGCGCCTTGTAGTGCGCCATGCGCTCGCGGCACCAGGCGATGATGCCGGCCGCGTCGGCGGTGGCGCCGGGCTTCAGCGTGACGAACGCGCACGGGGTCTCGCCCCAGAATTCGTCGGGCCGGGCGACGACCGCGGCCTCCATTACCGCAGGATGGCGGTACAGCGCCTCCTCGACCTCGATCGACGAGATGTTTTCGCCACCCGAGATGATGATGTCCTTCGATCGGTCCTTGACCTCCATGTACCCGTCGGGGTGCATCACCGCGAGATCACCGGTGTGAAACCAGCCGTGGGCGAAGGCCTCGCCGGTCGTCGCCGGGTTCTTCAGATAGCCCTTCATCAGCGTGTTGCTGCGCAATACGACCTCGCCGATCGTAGCGCCGTCGGCCGGCACGTCCCGCATCGTGTCGGGGTCGACGACGCGCTGGCGGTCTAGCATCACGTGCTGCACGCCCTGTCGCGCCATCTTGGCGGCCCGCCCGGTGAGCGGCAAACCGTCCCATTCCTCCTGCCAAGCGCAGACGGTCGTCGGGCCATAGCTTTCGGTGAGGCCATAGAGGTGGGTGACACTGAACCCCATTCCCTCCATCGCCTCGATCACGGCTGAGGGCGGCGCGGCACCGCCGGTCGAAACCTCGACGACGTGATCGAAGCGCCGCTTCACCGCGGCCGGCGCATGCACCAGCATGTTTAGCACAATCGGCGCGCCCGCCATGTGGGTCACGCGATGCTCGGCGATTGCGGCAAAGATCGGCGCCGGATCGACCCGCCGCAGGCAGACATGCGTGCCGGCGACCGCCGACAGTGCCCAGGTATAGGTCCAGCCGTTGCAGTGGAACATCGGCAGCGTCCACAGGAACACCGAATGCCGATCCATCCCGAAGGTAATCGCGTTGCCGAGCGCGTTCAGAAACGCACCGCGATGGTGGTAGACGACGCCCTTAGGGTTGCCGGTCGTGCCTGAGGTGTAGTTGAGCGCAATCGCGTTCCATTCGTCGTCTGGCGGCGACCACCCTGCCCGCTCATCGCCTTCGCCGAGAAACGCCTCGTATTCGACCGTGCTGAGCGCGGTTTCGCCGTCCGGGCCGGCGATCTCGATCAGCGGCAGGTCGCGGTCGAGCATGCCCCGCGCGGCGCGCACGACGGGCGCAAACTCATGGTCGGCGATCAGCAATTTGGCTTCGCCGTGGTTGAGGATGAAGGCGATCGTCGCCGCATCGAGCCGGTAGTTGAGCGCATTCAGCACCCCGCCGGCCATCGGCACGCCGTAGTGCGCTTCCAAGAGCGCCGGCACGTTGGGCGCGAGCACCGCCACCGTGTCACCCGGCCCGATGCCGCGTCGGCGTAGCGCGTCGGCGAGCCGCCGGCAGCGGGCATACAGCTCGCGATAGGCAAAACGGCGTTCCGTCCCACCGCCCGCCGCCGCAGGATCGATCACCGCGATCTTGTCGGGATAGACCGCGGCGGCGCGCGCCAGGAAACTCAGCGGCGTCAAGGCCGCGTGGTTCGCCGGGTTGCGCGCGAGAAACGGCGCGTCGTACGGGCTCATGCCAGCATCCTTTAGGCAACGCGCCGGTCGAGATCAATGTTGAAGACGAGGCGGGTCCGGGCGACATAGAGGCCGGTCGCAACGAGCGCACCGCCATTTGCGTGGATGACCCCGTCGCGAGACCTCGTTATCGTCGAAGCAGGTGATGACGAGCCGGCGGAGACCGACCTCGCACGCCACCAGCAGGACCAGCCCGAGCGCTCGCGTCGCATATCCGCGACTCCGGCGCCACGGCACAATCGCTGCTCGCCCGAGACGTCACGCTCGTTGTTGGGCGACCAGCCGGTTTCGAGCGCCGCCACGTATTCGCGCATGCGGTTGAGGCTCGGCGCGATCAGGCGAAGCGTCACGAGGCTCCCATCAGCCGCGCCACCCGATCGCGGTGCCAGGTAGCGTCGCCGAAAGCGACCTCACAGGCCTTGGCGCGTTTCATGTAGAGGTGGAGGTCGTGTTCCCAGGTCATGCCGATGCCGCCGTGCAATTGGATGCCGGCGGCGGCGACCTTGCGGCTGGCGTCCGAGGCGCAGGCCTTGGCCATCGACACGGCCATCGGCGCCTCTGCCGCGCTCTCGTCGAGTGCCCAGGCGGCGTAATAGGTCAGCGATTTGGCATTCTCGATCTCGACCAGCATGTCGGCGCATTTGTGCTTGACGCCCTGATAGCTGCCGATCGAATTGCCGAATGTCGTGCGCAATTTGGCGTATTCGACGGTCATGTCGAGCACGCGCTGGGCGGCGCCGCACATCTCGGCCGACAGCGCCACCGCCGCCCGGTCGATGATGCCGGAAATCGGCGCCCAGCCGCCGTGCAATTCGCCGAGCAGCGCTGCTTCCGGCACCGCGACGTTGTCGAACCGCACCTCGCACAATTTGCGGGTCTCATCGATCGCCGGCAGCACGCTCACTGAGAGGCCCGGCGCGCCGCGCGGCACCAGGAACAGGCTGACCCCGTCCTCCATCGTGCTGCCGTCGCGGCTGCGCGCAGCGAACACCAGCACATCGGCGAGATGCGCGTCGGGCACGAACATCTTGGTGCCCGACAGCGTGTAGCCGCCGGCGCCCGAGCGCGCGGTCGCGGTGATCCCGGCGGCATCCCAGCGCGCATTGGGCTCGGTCAGCGCCAGCGTCGCCTTCAGCGACCCGTCGGCGATCCGCGGCAGATATTCGCGCCGCTGCGCCGCCGACCCGACAGCAGCGATCGCCCCACCGCCGAGCAGGCTCGTCGCCAGGTAAGGCCCCGGCATCACCGCGCGGCCCATCTCCTCCAGCAGCACGACGAGATCGACGAGCCCGAGCCCGCTGCCGCCGTCGTCCTCGGCGAAATTGATCCCGAGCCAGCCTTGCTCGGCTAGCTGCGCCCAGAATTCCGGCGTCACCGCCTCGACGGTCTCCATGCGCCGGCGGACGAACGTGGTCGGGCATTCCTCGTCGAGAAACTTGCGCGCCGCCGCGCGCAGCATCTCCTGCTCTTCGCTAAAGCCGATGTCCATTTCTATCTCCGGACCGCGGGCGTCCCGCCCGCATACGGCCGAGACGGCCGCGTTCCTCACCCCCGCGGCAGGCCCAACACCCGCTCGCCGATGATGTTGCGCTGGATTTCGCTGGTGCCGCCGGCAATCGTGTATTGCCGCGCGCCGGTGACGCGATGCAGCCAGCGCGGCGCGTCGGGCACCGCCTCGGTCGGGGTGTCGAGCGTCGCGTAGGGACCGAGCAATGTGGCAGAGAAATCGGCGATGCGGCCAGCCAGTTCCGAGCCGAACAATTTGAGGATCGAGCCTTCCGGCCCCGGCGGCTCGCCGCGTAGCCGGCGCGTCAGGCCGCGGAGCCGCGTGACCTGCAGCGCCTTGGCTTCGATCGCGAGCTGCGCCAGCTGCTGGCGGATGTGGCTTTGCGCCCAGGCCGGCTCCTGCCGGTTGGGGAACTGCTTGGCCAGATCGACGAGGCGGGCGATCTGCGCAGCGTGGTCGCGCCCGCCGGCGCCGCTGCGCTCAAACATCAGCGTCGTCGTCGTGACCTTCCAGCCCTCGTTGATCTTGCCGACGATGTTCTCCTTCGGCACCACGACGTCCTCGAAGAACACCTCGTTGAAGTGCCGGTGGCCGTTGAGCAGCACCAGCGGCCGCACCGTGATGCCCGGCGTCTTCATGTCGACCAGCAGATACGAGATGCCGTGGTGCTTGGGCGCATCGGGGTCGGTGCGCACCAGCAGAAAGCACCAATCGGCGAAATGCGCCCCCGAGGTCCAGACCTTCTGTCCGTTGACGACGAAGTGGTCGCCGTGGTCGACCGCGCGGGTTCTGAGGCTCGCGAGGTCGGAGCCGGCACCCGGTTCGGAATACCCCTGGCACCAGATCTCGTCGGCGCTGAGAATTTTCGGCAGATAGCGCTGCTTCTGCGCCTCGGTGCCCCAATGAATGAGGGTCGGGCCGAACAGGTTGAGCCCGCTCTGGCACGGCAGGATCGGCGCGCGGGCGCGGAAATATTCCTCGTCCCAGATCACCTGCTGCATGAAGCTAGCGCCGCGCCCGCCATATTCCTTGGGCCACGAGATGCCGACCCAGCCGGCAGCGTGCATCTTCTTCTGCCAGGCAATGCGCTTCTGAAGGATTGCGCGGTCGGGCGAGATGCGCTGGTCCTGCGCGTCCTCGACCTTGAGCGCGTCGTCGAGGTTGGCGTCGAGCCAAGCGCGAAACTCCTGGCGGAATTCAGCGTGCTCGGGGGAGTCGGAAAAATCCATCGCGTTCTCCCTGTATGCCGGCTGTATGCCGGCCCGGTCGGCCGGTCGGCTCAGAACTCGGCGTCGAGCTCCGGCATTTCTTCGGGTTCCTGCAAGGCAGCCGTAATCCATTCGACCATAGTCGGCAGCCCCATGATGCGCTCGCAATAGTCGTCGGCCTCATGGTCGAGCGTGACGCAATAGGTGCGAAACCGGGTGCAGACCGGCGCATACATCGCGTCGGCCAGGGTCAGATGCTCGCCGAACAGGTACGGCCCCTTCCGCCGCGCGAAGCACTCGCGCCAGATCGTCAGGATGCGGTCGATATCGGTCTGCGCTGCCGACCATACGACAAAGCCCGGCTTGCGTGCCCTCAAGTTGACCGGCAGCGCCGAGCGCAGCGCAGCAAACCCCGAATGCATCTCGCCACAGATCGAGCGGCAGCGCGCCCGAGCCTCGACATCGCGCGGCAGCAGCCCGACCTGCGGATACAGCTCGTTGAGGTATTCGCCGATCGCCAGCGTATCCCAGATCGTCAGCCCGTTATGAACCAGCGTCGGCACCAGGATCGACGACGACCGCAGCAGCAGTTCGGCGCGAACCGACGGGTCGTCCGACGAAGCGATCTGCTCGACGAAATCGAGACCGGCCCACTTCGCCATCAACCAGCCGCGCAGAGACCACGAGGAATAATTCTTGCTGCTGATGATCAGCGTGGCCTCGGCCATGGCCGCAACCTTTGGAATGAGAGCGTCACGGCAATCTAACAGGGTTTTGCAGTGCCGCGAAACGATCCACGCCCGGATCGTGGGCCTGCAATGCATTTGTCATGCTGCAAAGCACAATCATCTCGCACCACATCGCAAGCGGGATTATCCTTCCGGTGCGATATGGTTGAGCAGCCCACAGCGGTTTCCCTCGCACCGCTTAGCTAGAGCCGTCCGGGAGCAGAAAGCGCGCGGTGCTGTACCAGTTCTATCAAGCCTATGTTGATGCATTGACTCCGCTGCGCAGCATGGCGGCGGGGTTTGGGCAGATGCTGGGCCAGCCGTGGCCGGGCCTGCCCGACAATAAGTTGCAGCGCAGCATCGTCGCGGTCTGCGACCTGTTCGCCGAGGGGCGGCTCCAGCACCATCGCCCCGATTTCGCTATCGACAGCACGCCGATCGGCAACCGCCAGGTTGCGGTGCAAGAAGAGAATATCCTGGTCAAGCCGTTCGGCACGCTGCTGCACTTCGCCAAGGAAGCGCCCGCGCCGCAGCCGCGGGTGTTGCTGGTGGCGCCGATGTCGGGCCATTTCGCGACGCTGCTACGCGGTACGATCCGCACGATGCTACCCGAGCACGATGTCTACGTGACCGATTGGCACAATGCGCGCGACGTACCGCTGTCGGAAGGCGATTTTGATTTCGACGACTTCATCGACTACGTGATCGCCTTTCTCGAAGCAATCGGGCCCGGTGCGCACGTTGTCGCCGTATGTCAGCCAACGGTCGCGGTGCTCGCCGCGGTGTCGCTGATGGCCGCCTGCCGCCATCCCTGCGAGCCGCGCTCGATGACGCTGATGGCCGGACCGATCGACACAAGAATCAATCCAACCACGGTCGACGACCTGGCGATAGAGCGGTCGATCGACTGGTTCGAAACCAACCTGATCTCGTACGTGCCGGTGTGCCATCCAGGCGCGTTTCGCCGCGTCTATCCCGGGTTTCTGCAGCTTGCCGCGTTCATGGCGATGAACCTGGACCGGCACATCCACGCGTTTTCCCGGCAATACGGCAACCTCGTCGACGGCGAGGAGGCGGCGAGCGCGGCACACCGCGCGTTCTACGACGAATATTTCGCAGTCATGGACCTGTCGGCGCCGTTCTACCTGCAAACCGTCCACCGCATCTTTCAGCAGCACCTGCTGGCCCGCGGCAAGCTGGTCTCGCGCGGCCGCCCGGTCGAGCCGGGGGCGATCCGCCGCACCGCGCTGCTGACCATCGAAGGCGAGAACGACGACATCTGCGCCATCGGCCAGACGCTTGCCGCGCAGGAGCTGTGCAGCGGGCTGCATCCGCTGCGCAAGCACCACCATCTGCAGACCGGGGTCGGGCATTACGGCGTGTTCAGCGGCCGGCGCTGGGCCACCGAGGTCTACCCGCAGGTGCGCACGCTGATCCAGTCGAACGGCTGAGAGCGCATCCGCGCAGACCTTGCCTCGCCGGCACAATGCGTCATGCTGAAAGAGGCTCTGGCGCACGCCGAACCGCCTGGGAAGACCCGCGATGCTGACCCAAGACCAGATAGCGCATTACCGCCGCGACGGTTTTTCGTTTCCGCATGCCGCGCTGTCAGCTGCCGAGATGGACGATTGCCGCGCCGGACTTGCGCGCTACGAGGAATGGCTCGGCGGGCCGGTTAACGCCGCCGACCGGCGCTGGCGCTCGGCGGCCTATGTCTTCCTGCCGTGGTACGACCGACTGATCCGGCACCCGCGCATCCTCGACGCGGTCGAGGACCTGATCGGTCCGAACATCCTGGTCTACACCGCGACGTTTTTCATCAAGGAGGCGCGCAGCCCGACCTTTGCCGCCTGGCATCAGGATGCGACCTATTTCGGCCTGACGCCGCACGAGCACGTGACCGCTTGGGTGGCGCTGGCCGACGCCAGCGAGCTTGCCGGGTGCATGGAAGTGGCGCCGTCACGCGGGGCGCGCCGCGGCAGCTCCGCCACGCCGCGCTCGGCCTCGAAAACAGCATCAACGGTGGTGGCCAGGCGATCGTCGAGCGCTTCGACCACGGCGGCACGGTGATGATGACGGTGCCGGCCGGCAGCTTTTCCCTGCACCACACGCTGTGCAGCCACCGCTCGGCGCCCAACCGGTCGGACCATCGCCGGGTCGGCATCGGCATCAGTTACATCCCGACCCAGTGTCGGCTGACCGGGACGGTCAGGATGTGCGCGCCGCTGGTGCGCGGCCGCGACGCATTCGGCCATTTCGATCCGCTGCCGCCGCCGGAAGGCGAATTCCACCCGGCCGCGTTGGCCCGCCACGAACGCGCCTATAGCCGCTATCGCGAGAACTACGCCGAGCAGATTGCCGCGCACAACGGCGCATTCGCCGCCCAGCCGGCCTGAGCCGCCCGGCCGCCGTCGGCAAGGCTCCGCGCCATCCGCGGTCAGTTCAGCCCGTAAAACCCCATCGCGCCGCCAGCCATCACCTGGCGCTGCGTTTCGGGCGACAGGCCTTCGAGCTGCTTGGCGATCATCTTCGGCGCGCCGGGGAAAAACCCGTCGGGGTGCGGATAGTCGGTCGCCCACATGATCTTTTGCGGACCGACGTAATCGGCGAGCACCTTGAGGCTGCCCTCGACCGGCTCGAACGAGATCCAGCACTGCCGGCGAAAGATGTCGCTCGGCCGGGTCTTGAGCCCGGAATCGTTGAAGCCCTGGTCGTCGAAATGCCGGTCCATCCGGTCGAGCCACGGCGCGATCCAGCCGCCTCCCGATTCGAGGAAGCCGACGCGCAATTTGGGGTGCCGTTCGCATACCCCGCCCCAGATCATGCTAAGGCTGGCAAGCATCATTTCCATCGTGTGGCTGATGATGTGCTGCGCGCCGCGGCCCTTGAACCGGTCGACACCGACCTGCGGCATGCCCGGCGCCGCGCCCTCGTGAAAGCCGATCGCGAAATCCAGCTCCTCGGCGGCGTTCCAGAATGGCTCGTAGACCGGATCGTGGATCAGCCGGTTGTTGTAGGGGTTCGGCCGCAGGAAGCCGCCGTGCATGCCCAGCTCCTTGCGGGCAAAAGTCATTTCCTTGATCGCCTGGTCGACGTCCTGCATCGGCAGCATCGCGACACCGAACAGCCGGTCGGGATAGGGCCGGCAGTAATCGGCCAGCCACCGGTTGTAGGCGCGGCAGATCGCGCCGGCGAGGCCCGGGTCGACGACGCCGCCGACAAAGAGCCCGATGCTCGGATAGAGGAATGCCGCGTCAATCCCGTCCATGTCCATATCGGGGATGCGCTTGTGCGGGTCGAACCCACCGGGCCGGCCTTGGCTGTAGTCGAAGCTCTCGGTGATGACGTGGCCATCGCGTGCACCGATCGCGCCGATCGCCCCCAGCCCGCGCTCGGCGCTGCCCGCCATCATCGTGTCGATCTGCAGCTGCTGCTTGCCGTTTTTGTTGGTGACCAGGCGCGGCGCCCGGTCGCGATAGGCCGGGTCGATGTAATCGAGCCAAAGGTTCAGCGGTTCGAGGATATGGCCGTCGGCATCGACCACGTTGTAAGTGCGTGACATGTGTCTTGCTCCTCAATGCAGCCCGTAGAACGCCATCGCCCCGCCGGCCATGATCTCGTGCCTGGCCGCCGGCGGGAGCCCCTTGATCTTCTGCTGGACCATCGCCGGCGCGCCGGGGAAGAACCCGTCGGGGTGCGGATAGTCGGTTGCCCACAGTATCTTGCGCGGCCCGACATAACCGGCGAGCACCTCAAGGCTGCCCTCGACCGGTTCGAACGAGATCCAGCAGCTTTGCTGGAAAATCGCGCTCGGCCGGGTCTTCAGCCCGCTATCGTTGAAGCCCTGGTCGTCGAAATGCCGGTCCATTCGGTCGAGCCATGGCGCGATCCAGCCGCCGCCCGATTCGAGAAACGCGACGCGCAGTTTCGGATGCCGCTCGCACACCCCGCCCCAAATCATGCTGAGCGCCGCCAGCATCATCTCCATCGTGTGGGTGATGATGTGCCGCGCGCCGCGGGTCTCGAACCGGTCGATCCCGACCTGCGGCATGCCAGCGCTGGCGCCCTCGTGGAAGCCGATCGCGAAATCGAGGTCGACCGCCGCGTTCCAGAACCGGTCGTAGGCCGGATCATGGATCAGCAGGTTGTTGTAGGGGTTGGGCCGCAGAAAGCCGGACCGGAACCCGAGTTCCTTACGCGCGAAAGTCATTTCCTCGATCGCCAGATCGATCGACTGCAGCGGCAGCATCGCCACTCCGAACAGGCGGTCGGGATAAGGCTTGCAATAGTCCGCCAGCCATCGGTTGTAGGCGCGGCAGCATGCGGCGGCGAGCGGCGGGTCGGTGACCGCGCCGCTCGACAGGCCGAGTGTCGGGTAGAGGAACGCCGCGTCGATCCCGTCCATGTCCATGTCCGGAATCCGTTTATGCGGGTCGAACCCGCCGGGCCGGCCCTGGCTGTACTCCATCGTGTCGTCGCAGACGACGCCGTCACGCGCGCCGATCGCGCCGGCAACGCCAAGCCCTTTCGAGCTGCCGATGACCCGGTCCTCGATCAACAGGCGCTGTTTGCCGTCCTTGTCGGTAATCAGCTTGGGCGCGCGGTCGCGGAACGCCGGATCGATGTACTGGTCCCACAAATCGAGCGGCTCGAGGATATGGGCGTCGGCATCGACGACGTTGTAGGTGCGCGGCATGAATTCCTCCCGGTCAAAACACTCGTCATGGCCGGGTTTGTTCCGGCCATCCACGTTGCCCCCAGGACAAGCCCGGGGATGAGGATTTACGGGGCTGTCGGCCCGCAAATCCTCAATGCAGCCCGTAGAACTTCATCGCCCCGCCGGCAAAAACGTTGTGCCGGGTTTCGGGCGACGCCTTTTCCAGCAGCTTTTCGATCATCGCCGGCGCGCCGGGGAAGAACCCGTCCCGGTGCGGATAGTCGGTGGCCCACAGGATCTTGTCGGCGCCAATATAATCGGCCAGCACGGCTAGGCTGCCTTCGACCGGCTCGAACGAGATCCAGCACTGCCGGCGGAAGATGTCGCTCGGCCGGGTCTTGAGGCCGGAATCGTTGAAGCCCTGGTCGTCGAAATGCCGGTCCATCCGGTCGAGCCATGGCGCGATCCAGCCGCCGCCCGATTCCATAAAGCCGACCCGCAGCTTGGGGTGGCGCTCGCACACGCCGCCCCAAATCATGCTCATGCACGCCAGCATCATCTCCATCGTATGGCTGATGATATGCTGCGCGCCGCGGCCCTGGAACCGGTCGATGCCGACCGTCGGCATGCCGCTGTTGCCGCCCTCGTGAAAGCCAATCACGAAATCGAGCTCTTCGGCAGCGGTCCAGAACGGCTCGTAGACAGGGTCGTGGATCATCCGGTTGTTGTAGGGGTTGGGGCGCAAAAACCCGCCGCGCATGCCCAGCTCCTTGCGGGCGAAGGTCATTTCCTTGATTGCCGCGTCGACATCCTGCATCGGCAGCATGGCGATGCCGAACAGCCGGTCGGGATAGGGCTTGCAGTAATCGGCGAGCCAGCGGTTATAGGCACGGCACAGCGCGCCGGCGAGCGCCGGGTCATGCACCGCGCCGGCAAACAGGCCCATGCTCGGATAGAGAACGGCCGCGTCGATCCCGTCCATATCCATGTCGGGGATGCGCTTGTGCGGGTCGAACCCGCCGGGCCGGCCATCCTCGTATTTCATCGTCTCGGCCTTGATGATGCCCTGGCGTGCCCCGACTCCGCCAATCCCGCCCATGCCCTGCTGGCTGCCGAGCACCCGGTCTTCGACCAAGAGCTTTTCCTTGCCGTCGGCATCGACGATCAGCTTTGGCGCCCGCTCCCGAAAAGCCGGGTCAAGGTAGTCGCTCCACAAGGTCACCGGTTCGAGAATGTGACCGTCGGAATCGATGCGGTTATAGACGCGCGCCATGGCTTTCTCCTCCCCGACAACTGCCGGCGTCGCTGCCGGCTCGCCGACTCAGATCGTAACCCAGGCGAAAAGCCGACGCGAGGTCGTAAGCATTGCTTACCAAACAAAACGGCATGCGCCGCGCGCAATGCGGCCCAGCGCCGACCGGCTGATCTCAGGTCCGCCGCGGCGGATGTCAGTTCAGCCGCTGGCGGTGGCGCAGCCGGCCGAGATCGGCGTCGGACAGGCGCACTGACAGGTGCGCCGCCTCGGCATCGTCGCGCCGCCCGAGAACCTCGCCGTGGGCATAGACCCAGGCAAGCGTCTTGCCGTCCGACAGCGGAATGTCGAGCCGCACCGAACGGATGTCGCGTTCGAGCCGCGCGTCGATCAGCGCCAGGAGCCCGTCGCACCCCTCCCCGGTCGCCGCCGACAGCGCGACGATCTCGTCGTTGCGTTGCGCCTGGTTGACGAGCGCCGCCTGAGCCGTCTCGTCGAGCAGGTCGATCTTGTTAAGTACCTCGACCAGCCCTTCCTCGACCAGCGCTCCGAGGCCGAGCTCGGTCAGGACGGCGAGCACGTCGGCGCGCTGCGCGGCGCTATCCGGGTGGTGGGCGTCGCGCACGTGCACGACGATATCGGCCTCGGTCACTTCTTCGAGCGTCGCGCGGAACGCCGCCACGAGCTGCGTCGGCAGATCGGAGATGAACCCGACCGTGTCCGACAGGATCGCGGTCCGGCCCGAGGGCAGGCCGAGCCGCCGCATCGTCGGATCGAGCGTCGCGAACAGCATGTCCTCGGCCGTCACCCGGGCGCGGGTCAGCCGGTTGAACAACGTTGATTTGCCGGCGTTGGTGTAGCCGACCAGCGCCACCACCGGATAGGGCACGCGCCTGCGCGCCTCGCGGTGCAGCGCGCGAGTGCGCTTGACGTCGTCGAGTTCGCGCCTGAGCCGCGCGATGCGTTCGCCGATCAGGCGGCGGTCGATTTCGAGCTGGCTTTCGCCGGGCCCGCCGAGAAAACCGAACCCGCCGCGCTGGCGTTCGAGGTGGGTCCACGAGCGCACCAAGCGCGAGCGCTGATAGGTCAGTGCGGCCAGTTCGACCTGCATCCGCCCCTCATGGGTGCGGGCGCGGGCGCCGAAGATTTCGAGGATCAGCCCGGTGCGGTCGATCACCTTGGCCTGCCACTTGCGCTCCAGGTTGCGCTGCTGCACCGGCGACAGCGTGGCGTCAACGACGACGAGGCTGATCTCGTTGTCGGCAATCGTCGTACCGAGATTGGTCACGCTGCCGCTGCCGAGCAGCGTCGCCGGAACCGGTCGGGACAGCGGCACGAGCTGCGCGGCGACGATCTCAAGGTCGATCGCGCGGGCAAGCCCAATCGCCTCGTCGAGTCGGGCGTCGTCGGAGCGCACCACCCCGTCACCGGCCCGGCGGGTCGGCGCGGTCTTCAATACCGGATGGATGACGAACGCCCGCCCGGTGGCGGCGCCTTGTGCCGTCTCGACCGAACTCAGAGTTCTTCGGCCTCCCGGCCGCCCTCAAACAACTGGATCGGCTGCGCCGGCATCACGGTCGAGATCGCGTGCTTGTAGACCAGCTGCGAATGCGCATCGCGCCGCAGCAGCACACAGAAATTGTCGAACCAAGTGATGATCCCCTGCAGCTTGACCCCGTTTATCAAGAAAATAGTCACCGGCGTCTTGTTTTTACGAACATGGTTCAAGAACACGTCTTGAACGTTCTGGGATTTTTCGGTCGACATCGGGTGTTCCCGTTTCGCTTATTGGGTCGGCACAGCCTGTACCGGTTAAGGGGGAAAGCTCTGACTGGTTCTCCCAAACACCGCTACGAAGATGGGCTTGCGCGGTCAAATCGCAAGGCCTTGCACGTGGCGAAACAGGTCGCCCGGTTCGGCAAACGTGAAACGCGGGGCATGGCGGAGAAATTCCGGGTCGGCCGCAGCGTCGCCGAGCAGCACCGGGATGCAGCCGCTGTTGAGTGCGCACTCCATGTCGACGGCCGTATCGCCGACAAACCACACCGTCTCGCCGGGACTGATGCCGCCCGGCGCCAGCGCCAGCGCGACCGGCGCCGGCGCCGGCTTGTCGACGCTCGCATCGCCGGCGCCGACGATGCTGCCGAAATATCCCGACCAGCCAAGCCGGTCGACCTCGCGGCGCAGGAATTCGCCGGTCTTGTTGCTGACGATGCCGAGATAGATGCCTTCGGCAGCCAATGCTTCGACCAGTTCGGTGCGTCCCGGCAGCGGTCGCAGCCGGTCGAGATGAATTGCCTCGAACCGGTTGAGATAGATCGTCCGCGCCTCTTCCCATCGCTCGCCAAAATGGTAGGGAAACGCCTCGCGCAGGCTGAGGCGGACCTTTTCCCTGGTGTCGGCCAGCGACCACAGCGGCTTGCCCATCGCCGCCATGCAGTGGTTGAGCGCCTCGTGGATCGTCGCCCAGCTATCGACCAGCGTGTTGTCCCAGTCGAACAGGATCGCGCTCGGCCGCCCCGGAAAATTCGCTGCCGTCATGCCACTACCGTGTGGGCGAGATAGGCTTCGCGCAGCTTTGTCGCGACCGAGCCGGGCTTGCCGTTGGCCACCCACTCGCCGTCGATCCGCACGACAGGAAGCAAGTCGGCGGTCGTGCTGGTGAGAAACGCCTCGCGCGCCGCCTTGGCCTCGGTCACCGAAAACGGCCGCTCGACCAGCCTCATACCCTCGCGCGCGATGATGTCGAGCACCGCGATCCGGGTGATGCCGTTGAGGATCGCATGGTCGCAGGCCCGGGTCACAACCTCGCCGTCGCCGGTAACGATCCAGGCGTTCGTCGAGGTGCCTTCGGTGACGTTGCCGTCGCGGTCGACCTGCCACGCCTCGAAGGCGCCGGCCTCGCGCGCCTGCTGCTTGCCGAGCACGTTAGGCAGCAGCGACACCGATTTGATGTCGCAGCGCTGCCAGCGGATGTCGGGGATCGTGATCACCGAAACGCCGTCGTGCGCCAGCTTGGGGTCAGGCGGGCGGGCGCGCCGCGACGTGACCACCAGCACCGGCTTTGCCGCCTTCGGAAAGGCGTGGTCGCGCGGGGCGACGCCGCGGGTGATCTGCAGGTAGACGATGCCCTTGTCGACGCCGTTGCGGCGGATCACCTCGCGCATCACCACCTTGAGCGCCGCGTCGGCGATCGGCGCGGCGATGCGCAATTCGCCAAGCGAGCGGTGCAGCCGCGCGATGTGCGCCGCTTCGTCGACCAGCTGTCCGCCGACCACGGCGACCACCTCATACACCCCGTCGGCGTACTGGTACCCGCGGTCCTCGATATGCACGGCGGCCCGCCGGTGCGGCAGATAATGGCCGGCGACATAGGCGATGCGCGACATGCGGGGTCAGATCCCGTTCTTGAGCGGCCGGTCGTTGCCAAAAACACCAAGCGATTTGAGCTTGCGGTGCAAAGCCGAGCGTTCCATCCCGACAAACGCGGCGGTGCGCGAAATGTTGCCGCCGAACCGCATCACCTGCGCCAGCAGGTATTCGCGCTCGAACACCTCGCGCGCATCGCGCAGCGGCAGGGTCATGATCTCGCTGCCCTTGTCCCATTTGACGACGGTCGGCGCTATCGCGGTGATCTCGTTGGGCAGCATGTCGGCGCGCACCGGCTCGCGCGGGTCGCCCGGCGCCATGATTAAAAGCCAGTCGACGAAATTGCGCAGCTGCCGCACGTTGCCCGGCCACGGGTAGGCCTGCAGCGCGGCGAGCGCATCCTCGCCGAACTCGCGCGGCGGCACGCGCGCGGCCTCGGCACCGCGCATCATGAAATGCCGCGCGAGAAGCGGGATGTCCTCGCGGCGTTCGCGCAGCGGCGGCACTTTGATCGGCACCACGCTCAGCCGATAGAACAGGTCCTCGCGGAACCGCCCGGCGGCGATTTCCGCTGACAGCTCACGGTTCGACGAGGCGACGACGCGAACGTCGACCTCAACCCGCTGCGAGCCGCCGACCCGCTCGAAGGTCTGCTCCTGCAGGACGCGCACGATCTTGCCCTGGGTTTCCAGCGGCATATCGGCGACCTCGTCGAGGAACAAGGTGCCGCCGTGCGCGCGCTCAAACGTGCCGATCTTGCGGCCGATGCCGTCATATCCGTTTTCGCTGCCGAACAACTCGACCTCGAGCCGGTCGGGATGCATTGTCGCGCAGTTGATCGCTACAAACGGCCCCTGAGCGCGCCGTGAGCGCGCGTGCAGCAGCCGCCCGACGACCTCCTTGCCTGTGCCGGGCAGCCCGGTGATCAACACGCGGCTGCCGGTCGGCGCGACGCGCTCGATCTGTTGGCGCAGCTGGTTGGCCGCCGACGAACCGCCGACCAGATCCAGTTCGCCGCCGGCGCGCAGCCGCAGCTCCTCGTTCTCGCGACGCAGCAGCGCCGCCTCTATCGCGCGGGCGATCAGCAGCAGCAGGCGGTCGGCCTTGAACGGCTTTTCGATAAAATCGTAGGCGCCGATCTTGATCGCCTCGACCGCAGTTTCTATCGTGCCGTGGCCGCTGATCATGACCACCGGCACCGACGGATTCTCGTCCTGCAGCCGGCGCAGGATCTCGATGCCGTCGAACTCACTGCCCTGCAGCCAGATGTCGAGGATGATCAGCGTCGGCTGGCGTGCCTGGATCGCGGCAAAGGTCTGGGCGCTGTCGGCAGCCTCGCGCGTGGCGTAACCCTCGTCCCTCAGCACACCCGCGATTAACATGCGGATGTCGGCCTCATCGTCGACGATCAGGATGTCATGCGCCATGGTTGACGGCACTCAGCTCGCCCGGCGTGGCGGGCGCCTCCAGGCGCACGCCGCCGCGAGCATCGCGGATGAATACCAAGTTGACCCGCGCGCCGATCGGCTCGCGATCCTCGAGCGTCAGCTCGCCCTGGTGATCCTCCATGATCTTCTTGACAATGGCGAGGCCGAGCCCGGTGCCTTTGGCGCGGGTCGTCACATAGGGTTCGGTCAGGCGTTCGCGGCTTTGCTTCGGCAGTCCCTTGCCGTTGTCCTCGACCGAAACGATGAACTGCCCATCGGCTTCGGAGATCGCGACCAGGATTTCGCCCCGTGGCTTCGCTCCCTTAGCGGCGCCCGACGCGTCGGCCAGCCGCCCCTCGATCGATTCGATCGCGTTCTTGACGATGTTGGTGACCGCCTGGCCGACCAGCCGTGCGTCGCATCTGAGCAGCACCGGGTGGTCCGGAATGCGGGTCTCGAAGACGATCTCGGGATGCGCGGTGCGCTGCAGCACCAGCACCCGCTCGACGATCGCGACAAGGTCCTCGGGCTTCAGCACCGGCGCCGGCATCCGCGCGAACGACGAGAACTCGTCGACCATGCGGCCGATATCCTCGACATGCCGGATGATCGTGTCGGTGCACAGGCGGAAGGTTTCCGGCTCTTTCTTGACCTCCTTCAGATAGTTCCGACGCAACCGCTCGGCCGCGAGCTGGATCGGAGTCAGCGGGTTCTTAATCTCGTGGGCGATGCGGCGGGCGATATCGGCCCAAGCCGCCTTGCGCTGCGCCGACAATAGTTCGGTGATGTCGTCGAAGGTCACGACGAACCCGCTGATCTCTCGGTTGTCGCGCTCGGCCGCGATGCGCACTAACAGAGTGCGGGTGCTGTTGGCGCCAGCGATCTGCACCTGCGCCTGGGCCAGCCGTTCCGGCCGCCGGCCGGCCTCGTCGAGCAGCGCCGCCATCTCCGGCGCGACCTCCGCCAGGTCCTCGCCGATCGACTGGTCGAGATCGACGCCGAGCAGCGCCGAGGCTGAGCGGTTGGGCAGGTTGATCCGGCCGTTGCGGTCGAGTCCGATCACCCCGGCGGACACGCCGGTCAGCACCGTTTCGGTGAATCTTCGTCGCTCGTCGAGCTGGCGGTTGGCCTCGATCACCTCGCGCTGTTGGCTTTGCAGCTGGTTGGTCATGCGATTGAAGGCTCGGCTCAGAGAGGCAAGCTCGTCGTCGGTCTTGCTTTCGGGCACACGTGTCGTGAGGTCACCGGCGCTGACCTGCTCCGTCGCCGTGACGAGACGACTTATCGGCACCGATAGCTTCGCCGCGAAACTGATGCCGATCGACACCGCGGCAACCAGAAACAGCATGGCGACCAAGATAAAGATCACCGCAAAGGTGATTTGAAAGCCGCTTCGCTGCCCTTCCAGTTGCTCATATTGCGCGGCGGCGCGCTGGGTCTCCTCACGATGCTTGAGCACTTTAGGCTCGATGAACCGGCCGACGTAAAGATACAGGTCGCTGAACTCGTCGAGTCGCACCAAGGCTCGGACGCGCTCGTCCCGGTCGTCAGTCATGATGACGACATCGCCCTCTGAGGCGCGGCGCAGCGCGTCTTTGCTGACATCCTCGAAGCCGAGTGCAAAGGCGAGCCCGGTGCGTGCGATCATCTGGCCGTTGCGGTCGACGATCGCGGCCTCGGTCAGCCCACGCATCGAGGCCTGGGCGCTCAGCACCGGCGCCAGGTATTGCGGATTGAGCGCCAGTTCGGCGGCGTTGTGGTTGAGGTCGTTGGCCATCGCCAGCGCGTCGGCGCGGATCGCCTGCTGGTGTTCCTTGACGTAGGCGTCGGCGACCGCGACCGATTCGGTGATCGCGGTGCGCACCTTGTCGCTGAACCAGGATTCGATACCAAAGCTGAAGAACAGGTACGAAAACACCGCGACAATGATCGTCGGAAGCACCGCGATCAGGCTGAACAGCCCGACCAGCTTGACTTGCATCCGCGACCCGGCAAGCCCGCGGCGGCGCTCGACCCACACCTCGACCAGCCGCTTGACGACCAGTGCCGCCAGGATCAGCAGCAGCGACAGGTCGAGATACAGCATCGGCAGCACGAGGCCGGGGTGCGACCCGAGCGGCGGCGCGCCGGTGAGCGCCAGATAGGTTGCGATACCCGAGGCCGGCGCCGCGATCGCCAGGACGATCGTGATCTTCCGCCACAGGCCGATACGGCCGGCCCAGCCCGGTACCGCCCGCACCAGGCTCATTCGGGCATCCTTATGCGTCCGTGCGCCATGCGCCGCGCAAGCTGTGATTTGGTGTCAATGGCCCCTACGCCGGGATGTTTGTCCCCGCCGAGGGCCGACCCGATGCCCCCGCTGTGACCGGCTATTTTAGGCCGCGCACCACCGGGATGTCCAATTCCCGGATTTTCTTTCGAAGCGTGTTGCGGTTGAGGCCGAGCAAATGAGCCGCCTTGATCTGGTTGCCGCGGGTCGCGCCGAGCGTCGCGACGATAAGCGGGCGCTCGATTTCCCGCAGCACCCGGTCGTAAAGCCCGGCCGCCGGCAGCACCCCTTTGTGGGCGATGAAATAATCGTGGATGTGGCGCTCGACCGCCGCGGCCAGCCCCTCGGCATTGCCGTTGGCCTCGGCCGCCGGCGCCGCAGTCGAGACTTCTGCCAGTTCGGCCTCGACGATGTCGACGCTGATGATCTCCTGCGGATAGAGCGCTGCGAGCCGGCGCACCAGGTTTTCCAGCTCGCGCACGTTGCCCGGCCAGCGATAGCGGCGCAGCCGCTCCATCGCCGCCTCGTCGAGAGCCTTGGCCGACAAGCCTTCGCGGGTCGCCTGGGCCGAGAAATTACGCACTAGCGCCGGGATATCGGAGCTGCGCTCGCGCAGCGGCGGCAGGCGGATCGGTGCGACATTGAGGCGATAGAACAGGTCTTCGCGAAATGTGCCTTGGCGAATCAGCTGCGACAGATCCCGGTGCGTCGCGGCGATGATGCGGATGTCGGCGCGGATCGGGTTGCGTCCGCCGACCGCGGTGTATTCCCCCTCCTGCAGCACCCGCAGCAGCCGGGTCTGCGCCTCGAACGGCATGTCGCCGATCTCGTCGAGAAACAGCGTGCCGCCCTTGGCCTGCTCGAACCGGCCGACACTGCGCGCGGTGGCACCGGTAAAGGCGCCGCGCTCGTGGCCGAACAACTCGCTCTCGATCAGGTCGCGCGGGATCGCCGCCATGTTGATCGCGACGAACGGCCCGTTGCGCCGCTTGCCGTAATCGTGCAGCGCACGCGCAACCAGTTCCTTGCCGGTGCCGCTCTCGCCGGTGATCATGATCGTCAAGTCGGTGCCCATCAGCCGCGCGATCGCGCGATACACCTCCTGCATAGCCGGCGAGCGGCCGATCAGCGGCAGCTGCTCCTCGACCTCCTCGGCGCCGTTGGTTACCGGCCCTAGCGGTGTCGTCAGTGCCCGCTCGACGACGGCGACCAGTTCGCGCAGGTCGAACGGTTTGGGCAGGTATTCGAACGCGCCGCGCTCGGTCGCCTTGACCGCGGTCAACAGCGTGTTTTGCGCGCTCATCACGATGACGCGCAGCTCCGGGCGGAGCTTTTTGATCCGCGGGATCAGGTCGAGTCCGTTCTCGTCGGGCATGATCACGTCGGTGATCACCAGATCGCCCTCGCCATCGGTCACCCAGCGCCACAGCGTCGCCGCGTTGCCGGTCATGCGGACCTCGTGCCCGAGCCGTGCCAGCGCCTGGCTCAACACCATGCGGATCGCGCGGTCGTCATCGGCTACCAGTATCGTTGCAACCATCAGCGAAACCCGTCTTGCGGGACCACCGGCAGGAACACCCGGAAAACGGTCTTCCGGGGTTGGCTGTCGAACTCGATCACCCCGCCGTGGTCGCCAATCACCTTCGCGACCAGTGCAAGACCAAGGCCAGTTCCATTCCGCTTGGTCGTAACGAACGGATCGAACAGGTGTGGCGCCAAGTCTTCCGGGATGCCGGCGCCGTTATCGGCGATCGAAACCATCAGCGGCAGATAGATCCGGTCCTCGCCGGTCCGCAGCGCGACCCGCAGCCCGTGGCGATAGGCGGTGGTCAGCATGATCTCGCCGCCGTTGGCCGGCGCCGCCTCGGCGGCGTTCTTGATAAGATTGAGGAAAACCTGGACCAGCAGGTCATGGTTGCCGTGCACCGGCGGCAAGGATGGGTCGTATTCCTCGCCGATCCGGACATGGCGGCCAAAGCCCGACTGGGCGATGCGCCGCACCCGTTCGAGCACCTCGTGGATGTTGACCGCGACGCGCTCGATCGGGCGGTGGTCGGAAAATGCCTCCATGCGGTCGAGCAGCGCGACGATGCGATCGGTCTCGTCGCAGATCAGTCGGGTCAGCTCGCGGCCGGATTCGTCGGCGTCCTGCTCCAAGAGCTGCGCGGCGCCGCGGATGCCCGACAGCGGGTTTTTGACCTCGTGCGCCAACATCGCCGCCATTGCCGTGATCGAGCGGGCGGCGTTGCGGTGGGTCAGCTGGCGGTCGACCTTGTCGGCCATCGAGCGCTCGTGAAAGGTCAGCACCAGCAGGTCCGAGCCTTCCCCGGCCGGGGCGCCTTCGATCGTCACGGTGCGCGCGGCAAACCGCGGCCCTTCGACGACCACGTCGTATTCGGCGATCGACCCGCCGCTCTTCCACACCGCGTCGATCAGCGTGAACAGTGGGCTGTGCGGATGCACGAACTCGCTTAGGGTGCTGCCGTAAAGCGCGGTGGCGCCGGCCCCGAGAAACTGCTCGGCGGCCGGATTGACAAAGCGCAGTCGGCCGGCGCGGTCGAGCGCGATCACCGGGTTCGGCAGCACCCCGAGCAGCATGGCCGCGTCGGGCGCCAGACCCGATCGCCGCAAGCGCAGCATCAAGCCGCCTCGCGCGCCAGCAGCGGCTCGTAGAATTGGCGTAGCAGTTCCTTGACGATTGCGACATCCCCGGTCTGGTTGACTGCGGCGCGGAATTCGGCCGAGCCGGGCAGACCCTTCGAATACCAGCCGAGGTGCTTGCGCGCGATCTTGACCCCGACCTCGCGGCCGTAATGGCTCAGCATGTCGTCGTAATGCCCGCATACAATCGCATACTGCGCCTCCAGCGGCGGGTCGGGCACGCGCCGCCGCGAGCGCAGCCACGCCATCACCTGGCGGACGAACCACGGCCGGCCATAGGCGCCGCGCCCGATCATCACCCCATCGGCGCCGGATTCGGCGAGCGCCCGGTCGGCGTCCTCCAGGCTCGTGATGTCGCCGTTGACGATAACCGGGATCGAAACGGCCTCCTTGACCGCGCGCACAAAGCCCCAATCGGCGCTGCCGGCGTAAAACTGGCAGCGGGTGCGGCCGTGTACCGTGACCATGCGGATGCCGCAGGATTCGGCGATCCGCGCCAGGGCCGGGGCGTTGCGGCTGCGATCGTCCCAGCCGGTGCGCATCTTGAGCGTGACCGGCAGATCGACTGCCTTGACCGTCGCCTCCAGAATGCGCGCGGCCTGCACTTCGTCGCGCATCAGTGCCGAGCCGGCATGGCCGTTGACCACCTTCTTGACCGGGCAGCCGAAATTGATGTCGATCAGGCGCGCGCCCCGGTCGGCGCACCATTTTGCCGCCTCGGCCATTACCTCGGGCTCGCAGCCGGCAAGCTGTACCGCCATCGGCTGCTCCTCGGCGCAGCTTTTGGCCATGGTCAGCGATTGCCTCGTATCGCGGATCGCGGCCTGGCTCGCGATCATCTCCGAGACGAGGAGCCCTGCCCCTTCGCGCTTGACGATGCGGCGAAACGGCAGATCGGTGACGCCCGACATCGGCGCCAGGATCACGGCATCTTCCAGCCGTTCCGATGCGATAAAAATGCTCATTTTTTAGACAAAGAGGCCGTTTGCCTATCGATTAGGCAGTTAATTTAAGCCAAGCCGCGTAAAGAAACAATATGCTTCGCCGGGCTCACCGCGAGACGACCGCTGCGCCACTGGCGGGCGCCAGGGCGACTAGGCTAATTTAGCGTGATGGCGCGAGTCTACGCACTGGTCGTCGCCGGCGGGCGCGGCGCGCGGTTCGGCGGCGACCTTCCCAAGCAGTATCTCGGCCTCGGTGGCCGCGCGGTGCTATATCACGCCGTCGCGGCGTTTGCCGGGCATCCCGACATCGCCGGGGTAGAGGTCGTGATCCGGCCCGAGGACCGCGCGGCCTACGACGCGGCGACCGCCGGGCTCGACCTGCTGCCGCCTGTCACCGGCGGCGCCGAGCGCCAGGATTCGGTGCGGTTGGGCCTCGAGGCGCTGGCGCCGCACGGTCCCGACCGTGTGCTGATCCATGACGGGGCGCGGCCGTTCCCCGGGCGCGACCTGATCGACCGGGTCATCGACGCGCTCGACCGCGCGGCGGCGGCGATCCCGGCGGTGCCGCTCGGCGATACGATCAAGCGGGTCGAAGAGGGACAAATCCGCACCACCGTCGACCGTGCCAATCTGTGGCGCGCACAGACCCCGCAGGGGTTCCGCTTTGCCGAGATCCTTGCAGCGCATCGCGCCGCGCACGGTCGCGCGTTGACCGACGATGCGGCGATCGCCGAGGCGGCCGGCATCGTGCCCGTGATCGTCGCCGGCAGCGAGGAGAACCTGAAGGTGACGACGGCGCAGGACTTGGCGGCCGCCGAGCGGCTGCTCGCGGCCCGGCTCGGCGACATTCGCGTCGGCCAGGGGTACGACGTCCACCCATACGGTCCGGGCGACCACATCATGATCTGCGGCATCGCAATCCCGCACGAGGTCGGGGCAGTCGGCCACTCCGACGCCGATGTCGGCCTGCACTCGATCACCGACGCGGTGCTCGGCGCGATCGGCGCCGGCGACATCGGAATGCACTTCCCGCCAAGCGACCCGCGCTGGAAGGGCGCCGCGTCGGACCAGTTCCTGCGCTACGCCGTCAATCTGGTGCGGCAGCGCGGCGGGACTGTCGCCGCAGTCGACGTCACGATCATCTGCGAGCGCCCGCGGGTCGCCCCGCACCGCGAGGCGATGATCGCCCGCCTCGCCGACATTCTCGGCATCGACGAGGGGCGGGTCAGCGTCAAGGCGACGACGACCGAGAAGCTCGGCTTTACCGGCCGCGGCGAAGGCATCGCCGCCCAGGCGGTCGCCACGGTCCGGCTGCCACTCTGACCCGCCGCCTCGGCCTGCCGCTGTGGCACCCGGCGGCGCTCTTCGCGACTGGGTTCGGCGCCGGGCTGTTGCCGGGAATGCCCGGCACCTGGGCCTCGCTCGCCACCCTGCCCTGCGCATGGCTGCTTGTCTGGGCCGGCGGAAAGCCGGCGCTCGCGCTTGCCGCAATAGCGGTATTCGCGGTCGGCTGCTGGGCCGCTGCGGTAACCGCCCGGGCGAGCGGCGCGAAAGACCCGGGCTTCATCGTCGTCGACGAAATCGCCGCGCAGTTTCTGGTGCTGCTTGCCGCACCGCTCGATTGGCGCGCCTACCTCGCCGGCTTCCTGCTGTTTCGCGTCTTCGACATCACCAAGCCGTTCCCGATCCGCCGGATCGAACGCGGCGTGGCGGGCGGTCTCGGCATCATGCTCGACGACGTTCTGGCGGCGATCTACGCTCTCATCCTGCTCGTGATCGGCGAAGGAGCACTGGGTGTTCGATTCTGAAATCCTCGCACTGGCAGAGGCGGTGCTCGACGCCTACCGCGCCCGCAACTGGAAGCTGGCGACCGCCGAAAGCTGCACGGGCGGCCTCGTCGCCGCGGCGCTGACTGCGATCGCCGGCTCGTCCGACGTCGTCGAGCGCGGCTATGTGACCTATTCCAACGCTGCCAAGATCGAGCTGCTCGGCGTCCCCGAGCCGACGATCCTGGCACATGGTGCGGTCAGCCCCGAAACCGCGGCGGCGATGGCTGCCGGCGCGGCTCGGCGCGCCGGGGTCGATGCCGCAGTGTCGATCACCGGGGTCGCTGGACCGGGCGGCGGCAGCGCCGAAAAGCCGGTCGGGCTCGTCTATCTCGGCATCGCCCGGCGCGGCCAGGGCGGCCGCAGCGAGCGCCACGTATTCCCCGGCGACCGCGAGGGCATCCGCCGCGCGGCGCTGATCCGCGGGCTGGAAATGCTGCGCGACGCCGCAGTCTGATTTAAGCTAAGGGCATTGCACAAAAACAAAGGGAGGCCGCCATGTTCTTGCACAACGCTTGGTATATCGCCGCCTGGGCCGACGAACTCGCCGGGGCGCCGCTCGGGCGGCGCATCTGCGACGAGCCCATCGTCTTGTTCCGTGACGCACAGGGCAAGGCAATCGCCCTTGCCGACCGCTGTTGCCACCGGTCCGCACCGCTGAGTTTCGGCACCTGCGTGCCCGAAGGCATCCAGTGCGGCTATCACGGCCTCGTCATCGACCCGGCCGGGCAATGCGTCAGCATCCCGGGCCAGACCCGCATTCCGGCCGACGCGCGCGTGCGTTCCTATCCGCTGGTCGAGAAGGACGGGTTCCTATGGGTCTGGCCTGGCGATCCGGCAGCCGCCAACCGGGCGAAGATCCTCGATTTCCCGTACCACAACGACACCGCGCGCTGGCCCAACAAGCACGCGATGTACCCGATCAAGGGCAATTACATGCTCATGGTCGACAATTTGATGGATTTGACCCATCTCGGCTATCTCCACGCCAGGACGGTGGGCGGCAACCCGCTGCAGCATTTCACCGCCGAGATGAAGACCGAGCACACCTCGACAGGGGTCAAGTTCACCCGCTGGATGCGCAATTCGCCGCCGCCGCCGAGCTATGCGCGCGCCGCCGGCTTTACCGGGCGGGTCGACCGGCTGCAGGAATTCGAGTTCGTCGCGCCGTGCCACGTGCTGCAGTGGACCGGCGCGACCGACGCCGGCTCGGGCGTCGCGCCGGACGATTTCCGCTTTCAGTTCCGACTGTTCCACGGGCTGACCCCGGAAACCGAAACAAGCTGCCTGTATTTCTGGTCGGTCGCCAACGGCTACCGCCAGAACGACCCGGACGCCACCGAGCAGCTTTATCAGGAAATCGCACCGACCTTCCTCGAAGACAAGGACATGGTCGAGGCCCAGCAGGCCCGGCTCAGCGAATTCGGCGAGGACGGCTTGACCGACATCGCCACCGACGCGATCCGCATGCAGATGCGCCGCTTCGTCGACCACATGATCGCAGCGGAGCGGGCGACGTTGGCGGCGGAATAGGCGGAACCGACCCGGTCAGGCGGCCGCCCCGGCGCCGTTCGGGGCGGCCGAGCCGTAAAGTTGCCGCGCGCGGCCCTCGAAGGCGGCGACCATGCGTCGCACCGCCTCGCCGAACAGCACCTCGATGATCCGCTGCAAAATCCGCGACTTGAACTCGAAATCGACGAAGAAATCCAGTCGGCAGCCGCCGGGCACACGCTCGAACCCCCAATGGTTGTTGAGGTAGCGGAACGGGCCTTCGGCATAGGTCACGTCGATCTGGCCGGGCGGGTCAAGCGTGACGCGCGAGGTAAAGCGCTCGCGAAACATGCGAAACCCGATGATCAGGTCAGCGACGATCAGGTCGGGCCGCCGCTCGCGGATGCGCGCGCCGACGCACCACGGCAGAAATTCGGGATAGCGCTCGACGTCGGCGACGAGCGCGTACATCTGCTCGGGCGTGTACGGCACCACGCGCTGTTCGGCATGGGTCGGCATCGGCCGTTTTAGGCGGTCGGCCGGAGCTGGGCGGCGCGTGCAGCCCTGAGCCGCGCGAAATCGTCGCCGGCGTGATACGACGAACGGGTCAGCGGCGCGGCCGACACCATCAGAAAACCCTTGCCGAGCGCCAACCGGCGATAGCTCTCGAATTCGTCCGGGGTCACAAAGCGGTCGACGCGGTGGTGCTTTGGCGTCGGCTGCAAATATTGCCCGATCGTCAGGAAATCCACGTCGGCCGCGCGCAGATCGTCCATCACCTGGGAAACCTCGTCGCGGCCTTCGCCAAGCCCGACCATGATGCCCGATTTGGTAAACATCGCCGGGTCGATACGCTTGACCTGGTCCAACAGGCGCAGCGAGGCAAAATATCGCGCCCCCGGCCGCACCTCGACGTACAGCCGCGGCACGGTTTCGAGGTTGTGGTTGAGCACGTCGGGCCGCGCCGCGACGACGGTCTCGATCGCCCCGTCCTTGCGCAGAAAATCAGGCACCAGCACCTCGATCGTCGTGGCCGGCGCAGCGCCGCGGATCGCCGCGATCGTGCGCGCGAAATGCCCGGCGCCGCCATCGTCGAGATCGTCGCGGTCGACCGAGGTGACGACGATGTGGCTGAGTCCGAGTTTGCCGACCGCCTCGCCGACCCGCTCCGGCTCGTGCGGATCGAGAAGGTCGGGCCGCCCGGTGGCGATGTTACAGAACGAGCAGGCGCGGGTGCAGGTGCTGCCGAGGATCATCACGGTCGCGTGCTTTTGCTTCCAGCACTCGCCGATATTCGGGCACGCCGCCTCTTCGCACACGGTATGCAAGCGGTGTTCGCGGATGAGGCGCCGGGTCTCGTGGTATTCAGACGAGCCGGGCGCCTTGACCCTGATCCACTCCGGTTTGCGCGGGCTTTCCTGGTCGGGCCGTGCGGCCTTTTCGGGATGGCGCAGCGGCGCCGCAGGGATGCTCACCGATACCTCTAACCATCATGGCCGGGCTTGACCCGGCCATCCAAGGATCCCCGGGTCAAGCCTGGGGATGACGAGAACAGTAGGGTCGGCCTAGAAATGGAGCGCACGGCCATACGCATCAAGCACGCTCTCGTGCATCATCTCGCTGAGGGTCGGGTGCGGGAACACCGTCGCCATCAATTCGCTTTCGGTGGTTTCGAGCGTCTTGGCGATCGTGTAGCCCTGGATCAGCTCGGTGACCTCGGCACCGACCATGTGCGCACCCAACAGTTCGCCGGTCTTGGCGTCGAACACGGTCTTGACCATGCCTTCGCTCTCGCCGAGCGCGATCGCCTTGCCGTTGGCGAGGAACGGGAAATGCCCGACCTTCACCTCGTAGCCGGCGTCGCGCGCGGCCTTTTCGGTGAGGCCGACGCTCGCCACCTGCGGCCGGCAATAGGTGCACCCCGGGATGTTGCGGGTGTTGAGCGGATGCACGCCGCTGACCCCGGCGATCTTCTCGACGCAGACGACGCCTTCGTGCATCGCCTTGTGCGCCAGCCACGGCGGGCCGACCAGATCGCCGATCGCGTAGACCCCGTCCTCGCCGGTGCGCAGCCATTCGTCGACCACGACATGGCTGCGCTCGACTTTGATCCGGGTGCCCTCCAGCCCGATATCCTCGACATTGCCGGTGATGCCGACCGCCGAGATGACCCGCTCGACCGTGATCTCGGTGGTCTTGCCGCCGGCCTCGATCTGCGCCGAGACCCGGTCCTTGCCGCGCGTCAGCGCCTTTACCGTCGCCCCGGTGTGGATCGCGATCCCCTGCTTCTCGAATGCCTTACGGGCAAACGCGGAAATCTCTTCGTCCTCGACCGGCAGGATGCGCGGCAGCACCTCGACCACCGTCACCGCCGCGCCCATGTCCCGATAAAAGCTGGCGAACTCGATGCCGATCGCGCCCGAGCCGATGACCAGGAGCGATTTCGGCATCGCCAGCGGCACCATCGCCTCCTTGTAGGTCCACACCAGCTTGCCGTCGGGTTCGATTCCGGGCAGCGAGCGCGCCCGCGCGCCGGTCGCCAGAATGATGTGCTTGGCGGCAAGCTCGGCGGCCGGCTTGCCGTCTTTCGCGACCGCCACTTTCCCGTTGCCGGCGAGGCGGCCGTGCCCGTCAAAGACCTGCACCTTGTTCTTGCGCAGCAGGTAGGCGACGCCGTTCGACAATTGCTTTGCCACCGCCCGCGACCGGGCGACGATTTTGGCCGGGTCGAAGGCGATGTCCTTGGCCGACAGGCCGAACTCGTCGAGCCGGTGCAGCAGGTGATAGATCTCCGAGGTACGCAGCAGCGCCTTGGTCGGGATGCAGCCCCAGTTGAGGCAGATGCCGCCCAAATGCTCGCGCTCGACGACCGCAGTCTTCATGCCGAGCTGCGCGGCGCGGATCGCGGCAACATAGCCGCCCGGCCCGCCGCCGAGCACGACCAGATCGAAATTGCTGTCGGGCATCCCGCCCGGCCTACAGCAGCATCATCGCGGGCTGTTCGATCAGCCGCCTAAAGGCCTGGAGGAACCGCGCGCCGACCGCGCCGTCGACCGCGCGGTGGTCGCACGACAGCGTGCAGCTCATCACGGTCGCGACCGCAAGCTGGCCGTCCTTGACGACCGGCCGGGGCTCGCCGGCGCCGATCGCCAGGATGCAGCCGTGCGGCGGGTTGATCACCGCGGCGAACTCCCTGACCCCGAACATGCCGAGATTGGAGATCGAGAACGTGCCGCCCTGAAACTCTTCGAGCTTCAATTTGCTGCTGCGGGCACGGCTGGCGAGGTCCTTCATCTCGGCGCTGATCTGCGCCAGCCCCTTGTGCTCGGCGCCGCGGATGATCGGGGTGATCAGCCCGTCGTCGAGCGCGACCGCGACCGCGATGTCGGCGCGCTCCCACAGGATGATCGCATCCTCGCTCCACGACGCGTTGGCCGCCGGCACCTGGCGCAGCGCCAGCGCCGCGGCGCGGATCACGAAATCGTTGATCGAGATGCGCAGCTCTTCAGGCAAGGATTTGAGTGCGCGCAGCAGTTCGTCGATACGGCAATCGACCGTTAGGTAGAAATGCGGGACGGTCTGCTTCGCCTCGGTCAGTCGCCGGGCGATCACCCGCCGCATCGCGCTGTGCGGCTTTTCGGTAAAGGGCGCGTCTCCGACAAACGCCTCGACCTGTGCCGGGGTGAGCACCGGCGGCGGCGCGACCTGGGGCCGCGCGGCAGCGGGCTGCGGCTGGAGCGCTGCGGCCGGCCGAGCGGAGCCGGTCAGCGCAACGTCGATGTCGGCCTTGACGATCCGTCCCTGCGGCCCGGAGCCACGCAGCGTGCCGAGATCGATCCCGGCCTGCTCCGCCATGCGCCGCGCCAGCGGACTGGCAAAGATGCGCGCGCCGTTACGCTGCGCCGCGGCTGCCGGCACCTCCGGTGCGCGCACCGGGGCCGGCCGCTCCGCCGGCTTGCTGACCAGGGCGCGCACCGGAGGTGCCGGTTCGGGCTGAGGCGGCGCCGCCGCGGAGGTCTCGCCGGCGGCGAATTCGGCGAGGCTGGAAGCGTCCTCGCCCTCGCCGAGCAGCACGGCGATCGGCTGGTTGACCTTGATCCCTTCGGCGCCCTCGGGAACCAGGATCTTGCCGATCCGCCCCTCATCGACCGCCTCGACCTCCATCGTCGCCTTGTCGGTTTCGATCTCGGCGAGCACGTCGCCAGAGTGCACCTCGTCGCCTTCCTTCTTGAGCCAGCGCGCGAGGTTGCCCTCAGTCATCGTCGGCGATAGCGCGGGCATCAAAATCGGAGTCGGCATGGGTCAGATCACATCGAATGAGGTGTCGTTGCGAGCGCAGCGACGCAATCCCGGCGAGATTGCGTCGTCGCCCGATGGGCTTCGCAATAACATCCGCTTACCGGTACGCCACATCGCGCACCGCGGCGACGATGTCTTCGACCTGCGGCACCGCGAGCTTTTCGAGATTGGCGGCATAGGGCAGCGGCACGTCCTTGCCGGTCACCCGCTTGACCGGCGCGTCGAGCCAGTCGAAGCATTCCTCCATCGTGATCGCCGCGATCTCCGCGCCGATCCCGGCAAATGGCCAGCCTTCCTCGACGGTGACGAGCCGGTTGGTCTTTCTGACCGAAGCGACGATTGCCGCCCGGTCGAACGGGCGCAGCGAGCGCAGATCGATCACCTCGGCGGAAATTCCCGCCTTTTCCAATTCCTCGGCGGCCTGCAGCGCCAGCTTCACCATGCGCGAAAACGCCGTGATCGTGACGTGGTCGCCAGCGCGGGCGATGCGCGCCTTGCCGATCGGCACCAGGTATTCCGGGTCGTCCGGCACCGCAAAGCTTTCGCCGTAGACCAGCTCGTGCTCAAGAAACACCACCGGGTTGGGGTCGCGGATCGCCGATTTGAGCAGGCCCTTGTGGTCGGCCCCAGTGTAGGGCGCCACGACCTTGAGCCCCGGCACGTGCGCGTACCAGCTCGCATAGCATTGCGAATGCTGCGCGGCGACCCGGGCGGCGATGCCGTTCGGCCCGCGAAACACGATCGGGCAGTGCATCTGCCCGCCTGACATGTAGCGGGTCTTGGCGGCCGAGTTGACGATCTGGTCCATCGCCTGCATGGCGAAGTTGAAGGTCATGAACTCGACGATCGGCCGCAACCCGGCAAACCCGGCGCCGACGCCGAGCCCGGTAAACCCGTGCTCGGTGATCGGCGTGTCAATGACGCGGCGCGCGCCGAATTCCTGCAGCAGCCCCTGGCTGACCTTGTAGGCCCCCTGGTACTCGGCGACTTCCTCGCCGATCAGCAGCACGTTTTCGTCGCGCCGCATCTCTTCGGCGATCGCGTCGCGCAGTGCTTCGCGCACGGTCTGGGTGATGGTCTTGCCGGTATAGTCGGCCTCTGCCGCGATCGGCAGCGCCGGTGCGGGCAGCGCTGCGCCGTTTCCCGATTTGCCTTCGGCCGGCGCCTCGTGCGGCGGCTCAGGAGCGCGCGAAGCCGGTGTCGCCTTGGCCGCCGGTGGCGCCTCGGTAACCTCCTCGCCATTGGCGGCGATGACCGCAATCGGGGTGTTGACGGCGACGTGGTCGGTGCCTTCCGGGATGACGATCCGCGCCAAGATACCGTCGTCCACCGCCTCTACCTCCATCGTCGCCTTGTCGGTCTCGATCTCGGCGAGCACGTCGCCGGCGTGGACCGCCTCCCCCTCGCTTTTGACCCAGCGGGCGATCTTGCCTTCGGTCATCGTCGGCGACAGCGCCGGCATCAGCACTTGGCTTGTCATCACGCCTCGGCCAGCACGTCCGTCCACAGTTCCGCCGGGTCGGGCTCGGGACAATCCTGAGCGAATTGCGCCGCCTCGACGACGACATCCCGCACCTGCCGCTCGACCTCGCGCAGCTCCGGCTCGCTCGCCGCGCCCTGCTCTATCAACCGCTGGCGCAGATGGTCGATCGGGTCGTGCTCGCTGCGCATCTTGTTGACCTCGTCGCGGGTGCGGTACTTCGCGGGGTCGGACATCGAATGGCCGCGATATCGGTAGGTCAGCATTTCAAGGATGATCGGCCCCCCGCCCGAGCGCGCGTGCTCGGCCGCCGCGATCCCGGCCCGGTAAACCGCGGCCACGTCCATCCCGTCGACCGGCTCACCGGGAATTCCGTAGGCCACGCCGCGGTGATAGAGGTCGGTGCGCGCCGAGGCGCGGGCGACCGAGGTGCCCATGCCATAGCGATTGTTCTCGATCACGTAGACGACCGGCAGCTTCCACAGCGAGGCCATGTTGAAGCTTTCATAGACCTGGCCCTGGTTGATCGCGCCGTCGCCGAGATAGGTGACCGAGATGAACCCGTCGTCGCGGTAGTGATGGGCAAAGCCGAGCCCGGTGCCAATCGGCACCTGGGCACCGACGATGCCGTGCCCGCCAAAGAAATTCTTTTCGCGGCTGAACATGTGCATCGAGCCGCCCTTGCCGTGCGAATAGCCGTCGCGTCGGCCGGCAAGCTCGGCCATCACCCCCTTGGGGTCCATGCCGCAGGCCAGCATGTGGCCATGATCGCGATAGGAGGTGACGATCGTGTCGCCCTCTTTAAGGGCCGCCTGAACCCCGACGACCACCGCCTCCTGGCCGATATAGAGATGGCAGAACCCGCCAATCAGGCCCATCCCGTAGAGTTGTCCGGCGCGCTCTTCAAAGCGCCGGATCAGCAGCATGTCGTGAAAGAATTGCTTGAGCGTCGCAGCCGCGACGGGAGGCTCCGCGGGCTTGACCGGTTTGGCCTTGCTTTTGACTGCCATGCATCTCCTCCAACCCGGCTAGCATGGTGTCAAATGCCGCCGTTTGCAACCTTACGGGCGCCAATTCCTTGGGAACGAAGGATGAACTGACTGATCCGCCGCGGCGGCTGCTCAGCGTGGCTTAGCGGGTTGCATAATGACGATTTCGTCGGGTGCGGCATAGTTGAGCGTACGGCGAATTTCTTCGTCGAGCAGGTCGGGGTCGACGTGGTCGGGCCGCATATCGGCGACGCGATGATCGAGCGCTGCGCGGTCGGCATCGACCTTGACGAACTGCGCCTGCGCGACCCGCATCTCATGGTTGAGCCGAACCCAGGCGGTCAGGCCGCGATCACCTTCCACCAAGTGGTAGAGGAAATAGCCGGTCACCGCCAGCCCGAACACCGGGCCAACCAGAAATCGCGCACGCCGGCGCATTTCGCGCAACACGACCATCGCGAGAGAGAATCACGCAGCGCTGCCGTCGTCAACGGCATGCATCCCCTGGCCCCCCGCAGCGTCGAGGGCCGGGTCGGGCCGGCTTCATCCAAGAATTTTGGTTTTCGGGGCTACCGCTTTGATTTGACGCCGCGACCGGGCGAAATCGTGGGCTGTTTTGCCCGGTTGCCCGGGCGCGCTGCCTTTCTACCGCCGAATGATTGATTTCCCCGGGTAATACGCCGAAGAAGAAAGCCGTTCTTCGATTCGGATCAGTTGATTGTATTTCGCGAGTCGGTCGGAACGCGAAAGTGACCCGGTTTTGATTTGTCCGCAATTGGTCGCCACTGCGAGGTCGGCAATCGTCGTGTCCTCGGTTTCGCCCGAACGGTGCGACATCACGGCGCCATAGCCGGCGCGCATCGCCAGTTCGACCGTTTCCAGCGTCTCCGACAACGTGCCGATCTGATTCACCTTGATCAGCACCGCGTTGGCGACCTTGTCGGCGATGCCGCGCCCGACGCGCGCCGGGTTGGTGACGAACAGGTCGTCGCCGACCAGCTGGATCTTGGCGCCAAGCTCGCGGGTCATTTGCGCCCAGCCGTCCCAATCGTCTTCGGCCATCCCGTCCTCGATCGACACGATCGGGTAGCGCGCCACGAGGTCGGCGTAATAGGCGACCATTCCCGTGGCATCGAGCACCTTCCCCTCGCCTTTCAGGTCGTACTTGCCGTCGCGGAAGAACTCGGACGAGGCGGGGTCGAGCGCCAGCACCACCTCGTCGCCGGGGTGGTATCCCGCCGCTTCGATTGCCTTCATCACAAAGCCGAGCGCCGCATCGGCCGAGGCAAGGTTTGGGGCAAAGCCGCCCTCGTCGCCGACATTGGTGTTGTGCCCGGCGTCGTGCAGGCGGCTGCGCAGCGCATGGAAGATCTCCGAGCCCATGCGGATCGCCTCGGTCACGCTCGGCGCGCCGACCGGCATGATCATAAATTCCTGGATGTCGATCGGGTTGTCGGCGTGCACCCCGCCGTTGACGATGTTCATCATCGGCACCGGCAGGGTGCGGGCAAAGGCGCCGCCGACATAACGATAGAGCGGCTGGCCGATATCCTCGGCCGACGCCTTGGCGCAGGCGAGGCTGACGCCGAGCACCGCATTGGCGCCGAGCCGGCCCTTGTTCGGGGTGCCGTCAAGCTCGACCAGGGTGCGGTCGATCGCCAGCTGGTCGGCGGCGTCGAACCCCGACAGCGCGTCGAAAATCTCGCCGTTGACCGCGCCAACCGCCTGCTGGACGCCGCGGCCGTGAAACCGCGTGCCACCGTCGCGCAACTCGACCGCCTCGTGCGCCCCGGTCGAGGCGCCCGACGGCACCGCGGCGCGCCCCATTGCGCCGCTGTCGAGGCTCACCTCGACTTCGAGCGTCGGGTTGCCGCGGCTGTCGAGGATTTCACGGGCATGGATATCGGCAATCGCGGTCATTTCAGCGTCCTTTGATCGTCCGCCCGGTATTGCGGGTGCGAGAAAACCGGCTGCGGATCACAATTAGCGTCGGCCGGGCGTTCTGTCATCCCGACGAAGGCCGCGCCCGATCCCTGACGTGGATATCGGACTTCGCCGATATGACGGGCCGGAGCGGAGGGCGTGTCGCCGCCTTTCGGCTACACCAGCCGGGACTGGTCGAGCGCCGCCTTGACGAACGAGGTGAACAGCGGGTGCGGCTCGAACGGCTTCGATTTCAGCTCGGGATGAAACTGCACGCCGACGAACCACGGATGGTCGGGGAGTTCGACGATCTCGGGCAGGAGGCCATTGGGCGACATGCCGGAAAAGCGCAGGCCCGCGGCCTCGAGCGTGTCGCGATAGGCGATGTTTACCTCGTAGCGGTGGCGGTGGCGCTCGCTGATCCGATCGGCGGCGTAGATCTCCGCGACCCGGCTTTCCGGATCGAGCACCGCCTCGTAGGCGCCGAGACGCATCGTGCCGCCGAGGTCGGTTTCTGCGGTTCGGTGCTCGACCGCGTTGCCGCGCATCCACTCAGTCATCAGCCCGATCACCGCGTGTTCGCACGGGCCGAACTCGCTGGAGCCGGCTCCCGGCAGCCCAGCCAGATGCCGCGCCGCCTCGATCACCGCCATCTGCATGCCGAAGCAGATGCCGAAATAGGGCACTGCCCGCTCGCGCGCAAACCGCGCCGCCTCGATCTTGCCTTCCGAGCCGCGCTCGCCGAACCCGCCCGGCACCAGGATACCGTGCACCCCTTCGAGCTGACGCAGCGCCTCGCCCTCGGCCTCGAACACCTCCGAGTTGATCCAGTCGACGTTTACCTTGACATTGTTGGCGATGCCGCCGTGGGTCATCGCCTCGGCCAGCGATTTGTAGCTGTCGGGCAGATGCGTGTACTTGCCGACGATGGCGATCGTGACCTCGCCCTCGGGCTTGCGGATGCAGTTAACGATCGCGTCCCAGCGCTCGAGGTCGGGTTCGGCGGTGTCGAGGCCGAAATGGCGGCACACCTCGCGGTCGAACCCCTCGGCATGGTAGGCGCCGGGCACCGCATAGATCGTGTCGACATCGAGCGCCGGGATCACGCGGCTTTCGCGCACGTTGCAGAACAGTGCAATCTTTTTGCGCGCGCCTTCGGGGATTTCGCGGTCGCAGCGGCACAGCAGGATGTCGGGCTGGATGCCGAGCCCGAGCAGTTCCTTGGCCGAGTGCTGGGTCGGCTTGGTCTTGAGTTCGCCGGCCGAGGCGATCCACGGCACCAGCGTCAGGTGCGCAAACAGCACCCGCTCGCGCCCCAATTCGTTGCCGAGCTGGCGGATCGCCTCGAGAAACGGCAGGCTTTCGATGTCGCCGACCGTACCGCCGATCTCGCACAGCACGAAATCCTCGTCATTCAGGTCGGCGAGGATGAATTCCTTGATCGCGTCGGTCACGTGCGGGATCACCTGCACCGTCGCGCCGAGATATTCGCCGCGCCGCTCGCGGCCAATCACGGTCGAATAAATCCGCCCGGTGGTGACGCTGTCGCTCTTGCGCGCGGCGACGCCGACATAGCGCTCGTAATGCCCAAGATCGAGATCAGTCTCGGCGCCGTCGTCGGTCACATAGACTTCGCCGTGCTGGTAGGGGCTCATCGTGCCCGGATCGACATTGAGATAGGGGTCGAGCTTTCTCAGGCGCACCTTGAACCCGCGCGCCTGCAGCAGCGCGCCGAGCGCCGCCGAGCACAAACCTTTGCCGAGGGAGGAAACCACGCCGCCGGTAATGAAGACGAACCGCGTCATGGACCTTCAGTGTAAAGCAAGTGGCTGCGCCATCCCACGGGAAACTGCCGGGCGCATTGCGATGGTCATAATATCAATAACTTGAACACCGCCGCGCGGCGCCGGCATCGGCACTTTCGCCGCAGCGCGCCGGTTCAGCACCCCGCCCCTTCGGCGCGCTGCGCGAAGCGGGCTGCGGGATTTCCGGCGATTCGCTACATCGCCGGAGCCGAACCTCACTTCGGCGCCGGTGCGGCCGGAGCCGGCGGCTTGGTCGCGGTCGGGGCAGCAGGTGCCGCCGAACCGGTCGGCGCCGCCGGCACCGCGGGCCCGGCCGGGGCCGTCGGCACGCTCGGACCGGCAGGGGCCGCCGGCGCTGCCGGGATCGCCGGTCCGGTCGGCAGATCCTGGATGATCGAGCGCTGCCTGTGACCGCTGTTGCTCAGCACGACGAGCAGCACGCTGCTGGCAAAAAACGCCGCGGCGAGGATTGCCGTGGTCCGGGTCAAGAGGTTCGCCGTCGAGCGACCGGTCATGAACCCGGACATGCCGCCGCCGCCGCCCATGCCAAGCGCGCCGCCCTCGCTCTTTTGCAGCAGAATGACCGCAACAAGCGAGATCGCGATGAGGACGTGCAGGACGAACAGCAGAATGATCATGGAAGCTCGGACAGGATATTGGGCAGATGCGGCGCGATATCTACCCTGTTCCGCGCGGCCTGGCTATGCGGGGCTCGTCGCCGCGCGGACGATTGCCCAGAAATCCGCAGCCTTGAGGCTCGCGCCGCCGATCAGCCCGCCGTCGACATCGTCGAGCGCAAGAATCCCGGCGGCGTTGCCCGGGTTGACCGAGCCGCCGTAAAGGATTCGCGTGCCGGTCGGCACCGCGGCGCGGATGCCGCCGTGGATTTCGGCGATGTCGGCGAGGCTCGCGGTCAGCCCGGTGCCGATCGCCCACACCGGCTCGTAGGCGACGACCAGCCTATCGGCCGAGGCGCCGGGCGGAAGCGAGCCGGCAAGCTGGCCCTCGACCACCGCCAACGCCACCCCGTCCTCGCGCTGCTTGCGGGTCTCGCCGATGCACAAGATCGCGGCGAGCCCGGCGCGCCACGCCGCAGCGACCTTGGCGCTGATCTCGTCATCGGTCTCGCCGTGCCCGTGGCGCCGCTCGGAATGACCGAGGATCACGTAACGGCAGCCGAGGTCCTTCAGCATCTCGGCGCTGATGTCGCCGGTAAAGGCGCCATTGGTTGCGGCGTGGCAATCCTGCCCACCGAGGGCGATCCCGCTGTCCGCGACGATTCGCCCGACCGTCGCGATCGCCGTCGCCGGCGGGCAGACCAGCACCTCACATCCGGCGTGGCCGCCGGCCGCCATTGTTGTGGCGAGGTCGCGCGCGAGAGCGGCAGCCTCGCCCTGCAGCCCGTTCATCTTCCAGTTCCCCGCCACCAGGGTTCTGCGCTCTGCCATCCCGGCTCTCCCGCCATGCCCGGCGAATAGTTGCGGCCCCGCCGGCCCATCTCTATCATCGCCGCACGATCACACCGGCATTCGGGCCGGTCAACCTGCGCCCGAGCCGCGCAGACGGAGCCGCCCTAAACACATGCTGCAAGCGATCCGCACCAGAGCGGGCTCGATCATCGTCAAGACGCTGTTCGCGCTGCTGATCCTGTCGTTCGGTTTCTGGGGCATCTACACCCGATCGCCGTTTTTCCAGGACAACACCACCACCGCCTCGATCGCCACGGTCGGCGACCAGACGATCCAGGTGGGAGATCTACAGCACGTGCTGCAGCCTGCGGTCGAGCGGCTGCAGTCACAGCTCGGCACGACGATCAGCCACGCCCAGCTCAAGCAGCTGGGCGTGCTCGACAGCCTGCTCAACGGATTAATCGACCGCAGCCTGATCGACCAGGAGGCAGCCCGGCTCCAACTCGACGTGTCGGATCAGGTGATCCGCGACGCGATCGCCGGAAACCCCGCGTTCCGCGACAAGGACGGCCGCTTCGACCCACAGCTGTTCAGCCAGATCCTGGCGATGAACAACCTGACCGAGGCACAATTTGTCACCCAGATGCGCACCGATGTGCCGCGTAGCGACATCCTGCACGCGATTACATCCGCGGTGACCGCCTCGAAGGAGGTCGTCGACACGATCTACCGCTACCGCGGCGAGACCCGGGTCGCCGACATCGTCGCCGTGCCACTGTCTGGCGCCGCCGACCCCGGGCAGCCGAGCGATGCCGCGCTGCAGAAGTTTTACGACGCGCACCACGAGCTGTTCGGCGCGCCCGAATATCGCGGATTCACGCTGGTCAGCCTGACCGCTGCCGATCTCGCCGCCAGCACCCACATTTCCGAGGACGCGCTCAAAAAGGCCTATGAGGAGCGCAAGGGCGATTTCGCGGTGCCCGAGCAGCGCGATGTCGAGCAGATCCTGGCGCCGAGCGAGGAGGTCGCCAAGCAGGCTGAAGCGGCGCTCGCCGCCGGCAAGGACTGGAAAGAGGTTGCGACAACGATCGCCAAGCAGGACACCGGGACGATCGACCTCGGCCTGATGAAGGAATCGGAGTTGCCCGGCGGGCTCGCCAAAGTGGCGTTTACGCTGCCGCTCAACAAGCCCAGCGAGCCGATCAAATCGCCGCTTGGCTGGCATATCCTGCGGGTCACCAAGATCGTGCCGGCATCGACCGAGACCTTTGCCCAGGCCAAGCCGAAACTCGAGGCCCGGCTGCAGAAGGAGCAGGCGGTCGACAAGCTCGACAAGATCGGCAACAAGGCCGACGACGCGCTGGCCGGCGGCGCCACGCTGGCCGAAATCGCCAGCAAATTCGGGCTCAAGACCACGACCGTCGCGGCAACCGATGTCGGCGGCCGCGACCCCAGCGGCAAGCCAATCACGCTGCCAACCTCTCCGAACGATGTGCTGAAGGCGCTGTTTTCGACCGACCAGGAGCAGATTAGCCGGATTATCGACACCGAGGACGGGGCGATCTTTGCGGTCCGCACCGACAAGGTTATCGAGCCGCATGTCCGCCCGCTCGCCGAGGTCAAGGCCCGGGCGATCGCCGCCTGGCAGCAGGATCAGAAGCGGGCGTCGATCGCCAAGGAGGCCGCCGCACTAGCCGCCGCGGTCTCGCCATCGAGCCCGCTCAAGACCGTCGCGGCCGACAAGAAGCTGAGTGTCAAGACCTCGCCGCCGCTGCCGCGCCGGGCGGTGCAGGACGGCCCGGCACCGCCGGCGCTGGTCGCCAAGCTGTTCGCGGCCAAGAAGGGCGCGGCGGTGACCGCCGAGGACGCCAGCGGCGCCTATGTCGCGCAGCTGACCGCGATCAACGACCCCGGTCCGCCGACCCCGGCGGTGGCGAAACAGCTGTCGCAGGACCTCGCTGCCGCCGAGCGGCTCGACATTTCGGCCGAATTCACCGACGCGCTGCGCCAGCGCTTCCCGGTCAAGATCGACCGTGCGGCGGTGGACCGGGCGTTCTAACCCTATCCCGCCGCCTCCGGCACCGAATTTCGCGGCGGGCACAGCGCGGCGAACACCGCGTTGATGATCGGTATCCCGACCGCACCGGCCAGCGTCATCACCGATTCGGGGTGAAACTGCACCGCCGCGAGCGGCAGGCTCTGGTGCTCGATCGCCATGATCACCCCGTCGTCCGTCTCGGCGGTTACCCGCAGATCCGGTGGCAGCGCGCTGCGCCGGGCGTAGAGCGAGTGATAGCGACCGACGGTAAAGCGCTCGGGCAGCCCAGCGAGGATGCGACCGCCGAGCGCACGCACCGGCGACGGCTTGCCGTGCATCGGCGTGCCGAGCACGTCGAGCGCGCCGCCGAAATGCTCGACGATCGCCTGCAGGCCGAGGCACACGCCGAACACCGGGATATGCCCGCGCAAGAGCAGGTCGAGCGTCTCGCTGGTCGCAAAATCCTGCGGTCGGCCCGGCCCCGGCGACATCACGACAAGGTCGGGCCGCGCCCCGGCGCGCAATTCGGCGCGCGCCAGGTCGGGCCGCATCGTCACCACCTCAGCGCCGGTCGTGCGGATATAGCCGGCGAGCGTGTGGACGAACGAATCCTCATGGTCGACCAGCAGCACCTTGCGCCCCGCGCCGCCTTTCGGCGCCGGCGCGGCTGCGGCCGCGGCGGCGCGCCCGCCGCGGATCGCCGTGAACATCGCCGAGGCCTTGAGCCGGCATTCGGCCTCCTCGGCGTCCGGATCGCTGTCGAACAAGAGCGTCGCGCCGGCGCGCACCTCTGCCACCCCGTCTTTCATCCGGATCGTGCGCAGCGTCAGCCCGGTGTTCATGTTGCCGTCGAACGTCGCGCGGCCGATCGCGCCGCCGTACCAGCGCCGCGCCGAGCGCTCTTCCTGCTCGACAAAGCGCATCGCCCATAATTTCGGCGCACCG
>DATLRD010000095.1:0-16138 GCA_035534855.1 Allostellaceae bacterium | reverse complement strand
CTGGCGGTGGTGTGCAGCGGCATCAACAGCGCAGCGATCAGCCCCGTCCAGCCGGTCTGGTGCGCCGCACCAAGCCCGCGGCCGGTATCGCCGTGGAAATACTCGTAGAACAGCACCTCGTCGCGATAGGCCGGGCTCGTGAAGCGGGGATCGTCGCCGAACACCGGCCGGCGCCCTTGCGCATTGATCCGAAAGATCGCCACCAGCCGGCGGGTGATCTCGTCCGCGACCCCGGCGAGGCTCAAGTAATTTCCCGAGCCGACCGGGCACTCGACGCGGAATTCGTCGCCGTAATAGCTGTGAAAGCGGCGCAGAGATTCGATCAGCAGAAAATTGACCGGCATCCAGATCGGGCCACGCCAGTTCGAGTTGCCGCCGAACACGCCGGAGGTCGATTCGCCCGGAACATACGAGATGCCGAACCGTCCGCCGGCGTGTTCGAACACGAACGGGTTTGCCTCGTGGTATTTCGAGATCGAGCGCACCCCGTAATCCGACAGGAACTCGGTCTCGTCGAGCATGCGGCGCAGCAGGCATTTCATGCGATGGCCGCGCAGCAGCGACAACAGATGCCGCTCCTCGTCGCTCTGGTCGAGCCAGCGCGACACGAGCCGCGCCATTTCCGGCCGGTTTTCGAGGAACCAGTGCAGGCGCTTCGAAAAGTCGGGCAGCCGCGCCACCACCGAGCCGTCGAGCACCTCGACCGCGAACAGCGGGATCAGCCCGACCATCGAGCGCACCTTGAGCGGCACCGGGCGGCTGTTGGGCAGTTCGAGCACGTCGTAATAAAACTCGTCGGTCTCGTCCCACAGCCCGATGCTCTCGCCGCCGATCTTGGTCATCGCCTCGGCGATCAGCAGGAAATGCTCGAAGAACTTGGTGGCAATGTCCTCGTAGACGTGGTCCCTGACCGCCAATTCGAGGGCGATTCGCATCAGGTTCAGCGTGTACATCGCCATCCAGGCGGTGCCGTCGGATTGGTTGATATGCCCGCCGGTCGGCAGCGGAGCGCTGCGGTCGAAGATGCCGATATTGTCGAGGCCGAGAAAACCACCCTGAAAGATGTTGCGCCCCTCGGCATCCTTGCGGTTCACCCACCAGGTGAAGTTCAGCATCAGCTTGTGGAACACGCGTTCGAGAAACCCGCGATCGCCCTGCCCGCCGCGCGTCCGGCGGTCGATCTCGTAGACCCGCCAGGCGGCCCAGGCGTGAACCGGCGGGTTGACGTCGCCAAACGCCCATTCATAGGCCGGCAGCTGTCCGTTCGGGTGCATGTACCATTCGCGGGTCAGCAGGATCAGCTGATCCTTGGCGAATTCGGGGTCGATCGAAGCGAAAACAACGCAGTGGAACGCCAGGTCCCAGGCGGCGTACCATGGGTATTCCCACTTGTCCGGCATCGCGATGACGTCGGAGTTGAAGACGTGGCCCCAGTCGGTATTGCGTCCCTGCATCCGCGACTCCGGCGGGGGCGGCTGCAGCGGGTCGCCGCGCATCCAATCGCGCACGTCGAGCAGATAGTATTGCTTCGACCACAGCATCCCGGCAAAGGCCTGGCGCTGGATGCGGCGTGCATCCTCGTCGACGACCCCCTGCTGCAGCGCGGCATAGAATTCGTCGGCTTCGGTCTTGCGGCGGTCGAATACCGCGGCAAAATCCTCGAGCCCGTGGTTGCCGGTCGACAGCCGCAGGCGAAACCGCGCCCGGCCGCCGGCCGGGATCGTCTCGCGGTAAAGCGCCCCGACCTTGGTGCCGCTGCGGTCCGGGTTGACCGCGCCGTGCACCCCGTTCACGACATAATCGTTGATGCCGTCCTTGAAGAAGCCTTTCGTCTCCATGCCGTACAGGCGATGCGGGTTGGTGTCGTTGTCGCAGAACAGCAACTCGGGCGTGCCGTCGCACACGAGGTGCATCATGTCATGGTTGGGGTGCACGATGCGCACGCGATACGGGCCGACCGCCGACAGTTGCGGCCTTTCCGGCGCCGGCGACCACGACCAGATGTTTCGCGCCCACAGCTGCGGGATCACGTGCAGCGGCGCAGGATCGGGGCCGCGGTTGTATACGGTCACCCGCATCAGGATGTCGTCGACATCGCCCTTGGCATATTCGACCGTCACGTCGAAATACCGGTTCTCGTCGAAGACGCCGGTATCGATCAGCTCGAATTCCGGGTCGTTCTGCCCGCGAGCGCGGCTTTCGGCAACGAGCCTGTCATAGGGATAGGCCGCATGCGGATAGCGGTAGAGCATCCGCATGTACGAGTGCGTCGGCAGCCCGTCGAGGTAATAGTAGAGCTCCTTCACGTCCTCGCCATGGTTGCCCTCGCCGTTGGTCAGGCCGAACAGCCGTTCTTTGAGGATCGGGTCCTTGCCGTTCCACAGCGCCAGGCCCAGGCACAGAAACAGATGCTCGTCGCCCCAGCCGGCCAGCCCGTCCTCGCCCCAGCGATAGGCGCGGCTGCGCGCGTGGTCGTGCGGGAAATACTCCCACGCCGTGCCGCCCGGGCTGTAATCCTCGCGCACCGTGCCCCACTGCCGGTCGCTGACGTAAGGCCCCCAGCGGCGCCACGTGGCACCAAGCCGTGCCTGCTCCAGGCGGTGGCCCTCCGCGGTTTGCGCGATCGTGCGCGCCCGGTGATCGCTGATGTCGTCCATCGCCACTACCCTGCGACCGCGGCCAAAGCGACCGCGGCCTCTTCTTCATCTTCGATCGCAAGAGCGTCGTTGAACTTGTTGAAGAAACCGCAAAGAGTAATGCGCAGGGTCAATTCGACGATCTGCGCCTCAGTGAATGTGCGTCGCAGCCGGGAAAACAGCGCCTCGGGGAGGCGGTTGGGATGGTCCCACGCGGCGATCGCATATTCGACGACGAGCCGGTCGATGTCGTCGAGTTCGGGATGGTCGCGGTAGTCGAGGATGCGCGCCGCGCCGGCCGGCGACACGCCCTCGACCGCGAGAAACGGGGTGTGATGGGCGACACAGTACTGGCAGGCGTTGAGCTGCGACACAGTGACGATCGCCAGTTCGAGCGCGCGCTTGGGCAGCGTCTGCGCCGCGCGCAGCTCGATCAGCAGCGGCATCAGGTGCCTCAGCGCCGCCGGCACGTGGGCGAGCACCGCGACCTGGTTGCGAAATGGGCCATACCCTGCAAAGGCTTCGTAGATCGCGGCCAGATCGGCAGGCAATTCGGCCGCGGGGATGCTGCGTACACGGGCCATTGGCGACGGCCCTCAGCCGGAAGCGAGGCTTGGCATGCCGCCCACCGGCAACTCCGTCACGATCATGGCCCCCTCCCCCGAGATGACGATACACTTGCCAACCAGCCTCTTGTGCCGGGCGACTTCGGTCAAGCCCCGATCTGAGGGAAGAGCAGCGATGGTTCGGGCGGTCGTGATCGCGGTCGGGTTGTGCCTGGCGCTGGCGGGCGCCGCGCGCGCCGCCGATCCGGCGCCCGATGCGGCGATCATCGAGATCAAGCGCGCGATCGCCGACGCGGTGCAGCGCGAGGGCGCTGCCAGCCCCGCTTTGCCGCCGCTTTACGGGCGGCTGGCGCGGCTGCAGTTCACGGCTGGCGATCTCGATGCGGCGACCGCGGCACGGCGCCGGAACCTGACGGTCGCGCTGCATCTGATCGGCGGCGAATCGCTGGGCACCGCCGAAGCGATGATCGCGCTCGCCGATGCCGAGCTCGACCAGCTTCACTATTTCGACGCCGAGGGGATGCTGATCATCGCCGGTAACATCATTGAGGCTGCGCCCGGCGCCGATGCCGCGGCGCAGGTACCGGTGCTGGCGGGCCTTGCCCGCATCAGCATGGCCCGCGGCGACCTCGCCAAAGCCGAGGCGCAAGCGAGGCGCGCCGTCGTGCTGCGCGCCAGGAACCCTCATCCGCGGTCCAGCGAGGCGCTGCGGGTGCTCGGCGCGGTACTGGCCGGCGAACGCAAATTCGACGAGGGCGCGGCAATCCTTAAGCAGGCCGTCGCCTTCGACCGCGCGCAGCACGGCGCGGACGACCCCGAGACTGCGCGCAGCCTGTCGCAACTCGGCAATCTTTACCTGCGCGCCGACCGCTTCGCCGAGGCTCTGAGGCCGCTCGAAGAAGCCGCCGCGATCGACCAGGCGCGGCTCGTGCCAAACCACCCGTTCATCGCCGATGATTTGCACGACATCGCGATCGCCGACGAGAGGCTGAAGCGGGAGCACCTCGCGCACCGCCTGCTGACGGCGGCGCTGGCCCTGCTGCGCGGCGGCAGCGAACCCAACCACACGCGCGTCGCGCTGTGCGAGCTTGACCTGTCGCGGATCGATCGCGTGCTCGGCGACAGCGCCGCCGCCGATGCCGCGTTCCTCCGCGCCCGGCGGCTGCTCGATGCGGCGCAAAAGGAAGAGCGCAACCGCGAGCGCCACGCCTGATTGGTTATCGACGCGCGAAGCGACCGGGCCCCAGGCTTTCCGCGGAAAGCCCGAGTGCGGCGAGATCGGCCGGCAGCGCGCGCTCGGCGATCAGCCCGGCGGCACAGCGCGCCATGCCCTCGGCGGTCATGATGCCATAGCCGCCCTGCCCGGCGAGCCAGAAGAACCCCTCAGCCCGCGGGTCGAACCCGGCAACCGGGGTCATGTCGGCGACAAAGCTGCGCAGCCCGGCCCATTTGCGCTCGACCCGGTCGACCGCGATCGTCGTCGCCCGCATCAGGCGGTCGACCGCGATTGCCACATCGAGCTCCTCGGGCTGCGCGTCGCACGGTTCGACCGGCGTCTCGTCAGCCGGCGACACCAGCAATTTCCCAGCCTCGGGCTTGAAATACCCGGTCTCCTCGGCGTCGATGACCATCGGCCAGCCGCGCGTGTCGAATTCGGCGGGCGCGGCGACAATCAGCGCGGTGCGGCGCTTGGGCACCAGCCCCACCGGCGGCAGCCCGGCGAGGCTCGCCACCACATCGGCCCAGGCGCCGGCGGCGTTGACGACGACCGGCGCGGCAAACTCGCCGCGCGGGGTTGCCGCAACCCATGCGCCGCCGCTGCGCCGCAGCCCGGTCACCGGCGCGTCGGTTTCGATGCGGCCGCCGCGGCGGCGGAACAGCCGCAGATAGCCCTGGTGCAGCGTGTGGACGTCGATGTCCATCGCGCCCGGTTCGAAGATCGCAGCCGCGACGCGCTCGGGCCGCAGCGCCGGCACCAGCCGCAGCGCCTCGTCGGCGTCGAGCCGCCGGATCGTCGGGTCGCGCGGTGCCATCTCGGCCCACTCGGCGTCGAGCGCCGGCATCTGCTCGGGCGGCGCATAGATCATCGCCCCGCGCGGGGTCAGGACCGGGTGGTCGCTGAACCCCTCGGCCCAGGCCTCGTAAAATCCGCGGCTCGCCCTGGTTAAGAGGCGCACCGGCAGGTTGCCGTAGGTCTCGGTGAACAGCGCCGCCGAGCGCCCGGTGCTGTGATAGCCCGGCTGCGATTCGCGCTCGATCACGATGACCCGGCCCAGCGGCGCCAGATGCGCGGCCGCGGCCGCGCCCGCCATGCCCGCGCCGATCACCAGAAATTCGGCCGCCTCCACCGGCATCGCCGCGGCCCGCGCTCCGGCGCCAATTCCGGCGCTAATAGAGCCGGGTGCGGTAGCTTTCGGCGGTCGCCCGCTCGGCTTCCTCGACGTTTCCGCTGCCGATCTGCTCGGCGATGATGCGGCCGAGCGGCGGGAAATCCGCTTGCGCGACGCGCTTGTCGGGGTTCCACAGGTCAGAGCGGATCAGCGCCTTGCCGCAGTGGAAATACACCTCTTCGGCGGTCACCAGGATGCCGCTGCGCGGCACCTTGCCCTGCACCGCGCAGGGGTCGAGCAGCGCCGGGTCGGTGGTGACGCGGGCGCGGCCGTTAACCCGTAGCGTCTCGCGCAGACCCGGAACAAAGAAGATCAGCCCGATGCCCGGGCTTTTCAGCAGGTTGCCGATGCTGTCGACCCGGTTGTTGCCGAGCCGGTCGGGAATCAGCAGCGTCTCGTCGTCGAGCACGCGGACAAACCCCGGCGCGTCGCCCTTGGGAGAGGCGTCGCAGCGGCCTTCGGGGTCGCACGTCGCCATCACCAGCAACGGCGACAGCGCGATGAACGCGCGGGAATGTTTTTCGAGGCGCGGCAACTGCTTCTTGACCGCCCGCTCCATCGGCTCGCCATAACGCGAGCGCAGTTCGCTGAAGTTCTCGATGATATCCACCATCGCCTCCCGTCGCTGATCGCGCATACTATGGCGCAGCGGCGAGGCAAGCTCCAGGCGGAGGCGCAATGGGGGTCGACGTTCAGCGCGAGGCGCGGGCGGAAGGCGGCGTTCTGGCCCGCGTCACATTCGATAATCAGGCCAAGCTCAACACCCTCAACCGCGCGTTGATGGGCGAGTTTCTCGACGCGATGGCCGGGCTGGCCGCCGACCCCGATCTGCGCCTCGTCGTGCTGCGCGGCGCCGGCGACCGCGCCTTTGTCGGCGGCGCCGATATCGGCGAGATCGCCGCGCTCGACCGCGACACCGCGCGCGACTTCATCACGCTGGTGCATCGCTGCTGCGACGCGTGCCGCCGCCATCCGGTGCCGGTCATCGCCCGGATCGACGGCTACGCGCTGGGCGGAGGGCTCGAACTGGCCGCCGCCTGCGACCTGCGCGTCGCCAGCGACCGGGCGCGCTTTGGCATGCCCGAGGTGCGGATCGGCATCCCGTCGGTAGTCGAGGCGGCGCTGCTGCCGCGGCTCGTCGGCGCCAGCCGCGCCCGCAACCTTGTACTGACCGCCGAGATGATCGGCGCCGACACCGCACTCGCCTGGGGCCTGGTCGACGCCGTCACCGCGCCCGACCGGCTCGATGCCGAGGTCGAGCGCTTTGCCGCCGCGATCCTCGCCGGCGGCCCGCAGGCGATCCGCCTGCAGAAGGCGCTGGTGCTCGACTGGGAGGAGGCGCCGTCGGCCGGCGCGGCGATCGCCCGCGGCATCGATGTCTTCGTCGATTCCTTCGCCACCGACGAACCGCGCCGCATGGCCGGCGCCCGCATGGCCGCGCTGCGCCACCGCAAGGGGCGGTAATGGCGACGCGGCGCAAACCGGGCGACGGGCTGGCCGACTTCACCCCGGCGGCGCCGCATTTCCTGGGCCATCGCGCACGGCTGCGCCAGCGGCTGCTCGTCGCCGGCGCCGAGGCGCTGCCCGATTACGAGCTGCTCGAAGTGCTGCTGTTTGCCGGCAACCCGCGCGGCGACACCAAGCCGCTCGCCAAGGATCTGATCGACCGTTTCGGCAGCCTCGCCGAGGTGGTGAGCGCCGAGGCCGACGATCTTTTGTCGGTGCCGGGGCTCGGCGAAGCGGGCGTCGCGGCGCTCAAATCGGTGCGCGAGGCGGCGCTGCGCCTGGCGCGCGCCGAGCTGCGCGCCCGCCCGCTGCTCAGCTCGTGGGACCAGCTGATCGACTACTGCAGGGCGACGGTAGCCTACGGCAAGGTCGAGGAATTCCACCTCTTGTTCCTCGACCGCAAGAACATGCTGATCGCGCACGAGCGTCAGCAGCGCGGCACGGTCGACCACACCCCGGTCTATCCGCGCGAAGTGGTCAAGCGGGCGCTCGACCTCGGCGCGTCGGCCCTCATCCTGGTGCACAACCACCCATCGGGCGACCCGACCCCGTCAAAGGCCGATGTCGCCGTCACCCGCGACATAATCAAGGCCGCTTCCCCGCTCGGCGTCACCGTGCACGACCACCTGATCATCAGCCACGGCCGTCACACCAGCCTCAGGGATCTGGGGCTGCTGGCGTAGTCGCGCGCAGCGTGTGGCGCAGCACGATCGCCGCCGTCAGCAGCAGCACCGCGCCCGCCTGATGCGCCGCGGCGAGCGGGATGGGCACGACCAGCACCAGCGTCGAGATCCCCAGCGAGACCTGCAGCGCCACCGCGGCGAGCAGCGCATTGAGCGCCAGCCGCGCCGTGCGCGACAGCGCGGCGCGGCGCCCGGCCAGCCACACGGCGACCACCACCATCGCCGTCGTCATCGCCAGCGCGCGGTGGTCAAACTGCGCCGCGGCGGGGTTTGCAAACCAGTTGCGGAAAAACGGGCTCAGCGCCGCGTAATCGCTCGGAACCAGATGTCCGCCCATCAGCGGAAACGTGTTGTAGATCAGCCCGGCGTTGAGCCCGGCGGTAAACCCGCCGGCCGCGATCGTCACCGCGACGAGACCCAGCACCGCTTCCGACGCACGCCGCCAGCAAGGCGCCGGCCCAACCTGCGCGGCACTGCGCAGCAGCCCGAGCGCGACCCACAGGGTCGCGGCATAGATCGCCAGCGCCAGCAGCAGGTGTGCGGTCAGCCGGTACTGGCTGACCTCGACCCGATTCGCGAGGCCGCTTTCGACCATGTACCAGCCGAGCGCGCCCTGGCACGCGCCGAGCGCGAAAATGCCGACCAGCGGCCAGGCGAGGCCGCGCGGGATGCGCCGCCGCACCAGAAACCAGATAAGCGGCACGGCATAGGCGAACCCGATCAGCCGGCCCCACAGCCGGTGGACGTATTCCCACAGAAAGATGACCTTGAACTGCGCCAGGGTCATCCCGGCGTTGAGCAGCTTGTATTGCGGAATCTGCTGGTATCGCGCGAACTCCGCCATCCAGTCGGCGTGCGACAGCGGCGGGATGATCCCGCTGATCGGCTGCCACTCGGTGATCGAGAGACCCGAAAAAGTCAGCCGCGTCAGGCCGCCGATCACCACCATCAGAAAGATCATCGCGCAGCACGCGAGGAGCCAGATCGCCACCGGCCTGGTGTCGCTCCGCCCCGCGCCGCGGCCGATCGCTCGCCGGGCCTGTGTTGCGCTTGCCGATACCATTGCCTCGCCTTGAAGCGGCCTCGTTGTGCTTTACATTGTAGCGCCAGGGAACGTTGCGCGATCCGCGTCGTTTTGTGGCGGCACGCATCGACTTGCCAAGGTCCTCTACCCAGGGTCCTCCACGAATGAAATCGGTCCTGTCCGCGCTCGTGCTGATCGGCGGGATGGCTCTGCTATGCATGCCGAGCCCGCTCTATGCCGGCGCACCGATCCCGGCGATGGGCGTGCCGACGATCGCCCCGATGCTGCAGCGGGTCACGCCGGGCGTCGTCAACATCGCGGTCAGGGGCCGGGTGCGCGAGGTCAACCCGCTGGCGCAGGACCCGTTCTTTCGCCGCTTCCTGAACATGGCGCCGGGCCAGCAGATGCAGGAGCGCGAGACCCAGGCGACCGGCTCCGGCGTCATCGTCGACGCGGCCCAGGGCTATGTGCTGACCAACGCCCATGTCGTCGCCAACGAGACCCGCATCGAGGTCACGACCAAGGACAACCGCCGCTTTACCGCACGGCTGATCGGCCGCGATGCAGAAACCGATATTGCCGTCTTGAAGATTCCGCCCGATCATCTGACCGCGGTGCCGATGGGCGATTCCGACAGGGCGCAGGTCGGCGACTTTGTCGTCGCCATCGGCAACCCGTTTGGTCTCGGCCAGACCGTCACCTCCGGCATTATCAGCGCGCTCGGCCGCAGCGGGCTGGGGATCGAAGGATACGAGGATTTCATCCAGACCGACGCATCGATCAACCCGGGCAATTCGGGCGGTCCGCTGGTGAATTTTGCGGGCGATCTGATCGGCATCAACACAGCGATCCTGGCACCCGGCGGCGGCAATATCGGCATCAACTTTGCCGTACCGATCAACATGGCGCGCAAGGTCATGGACCAGCTGATCCGCCACGGCAGGGTCCGGCGCGGCCGCATCGGCGTGACGATCCAGGACCTGACCCCCGACCTCGCCCAGGCGATGAACACGACGCACACCACCGGCGCGGTGATCGCCCGGGTCGAGCCTGGCTCGCCGGCCCAGCACGGCGGGCTGCGCAGCGGTGATCTGGTCCTCGCGGTCAACGGCGAGCGGGTGCGCAGCGGCACCCAGCTGCGCAACCTGATCGGCCTGTCGCCGATCGGCAGCGATGCACGGTTGACGATCGATCGCCGTGGCGCGGAGTCGACCGTCGATGTCAAGATCCAGCAGGCCATCACCGCCGATTCCCGGGCTCAGGTGCCAAAGCGATGAGCCTTTAGCATGGCGGCACAAACCCTCTACGATGTGCTCGGCGTCAAAAGGGGCACGAGCGCCGACGATATCCGCAAGGCCTATCGCAAGCTCGCCAAAGAGCTGCACCCCGACCTCAACCCCAACAAGCCTGAGGCCGAGGCGCGGTTCAAATCGGTGGCCGCCGCCTATGACATCCTGTCCGATCCCGAAAAGAAGTCGCGCTATGACCGCGGCGAGATCGACGAGAGCGGCGCCGAGCGCCCGCGCTACTCCTATCGCCCGCACGCCGAAGGGGCGCAGGGTCGGAAATATTCGCCGCAAGGCGAGATGGGGGGCGAAGACCTCGACGACATCCTGGCGATGTTCGGCCGCCGCCCCGGCGGCGGGCGCGGACGGTCGAGCATGGCGTTTCCGGGCGGCGACCGGATGTTTTCGCTGACCGTCGATTTCGTCGAGGCGGCGACCGGGGCGCGCAAGCGCCTGTCGCTGCCCGACGAAACCCTCGACGTAACGATCCCGGCCGGGATCGACGAGGGCCAGGTGCTACGCCTCAAGGGCAAGGGCGATCCCGGGTTCAACGGCGGACCGGCGGGCGATGCGCTGATCGAGGTGCATATCGCGCCGCACCCGTTCTTTCGCCGCGACGGCGACAACATCCGCCTCGACCTGCCGGTCACCGTTGCCGAGGCGGTACTCGGCGGCCGCATTGCGGTGCCGACCGTCACCGGCCCGGTGACGATGGCGATCCCCAAAGGCTCCGACGCCGGCACCCAGTTGCGGCTGCGCGGCAAGGGCATCCAGCGCAAAGGCCACGAGGGCGACCAGTACGTGACGCTGCGCATCGTGATCGGCGATTCCGGCGATCCGGAGCTGGCGAAATTCTTCGAAACCTGGGCCGAGCAGCACAAGGGCGACCCGCGGCGCGGCATGGGCACCGGAGACGCGTCGTGATCGGCTTCGACGAACTTCTCCGCCGCTTTGCCCGGCTCGAGCGCGGCGAGCTGGTGCGCTGGGTCGAGAACCGCTGGGTGCTGCCCGAGGAATCCGGCGGGCGCTGGGTGTTTGCCGAGGTCGACATCGCCCGCGTCGAGCTGATCCTGCATGTGCGCGAGGAATTCGCGGTCGGCGACGACGCAATGCCGGTCCTGCTCGGGCTGCTCGACCAAGTCTACAGCCTCAGGCGTCAGATGGCCCGGCTGTGCGACGCGCTCGCCGCGCAACCGTCCGACGTGCAGGCCGCGATCGGGCGGGCGTTGCCGAAACCGGGCGAGTAAGCCCCGCCCCGACGCGCGCCTCGCGCACCGAACCGTAGAGAATCGCGATATTGAGCGGCACGGCGATCCTCCTGCGAGGGGTTCGCTACAGCTTCTGAAACCTGGCGCGGGCGCCGCGCTCGATCGCCGCGGCGGTCAGCCGCCCGATATCGAGCCGGTGGCGGATCAGTTCGAGGATCTGCAGTTCGTCCTGCGTCGCCCGCCCGTCCGACGCGACGAGATCGCAGGCGATGGCGTACGCCGTCTCGCGCAGGCGCTCCGGCAGCGCGGCCTTGATCGCCTTCAGCGTTTTTTCGAGCCCGTCCTCGCCGCTCAGCAATTCGGCGCAGTCGTTCAGGTGCGCGGCCAGCGCCTCACGGTCGAACCCGCGAAACACCGGCAGGTGTTCGATGGTATCGCCGATGATTGCCATCTCGGCCTCGCCCATGCGGGCCTCGGCGCCCGTAACGATGACCATCGTGTAGATAAGCGCGCCGTGGGGGTCGAGCATTGTCGTAGCCTCATCTGCGCCAGAAAGGCCGTCAGACCAAAACCGCTGGCGTTCTGTCAAGCAGGAAGCGCCAGAAACTGCCCGGTCAGCGCCACCGCCTCGACGAGCGGGATGCGTGACACAGGCACGCCCGGCGGGAACGCGGTCAGCAGCCGCGACGGCAATTGCCGGTCGAGGATCGCGAACACGCCGTGGTCGTCGGCCCGCCGCACCAGCCGGCCATAGGCTTGGCGCAGCCTCAGCCGGGCGATGCGGTCGTCGTACGCGCCGCCGCCGAACACCGGCTTGCGCGCCCGGTGCAGGATGTCCGGGCGCGGCCACGGCACCCGATCAAACACGATAAGGCGCAGCGAGCGCCCCGGCACGTCGACCCCGTCGCGCACCGCGTCGGTGCCGAACAGGCACGAATCCTCCTCGGCGCGAAAAATGTCGACCAGGGTCGCGGTGGTCATCGCGTCGACATGCTGCGCCAGCAGCAGCAGGCCGCTCGCCTCGAGCACCGGGGCGATGCGTTCGTGCACCTCCTTGAGCCGCGCGATTGCGGTGAACAGGCCGAGCGCGCCGCCCTTCGAAGCCTTGATCAGCGCGGCAAATCCGGCCGCGACCTGGCCCAGATCGTCGCGCGGAATGTCGGTAACGATGACGATGCGGGTCTGCGCCGGGTAATCGAACGGCGAGGCGATGCGTGCCGCGCGCGGGCTTTCCGGCAGGTGGCGCAGCCCGGTTGCCGCCTCGGCCGCGCCCCAGGCGAGCACCGGGTCGGCTTCGCCGTCGGTCAGCGTCGCCGAGGTCACGACGACGCCGTGCGCCGGCCGCGCCACGGTGTCGGCAAACGGAATACCGGGATCGATCCAGTTGCGGTTGAGCGCCACGTCCATCTCGGCGCCGTCGTTGCGGTCGAGCGCCAGCCATTCGACCGTGTGCGGCGCCGCCGGCTGGCCGAGGTCGCGCAGCAGGCTGATCCACGCGCCGAGCTGCATCCCGGCGCGGCGGTCGAGCGCGCGCAGCGTCGCGTCGAGCCGCTGGCGCAGCCCGGCCTCTGGCGGGTTTTCCGGGTCTTCGAGCTGGCGCCGGAGAATGTCGCACAGCCGGCGCAGTGCCGTGGCGAGCCGGTCGAGCCCTTCGGCAAGCCGTTCGGCGGCGGCGACCAGCCCGTCGACCGGCGGCCGCGCCTCGGCCTCGATGCCGTAGCCGCCATCGGTACCCGCCGCACGCGCCAGCACCTGGCGCCGCAACAGCGCCAGAAACGCCTCGAATGCGCCGACGCCGCGCCCTTCGGCGACCCGCTGGTGCCATCCGTCGCCCGGCAGAACATTCGTGGTGACCAGCACCTCGATCAGCGCCTGGCTGGCCTCTTCGTCGGCCTCGACCAGATCGCCGATGCGCCGCCTGAGGCCGCGGGCGCGCGACCGGCTCGCCTCGGCGCCGAGCAGCCAGCGCCGCAACTCGCGCCCTTCCTGGCCCGACAGCCGCACCGAAAACGCGCTGTCCGCCGCCTCCAGCAGATGGTGCCCTTCATCAAACACATAGCGGGTCGGCACGCTCGAATCGTCGAGCCCGCCAAGCGCCGCCTGGGCCATCACCAGCGCATGGTTGGCGACCACCAGCCGCGCATGGCGCGCCGCCCGCACATTCTTTTCGATAAAGCATTTGCGGAAATGCTGGCAGGCCGAATGCACGCACTCGCCGCGCCGGTCGGCGAGGCTGTTGATCCGGCCGCGGCCGATCAATTCGCCGAGCCAGCCGGGGAAATCGCCGGCGACGAGATCGCCGGCCTCGGTCGCCTGCACCCAGCGCGCGATCAGCGCCAGCGGCGCGGCCGAACCGCCCGGCCGGCCGAGCGCGCCGCGCACCGCGTCTTCATAGTTTAACAGGCACAGGAAATTCTCGCGCCCCTTGCGGATCACCACGCGGCGCCGTTTCTGCGCCGGGTCCGGATAGAGCCGGTCGAGTTCGCCGGAAATCTGGGTCTGCAGGTTGCGGGTGTAGGTCGAAATCCACACCGTGCCCTGGTTGCGCTCGGCCCACAGGCTCGCCGGCGCGATATAGCCGAGCGTCTTGCCGACCCCGGTGCCGGCCTCGGCGAGCACCGCCTGCGGCCGGTCGGGAAACTCGCGCGGCGCAAAGGCGGCGCTGACCGCCGCGGCGAAATCGGCCTGCTGCGGCCGCGGTTCGGCGGCGCTGCCGAGCAGCGCGGCGAGCCGGGCGCGCGCCTCCGCCGCCGACACCGGCAGCGCGCCCGGCGGGGGCGGCGGCGCGCTGTCCTGCCACTCGTCGAGCGCCCGCCACGCCTGTAATCCCGTGGCGCGGCGCAGCCCCGCCGGGTCGGCCGGCGGCAGCGCCGCGAGCACCGCCGGGCCCCAGGCCCAGCCGCCGCGCTCGGCGGCCTCGGCGAGCGCGCGGGTGCCGGGATCGGTATCTCCGGCCAATTCCTGCAGCAAGGCGCGCGCGGCGGTGCTCAGCGTCACGCATGCCGACACCGCGTCGCGCGGCGGCACCAGTCCCAGCACCGCGGCGAGCCCGCCCGGCGTCGGCACGCAGAACCGTGCCGGGCGCACAAATGCGAACAGCTCCAACAGATCGAGTGCGGCAAACCCGGCGAGGTCGAGCCGGCGCGCGGTGGCGCGGGCGTGGCACACCATCGCCACCTCGCCCATCAGCCGGTGCCGCGCCTCGTCGGGCGACAGCGCCTCGACCTCGCCGTCGGGCGACAGCCACACGACCTCGCGAAACCCGGCGACGATCGCCGGCGCACGCGGCACCAGCACGCGCCCCGGCCCGGTTTCGCGCATCGCCGGTGTCGGATAGGCTATCGGCATGACAGAGATGATCTACCACATGTGCCACGCCGAGGAATGGGCGGCAGCAGTCGTCGCCGGCGGTTATCGTGGGTCGAGCCAGGACCTCGCCGACGGGTTCATCCATTTCTCGACCGCAACGCAGATCGCCGAAAGCGCCCGCCGCCATCGCGCCGGGCAGGATGGGCTGCTGCTGGTCGCGGTCGATGCCGGGCGGCTGGGCGACCGCGTCAAATGGGAAGCCTCACGCGGCGGCGCGCTGTTCCCGCACCTCTACGGCGTGCTCGACCCGCGCGAATCGGCCTGGGTCAAGCCGCTGCCGCTCGGTCCGAATGGGGAGCATATCTTTCCGCTACTTGCTTAACGGCGCCTACTTGCTTAACGGCGCCGCGCTTGTCGCGGCGACAGACAGCACCGCGTCACCGCGCGGCGCCATTAATTTTCAAGCGTGCTTAAGAAATAATCAAAAATAATCGTCTGTACGGAGTGACCCTTGCGTCAGTATGGCATCTGTCCTACCCCGAAATGACCCGCTACGAGCATCACTACAGCAACTGCAGCAAGAAAATAGAAGACTCCTCGGGGCATAATTTCCTCCAGCGTCGGTTGCATGACTCCTATATTGGTACGAAGTACAACGAGGAGAAGGGCTGAAAACTATTATCGCTCGCCTGGATAAACCGCGAGCATCTTCCGTTGGGATTTGGGCAGCGGCCGTCACCCGCATTTTCGCGGGCATACCCGGGCCGAGCCGCCTATTCCGCCGCGTTGCGCTTTGCCGGGACGGGGTCGCGGAACTGGTGGCGCAGCGCGTCCCATTCGTCGGCGCCCCACAGCTGAAAGGTTTCGCGCACGGTCATTTCCTTGACCGGCGCCGGGTGGTGGCGGGTCACCTTCAATTCGGCGAGCATTTCCTCGCAGACGCCGACGATGCTCTTAATCAACATCCCGGGCACGATCGCCAGTTTGTAGCCCATGCCTTCGGCGTCGCCGAGGTCGAGGTCGGGGGTCTTGCCGCCGCGCACGACGTTAAGGAGGCACGGGCCGCTGACCAGCCGCGGCACCGCGGCCACTTCGTCCACGGTCTGCGGCGCCTCGACAAAGGCCATGTCGGCACCGGCGCCGAGCGCCAGATTGGCCCGGGCGATCGCCTCGTCAAACCCGGCGACGGCGCGCGCGTCGGTGCGGGCGATGACCAGGAAATCCGGCGTGCGCCGCGCCGCCGCAGCGGCGCGAATCTTGGCCAGCCATTCCTCGCGCGGCACGATTTCCTTGTCGTCGAGGTGGCCGCATTTCTTCGGAAAACCCTGGTCCTCGATATGAATGCCGGCGACCCCGGCGCCCTCGTATTCGCGCACCGTGCGCACGGTGTTGAGTTCGTTGCCGTAGCCGGTATCGGCGTCGGCGATCACCGGCAGCCCGACCGCGGTCGCGATGCGGCGCCCGTTACCGACCATCTCCGACATCGTGACGAGCCCGAAATCGGGGTAGCCGAGCGTCGCCGCGGTGCCG
>DATLRD010000094.1:0-28646 GCA_035534855.1 Allostellaceae bacterium | reverse complement strand
CAGCCGCAATTCCGCGGCCTCGGCCCGGGCCAGCGCCCGGCGCAGCCCCTCCTGCTCAACCTCATCAGCGGCCTCGCGCAGCCCGGCGGTATCGGCCAGGACTACCGGATAGCCGCCGAGATCGACCGCGACCTCGATCACGTCGCGCGTGGTACCGGCGACCGGCGAGGTGATTGCCACCTCTCGTTTACATAAAATATTAAGAAGGCTGGATTTTCCGGCATTCGGTGGGCCGATTATGGCGACCGCGATGCCGTCGCGCAGGCGCTCGCCGCGATGTGTGTCGGCAAGATGGATGGCGATCTCGCCGGCGAGCGCGGCGCTCGCGGTGGCGATTTCCATCTCGATCCCCGGCGGCAGTTCTTCATCGGGAAAATCGATCGCCGCTTCGAGATGCGCCAGCAGGCGCAGCAGCCGGTCGCCCCAACCGCGATACAACGCGCCGAGCGCCCCATCGAGCTGGCGCAGTGCTTGCCGGCGCTGCGCCTCGGTCTCGGCGGCGGCGAGATCGGCGATCGCCTCGACCTGGGTCAGGTCGAGTTTGCCGTTGAGGAAGGCGCGGCGGGTAAACTCGCCCGGTTCGGCGACACGCAGCCCGAGGCGCCGCAGCGCCCGCATCACCCCGTCGACGACCGCGCGCCCGCCATGGACATGAAACTCGGCGACATCCTCGCCGGTAACGCTGCGCGGTGCCGGGAACCACAGTGCCAGCCCGTCGTCGAGCCCGTCGCCGGTCTCGGGGTCGCGCAGCCGGACGCGACGCGCCGTGCGCGGCGGCGGCAGAACGCCCGCCAAGCACATCACCGCGTCGCGCGATTGCGGCCCCGACAGGCGGATGATCGCGATCGCGGCGCGCCCCGGCGCGGTCGCCGGGGCGTAGATCGTGTCCGTTTCGGGCGGAGCCGGGTTTGTCAGTGCTTGGGCGGCAACTGGTCGGGCTGCAGCATCAATCGCTCGACGCGCCCACCATTCTTGAGGTGGGTTTCCAGGATCTCGTCGATGTCCGACTGAGATTCAAAGCGGTACCAGATGCCCTCGGGATAGATCACCATGTTCGGCCCGAACTCGCAGCGATCGAGACAGCCGGCGGCGTTGAAGCGAACCTTCTGAATGCCGAGCTGGCGCGCCTTCTCGCGCGCATAGCCGCGCAATTTCTCAAAGCCGCCGGCGGCTTCTGCGCGCGCCATGCAGCAGCCACGCGGATGACCCTCGGCTCGCACATTGTTGCACATGAAAACATGGCGGTCATAAAAGAGTTGCGGATCGTCGGCCATTCGTCTCTCCGGGTTGCCTAAAAGCGAGGAAATCGGCGGAGGGCTGATCCGCGTCCGCCAAACTCGGGCTAAGATAGGGGCAACCACCGGGTTCGTCGAGCGTTGCACGGGCAGTGCTGCCGCCCAAAGGAGCCGTACATGGGTGCCGATGTGGACCGTAATCGCCTCGCCGAGGAAACCAGCCCCTATCTGCTGCAGCACAAGGACAACCCGGTGCACTGGCAGCCCTGGGGCGAGGCCGCGTTGGCCGGGGCGGCGGCGCAGGACAAGCCGATCCTCTTGTCGGTCGGCTATGCCGCCTGCCACTGGTGCCATGTGATGGCGCACGAAAGCTTCGAAAACCCGGATATCGCGGCGGCGATGAACGCCAATTTTGTCAGCATCAAGGTTGATCGCGAGGAACGCCCCGACCTCGACGCGATCTATCAGCACGCGCTGGCGCTGATGGGGGAACACGGTGGCTGGCCGCTGACGATGTTCCTGACGCCGCAGGGCGAGCCGTTCTGGGGCGGAACGTACTTTCCGCCCGAGCCGCGCTGGGGCCGCGCCGGGTTTCCGCAAATCCTCGCCGGAATCAGCGCCGCCTACCGCGAGGACAGGGACAAGGTGCTGAAGAACGTTGTCGCGCTGCGCGAGGCGCTGCAGCGGCTTGGCAAACCAGAGGCCGGCACCGGCATCGATCCCGGCCTGTTCGATGCCGCGGCTGAGCGCCTCTTGCGCGAGGTCGATCCGCTCAACGGCGGCATCGGCACCGCGCCGAAATTTCCGCAATGCGGGATTTTCGAGATGCTGTGGCGCGCGTGGCGCCGCACCCGTCTCGCGCCATACCGCGACGCTGTGCTGCGCACGCTGACGACGATCTGCCAGGGCGGCATCTACGACCATCTCGGCGGCGGGTTCGCGCGCTATGCCACCGACGCGCGCTGGCTGGTGCCGCATTTCGAGAAGATGCTCTACGACAATGCCGAACTGGTCGATCTGTTGACCCTGGTGTGGCAGGAAACCCGCGATCCGCTTTACGCCCGGCGCATCGATGAGACAATCGGCTGGCTGACGCGCGAGATGACCGCTGCCGAAGGCGGGTTTTTCAGCAGCCTCGACGCCGACAGCGAACACGAGGAAGGCAAGTTCTACGTTTGGTCCGAGGCCGAGATCGATGCGGTGCTCGGACCCAAGAGCGCGCTGTTCAAGCGCTATTACGACGTCACCGCCAAGGGGAACTGGGAGGGGCACAACATCCTCAACCGGTTGCATCACCCGGCGCCCGCCGACGATGCTACCGAGACGGAGCTGGCCGAGTGCCGCGCCCTGCTGTTTGCCGTCCGCGCGCCACGGGTGCGGCCGGGGCTTGACGACAAGGTGCTCGCCGATTGGAACGGGCTGATGATCGCCGCGCTCGCCCGCGCCGCCGTCGCGTTTGCCCGGGCGGACTGGCTGGCGCTGGCCGAGCGCGCCCTCGCGTTTATCGGCGCGCAGATGACCGGCGCCGATGGGCGGCTGGCGCACAGCTGGCGCGCGGGCAGGGCCCGCCATCCGGCGAGCGTCGACGATTACGCCGACCTCTGCCGCGCTGCGCTGGCGCTCTACGAGGCGACCGGTCGTGCCGCCTATCTCGACCGCGCCCGCGATTGGGTCGGGGTACTCGACCAGTATCATTGGGATGGCGAGGGCGGCGGCTATTTCTTTGCCGCCTCCGACACGCCCGGGCTGATCGCGCGCGCCAAGACCGCTGCCGATGCCGCCGTGCCGGCCGGCAACGGCACGCTGGTCGGGGTGTTGACCCGGCTCGCGATACTGACCGGTAACGATGATTGCGGCCGCCGTGCCGAGGCGATCCTCGCCGCGTTCGCCGGCGAGGTCAGCCGCAATTTCTTCCCACTGGCGACGCTGATCAACAACGCTGAGCTGGTGCACAAGCCGGTGCAGATCGTGCTCGTCGGCACACCTGGCGATCCGGCGCTCGCCGCGCTGCGCCAGGCGGCCGATGGGGTGTCGCTGCCCAACCGCATCCTCCAGGTCCTGGCGCCCGACACCGCGCTCCCAGAGGGCCACCCGTCCGCCGGCAAGGGCCTCGTCGACGGCAAGGCAGCTGCCTACGTCTGCGAAGGCCCGGTGTGTTCGCTGCCGCTCACCAACCCGCAAGCGCTGGTCACGGCGCTCGACGTGATCCGGTAGCGCCCGCCATCAAACCGCCTTGTCACTCCGGGTCCGGGGCAGCGTCCCACCCCGGAATAACACCCAGCGGCAAGTTATGCTATATTCCTGCTTTGTTCCGTGCGGAGGTGCACAATGCGGCGCGAGCGCTCGATGCCGAGCCCGGTCGGGCGGCTGATCATCGCCGAGGAGGACGAGGCGATCGTCGCGATCGGCTGGGGCGATCTGTCTGCCGCGAGCAACAGCCCTTTGCTCGCCGAGTCCGAACTCCAGCTTCGCGCCTATTTCGCCGGATCGCTGACCCGGTTCGACCTACCGCTCAACCCGACGGGCTCGCCATTCGAGATCAGCGTCTGGCAACAAATGCGGCAAATCCCTTATGGCGAGACCCGGTGCTATGGCGAGCTTGCCGCGGCCCTCTGCTCGGCGGCGCGCGCGGTCGGCGGGGCGTGCGGGCGCAACCCGATCCCGATCGTGATCCCGTGCCACCGGGTGCTCGGTAAATCCGGGCTTGGCGGCTATAGCGGCAGCGGCGGGCTCGCGACCAAAAAAGCATTGCTCGCGCTCGAACGGGCACCGTTCGCGCTGTCTGCGTGACGAAATCCGGCGGCGCGGCTATACCCTCGCGCATCGTTCACCCGCGCGAGAGGATTCCCCATGGTTCACGCGATCCGCTTTGCCAAGACCGGCGGCCCCGAGGTGCTGGAGTGGCAAGAGGTAGAGGTCGGCAAGCCGGGCCCCGGCCAGGTCCGCATCAAGCACACCGCCGTCGGGCTCAACTTCGTCGACACCTATCAGCGCAGCGGGCTTTACCAGATGCCGCTGCCGAGCGGGCTCGGCTCGGAGGCGGCGGGGGTCGTCGAGGAGGCCGGGCCGGGGGTCAGCGATTTAAAGCCGGGCCAGCGCGTCGCCTACGGCAATGCCCCACTCGGCGCCTATAGCGAGGCGCGGCTGATCCCGGCCGACCGGCTGGTACCGGTGCCCGATGGCATCACCGACCAGCAGGCCGCTGCGATGATGCTCAAGGGCATGACCGCGTGGTACCTGATCCGCCGCACCCATGTCGTGAAGCCGGGCGAGACGATCCTGATCCACGCCGCGGCCGGCGGGGTCGGGCTGATCGTATGCCAATGGGCCAAGTCTCTCGGCGCCACGGTGATCGGCACGGTTGGCAGCGACGCCAAGGCCGAGCTCGCGAAGAAGAACGGCTGCGACTATCCGATCGTCTACACCCGCGAGGATTTCGTCGCCCGCGTCGGCGAGATCACCAAAGGCGCCAAACTGCCGGTGGTCTATGATTCGGTCGGCAAGGACACATTCTACAAATCGCTTGATTGCCTGGCGCCGCTCGGGTTGATTGCCTCGTTCGGGCAGGCCTCGGGGGCGATCGGCCCGGTTGATCTCGGCATCCTCGCGGCCAAGGGTTCGCTGTTCCTGACCCGGCCGACGCTCAACACTTATGTCGCCAAGCGCGAGGACTTGCTGACTGCGGCGCGCGAATTGTTCGACGTGGTCGGCAAGGGTGCGGTCAAGCTGGCAATCAACCAGACCCACCCGCTGCGCGACGCGGCGCAGGCACATCATGACCTCGAAAGCCGCAAGACCACCGGCTCGACCGTACTGACGGTGTAGCAAGAGCGGCCGCGGTCCCCACCCCAACCCTCCCCCGCAAGCGGGGGAGGGAGTCCGCAGAACGGGCCGGCGGGGATTATCTACGTATTCATCGCATCGAAGAACTCGGCGTTGCTCTTCGACTCTTTCAGCTTGTTGATCAGGAATTCGAGCCCGTCGCTGGTGCCCATCGGCATCAGCACGCGGCGCAGCACCCACATCTTGGCGAGCACGCCGCGGTCGACCAGCAATTCCTCCTTGCGGGTGCCGGATTTGGTGATGTCGAGCGCCGGAAAGGTGCGCTTGTCGGCGACCTTCCGGTCGAGCACGATTTCCGAATTGCCGGTGCCCTTGAACTCCTCGAAGATCACCTCGTCCATGCGACTACCGGTGTCGATCAGCGCGGTGGCGATAATCGTCAGCGAGCCGCCTTCCTCGATGTTGCGCGCCGCGCCGAAAAACCGCTTGGGGCGCTGCAGCGCATTGGCGTCCACACCGCCGGTCAACACCTTGCCCGATGACGGCACGACCGTGTTGTAGGCTCGCGCCAAGCGAGTGATTGAATCGAGCAGGATCACAACGTCGCGCTTGTGCTCGACCAGGCGCTTGGCCTTTTCGATCACCATCTCGGCGACCTGCACGTGCCGCACCGCCGGCTCGTCGAAGGTCGAACTGACGACCTCGCCGCGCACCGAGCGGGCCATGTCGGTCACTTCCTCCGGGCGCTCGTCGATCAGCAGAACGATCAGGTAGACTTCGGGGTGGTTCTTCGCCAGCGCGTGCGCGATATTTTGCAGCATCACGGTCTTGCCGGTGCGCGGCGGCGACACAATCAACGCGCGCTGCCCCTTGCCGAGCGGGGTGATCAGGTCAAGCACCCGGGTCGTCAAATCCTTCTTGGTCGGATCTTCGAGTTCGAGCTCGATCTTTTCCTCGGGGTAGAGCGGGGTCAGGTTGTCGAAATTGATGCGATGCCGCAGCCGGTCCGGCTCCTCGAAATTGATCGTGGTAACCTTGAGCAACGCGAAATAGCGCTCGCCGTCACGCGGGCTGCGTATCTGGCCCTCGACCGTGTCGCCGGTGCGTAGGCCAAAGCGCCGCACCTGGTTGGGGCTGACATAGATGTCGTCGGGCCCGGGAAGATAGTTCGCCTCGGGCGAACGCAGAAAGCCGAACCCGTCGGACAGCACCTCGAGCACGCCATCGCCCGAGATCGTCACGTCGTTCTCGGCGAGCTGCTTGAGGATCGCGAACATCATATCCTGCTTGCGCAGCGAATAGGCGTTCTCGATCTGCAGTTCTTCGGCGAATGCCAGCAATTCCGCAGGGGTCTTGCGCTTGAGTTCCTGGAGATTCATGGGGTCCGTGTCGCGCCTGAAAGATCGTGGTCGACCGCCTGCAGAGAGCCTGCCTAGGACGCAGTCCTGGAGGCGGGACGGTGCGGGGAGGATGCCAGGGAATGGTAAATAAACGCCGACAGGCGTCGTCATTTCCCTTACCGGAAGGAGATATGCAAGTCAAACGAGATTGCAAGTCCCGGCTCAGAACGGTTTGACCGTGACCAGCACGACGATTCCGAGCAAGGCAATCGTCGGCAACTCATTGATAATTCGAAAGAAACGCGCGGTATGACGATTCCGGTCGGCGGCGAATTCACGGCGCCAGCGAGCCAACAGCAGATGAAAAATTATGAGTGCCGCGACCAGAACCAACTTGGCCCATATCCACCCGGCGCTCCAGTCGACGATACCGGGGGTTGCCGCGAGCATCCCGCCCAGCACGATCGTCGCGGTCGCCGCCGGCACCATGATCCCATGCAGTAACCGCCGCTCCATGGTCTTGAAGGTTTCGGATTGCAGTGATCCCGCCGGGCTGTCGGCATGGTAGACGAACAGCCGCGGCAAATAGAGCAGCCCGGCCATCCATGCTACCACCGCGATGATATGAAACGCCTTGAGCCAGGGATAGACCGCCGAAAGGGCTTCACTCATCGCACGCCAACCAGTTCGGCCAACCCGGCGATAAACCGCGGATCGGTGCTCACGGTTGGCGCCCGGTAATAGGCGGGCACCCCGGATTGCTCGGCGAGGCGTCGATAGTCCCGGTCGAGTTCGACCAGCGTCTCCGAGTGTTCCGAGACGAACGAGATCGGCGCCATGACAACGGGCACCCGATCCTTCCCGGCCTGGCGAACCTCATCGGCGACCGACGGTCCGAGCCAGGCGAGCGGGCCGACCCGGCTCTGATAGCACACCCGCCAATCAAGCCCGCGCCGGCCGAGCGCCGCGACGGTCGCCGCCGCGGTCTCGCCGATCTGGTTCGGGTAAGGGTCGCCGGCACGCACGATTTTCATCGGCAGGCCGTGCGCGCTCAGCAGCAGACGCACCGCGCCATCGCCAACCCGGTCCAATACCTCGCCGATGCTGGCGGCGAGGGCAGCGACAAAGCCCGGTAATGTCGGATAGGAGGCAATTTCGCGGGTCGGGCAGGCAAGGGCCGCCTTTAGCGCCGCTGCCCGCCATGCCGCGAGCGACGAGCCGGTCGTTGTCACCGAATATTGCGGATATAGCGGCAGACACACGATGTCTTCGGGCTGCCACGCCTTGACCTCGGCGACAGCCGCCGCCGTAAGCGGGTGCCAGTAGCGCATCGCGATGAAACAGCGATGGCCGGCTCCGAGAACCGCTTCGAGCGCGCGGGCCTGCGCCTCGGTATTCGCCAGCAGCGGCGAGGCGCCGCCAAGATGGCGATAGATGTCAGCCGCGACCCGACCGCGCTGCTGCGCAATCAGCCAGGCCAGCGGCAATCGCAGCGGTGCAGGCAGTCCGATGATCGCCGGGTCGCTGAACAGGTTGTAGAGAAACGGCCGCACCGCATCGAGCGAATCGGGCCCACCCAAATTCATCAGTACAACCGCACGCCGCATTCGGGTCAGACCGGAACACGGGATTCGGTGATCAGCCGCGATAACAGGGCGACGTTGTCGGGCGGTGTATCCGGCAGGACCCCGTGGCCCAGGTTGAGAATATGCGGGCCGCCGCCAAGTTCTCGCCGCAAATCGGCAACCGCCCCGGCCAATGCCGCGCCGCCCACTCGCAACACCGCCGGGTCGAGATTGCCTTGCACCGGCAAACGGTTTTGCAGCCTGGTTCGCGCAAAACCTAGCGGTACCACCGTGTCGAGCCCCAGCCCATCGACCCCAGTCTCCACAGCATAGCGCTCGTACAATAACCCGGCGCCGCGCGGGAACCCGATCACAGGAACCGTCGGAAATCGCGTTTTCAGCGCCGCAACGATGCGCTGCGTCGGCGCGATCACCCAGCGCGCGAATTGCGGCTCCGGCAGAATCCCGGCCCAGCTATCAAACAACTGAACGACCTCGACGCCGGCGGCAACCTGCCCGGCGAGGAACGTGATCGTCGCGGTCTCGATCAGCTCGATCAGGCGTGAGAACCCCTCCGGATCGGCATAAGCCCAGCCTTTGACCCGGACAAAATCACGGCTCGTTCCGCCTTCCACCATGTACGACGCGACCGTCCATGGTGCGCCGGCAAACCCGATCAGCGCCGTCGCCGGCGGCAATGCCTCCTTAACCCGCGCGGCCGCCTCGAAGACGGGCGCCAACCGCGATCCGACCTCTCCGGCATTCAGCCGCGCCAGCGCCCCGGCATCACCGATCGGTTCGAGCGCCGGGCCGTCGTCGCGAAATCCGAGCGGCTGGCCGAGCGCCCGCGGCACCAGCAGGATGTCTGAGAACAGGATCGCAGCATCCATCCCAAACCGCCGGATCGGTTGCAGCGTCACCTCGGCCGCCAGCGCCGGATTAAGGCACAGCGCGACAAAATCGGCCGCCTTGGCCCGCAGCGCGCGATACTCGGGCAGATAGCGTCCAGCCTGCCGCATCAGCCACCACGGCGGAGGATCGAGCACCTCTCCGCCGAGAACACGTAACAGGGGTTTGGGTGCTGCATCAGTCATAGGCAAACCCTATCTACCTCTCTTATAGGAATCAAAAGATGTGGTTGTAGTGTATCCCTGGGGAAACCGGGGATTGGCAATGATCCCGAATTTATGCCGGCGCTTTTGGCTCGCAGACCGTCTGGAGACCGTTTGGCGGCGGCTCGGGAAAACCGCTAGAATTTGCGGCCGAGAGCAGCGGCCGGACTGGCGCGTGAATGATGGGGAAAAGCGGTACAGTCTGCAGTGCGATTTGGTTATGCCCGCTGTTCGGTGATCGGTGCTTGCGGCAATCCACGAGTCGACAAAAGCGGGGCAGATTTGGAATCCTGGGCATGGAATCACGATCATCTGTCGATCGGCGGGATTGTCCCCGCAACCTCGCGGGTTTTACACAGGAGCCTGTAAAACCGTGCTGACGCGATTTCATCTTCATCTGGTGTCGGATTCGACCGGGGATACAGTGCATTCCGTCGCGCGTGCCTGCCTCGTCCAGTTCGACGATGCACAGTCGATCGAGCACGTCTGGAGCATGGTGCGCACCCGCAGCCAGGTCGACCGGGTGATCGCCGGCCTCGAGGCCTATCCGGGGATCGTGCTGTTCACACTGGTCAGCGATACGTTGCGCCAAGCTCTGCAGGACGGGTGCCGCCGGCTGCAAGTGCCGGCCATCCCGCTACTCGACCCGGTCATCGGAGCGCTCGCCGCCTATCTCGGGCGCGAAAGCCGCGGGATGCCGGGCAAGCAGCATCTGCTCGACAGCGAGTACTTTGCCCGCATCGACGCGATGACCTTTGCGATCAACCACGACGACGGGCAATCGAACTGGGGCATCGAAGACGCTGATGTCTGCCTGGTCGGCGTATCGCGAACCTCGAAGACGCCGACCTGCCTTTATCTCGCTAATCGCGGGGTCAAGGCGGCCAATGTGCCGTTTGTTCCGGGGGTGCCGCTTCCGCCGGAATTGCTGCGCACCACGCGACCGCTGATCGTCGGGCTGACCAACGATCCAGAACGGCTGATCCTGTTGCGGCGCAACCGGCTCACCATGCTCGATCATGACCAGCAGACCGACTACACCGATATCGAGGCCGTGCGCACCGAGGTGCGCGAGGCCCGGCGTGTTTTTGCCGAGCAGCACTGGCCGGTGATCGACGTTACCCGCCGCTCGATCGAGGAAACCGCCGCGGCGATCTATAAGTTGCTGGCGCGGCGCCACGGCGTCGATGGCTGACCTGTTGGTTCTCGCCTCGGCCAGCAGCGCCCGGGCCCGGTTGCTGCGCGATGCGGGGGTCGCCTTCACGATCGACCCGGCCGATCTCGATGAGGGCCGCATCAAGGCCGAGCAGCACGCGCGCGGGGCGACCGCGCTTTTCTGCGCGGCGGAGTTGGCGTGCGCCAAGGCGCAAGCGGTCGCGATGCGCAACCGCGATGCGCTGGTGATCGGTGCCGACCAAATACTGGCCCTCGATGACGCATGGTTTGACAAGCCGCTGGATCGTGTTGCCGCGCGGGAACAGCTGGTGCGGCTGGGTGGGCGGACGCATACGCTTGCAACCGCGGTTTGCGTCTGTCGCAATAGCGAGCTGGTATGGCAGGCAAGCAGCGAGCCGAGATTGACGATGCGGCGGTTCAGCGACCGGTTTCTCGACGATTACGTCGCGGCCGAGGGCGAGGCGATCGTTGGCTCGGTCGGCGCCTACCGCATCGAAGGCCGTGGTGTACAACTGTTTGCCGCAGTGGAGGGCGATCATTTCGCGATTCAGGGGCTGCCGCTTATCGCCCTGCTGACCTGGCTGCGCGACGCAGGAGCCTTGCCGGCATGACGATTACCGGGCATGCCCGGCTGGCGGGGATCATGGGCTGGCCGGTCGAGCATTCGCGCTCCCCGGCGCTGCACAATTTCTGGCTCGCCGAGCAGGCGATTGATGGGGTTTATGTGCCGCTGGCGGTGCGTCCCGAGCAGCTCGAACAGGCCCTGCGTGCACTGCCGGCACTGGGGTTTCGCGGCTGCAACCTGACGATTCCGCACAAGCAGGCGGCGCTGGCGATCGTCGACCGGGTGGCGCCGGTGGCGCGCCGGATTGGCGCGGTAAATACCGTGATCGTCGCCGCGGACGGCAGCCTGGAGGCAACCAACACCGACGCGTTCGGCTTTCGCGAGCATTTGCGCGAAACCGCCCCGGAATGGCAGGCCGAGACCGGGCCGGCGGTCGTGCTGGGCGCCGGCGGTGCCGCTCGCGCGGTGATCGCAGCCCTGGCTGAAAACCGGGTCGACGAAATCCGCCTCGTCAACCGCACCGCGGGACACGCCGAAACACTGGCGCACGATCTTTCCGGCATGGGCTCACGGATCGGCGTGCTGCCATGGGATCGGCGTGATGCAGCGCTACAAGGCGCCGGGTTGCTGGTCAATACGACAAGCCTCGGCATGAGCGGCCAGCCGGGGCTCGATCTTGACCTTTCCGCGCTACCGCGCTCGGCGGTGGTCGTCGATATCGTCTATGTGCCGCTCGAAACGCCGCTTCTGGCGGCGGCGCGGCGCCGCGGCAATCGGGTCGTCGATGGCCTCGGCATGCTGCTGCATCAGGGACGCCCCGGCTTTGAGGCGTGGTTTGGCGCCAAGGCCGAGGTATCGCCGCAATTGCGCACGGCGATACTGGCAACACTGGCGCCGCCGCGGTGATTACGGTCGGGCTGACCGGCTCGATCGGCATGGGCAAAAGTACGGCGGCGGCGATGCTGCGCCGACTGGGGGCGCCGATGTTCGACGCCGACGCCGAGGTTCACCGCCTGCTGGGGCCGGGCGGTGGCGCGGTGGGCGCGGTCGAGGCGGCATTTCCCGGGGTGCGCAATGCGGCCGGCGCAATCGACCGCGGCCGCCTCGGCGAACAGGTGTTCGGCCGGCCCGGGGCGTTGCGGCGGCTTGAGGCGATCCTGCATCCGATCGTTCGTGCTGCCGAGCTTGGGTTTATCGCCCGGGCCCGCGCGCAAGGGCTACGGCTCGTCGTACTCGACATACCGCTTTTGTTCGAGACCGGCGCCGATGTGATGTGTGACGCGATCGTCGTGGTGTCCGCGCCGCTCTGGCTGCAGCGCCAACGAGTGCTGCGCCGGCCGGGGATGAGCCCGGCGCGACTCGCCGGCATCCTTGCCGCCCAGATGCCGGACCGCGAAAAGCGGCGGCTGGCCGATTTTGTCGTGGAAACCGGCCTCGGCCGCGGCCCGACCTTGCGCCGCCTCGCCGTCGCGCTCAGACTCCTGCGCCGGGGAGAATGGCAGCGCCCGGCGCCGGTACGGCGGGCGCTGCTGCTGCGGCAGGGGAAGCGGCGGTGCGCGAGATAGTCCTAGATACCGAAACAACCGGGCTCGACCCGCGGGAAGGTCACCGCATCGTCGAGATCGCCGCGCTCGAGCTGATGCACCATGTGCCGACCGGCCGCAAGTTCCACTGCTATGTTTGTCCCGAGCGCGACATGCCGGCCGAAGCCTATGCGGTGCATGGGCTCAGCGCCGAGTTTCTCAGTGGGTTTCCGCCCTTTGCGGCGGTCGTCGACGCGTTTTTTGGGTTTGTCGCCGGGGATCCGCTGGTGATCCACAATGCAGAATTCGACCTTGCCTTTCTGAATGCCGAACTTGAGCGGATCGGCCGGGCGCCGGTTTCCCTCGCATTCGTCGATACGCTGGGGCTGGCGCGGCGGCGCTTTCCCGGCGCGCCGGGAAGCCTCGACGCGCTGTGCCGGCGGTTTGCGATCGACCTGTCGGGCCGCGAGAAACACGGCGCAGAGATCGACTGCGGGTTGCTCGCCGAGGTCTATATAGAGCTGCTCGGCGGGCGCCAGCCGGGGCTCGACTTCGCCGCCGCCGGTGCGGCCGTGGCGACTGCCGTCGCCGGTCCTGTGCCGGGCCCGGCCCGGCCGCCGCGACACCATGCGGCGACCGATGAAGAGCTCGCCGCCCACGCGGCGATGCTTGCGGCGATCACGGCGCCGCTATGGATGCAGATCTAGCGGTCAGGCGGTGGGCGGGGCCGGCGGCTCGGTCTGCTGGCGGCGCAGCAACTCGGCGAAGTCGAGCGGGTTGATCATCAAGGGCGGGAAGCCGCCGTCGCGCGTCGCGTCGGCGATGATGTTGCGGGCGAACGGAAACATCAGCCGCGGAGTCTCGACGAGGATCACGGCGTTCAGCATCGCCGGCGGGACGTTGCGCGCGGTAACGACCGCGCCGTAGGTCAGTTCGATCAAAAACAGCGGATCGTCCTGGGTCTTCGCGCTGGCGTTGATCGTCAGCACCACCTCGTAGGTCTCGGGCCCGAGCGACGAGGCCTTGACGTCGACATTGATCTCGACCGATGGCGGGGTGGTCTGATGCGACAGGCTCTGCGGCGCGCGCGGGTTCTCGAACGACAAGTCTTTGATGTATTGGGCGTTGACAACGAGTTGCTGCGCGGCCGGTGCGCCGCCCGGCGCCGCAGCGGTGGGCCCATTGCCAGCCGACATCTCTGCCATCGTATCTCCCCCGGCGGCCGGCGCGGCCGCGCCGGCGCTGGCTAGCACGGAACGAGGCGGCGCATCAATGCCGCCCCGCCGCGGCGGGCCTTCCGCCCGGGCCAGCTTGCCGGCGGCCGGTGAATTACCTATGTAAGGTCAGGTATATTCATGGCGCCCGCTCCCGCTTGTCTGGGAGCGGCGCCGAAGGCCGCGAGGCGATGGAAGATTTACCGCACTACGCTGACATCATTCTGTTCGCGATGATTGCCGCGTTTCTGGTGCTGCGGCTGCGCAGCGTGCTGGGGCGGCGCACGGGCAGCGAGCGGCGGCGCGACATGTTCATGCGCCAGGCCGAGGCCAGTCGCGACAAGGTGGTGGCGCTTGGCCAGCGGCGCCCGCCGGTACCGCCGCCCCCGCCCCCGGCCTCCGCGCCCCCGGCGGATTCGGTAAGCGCCGCGCTGGCTCGCATCCGTGCCGCCGATCACGGGTTCGACGCGACGGAATTTATCGCCGGTGCGCGCGGCGCGTTCGAGATGATCGTGGCGGCCTATGCCGCCGGCGACAAGCAGCACCTTCGGCCGCTGCTCGACGACGAGGTGTTCAAGCCGTTCACCGGGGCGATCGACGAGCGCGAGGCCGCCGGCGAGACGATGGAGACGCGGATCGTTGCGCTCAAGCAGCTCGACATCGTCGATGCCACGCTTATCGACTCGCGTGCCCGTGTCACGGTCAAGCTCGTGTCGGACCAGATTAACGTGCTGCGCGCCCATGACGGCAGCATCGTCGACGGCGATCCGCAACACCCGATCGAAAAGACCGATTTCTGGACTTTCACCCGCGACACGCGATCCAACGACCCGAACTGGGTTCTGGTCGCCACCAACAGCGGCTGAGCCGCCGCACGTGCCCTGATGGCTGACCCGGTGCGCGTCGCGCTGTTAGTGACCTGTCTCGTCGACCTGTTCCGGCCGACGGTGGGGTTTGCTGCCGTCAAGCTGCTCGAGGCGGCGGGCTGCACGGTTGACGTGCCGGCGCAGACCTGCTGTGGCCAGCCGGCCTACAATTCGGGCGACCGGGCTGTCGCCAAGGCCGTGGCGCGTGAGGTGATCGCCGCGTTCAAGGGCTATGATTACGTCGTCGCCCCGTCGGGGTCGTGCGCCGGGATGGTTCGGGTACACTACCCGGAGTTGTTTGCCGATGACCCGGCGGATCTCGCCGCCGCCCGGGAGCTGGCGGGCCGCACCCACGAGCTGGTCGGATTTCTCGTCGATGTGCGCGGCATGACCTCCGTCGTAGCGCGCTGGCCGGGCACGGTGACGTATCACGACGCCTGCTCCGGGCTGCGCGAGCTCGGCGTCAAGGACCAGCCGCGGCGGCTGCTCGCTGCAGTCGAGGGGCTGCGCTTGGCGGAGCTGCCTGACGCGGAAATCTGCTGCGGGTTCGGCGGCACGTTCTGCGTCAAATATCCGCAAATCTCGGACAAGATGGTCTCGGACAAGGCAACCGACATCGCGGCGACCGGCGCCGCGACGGTGCTCTCCGGCGATCTTGGCTGCCTGCTTAATATCGCTGGAAAGCTGTCGCGTCTCGGGCACCCGGTCGAGGCCCGCCACATCGCCGAGGTGCTGGCCGACATGGCCGGCGACACGCCGGCGATCGGTGCCGGGCCGGGCCGGCAACGCTAGCCGGTAACGCCGGATGGAACCGACCAGCCACACCTTTACGGCCAATGCCGCGGCCGGACTGGCCGACCCGACCTTGCAGCGCGCGCTGGGCCTGGCGCGCACCGGCTTTCCGCTGAAGCGGGCGCAGGCGGTCGCGCGGCTGCCGGAGTTCGAGGCGCTGCGCGATGAGGGGCGGGCGATCAAGGACCACGTGCTGGCCCACCTCGATTTCTACCTCGAACTGTTCGAGAAAAATGTCACGGCGCATGGCGGGCAGGTGCATTGGGCGCGCGATGCCGCCGAGGCGCGTGCCGCGGTGCTCGGTATCTGCCGCTCGGTCGGCGCCAAGACCGTCACCAAGGGCAAATCGATGATTGCCGAGGAGGTGGCGCTAAACGAGCACCTCGAAGCGAACGGCATCACCCCGGTCGAAACCGACCTCGGCGAATACATCATCCAGCTGCGCCACGAGCCGCCGAGCCATATCATCGCGCCGGCGATCCACTTGATGAAGGAACAGGTCGCCGACAGCTTCCGCGCCGCGCACACCGACCTGCCGGCCGAGCGCCCGCTCGCCGACCCGCAGGCGCTGTGCGAAGAGGCGAGGGCGGTGCTCCGGCCGCGGTTCCTGGATGCCGATGTCGGGATAACCGGGGCCAATTTCCTGATCGCCGAAACCGGGTCGAGCATCATCGTCACCAACGAAGGCAACGGCGACCTGACGCAGACCCTGCCGCGCATCCACATTGCCATGGCGAGCATCGAAAAAGTGGTGCCGACGCTGGAGGACGCGGCAACGCTGTTGCGCCTGCTGGCGCGTTCGGCGACCGGGCAGGAATTCTCGTCGTACACGACGATGTCGACTGGCCCGCGGCGGCCCGGCGATGTCGACGGGCCAGAGCAGTATCACGTCGTGCTGCTCGACAACGGGCGCAGCAAGCTGCTGGGCGGCGAGTTTCAGGACATGCTCCGCTGCCTCAAATGCGCTGCCTGCCTGAACCACTGTCCGGTCTATGTCGCGGTCGGCGGCCACGCCTATGGCTGGGTTTATCCTGGCCCGATGGGCTCGGTGCTGACGCCGGCGCTGGTCGGCCTCGCCGAGGCCGGCGACCTACCCAACGCCTCGACATTCTGCGGGCGCTGCGAGAGCGTCTGCCCGGTCAAGATCCCGCTACCCAAGATGCTGCGCCATTGGCGCGAGCGGCAATTCGCCGAGAAGCTGACGCCGCAAACGGTACGCACCGGGCTGTCGCTGTGGGGCTTCGTCGCCCGGCGGCCGCGGCTCTATCACGCCGCCGCAGCGATCGGCGCGCGGCTGCTGGCCTGGGCCGGGCGCGGCCGCGGGCGGTTTCGCAGCTTGCCGCTAGCCGGCGGCTGGACTCGCGTGCGCGACATGCCTGCGCCGCAAGGCCGCACGTTTCATCAGCTGTGGGCCGAGCGCCAGCGGCAGGCCGGGCGATGAGCGCGGCGCGCGACGATATTCTCGGCCGCATCCGCGGTTCGCTCGGGCGCGGCGCGGTGCCGGCGGAAACCGCCGTTTCACTCGCCGCCCGGGTCGCGGCGCATCGCCGTAATCTGGTGCCGGCGCGCGCCGCCGCGCTCGCCGCCACGGCCCGCACCGACCTGTTCGTCACGATGGCCGAAGAGGTGCAGACCACGGTCGCGCGCGTCGCCGCGTCGGCGGCGGTCGCCGAGGAGGTGGCGCGCTATCTCGCCGCCGAAAACCTGCCGGCCGAGTTGGTCATGGCGCCCGATCCCGGCCTCGACGCGATGGGCTGGGAAACCCGGCCGATGCTGCGCATCCGTCGCGGCAAGGCCGAGCCGGGCGACATGGTGTCGGTAACACCGTGCCTCGCGGCAATCGCCGAGACCGGCACGCTGATGCTGGTGTCTGGCGGCGACACTCCGACCACGCTGAATTTCCTGCCCGATACTCATGTCGTGGTGGTCCGCGCCGATCAGGTTGTCGCCGGCTACGAGGACGGCTGGGATCTGGTCCGCGCCCGCGCCGGAGCCGACCCGGCGGCGTGGCCCCGCACGGTCAATTTCATCACCGGCCCGTCGCGCACCGGCGATATCGAGCAGCGCATCCAGGTCGGCGCCCACGGGCCACGGCGGTTGCACGTCGTCGTGGTCGACGGTGCGGCGGCCGGCGGCGATGGCTGAACGCGCGCGGCGCCGCCCGGCAGCGGAGGATACGTCGCTGTGGCGGCGGGCGATGCGCGACGTCGCGCCGTTGCACGGCCGGCCTGCACCGCCACTCGAACCTCTGTCGCCGCCGGGGCGGGCCGAGCCCGCGGCGCACCACACCGCGACGCCGCCCCCGCGCCGTTTCGAGCTGCCACCACTCGACCGCTTTGCCGGCATCGACCGCGCGACCGCCGAGCGGCTCAAGCGCGGCCGGATGACGATCGAGGCACGCCTCGACCTGCACGGCATGACTCAGGACGAGGCGCATCGCGCCCTCGCCGGGTTCATCGCCGGCGCACGCAGCGCCGGGCGGCGCTGCGTGCTGGTCATCACCGGGCGTGGGCTGGCCGGTGGCGGCGTGCTGCGCCACGCGGTGCCGCGCTGGCTCGATGAGCCGGAATTGCGCGGCCATCTGCTGGCGGTCGCGCCGGCCCAGCCGCGCGACGGCGGCAACGGCGCGTTGTACGTGCTGATCCGTCGCGCGCGGGAGGTTGTGCTTGCCCGATAGCCGGCTTGCCCCTAAGACCTGTTCGAACAGCGAGGTCCGCAAGGCGCGATGGGGAACGACAGCGAATTCGTCGCCGTGTTGCAGCAATTGAAATCGGCGCATGTGCTGTGCCTCGGAGACGTGCTGCTCGAGGTCTGCGCCGACGGATCGTTGCTGCCCGCGGCGGCCGAGGGGGCGCCGGTGCTCGCGGTAGCGCAAGAGATGCGGCAGGTCGGCGGCGCTGGGCGCGTGCTGCGCGATCTCGCGGCGCTGGGCGCGCCGACGACTTTCGTATCGGTCGTCGGCAACGACGATGCCGGGCGCGAGATCGAGCGCCTGCTGGCGGCCGAGGCGGGCGCTGAAATCCATCTGCTCGTGCAGCCCGACCGCACGACTGCGAGGCGCTCGCGGTTTGCCGCCGCCGGCAGCACGTTGCTGCGGGTCGACCGGGAAAGCCCGATGGCGCTCGGCCCGTATATCCGCGAAGACCTGCTGCGCCTGGCGCGCGAACTGGTGACCACGCACGGCGCGGTAGTGATCTCTGACCACGGCAAGGGGGTGGTGACCGAGGGGGTCGCGCTCGAAGTGATCCGGGCCGCTCGGGATGCCGGGGCGCGATCGATCGTCGATGCCCAGGGCGGCGATCCGATCCGCTACCGCGGCGCCGACTTGTTGACCGTGACCCAGAGCGAGCTAGCGCAGGCCACCGGCATGCCGGTGGCCGAGGCCGCGGCGATCGAGGCCGCGGCGGGGGCGCTGATCGATCGCTGTGGGGTCGGCGCGGTGCTGGTGTCGCTCGACGGTGGCGGGGCGATGGTGGTCGAATCCGGCGGCGGCGCCCATCGCGAAGCGATCGCAGACGACGCCGGCGTCGCAATCATCGCCGCGGCCCTCGGCGCCGGGTTGCCGGCGCGGACCGCGCTCCGCCTCGCGACCGCCGCGGGCCTGATCGGCGGAGCGGATGTGGCCGGGTGATTACAGGAGATCGGCATCGCCGGGCTGCGGGTCGATCTGGCGCCGCAGCCGCGCTGCCGCAATCAGCGCAAAGCGCAGCGTCAGCGCCTTTCGGCGCGCCGCGGGCAGCGGGGTCGCGGCGCCGTCACGGATAACTGCGGCGCCGAACCCGTCTGCCACTATGAGGCCACATTCCTCAGGGATCAGCGCAGTGGGAAATCCCGGGGCGACGGCGAAATAGAGCCGGTCGGCAAAATCGCGGTAAAGGCCCCATTTGCGATCGGCTCGAAAATCGGCGATCGAGCTTTTGATTTCGACGCATCTGACTTCGCCGGCTTTCGACAGGGCGAGCACATCGGCCCGGCGGCCATTGGCGAGCGGAAATTCGAGCAGCGTCGCATAGCCGAGCTGCGTGAAGGCACGGCAGATGCCACGGGCGAGAATTACGGCAACCGGCGACTCGATGAGGCTCACGGCAGGGATTGTCGCCGCCGCACGATCGGGCGGATCATCGGGCGCTCTTGCGGGTTTGGCACGGGCAGTGGCGGAGAGTTGGAATGGGGCGGTTCAGGTTCGGATTTCTCGCGGATGCGTGGCGCCTCGCCTGGCCGTATTGGCGTTCCGACGAGAAATGGTCGGCGCGTGGATTACTTGCCGCGGTCGTTGTGCTGAACCTGGTCGCGGTGTGGATCAACGTTCGCCTCAATCTGTGGAACCGCGATTTTTACGACGCGCTGCAACAATACGACTGGCCCCGCTTCTGGTGGCAATTCACGATCTTTGGCATGATCGCCGCGGGCTGGGTCACGGTCGCGGTCTACCAGCTGTATCTGCGGCAGATACTCCACATCCGCTGGCGCCGCTGGATGACCGAACGGTTCCTCAAGCAATGGCTGACTGCCCAGGCCTATTATCGCATTCAACTCGACCAGTCGACGACGGACAACCCCGACCAGCGCATCTCGGACGATCTTGACCGCTTCACGTCGCTGACGCTGAGCCTGACGCTTGGGCTGCTCGATTCGGTTGTCACGCTGGCATCGTTCCTGTTCATCCTGTGGAACCTTTCCGGATCGGTGTCGATCCCGTTGTGGGGCGGCATGGCGGTCGAGATTCCGGGATACCTGGTGTTCGTAGCGTTCTTCTACGCAGTGATCGGCAGCTGGCTGACGCATTGGGTGGGCTCGCCGCTTTCCAGGCTGTTGTTCGACCAGCAGCGGTTTGAAGCCGATTTCCGCTTCAGCATGGTGCGGCTGCGCGAGAATGCCGAGAGCATCGCGTTCTATGGCGGTGAGGAGCGCGAGTACGGCGTGTTCGATCACCGCTTTGGCCACGTCGTCAGGAACTGGTGGGACATCATCAAGCGGCGCAAGAAACTGACCTGGTTCACCGCTGGGTATGCCCAAATTGCCGTCATCGTGCCGTTTCTCGCCGCGGCTCCGCGTTATTTCAGCAAGCAAATCCAGCTCGGCGGGCTGATGCAGGTGATCTCGGCGTTCGGCTCGGTGCAGGACGCGATGTCGTACATCGTGTCGAGTTACACCGACATCGCCGAATACCAGTCGGTCACCGCCCGGTTGTCGGGTTTTGGCGGACGGATCACGGCAATCGCCGCCGAGTGCACCGGGCCGCAGCCGATCGCGATCGAGCGCAACGGCGCCGGCGTCGAGATCAAGGGTCTCGACCTCAATTTGCCGAGCGGGCAGGCGTTGCGCCGCGATGTCTCGCTGCATGCCGGGCCGGAAGCGCCGGTGCTGATCATCGGCCCGTCGGGCGCCGGCAAGAGCACGCTGCTGCGGGCGATCGCCGGGTTGTGGCCATTCGGCCGCGGTGATGTCAGGGTCGGCGATGGGCGGATGCTGTTCCTGCCCCAGCGGCCCTATCTGCCGCTCGGCACGCTGGCCGACGCGCTGGTCTATCCCGGCCATGCCGACCCGGCGCGCCGCGGCGAAGCAGAGGGGGCGCTGCGTGCGGTCGGGCTGGGCTATCTCGCCGATCAGCTCGATCACCACGACAACTGGACGCAGCGCCTGTCGGTCGGCGAGCAGCAGCGCATCGGTTTTGCCAGGGTGCTGTTCACCCGACCGGAGATCGTGTTTCTCGACGAGGCCACGTCGGCGCTCGATGAGGCGGGTGAGGCGGCGCTCTATCGGCTGTTGCGCGAGGCCGAGTGGCATCCGACCATCGTCAGCGTGGGGCACCGCGGCACGCTGCGGCGGTTCCATAACGAGATCATCGATCTCGGACAGCGCACGGTCAGCGAGGCGGCGGAGGGTTAGTGTACCGAATCCGAAATTCGCCCCATCTCGGCGCGAGGCCCGGCGCGCATTTCGGATTCGAAAGGGTATACTAGCAACCCTATGATTCCAGTGTAATTTTCGGATTTGACGTTCGCCAACGCGCACGTCATCAAAGTCATGCGAACGTCAAATCCACCAACTGGGTGCGACAAGGAGAAGATCAATGAGCACCGGTGACGATCCGCTGCGCGCCGCCCGCTTGGGCAAACTCGACAGCCTGCGGGCGCGTGGGATCGAGCCCTATCCGCGCAGCTTTGCCCGGACCGACGAGGCGGCGGCGCTCGAAGAGCGCCATGTGGCGCTGGCGCCAGGAATGGAAACCGGCGACCGGGTGCGCGTCGCCGGCCGCGTGCTGGCCAGCCGCAACAGCGGCATGTTCATCGACCTGCACGATGCGTCGGGCAAGGTCCAGGTGTTCAACCACAAGGATTATCTTGATGGTGACGGGCTCGCGATCCTGCGGCTGATCGATATCGGCGACGTGATCGGCGTCGAGGGCAAAATCCGCCGCACGCCGCGCGGCGAACTGACAATCAACGCCGAGGCGCTGACGATCCTCGCCAAGTCGCTCCGGCCGCTCCCCGAGAAGTATCACGGCCTGGCCGACATCGAGTTGCGGTACCGCCAGCGCTATGTCGACCTGATCGTCAATGTCGGCAGCCGCGAGACGTTGCGCCGCCGCAGCAGGCTGATCGCGGCGCTGCGCCGCCATCTGTGGGATCACGGCTATGTCGAAGTCGAGACCCCGATGCTCCACACGATCCAGGGTGGCGCCTCCGCCAAGCCGTTCATCACCCACCACAACGCGCTCGATATCGACCTCTATCTGCGGATCGCGCCCGAGCTTCATCTAAAGCGGCTGATCGTCGGCGGGCTCTCCGACCGGCTGTTTGAGATCAACCGCTGTTTTCGCAACGAGGGCCTGTCGCCGCGGCACAACCCGGAGTTTACCTCGCTCGAGCTTTACGAGGCTTACGTTGACTACACTGCGATGATGGATCTGACCGAGGAGCTGGTGGTGTGCGCCGCCAAGGAGGTGACCGGCGGGATGGTGATCGAATACGGCGGCACGACGATCGACCTGACCCCGCCCTGGCCGCGCCGCGGCATGGCCGATCTGGTGCGCGAAGCGACCGGGGTGGATTTCCTCGCGCTCGATACCGCGGCGGCGCGCGAAGCGGCGAATGCGCTGGGCGCCGGGCTCCACGAATCGGCCGGATGGGGGCATGCGCTCGAAGCCGCGTTCGCCGCCAAGGTCGAAGACCGGCTGTTACGGCCGACCCATGTCACCGGGTTCCCGCGCGACATCTCGCCTCTCGCCAAGGCCGATCCGGCCGACCCGCGGCTGGTCGAACGGTTCGAGACTTATATCTACGGCTGGGAGGTCGCCAACGCGTTCACCGAGCTGAACGACCCGGCCGACCAGCGCGCCCGGTTTGCGGCGCAGATGGAGGCACGCGCCGCGGGCGACGAAGAGGCCCAGCCGCTCGACGAAGACTATGTTACCGCGCTCGAATTCGGGCTGCCGCCGTGCGGCGGGCTCGGTATCGGCATCGATCGCCTGGTCATGCTGTTGACCGACAGCCCGTCGATCCGCGACGTCATCGCGTTTCCGACGCTTCGCCCGCGCTAGATTCTGCCCGCGCCAGATTCTGAAGTCCGCGGTGGAGCTAAAGGCAGCGGATCGTCCAGCTGGTCGTGGTCCCGGGGTTCTCCATGTCGGCGTGGGCGCCCCGGTCGGTAAGGCCCGACCCGCCGGCAAAGTTGTCCTCGTTCAGCACCCGGTACCCGCTAGGACAGATCCGCTGGGCGAGTTGCCGATCGGGGCCGGACGAGCCGCCGGCGAGCGCCGGTCCCTGGATGCGAAACGTATGGGCGTCGACCTTGCTCGCGGTCGCCTGCGAGCAGCCGGCGAGCGCCGCGACGAAGAGAACCAGCCAATAGCGCATGCAAGCCCCTGAATACCAAAATGCAGGCACGGAGCGGACTCTACACATTGCCGCCGACAGTTTCTATACGGGCCGAGTAGAATGGCCCGCGGCGCGACGTCACCATATTGTGACCGGACGCGACGGCATGGGTCGCGCCATTGGCGGCGTATCATTCCCAGAGATCGGAAACCGAGGGAGGAGACGATGACGTTTCCCCGCAAAGGCTGGCCCGCCGCAGCGGTGTTCGGCGCGACGCTACTGGCGCTGGCCGGGTGTGTGCAGCCACCGGTCGTAACGCCGGCGGCGTCGCCGATTCCGCCGGGACAGGCGCGGCTGTGGTTTTACCGCCCGTACCAGCCGTCGGTCAGTTTCAACCTAGCCAATATCGACCTAAACGGCGCGCGCATCATTTCGGTGCCGGCATACGGCCCGGCCGTCTATCGCGACGTTGCGCCGGGCAATTACGTCATCGCACCGGAGGGCGAGGTGGAAAGCCCGGGCCAGGCCGTCGGCGTGAGCGTCGCACCCGCCCAGGAAATGTTTTTCGAAATCGACGACAGCCCGATCGTTGAGGGCGATCGCAACGTGTATCAGCGCGATGTCTTCTACGTGAAGCCGGTGCCGCCGGCGATCGCCCGCGCCCAGCTCGGTCTCAACCCCAGATAAAGCGGCGGGTGACGCGCCGCCGCGCCGGGTCAGAAATTTTCCAGGCTGAACGATTCGCTGTCGTCGTCGTAGGCGAAGATTTCAGCGTGCCGGCCCCAGTTGATTACCGTGTCCAGCACCCGCTGCGCTTCATCCTCTGACAAATGATCTTCAAGCTCGCGCAGAAACCGCGCGGCCGGGGCGCGGTGCCCCGGGCGTTCGTCGAGTACGCGGCGGATGTGCGCGGCGAGCGGCACATGCTTCATGACCGAGTCCGCGAAGATCGGCTTGCGGTCGAGCATCTCGGCGTCGGCATAGGCGCGTCCGGCCGGTGTCAGCTCGATGTCGCCGCCGCTGACATCGGCAAAGCCCAAAAGCTGCATCGTCTCGATCAGCGGAAACAGCTCGTCGACATCGAGGTTTTCCTCGTCGGCCAGGTGCGGCAGATCGGCGCGGCCGTTATACGGCGCCTCGGTCAGGCGCTCGATCAGGGTCGACAGCGGCTGCACCGCAGCATCCGGCAGGCGATAGCCGAGCCCGATCGGCTCGGGCTTGGCGCCGCGCCGGCTGTCACGGCCGGGCACGGTGGTCAGCAGCGTATAGACCTGGTCGACGATCTGGCGAAACGCCGGTGCGTCCCAGTCGCGCGGGCGGGGCAGCGAAATCGGGATCTCTGCGTTGATGCGGCCCGGGTCGCTGCCGAAAATCAGGATGCGGTCGGCGATCTCGACCGCCTCTTCGATGTTGTGCGAGACCATGACGATTCCCTTGGTCGGGACGCGCCGGTCGGTCCACAGATCCATCAAGTCGTTACGCAGCGTCTCGGCGGTCAGCACGTCGAGCGCCGAAAACGGCTCGTCGAGCAGCAGGATGTCGGGGTTGACCACGAGGGCGCGGGCAAAGCCGACGCGCTGGCGCATGCCACCCGACAGCTCTTTCGGATAGGCGTTCTCGAACCCGTCGAGACCGATGATGTCAATCGCGGCTACCGCCCGACGCCGCCGCTCGGCGGCCGAGACGCCCTGCGCTTCCAGCCCAAGTTCGACATTGCCCAGCACGGTCAGCCAAGGAAACAGGGCAAAGCTCTGAAACACCATCGCGAGGCCGTGCACCGGCTCAGTGACCGGGCGGCCGCGATAGGAAACCGTCCCTTCGCTCGGCGGGATCAGCCCGGCGAGGACGCGCAGAAACGTCGATTTGCCCGAACCCGACTTGCCGAGAATGGCGACGATCTCACCGTCCTTGAGGGCGAAATCAAGCCGGTCGAGCACCAGCCGGCCGGTATGGTCGGGGGTGCGGTAGGTTTTGCACACACCGGCGGCGCGCAGCAGGGCGGGGGTAGCCGTGACCGCCGGGCGTTCGCTGACGCGGGTTTCCGTGTCGGTCATCGTGCGACGCCTTTCAATCAAGCCGCAGCCGCTCGGCAGCGAGGTTGTAGAGCCTGCGCCACAGCAGCCGGTTGAAGGCCAAGACATAAAGACACAGCACGGCGATTCCCAGGGCAATCCGGGCAGCATCGCCGTCGGCGGTATATTGGGCGATATAGGCGCCGATGCCGGTGGCGCGTAAGGTAGTGTTCCCCCACTGCACGACCTCGGCGACGATGCTGGCGTTCCACGACCCGCCCGCCGCGGTCACCGCGCCGGTTACGTAGGCCGGAAAGATCGCCGGCAACATGATCCGCCGCCACCACAGCCAGTTCCGTACGCCGAGATTGGTCGCGGCGAGCTTTAATTCCGTCGGCAGCGCCATGGCGCCGCCGATCACGTTGAACAGGATGTACCACTGGGTGCCGAGGATCATCAGCGGGCTGAGCCAGACCTCGGTGTTGAGGTGGAAGTGCAGGATCAGCACTACCGCGACCGGAAAGAACAGATTGGCCGGAAACGCGGCGAGAAACTGCACGATCGGCTGGGTCCGGTCGGCAATTCGCGGGTGCAGGCCGATCCATACCCCGATCGGAACCCAGATCAGCGACGCCACCGCGATCAGGACCAGCACGCGCACCGCGGTGATGAGACCCAGCACGAATACCCAACCGATCTCCGATAGCGCAATTCTGGCGCGGACAAACTCTTCGAGCCAGATCAGCGCCGCCGTCGCCGGGACCAGCAGCAAGAAGTTGAACAGGCGCTCTGCCCAAGGCGGCTGCTGCCGGCTGTCGTGCCGCGCGGCGCGTGGCCGAGACAATCCGGTCAGCACGAAATCGACGCCGCGGTTGAGCGACAACGCGCCCGATTGCACCAGGTCGAAAACCCGGGCGCGCTGCATCACGATCAGAAACCACGGGCGGACATTGTCCTCATCGCTCTGAGGGTCACCGCGGAATTTCTGCGACCACGCCAGCAGGGGCCGGAACAGCAGCTGGTCGTAAAGCAGGATCACGATCAGCATCACCAGCACGGCGTAGAAGATCGCCGCGAGGTTTCGCGCGGCGATCGCCGTTGCGATGTACGAGCCGATGCCCGGCAGCATGATCGTCTGGCCCGAGACGGTGATCGCCTCCGACGCGACGACGAAGAACCACCCGCCTGAGACCGACATCATCATGTTCCAGACCAGGGCCGGTACCCCGTGCGGCACTTCCAGTCGCCAGAACCGCTGCCATGGCGACAGGTGGTACATCCGCGCTGCCTCGATCAATTCGACCGGGACGGTCCGCAGCGACTGGTACAGGCTGAACGTCATGTTCCACGCCTGCGAGGTGAAGATCGCAAAGATCGCCGCGCATTCCACCCCGAGGAGCCGGCCAGGGAACAGCGCGATGAACCCGGTCACGGTGATCGACAGAAAGCCGAGGATCGGCACCGATTGCAGGATGTCGAGCACCGGGATCAGGATCTTTTCGGCTTGGCGGCTTTTCGCCGCGATCGCCGCATAGACCAGGCTGAACAGCAGCGAGGCGATCAGAGCGGCCGCCATGCGCAGTACCGTGCGCAGCGCATATTCCGGCAGATAGCGGGGGTTCAGCGAGATCGGCAGCGCGTCGCCGACGTGGTACCGCGCCGTCATCGCCAGGCCGCCCCAGGCAACCAGCGCGATGAGGCCCAGCACCATCGGCAGCGCCACCAGGTCCCAGTAATTCGGGCGCAGCCGTGACGGCCAGGCGACGAGGGGAAGGCCCCAACGCTGTTCCATGACCCCAGGCGGATGGTTGCAGGCGGCAGCCTACCTCTAACCTAGAGCGCACGCATCGGCGAGCGGTAAATTGGCCACAGGACCCTGCATGAGCGCCTGGCCGTCGGTAGTGTCTCAGTTTGAAATTGCCTCAGTCGATTTCGGCTGGCGGGGCTTGTAGGTGCCGCGCTTCGCCGGAGCGGCATCGCGAGCCTCGACCAGCGCCGCAACATCTTCCATCGACCAAAGCCGTGTTTCGATCCCTGCGGCCATCGCGGGCGACATCCGCAGCGTCTTATGCTGCCGCACGAAGTTGTACCAGAGCGCGTAAAGGGCGACCATGTGAGCATGGTTCGTCAGCTTTTTGCTGAACGCATTCGTGAGCCGGGTAAACCGCCGCATCGACATCCTCATCGTGAGGTTTGCCCGCTCGACGTAGGACGTACTGACGTGCTTGGGGTCGGGCTTACCGGTGATCGTGTCCTTGCGCGCTCCGACGCACTCTGACGGGCTGTATTTGCGTTCGTGCCCCTGGCCGCCAGTCTCGCCGCCATAGAGCTTCACCAGCATCCCGTAATCGACATCGGCCCCGAAGGCTTCCTCGACAGCGCTGAGGTAAGCCTTGTGGCCATCCGTGGTGAGTTGCACCCGGTTCGCAAGCCGGCCCCGCAGATCATCCATCAGCATCAGCGCGAACTCGGCATCCCGGCCGCCGACCATGTACGACACCAGCAACTTGCTGTCGGCTTCGATCGCGGTCCAAGTCCAGCAATCGCCGATTGTTGGATCGCCAGCGCGCTTGCTGGTCGGAGCGTTCTTCTGCTTGGCATGAACGAAGCTCCAAACCTCATCGCACTGGATGCGCGTCGCCTTTACGCCGCGCACATGCTTGTCGTGGTAGTCGAGCGCCGCTTCGCCCGCTTCCTCTAGCAGTTTGCTTACGGTGTTGATCGAGCATCCGACGACGCGCTCGATAGACCGCATGGACATTCCCTCGCATAGGAGGGTGAGAATGTGGGCGCGCTTGGCGAGGGGCAGCTTGTTCATGCGCACAACAATATGAACTTATGTGCTTACCGTCAAGAACCAAAGCGTTATTGACTTGTTAACGGGTACGATTCATACCGTCTGGTGAGGTGGAGGTTCTAATGCCCAAGCAGATATCAACGACAAAGATGTTCAACGAATTGGCGAAACTGGGCTACATTAATCCCGCGCAGGATATGGACGTGTCGGCGTTTCCAGGCGCGCTGCGAAGCGTACCCGCGATAACGACCTACGACACTCCAAATATCCCTGTGTCTACGGGAGCGCCTTCTTATGCCGAATTGGAGCAGCGTACTGCGGGAGATCGCGTTAAACCAAGTAACGGATAATCAGTCTCCCTTTGACAAAATTCGCCGAAAATACTTACGCCAATTAGCACGACACACGGACCGAAACGTAATAGCTTACTATTCCGGCTTTCTTAGTAAGCCGCAAATCGCTGGAACTGAGATAAATGATGAAGATAAAAACGGATTTATGCTTGCTATCCACAATTTAGATAAATCCAAAGGTCTTGATCTACTCTTACACACACCTGGTGGCGACGGCGCAGCCACAGAGTCCCTGTTAGATTATCTCCGCAGTATTTTTCAATTAGACATTAGAGCGATAGTGCCGCAGATTGCAATGTCTGCGGGAACTATGATCGCATGTTCGTGTAGTGAAATTATAATGGGCCGAGAATCTAGTGCACCGACTCAGACGGAAGGTACAGGCAGTCGGGTGAGCTTTGCGAGGATGTCGCTTGCGGGCTTGGTCCAGACGAAGGGCTTTGGGTCGAGGTTGTGCTCATCGAGGTAGCGGTTGATGGCGGCCTGAAGATCG
>DATLRD010000093.1:0-23330 GCA_035534855.1 Allostellaceae bacterium | reverse complement strand
CGTCTGAGCCAGCGCGAGCGCCTCCTCTGCGGTGATCGTGCCGTCCGCCGCCGCCGCAGCGACCGCAGCCAGCGCGGCGGCAAGATCGGCGGCGCTGTCGATCGGCGGCAGGGCGAGCGCCACCGGCCGGCCGCGGCGCGGCCCGAGGACGCGGTCGAGGCAGAGGCGCAACGCCGCCGGATCGCCGGCGAGCGCGAGGTCGACCGCCTTGCGCGCCAGCGCCTCGGCTTCGCCATCGAGCAACAACGCAGCGCGCGCCGCCGGGTTGGGGATGCCGCGCGGACGTCCGGCCGGGTTGCCGGAGCGCCCCCTGGAGAAGCGCCCGCGCCCGTCGCGCCCACCGGGACTTCCATCGGGGCGCGCGCCTGTTTCCCCTGTTCCGATCAGGCCGAGATCAGGCTTTGCCATATCCGCACCCCTCGCGCTGCGCGGCTCCAGGCGGCTCACGGCGGAACGGTATGATACGATTATGGCAATTTTATCGTCGCTGTTTCAGCAATCCAGAGAACGCCGCCACCTGGCCCGATCACACGACGGTTCGCGTTTCGACGCCAGTAAACCCGGAACGTAACTATGATAAATAAACCGTCACCGTAACTTGCGTAACTTGTCACCGTAACTGCCGTAACTCCTGATTCGTCATGGCCGGGCCTGACCCGGCCATCCCAGAGATCCGCGGGTCAGGCCCGCGGATGACGCTTTTGGGTTAGGGCTTCCAGTCAATCCGACACCGCTCTAGATACGAAAGTTGAAATCCGGGCCACCATACTCCACGAGCCGGCTGACCACTGGATCGTATCGACGACAGGCGCGGGTCTCATGCTCGCCGCCGAATACGTCCTCATAGATGACCCTGCCGACGAATAGGAGAACGAATAGTTCGCGGGTGATGGCGGCGGTCTCCTGCGCGGCTTTCGCGGCTATTTCGGTAGATTCCGCGAGTTGCCGAGTTAGTTGCGCCTGACGATCGGTGACGCGGGCGAGGCGGAATGTGAAGAAGGCCACCACCACGGTCGCCACCGTGGTAATCAAGCCGTCAAAGAAATCCAGGATTTCCTTACGCGGCATAGCAGTATCCTGATCGGAATTACGGTGACGAATTCCGGTGACAGCTTACCCCTTACTCACATCCCCAGAATTGACCCCGTCATCGCGCGGGGGTCGCGCTGCGGCCAGCGGCCGGCTTCGACCTGGTGGAAGAATTCGTCGCAGGTGCGGTTGAACAGGTCGGGCTCTTCGAGGTTGAGCGCGTGGCCGGTGTTGGGAAACACGACCAGCGCCGCGCTCCGGATCAGCCGCTTCATCAGCAGGCCGGGCTCGAGGCACGGGTCGTCCTCGTCGCCGGTGGCGATCAGGGTCGGCACGTCGAGCGCCTTCATCTCGGCGGTCAGGTCATAGAGCGACGGGCGCCGCGCCTGGACGCCGCGCATCGTGTTGGCCGAGCCTTGTGTCGAATGCTCGGCGAGCTGGGCCATGAATTCGGCGTAGCCGCGCGGGTCCTTGTTGGCGAGCTGCACGCGGGTCGGGCCGGCGCCGTAGGTCTTGGCGATTTCGGGCATGCCGCGCTCGGCGATCCCCGCCGCGGTGCGCGTGGTCTCGTCGTGAAACTGCTGGCGCTTGTCGGGCTGGGCGCCATAGCCGCAGCCGGCGACGACCAGCGCGCTGGCGCGGTCGGGATAGGCAAAGCCGAAATGCAGCGTCGCAAACCCGCCCATCGAGATGCCGACGACATGCGCCTTGGGGATGTTGAGCGCATCAAGCACGGCGCGGATATCGTCGCGCGCCCGCTCCTGCGAATAGCGCGCCGCGTCGTCCGGCACGTCGGACGGCGGATAGCCGCGCGCGTTGAACGCGATGCAGCGGTAGCGCCGTGCGAAATACCGCATCTGCGTCTCGTAGCTGCGGTAATCGCCGGCGAACTCGTGGACAAAAACAATCGGATAGCCGGCGCCCGCCTCTTCGTAATAGAGGCGGACGCCGTCATCGGTGATCAACTGGGGCATGGCCGCTCCTCGCCGCTTGGACAAGGCATCGTAGCGCGGTTTTCACCGCTCGGCTAAGCTCCGTGAATGCGGCAGACGGCGAAATCGGCGTGGAGAGCGGCCGCTTGCGCGGTCGCGGCCCTGCTGCTTCAGGCGCTTCCGGCCCGCGCCGCGGCGCTCGCGCTGGTTCTGGCGATCGACGTCTCGGAAAGCGTCTCGACCGAGCGCTACGTGCTGCAGCACGACGGCATCGCCCGCGCCTTCGAAACCCCGGCGCTGATCGAAAAGATCGCGGCGGCGCCCGGCGGGATCGAGGTGCTGCTGCTGGAATGGTCCGATCCGGGGAAGTCCGCGGTCACCGTCGGCTGGACGCGAATTGCCGACCGCGCCGCCTCCCTGGCCTTTGCCGCCGCGGTGCGCAATACCCACCGCACCTCGCGCGGGCTCACCGCGATCGGCCCGGCCCTGCTGGCCGCGGCGGCGACGTTTAACCGCGCCCCCGAACCGGCCGATCGCCGCGTCATCGACATCTCCGGCGACGGCATGGCGAATATCGGCGTGCCGCCGGCCGAGGTGCGCGACCGGCTGGTGCAATCCGGTATCACGATCAACGGGCTGGCGATCGTCACCGAGGAGCGGTGGCTCGAGGACTACTACCGCGACAATGTGATCGGTGGTCCCGCCTCTTTTGTTCTGGTCGCCAGGAACATGGACAGTTTCGCCGAGGCGATGCTGCGCAAGCTGGTCGAAGAGATCGCGCTCGCGCCCGAGCGGCACGGTCCGTTCGCCCGCCACGCCACGACACCAGCAACGACACGGCGAGGCGCCTCGACAGCCTCGCCGTCTCGCCTCCGCTCGTCGGACTTCCGGCCCGGTCAGATGCAGTAGGTGCGCAGCGGTGGGAAGCCGTTGAACCCGACCGAGGCGTAGCTCGACGTATAGGCCCCGGTCGACAGGATCGCGACCCGGTCGCCGACCTCGAGGTCGTGCGGCAGGCTGTACTCGGTCTTTTCGTAGAGGATGTCGGCGCTGTCGCAAGTCGGCCCGGCGATGATCACCGGCGCCGGCTTGCCCTGTCGGCCCGGCGCCTCGATCCGGTACTTGATGCTCTCATCCATCGTCTCGGCGAGCCCATTGAACTTGCCGGCGTCGAGATAGACCCAGCGGCGCTCGTCGCCGTCGCCCTTTTGCGAGATCAGCACCACCTCGCTGTGGATCACGCCGGCATCGCCGACCAGCGAGCGGCCGGGCTCGACGATGATCTCGGGCAGGCGGTTGCCGAAATGCCGGGTCAGCGCCTCGGTCACCGCGCCGGCATAGTGCTCGACCGGCGAGATCGCGCCGCGGTACTGGGCCGGAAACCCGCCGCCGATATTGACCATGCGCAGGGTGATGTCGGCCTCGGCGAGCAGGCTGAACATCTCGGCCGCCGCGGCGATCGCGCCGTCCCACTGGCCGATATCGGTCTGCTGCGAGCCGACGTGAAACGACACGCCATAGGCGTCGAGCCCGAGTCGGCGCGCCTTGCCGAGCAGCTCGACCGCCATCCGCGGGCTGCAGCCAAACTTGCGCGACAGCGGCCATTCGGCGCCGTCGCACGACACCAGGATGCGGCAGAACACGCGCGCGCCGGACGCGACGCGAGCCAGCTTTTCGAGCTCGGCATCGCTGTCGAACGCGAACAGCCGCACTCCCGCCTCGTAGGCGAAGGCGATGTCGCGCTCCTTCTTGATCGTGTTGCCGAACGACAGCCGTTCCGGTGTTGCACCGTTGTCGAGGCACAACGCGATTTCGGCCCGGCTGGCGACGTCGAAATTCGAGCCACGCTCGGCCAGCATCGCGACGATCTCGGGCGCCGGGTTGGCCTTGACCGCGTAGTAGACGCGCGCGATCGGCAGATAGCGGCACAGCACGTCGTAGGCTTCGCCGATCACGTCGAGATCGACGACGAGGCACGGGGTCTCGGGCACAGCATCGGCGAGGAAACGGGCGATCTTTTCGTTCATGTCACGGGATACTTTCCCAGAAAGCTGTTTGCGCCAGCCAGCCTGCCTGCGGTCGCCGAACGAGGTCCTGCCCCGTTGGTGGAGTAGGAACTCGCCTCGGCCCGGTCAGGGCAGAGCAACATTGATCCAACCGGCTCCCCGCTGTGGGGGCGCCGTATCGATTTTCGGCTAGCTTAAACTGCTTGGGTCGGTGACCCGGGTGCCCCGCCCGCGGCAGCGAGTGCCGCGCAGATTGGCTTCAGGACAGGGCACGACGGCCCTCATCGGGATTGCAACCATATCGACCTCCCTCTCGGGACCCGCCTTGCGGCGGGACTGCCAAAAAGGACGCGTTACGTCGTTGCATAACCACCATGGGCCATAGGCACGTGCGAGTGCGTCAACGCGCGGATAGATACGCGCATCTTGCGGGATTGCAAGGGGAAATCTCGCCTGCCCGCAGGTGGCGGCGAAACGGGTACACTGCGTCGGCGACACGAGGATTTTTGGAGGGAAACGCGTGGCGGTCACGGCCCCGAACGCAGTGGAATCACGCCAAGCCTGCGGCCGTTGGCAAGGTCGATGACGACGAGCTCGTGGCTGCCGTCGGCTAATGCCAGATCGAGGACGACCCGGTCCGTCCCGGTCGACATCGCCGCGATTCGCGCGCCCGCCGGAAGCGTGAGCGGCGGCGCGGCAAACGGCGCCCCGGCGGTGGCCGGCCCCTTGGCCATGCGCCCGGCGACCAACGCACCGAGCAGGCCGATCCCGCCGACGATCAGTACGCCCATCACGATGACCAGCGATTTCAGCACGCGCATCGGCCTAGCCGCGCCACGAGGCGGCGATGTGCGCTGACCCGGCGGGCCAGCCGGAGGCGGTCACGATCGGGCCTGGGGCCGAGGGCCAGCGGCTCGACCGCGCGCTGGCGCAGGCCCTGCCCGCGCTATCGCGCAGCCGGCTCAAGGGGCTGATCCAGGCGGGCCAGGTGGTGCGGGATGGCACGGCGATGCGCGATCCGGCGCGGTCCGTGCACAGCGGCCAAACTTTCGTCGTTTTTCTCCCGGATATAATCGATTCGGTACCGGGCCCGGAGCAACTGCCGCTCGATATCCGGTTCGAGGATGCACATCTGATCGTCATCGACAAGCCTGCCGGAATGGTCGTTCACCCGGCGCCGGGAAACCCGGCGGGAACGCTGGTCAATGCGCTTCTGGCGCATTGCGGCGACAGCCTGGCCGGGATCGGCGGCGTGCGCCGCCCGGGAATCGTCCACCGCCTCGACAAGGACACCAGCGGGCTGATGGTCGTCGCCAAGACCGAGCGCGCCCATCAGGCGCTGTCGCGGGATTTCGCCGCCCGGCGCGTCGAGCGCGCCTATGTCGCGCTGGTATGGGGGGTGCCGCTGCCGGCGACCGGCGAGATTGCGGGCAATATCGGCCGCAGCCCGACCAACCGGAAAAAGATGGCAGTGGTCGGCAGCGGCGGCAAGCCGGCCTTGACGCGCTATCGCGTCGAGCGCGCATTTGCCGGCAAGGCGGCGCAGGTCGAGTGCCGCCTGGCGACCGGCCGCACCCACCAGATCCGCGTTCACCTCGCCGAGCGCGGCCACCCGGTGATCGGCGACCCCGTTTACGGCGGCCGAGCGGCGCGCCGCGGCGCACCCGGCGCCCGGATCGCGGCCTTCCCGCGCCAGGCGCTGCACGCCAAAGTGCTGGGCTTTACGCACCCGGAAACCGGCGAAAACCTGCGTTTTGAAAGCACGCCCCCTGCGGATTTCAGAGAGCTGCTATCCGATTTAGAGCGACTTCAAACTGGACAAAAGCCGACTATTTGACTAGGGTATCTCGACGGTGGGATCGAAATTCTCGGCCCGGCGTTTTCCAAGGCATCAGAGGAGACAAAATCGACGATGGCATCGGTATCTCTGCCCTCGCTTTCCGGTGAAGGAAACCTGTCGCGGTATCTGCAAGAGATCCGCCGGTTTCCGATGCTGCAGCCGGAAGAAGAATACATGCTCGCCAAAAGCTGGAAGGAGCATGAAGACCCCGATGCGGCGCATCGGCTGGTGACGAGCCATCTGCGCCTCGTCGCCAAGATCGCGATGGGCTATCGCGGTTACGGGTTGCCGCTGTCGGAGCTGATTTCCGAGGGAAATGTCGGAATGATGCAGGCTGTCAAGCGGTTCGACCCGGACCGCGGGTTTCGCCTGGCGACCTATGCGATGTGGTGGATCCGCGCGGCGATCCAGGAATACATCCTGCACTCGTGGTCGCTCGTGAAGATGGGCACCACCGCGGCGCAGAAAAAGCTGTTCTTCAACCTGCGCAAGCTGAAGGGCCAGCTGCAGGCGGTCGACGACGGCGACCTGTCGCCGGAAAACCTGAAAAAGATCGCGACCGAGCTCGACGTGCCCGAGGCCGACGTGGTCAGCATGAACCGCCGCCTCGCCAGCCCCGACCATTCGCTGAACGCGCCGCTGCGCAGCGACAGCGAAGGCGAGTGGCAGGATTGGCTGGTCGACGAGAGCGAGAGCCAGGAGCAGAAGCTCGGCGACCGGCAGGAGCTGGGGCTGCGCCGCGACCTGCTGAACAAGGCGATGACCCATCTCAACGAGCGCGAGCGCCACATCCTGACCGAGCGGCGGCTGCGCGACAACCCGACGACGCTCGAGGAACTGTCGCAGCAGTACAACATCTCGCGCGAGCGGGTGCGGCAGATTGAGGTTCGTGCCTTCGAGAAGCTGCAAAAGGCGATCAAGACCGCGGCGATCGAGCGCCGGCTCGTGACGCACTGACCTCCGTCGTCCCGGCTCTTCTCTTTGTCGTCCCGGCGCAGGCCGGGACCCGCGGCGGAGGTGGATACCGGCCTCCGCCCGTGTGACGGCGTGGGGCGACCGCCCGCTACGGGGCCTGCCGCCAATCCCTGGCGAATTGTTCGAGCTGGGCGGCTGCGAGGTCGGAGACCGCCCACAGCGCCATTCCGCCGGCATTCCAGTGCACGACGTTGTACCCGGTGGCGGCGCCGGTCAGCGCCGGCACGGCCGTGCCTTCGGGCCAGACATAGAGATCGATCAGGTGCTTGTCGCGCTGATAGACCAGCGCCGCCACCGGCCGTCCGCCGATATAGTCGAGCCGGCCGCCCTTGAGAGGAAACCCCTCGGCCTTCAGGTCCTTGACCGGCGGGGCGAAATCGAGGCGCCCGTCGAACCACGGCTTGACCGTATGCTGGTCGGTCGACGCGACGTCTTCGAGATGGCCGGGCTGCAGCGCGCGGATGTGGCTCGCGACGATCTGATCGGTCAGCCCTTGCCCCGCGTTCGGCAGCACCATAAAAGCGACCCCGGCAGCACAGGCGGCGCCGAGGACGAACCCGGCCCAACCTTGCCGCCACCCGCTGAACCGGCGGCGGCGCAGCGGCGGCGCCGGACGCGCCGCGCCGAATTGGGCGATCAGGCGGGCGCGCACCGCCTCCGCCGCCGGCTGGTAAAGCTGCGGCGCGCGCAGTAGATCGCGGCTGCGGGCAAGATCGACCGTCGCCGCTTGGCAGATCGGGCAGTGCGCGCGATGCGCCTCGAGAGACGCCGCGTCGGCGGCGCCGAGTTCGCCGTCGAACTCGGCCTGAACCAGCAGCTCCATCTCGCAGTGTTCCGCGGAATTCATGCCGGCGCCTCCCGGCCGGCGGCCGCGACGATCAGACGCCGCGCCCGCCACAGCCGCGACATCACCGTGCCGATCGGCACCCGGGTGATCTCGGCGATCTCCTTGTAGGACAGCTCCTCAAGTTCGCGCAGCACCAGCGCCTCGCGCAGCTCGAGCGGCAGCGCCGTGATCAGGTCGTGTGCCTGGCGCCGCTCGCGGACACGGATCAGCGCGGCCTCGGGATCGGGGTCGGACGAGACCAGCGCGTCCTCGGCGACCGCGCCCCGCTCAGCCTTGGCGACGATCGGCAGATGCGCGGCGTCATGCTCTGGCCTGAGCGCGCTGTAGGCGGTGTTGCGCACGATCTGCAGCAGCCAGGCGCGCGAGTTGACCCCGCGAAAGCCGGGAAAATAGGTCAGCGCGCGCACGATCGCCTCTTGCAGCACATCCTCGGCGGCGGCGCGGTCGCGCATCAGCCAGCGGGCGAGGTTGTGGGCAGCATCGAGGTGCGGCAGAACCGCAGCCTCGAAAGACCCGTCGGGCGATGAAGCCGCCACGTCACCTCGTTCGCCGGCTGCGACGAGCGCAATACGTCATGCGATGACCTCCCGTGCGACCGGTTTATTCGCGCCGAGAAAAATAAGTTTTCAGGCGAATAAACCCCGGCGCGCACCGATCACCCGCCGCGACGATCCCTCGTCGAACGGAGCGGCAAGCGATGGATACGATACGACAGACGACGCGATCAACCGATGGCGACGATGCCGGCCACACAAGGCGCGGCCTGTTGAAGTGCATGATGTGGGCGGGAACCGGCATCCTGTGGGCGGTGTCGGGCGGCATCCCGCGGGCGGTCGGCCTCGGTGGCGATGCCGCGGCCGCGCCGGCCGCCGGGTTCAGCTTTGTCCAGATCAGCGACAGCCGCATCGGCTTCAAGGGCCAGCCCAACCCCGACCCCGGCGCCACGCTGCAAGAGGCGCTGGCAAAGGTCGCGGCGCTGCCCAACAAGCCAGCGCTGATGCTGCACACCGGCGATGTGACCCATCTGTCGAAGCCCGACCAGTTCGACACCGCGGCGCAGATCATGGGCACGGCAAGGCTCGACACCCACTATATCCCCGGCGAGCACGACGTGATCGGCGACGACGGCAAGCAGTTCTTCGCGCGGTTCGGCGCGAAGGGCGCGGCAGACGGCGGCTGGTACAGCTTTGACCACGGCGGCGTACATTTCGTGGCCCTGGTCAACGTGCTGAATTTCACCCTCGGCACCGGCGGCACGCTCGGCAAGGCACAGCTCGAATGGCTCGAAGGCGACCTAAAGGGCCGGAGCGCCAGCACGCCGATCGTGGTGATGGCGCATATCCCGATGTGGCCGATCTATCCGCAATGGGGCTGGACCACCGGCGACGCCGGCCAGGCCTTTGCCTATTTAAGGCGGTTCGGCTCGGTGACGGTGCTCAACGGCCACATCCACCAGGTCGTGCAGAAGGTAGAAGACAAGATGACCTTTCACACCGCGCTGTCGACCGCGTTTCCGCAACCGGTTGCCGGCCAGGCGCCGTCGCCCGGCCCGCTCAAGGTGCCGGCCGACAGGCTCAAGGCGATGCTCGGGGTGCGCGAGATCGACTACCGGCCGGCGACCGGGCTCGCGGTTGCCGATCGCACCCTCGCCGCGTGACTGGAGGCCGACGATGAAACGCACGATCGGGCACGGCGCGGCTATGCTCGCCGCCGGGTTCATGCTGCTGATGGCCGGCACGGCATTCGCCGGCGACACCAAAGCGGTCACGATCAACAATTTCGCGTTCGAGCCGGCGCACCTCGTCGTCGCGCCCGGCACCACGGTGGTGTGGACCAACCAGGACGAAGAGCCGCACACCGTGACCGGCGCCAGCAAGGACATGTCGTTCAAATCGGCCGGGCTCGACACCGACGAGACCTTCAGCTTTGTCTTCGGTAAGCCGGGCACCTACAAATATTTCTGCTCGATACATCCGCACATGGTCGGCGAGATCATCGTCAAATAACGGCATCCGGCGCTTTCCCCGAAGCGGGCGCAGCGGCTACGCTGCGCCCAACCGGGGAGGGAAAGATGTGGCATCGCAACGCAGCCTTGGCGTGCGTGCTCGCCTGCGCCGCGTGCGCTGCGCCAAAGCCGGCGCTGCCGCCCGCGGCGCAGCAAGCAGCCGACCGGGTTCCGGCCGCGCTCGACGCCGCCGAGGCGGCATTGCGGCAGTGCCACGAGCCGCAGATCGAATTGCGCGCCCAGACCGCGATCGCGGCGGCGCGGACCTATCTGAGCCTCGCCGAGACCGGCGACCCCGGCATGATCGTGGCGCTGAACTCGAAGATGGACCTGATCCGCAGCGCGCTCGAAACCTGCCTCCAGTTCAAAAAAATCGCCGACACGTACCATGCCAACTGCCGAGGTGACGTGTCCCTCGGGATGACCGAGGCCGAGGTGCGCCGGACCGCGTGGTGCGCGCCGACCAAAATCGTCACCACCGAGACTCAGCGAAGCCAGCGGGCGGAATGGATCTATACCGCCGATGCGCAGACCCAGTGGATCGGCCGGCCGGTCGGCTTTCTCTATTTCACCGACGGCAGGCTGACCTCGATCGAGCGCAGCACGCCGTGACCGGAAAGCGTCACGGGCGGAACAGGCGCCCGCCCGGCATCGCGCACGGCACACCGGTGGTCGACGGCACGCTGAGGGGCAGGCCGAGAACCGAGCGCACCGCGAGATAGGCAAAGGCCTGCGCCTCCAGCGCGTCGCCGTCCCAGCCGACCGCCTCGACCGGCCGCACCGGCACCGCGAGATGCCGCGCCAGCGCCGCTATCAGCGCCGAGTTGCGCCGGCCGCCGCCGGTGACCACCCACTCGCGCGCGGGCAGCGGAAAATGCCGCTGTGCCGCGGCGACCGCCGCCGCGCTGACCTCGGTCAGCGTCGCCGCGCCGTCCTCGGGCGACAGGTCGTGCGGGACAAAATCGCGGAATGTGTCGCGGTCGAGCGATTTCGGCGGGGTGCGGGCGAAATACGGCGCCGCCAGAAACCGCGCGACATGATCCGCCGACACCCGCCCGGCGCCGGCCAGCGCGCCGTCGACATCGCACGCCTGGCCGGTATGGCGCTGCGCCCAGTCGTCGATCAGGGCATTGCCCGGGCCGGTGTCGAAGGCGATGATATCGCCGCCGCCGCTGTCAGAACCCGGCCCGATCCAGGTGACGTTGCCGACCCCGCCGAGATTGAGCACGGCGAGCGGCAGGTCGAGCCCGGCCGCCAGCACGACGTGGTAAAGCGGCGCCAGCGGCGCGCCCTCACCGCCGGCCGCAATATCGGCGCTGCGGAAATCGGCGACGACATCGGTGCCGGTCAGCCGCGCGAGCAGCGCCCCGTCGCCGATCTGCCAGGTTCGGCGCGCCGCCGGCTCGTGCAGAATCGTGTGGCCGTGAAACCCGATCAGCCCGGCACGCACTTCCGGAAAGCGCACCCGGAACTCGGCCACCGCCGCGGCGTGCAGCCGGGTCAGCTCGGCCTCAACCGCGGTGATCTCGGCCGCCGGCTCGGCGCCGCCGAGAACCCCGCGCAGCCGCTCGCGAAACGAAGCGGGATAAGGCACGGTCAGCGCCGGGCCGGCCGCGGCGCGCGCCTGCCCGTCGGTTTCCAGCGCCGCCACATCGATGCCGTCGAGCGAGGTGCCGCTCATCAGCCCCAGCGCGCAGCGTGTTTTTATGCTAGATGACGCCGCCATGCCGACCGTTCGCTCGCCCTTTCTCGCCGCCGCCTACGAGCGCGGCTATGTCCACCAATGCACCGATGTCGAGACGCTCGACCAGCGCCTCGCCGCCGGCGCGGTCACCGCCTATGTCGGCTACGACTGCACCGCCGATAGTCTGCATATCGGTCACCTGATGTCGATCATGCTGCTGCGCCTGTTCCAGAAGCATGGGCACAAGCCGATCGTGCTGATGGGCGGCGGCACCACGCGCATCGGCGACCCGACCGGCCGCGACGAAACGCGCCAGATGCTGAGCGATGCGGCGATCGCCGCCAACATGGCGAGCATCCGCCGGGTCTTCACCAATTTCCTGGGCTTCGGCGAGGGGGCGGGCGATGCGGTGATGGTCAACAACGCCGACTGGCTCGACGAATTGCGCTACGTCCCGCTGTTGCGCGACATCGGCCGGCACTTTTCGGTCAACCGCATGCTGACGCAAGACAGCGTGCGGCTGCGGCTCGAACGCGACCAGCCGCTGTCGTTTCTCGAATTCAACTACATGATCCTGCAGGCCTACGATTTCGTCGAGCTGGCGCGCCGCTTTGGCTGCGATGTGCAGATGGGCGGCTCGGACCAGTGGGGCAATATCATCTCCGGCGTCGAGCTCGGCCGGCGGGTCGACGGCCGCGCGCTCTATGGCCTGACGACGCCGCTGATCACCACCGCCTCAGGGGCCAAGATGGGCAAGAGCCTCGGCGGCGCGGTGTGGCTCAACCCCGACCGGCTCTCGTCGTATGAATACTGGCAGTTCTGGCGCAACACCGAAGACGCCGATGTCAGCCGCTTTCTGAAGTTGTTCACCGAACTGCCGCTCGACGAGATCGCCCGCCTTTCCAAGCTCGCCGACAGCGAGATAAACGAGGCCAAGAAAATCCTCGCGACCGAGGCGACCGCGCTGTGCCACGGCCGCACCGCGGCCGAGGCGGCGGCCGAAACCGCGCGCGCCGTATTCGAGCGGGGCGAGTCGGGGACCGACCTGCCGCACATCGCGGTGCCGCGCGACCGGCTCGTGCACGGTGTGCCACTGGTCGAGCTGCTGGTCAACGCCGGCCTCGCCACGTCGAACGGCGAGGCGAGGCGGCTGATCCGCGGCGGCGGCGCTCGGCTCAACGATGTGGTGATCTCGACCGAGGCGCAGGTCATATCACTCGCCGATGTCGCGGACGGGGGCGCGATCAAATTGAGCGCCGGCCGCAAGCGGCACGCCCTGGTGCGGCCGGAGTAGCGCGCAGTCAGGGCGGCGGCTGCGGCGGGTTGTCCGACCCGGCGGAAAACGGCTGAAACAGCCGGCGCAGAAACCCCGGCGCGATCGCGCTCAGCGGATTGACCGAAACCTCGGGGTTGGCGCTTGGCCCGCTCAGCTCGTAATTGGCGGCGAACAGGCTCTGCCCCTCGCCGCCCATCAGCAGCGACCCGAGTACCGGTACCTTGCCGAGCGCCGAATTCAGCAGATGCGCCGGTGCGATCGCGCCGTTGAGGTCGAGCATATCTTGGTCGAGATCTATCGTGCCGGAAGCGGTGATGCCGAGCGACTCGCCCGAGGCCATCAGACGTTCGAGTGCGATGCCGTCTTCGGTATAGGTAAAGCGTCCCCTGAGCGAGCTGAACGGGATGCCCGACCCCGACATCATGCTCGCCAAGCCGGTGTAGGAAGCCAGCGACAGGATCCGGGTCAGCACCGGCGCGCGCACGACGCTGAAATCGGCGCCGTTGATATCGGCCCGCAGCGCCGGCTTGCCGCCGGCCTGGGTCAGCTCGCCAGTGACGCTGAGCCGGCCGCCGACTACGTTGTCGGCCACGTCGAATAGCCGCAACGTGGCGCCGAGATCGTCGGAGGTCAGCCCCACCCGCCGCGGTCCGAGCGCCCCGCCGAGGCTGAACGACAGCGCGTGGCCGTTGGCGAAGCGCCCGTCGATCTGCATCGACTGCCAGCCGGCGCCCGACCGCGACAGAGCGGCCGCGACGCCCTGCATAATGCGCCCTCGCCCAAAGGCTACCTGATCGAACCGCGCCGAGATCTTCAGCGGCGGGCTCGCCGACCCGCTCTCGGCCGAGACGGCGTGCCTCAACAGCGGGTGCAGGTCGAGCCGGCGCCCGCTTATATCGGCCAACCAGCCGTCGCCGCGCCGCATGACCGCCCCAGCGAGGTCGTCGCTGCCGATCACCAGGCGGGTGATATCGACCCGCTCGACCTGCGCGCGATCGGGCGACAGCGCGATCACGTAACGCCCATCGAGGCCGCGCGCCCGCATCGCCAGCCGCAGCGGGCCGGCAATGTGCTGATGCGACACGTCGAAATCGATCGTCGCGCTGCCCGGCTGGCCGGCGGGTTTCGACCAGTTTGCCTCGGGCACGGCGAGCCGGGCGGCGCGCAGATCGAGCACCAGCGCGGCCGAGGCGCGAACCGGATCGCGCTGGGTATAGGTCAGGCTGAGCGCGACCGGGCCCGACAGCCGGTCCGGCGCGAGGTCGTAATCGAGCCGCTGCCGCGTCGCCTGGTCGAGCCGCAGCCCGATGCGGTAGACCGCCAGCGGACCGTCTTTCGGATGAAACGACATCGCCGCCGCGACCGTCACGGGCAACCCGTCGAACCGGCCGCCACCGGTGGCGCGCAGGCCATCGCGCGCGATCTCGACGGTGAAATCGCCGTCGCTGAGGTCGTGGCCGAGCGCAATCTTGGCGACGCTCGCCGCGGTCAGCCGCGCCTTGGCGGCATAGTCGAGGTCGTCGAGCTTGAGCGCCGCCAGCAGCGGAAACTTGAAATGCAGCTGCGCCTCGGCCGTGCCGCCGACTGCCGCCGGATCGATGCCGGCAGCATGGGCATAGCGCAGCTTCTTGGCATCGATGATTTCGAGCGCGTCGCGGAGCGGGCCGGCGACGGCTAGATCGATCGTCGCGGTCTCGACCGGCGCCCCGAAATTGCTGACCTTCAGCGAGCCTCCGGTCAGCTTGAGCGATTTCACGGTGCCGGCATCCGGCCGGAAATCGAGCTCGCTGTTGCTGCCGGTGGCCGTGCCGCCGACATGCAGCACGGGCGGCAGCCCGGGCAGGTAGGTAACCGTCAGATCGTGGTAGCGCATCGACCCGTGCGCCGCGACCACGTCGAGCGAACGGCGTGCCGGATCGACCGTCAGATCGAGCTGCGCCGTCGCGCGGTCGAGCATGCCGTCGTGGATGTTGGCGAGCGCCCAGCGCCGGCCGCCCGGGCTGAGTGCGAGCGGCCACAGCCTGCCGAGCCGCGCCACCGGCACCTTCGACAGCGTCACCTCGACCCGCCCCGGCAGCGGGCGGTTCGCGGCGCCACCGGCCGCGACAAGGGCGCGGGTGACGCCGTCGATACGGCCATCGATGACGATGCGCGCGCCGCCGCCGAGGTCGAAGGCCAGCCGTTCGAGGCGTAGCTGGTGGTCTTCCGGCGCATAGACCGCGTGCAGCTCGCCGCCCTTCAGGTCAAGCCGGCCGCCGGCGAATTGCGCGCTGTCGAGCCAGCCGGCGCCAAAGCCGAGATCGGCGCGGAACCCCTCGAACTTGCTTTCGGCGAAGTCGAACTGGGTTTCGAGCGTGCCGGAAACCGGCATGTGCACATCGGCCAGCGGCCCTAGGAGCGGCACGAGGGAGGCCAGCACCGTGGGCTCGATGCGGCCGGCCGCAAGCCCCAGGTTGAGTTTGCCGCGCGCCGCGACATAGCGGAAATTGGCTTGCAGCGTCGTGGTTTCGGATCCGAGCGTCACCGAAAGCGACAGGTCGCCTGCGCTGCCTCCGGCGTCGCGCGACACCGCCGCATCGAGATGATCGGCCTGCCAGCGCCGCCCGAGCAACTGGTCGTCGACGATCAGCGTCGCGTCGCGCACCCGCAGCGTGCGCAATTGCCCGAGCGGCGTGCCGTCCTGCGGCGGCCCGAGCAGCGCCGCCACGGCGGCCGGCGCCATGCCGCTCGCCGCCGTGTTGCCGATACGAAAGCTGACCATCCCGGTCGTGTCGCGCCGCAGTTGCAGCACCGGGCGTTCGACGACCAGGCGGGTCGGTGCCAGCCGGCCGCGGATCAGCGAGCCGAGGCCAAAGCTCGCGGCCACCTCGGGAAGCGTCGCCAGGCTGTCGCCGTTGGGCAGGGCCAGTGCGACATCCCGCAGACGCAGATCGAGCTGGTGGGTCCCGCGGTCGATGCCGACCCGCACCCCCGACATCGATACGTCCAGCCCGAGCCCGGTGCGCGCAAAGCCGGCTTCGACATAGGGCACCAGCCGGTCGAGCGCGATCGGCCCCTGCATCAGCCGCCAGATCCCGACCGCGGCCAGCAGGATCACGATCGCCGCGATCGAGCCGAGCCAGGTCAGCAGGCGATGCGCGTGGCGGCCGACATGGCGTGCCGCGCGTCGCGCGTGCCCGCGTCGCCGCTGCTCCGCGGGCGGGCCCGGCGGTCGCGGGGCTTGATCGCCGCCGGCCGGCGCGCCAAGGTCGCCATCGTTACCGGCGTGGGGCCATGACCCTTTTATCGCACCTCTCCCCCGATCGCGGTGGCCTGCCCCGCCCGGCCGATGCGCGCCGCCTCGCTCTCGGCGTTGCCGCGTGGGACGAGGCTCTGGCCGCCGCCGACCCGGCTGAAGCTGCCCGCGCCCGCGCCTGGAGCGCGACCCAAGCGGGACGGGCGCTGCTTGCGGCGGTGTTCGGCAACAGCCCGTTCCTCAGCGGCGTCGCGGCGGCGGAATGGGCGTTCCTGACCCGCCTCGTTGAAAACGGCGCCGATTCGGCTTTCGACGACATCCTCGCCGCCGCGAGGCTGCGGCAAGACAGCGGCGAAAATCGGGCGGCGCTGATGCGCTGCCTGCGCATCGCCAAGCGGCGGGTCGCGCTGACCGCGGCGGTCGCCGAGCTTGCCGGCACTTGGTCGCTCGAACGCCAGATGGCCGCGCTGAGCAGCTTCGCCGAGGCAGCATTGCAGGAGGCGGTGCGCCACCTGCTGCGCGAAGCGGCGGGGTCCGGCGCGATCACGCCCGACGACCCCGACGACCCCGAGCAGGGCAGCGGTTTTATCGTTCTGGCGATGGGCAAGCTCGGCGCCGGCGAACTCAATTACTCGAGCGATATCGACCTGATCCTGCTGTTCGACCCGGCGCGGGCGCCGCTCCGCGCGCCGGACGGCGCGCAGCAATTCTTTAACCGGCTGGGGAGAGAGCTGGTGCGCATTGTCGACGAGCGCACCGGCGACGGCTACGTGTTTCGCACCGATCTGCGGCTGCGCCCCGACCCGCGCTCCACGCCGCCGGCGATGTCGGTCAATGCGGCGCTGGCATATTATGAAAGCGTCGGCCAAAACTGGGAGCGCGCGGCGCTGATCAAGGCGCGCCCGGTGGCCGGCGACCGCGCCGCCGGCCACCGGTTCCTCGCCGACCTGGCGCCGTTCATCTGGCGCAAGAACCTCGATTTCGCCGCGCTCGCCGACATCCATTCGATCAAGCGCCAGATCGAGGCGCATCGCGGCGGCGGGCGGATCGCGATCGAAGGGCACGACATCAAGCTAGGCCGCGGCGGCATCCGCGAGGTCGAGTTTTTTGCCCAGACCCAGCAGCTGATCTGGGGCGGGCGGCTGCGCGAGCTGCGGGTGCGCGACACAAGCGGCGCGCTGCGCGCGCTTGCCGCCGCCGGCCGCATCGACCTTGCCGCCGCCGAGCGGCTGATCGCCGATTATCGGTTTCTGCGCCGGGTCGAGCACCGCCTGCAGATGGTCGACGACGCGCAGACCCACCGCCTGCCCGCCGACCGCAACGGCATCGTCCATCTCGCGCTGTTTCTCGGCTATGACGGCGCGGAGCCGTTCGTCGCGGCGCTGCGCGACCATCTCGTCTCGGTCGAGCGGCATTACGCCGAGCTTTTCGAAGGGGCGCCGAGCCTCGCCGGCCCGGGCAACCTGGTCTTCACCGGTGCCGACGACGATCCGGCGACGCTGGCGACGCTCAAGGAGCTTGGCTTTGCCGACCCGCATGCGGTCGCGGCGACGGTACGCGACTGGCACCACGGCCGGATGCGCGCGACGCGCAGCCAGCGCGCCCGGGAAATCCTGACCGAGCTGGTGCCGGAATTATTACGCATCTTCGGTGCGACCGCGGCGCCCGATACCGCGCTCTTGCGGTTCGAGCAGTTCCTGTCGCGGCTGCCGGCCGGAGTGCAGCTGTTTTCACTGTTCCAGGCTAACCCGAGCCTGCTGTCGCTGGTCGCCGACATCATGGCCGAGGCGCCGCCGCTGGCCGAAAGCCTCGCCCACCGCCCGGCGCTGCTCGACGCGGTGCTGACCGCCGAATTCACCGCCCCGTTGCCCGACCGCGCCGGTCTCGCCGCCGATCTCGCCGCGCAGCTCGCCGGGGCGCGCGACTACGAGGACACGCTCGACATGCTGCGGCGCTGGTCGAACGAGCGGCGCTTTCAGGTCGGCGTGCAGCTGTTGCGCTCCGGCCACGACGGCGAGCGGGCCGGCGCCGCCCTCGCCGACATCGCCGAGACCGTGCTCGCCGCACTGACCCCGGCGGTGGCCGCCGATTTCGCCCGCCAGCATGGGCACATCGCCGGAGGCGGGTTCGCCGTGATCGCGATGGGCCGGCTCGGCAGCCGCGAGATGAGCCTCGCCTCGGATCTCGACCTGATCGTCGTCTACGACACGCCCGACGACGATGCCCTGATGTCGGACGGGTCGCGCCCGCTGGCGCCGGCGACCTATTACGCACGGCTGGCGCAGCGGGTGATCGGCGCGATTACCGCGCCGACCGCGGAAGGGCGGCTCTACGAGGTCGATATGCGGCTGCGCCCGTCCGGCGAAGCCGGGCCGATCGCCACCAGCATCGACGCCTTTGCCCGCTATCAGCGCGACGAAGCCTGGACCTGGGAGCACATGGCGCTGACCCGCGCCCGCCCGGTGGCCGGCGATGCGGCGCTGTTCGCGCGGATCGGCGCGGCGATCAACGCGGCGCTGTGCCGCCCGCGCGACCGGCGCGCGCTCGTCGCCGATGTCGCGGCGATGCGCCGGAGGATCGCAGACCAGCACCCGCGCCCGCCGCCGTGGGATTTGCGCAACCGCCGCGGCGGGCTGATCGACCTGGAATTCACCGTACAGTACCTGATCCTGCGCGAGGCGGCACGGGCCCCGGCGATCGCCTTTCGCCCGACCGGGGCGGCGATCGCGGCGCTCGGCCGGGCCGAGGCACTGCCGCCGCGCGCGGTCGCGGAGCTGGGCGAGGCGGCGGCGCTGCTGCGCCACGTGCAGTCGCTGCTGGCACTTTTGTTCGACCGGCCGCCCGATGCCACGGCGCTTGCCGGGATCGCCGGCCGGACGCTGGCGCGCTGCGCCGGCGCGGTTGACTTCGCCCGGCTCGACGCGGATATCTCGACGGCCTGCGCCCGCGTGCGCGACTGGTACGAGCGGCTGGTTGGGCGACCGGCACGGCGTGCGGCGCAACAGGCGGCAATCGCGAACGGAGAACCGGCCCGATGACGATCAATGTCGGCGACAAGGCCCCCGATTTCACCATGCCCACCGACGGCAGCGGTTCGGTCACGCTGTCCGGGCTCAAGGGCAAGCCGGTGGTGCTGTATTTCTATCCCAAAGACGACACCTCGGGCTGCACCGCGGAGGCCTGCGGGTTCCGCGATGCGCTGCCTGATTACACCGCGAGCGGTGCGGTGGTGATCGGCGTGTCGAAAGACAGTGTCGCCTCGCACGACAAGTTCAAAAGCAAGCACAGCCTGCCCTTTGCCCTCGCCTCCGACGGCACCGGCGAGGTGTGCGAGAAATACGGCGTGTGGGTCGAAAAGAGCATGTACGGCCGCAAATATATGGGCATCGACCGCAGCACGTTCCTGATCGACAAGGACGGCGTCGTGCGCGGCGTGTGGCACAAGGTCAAGGTCGGCGGCCACGTCGCCGAAGTGCTGAAGGCGGCGAAAGCCCTCTGAGCGCGCCCCCCTCACCCTCCCACGCCTCCGGCGCGGGCCCCTCCCTCTCCCGCGAGGCGGGCGAGGGGTCGTTATTGTCCCCTCTCCCGCGCGCGGGAGAGGGTGGCTCGCGCAGCGAGACGGGTGAGGGTCTTGCGCAGGCCGCGGTCTCGGTTCTGACGGCGGCCGAACCCTCCGAGAAGGTTCGCCTAAGCCGGGCGCTGGCGCAACGCTGGCGCGCCGGCGGCATGGCGGTCGGCGCCGCGACCCCGCCGACGCGGCCGGCACGGCCCGAGCGACCGGTACTGCTGCCGCCGCGGGAGATGAAACGGCGGCGCAATCTCGCCGCCGTCGCCGGACGGATCGCACTGCTGCATGCGCTCGCCCATGTCGAGCTGAATGCGATCGACCTCGCCTGGGACCTCGTCGCGCGCTTCGCGAACCCCGGCCTGCCGCGCGACTTCTTCGACGACTGGGTTACCGTCGCCGCCGAAGAGGCCGAGCATTTCGCGCTGCTCGACGCGCGGCTCGCGGCGCTGGGTGGTGCCTATGGCGATCTGCCGGCGCATGACGGGCTGTGGGAATCGGCGGCGGCGACCGCGCACGACCTCGTCGCCCGCCTCGCGGTCGTGCCGCTGGTGCTGGAGGCGCGCGGCCTCGATGTCAGCCCGGAGATGATCCACCGCCTCGAACGCGCCGGCGACCCGGATAGCGCGGCGCTGCTCGCGCGCATCTACGACGACGAGATCGGCCATGTCGCCGCCGGCGCACGGTGGTTTGCGTTTGTCTGCCGGACCCGCGGGCTCGACCCGGAAGCGACCTTTGCCGACCGCGTGCGACGCCACTTCAAGGGGCTGGTCAAGCCGCCGTTCAACCGCGCGGCGCGCGACCGCGCCGGGTTTGCCGCCGCCTATTACGAACCCCTCGCCGCCCCGGCATCCAGATGATGCCGTGCCTGGCGCTGGTCGATCACGGCCACGGCTGACACAATGCACGGAACACCCGCGGAGGACCCGATGACCACCCTCGACTACGCCAAGCTCAGCGCCGACCTCGAACGGCTGTTGAAGCTGCGCTCGTTTGTGTTCGCGATGAAATTGTTCGAGCGCCGCGAAGAGATGGAGGCGATCCCGCGCATCCGCCGACCGCAATCGATCCACACCTTCGACCAGGTCGTCGGCCAGGCGTCGCGGCTCGGCTGGACCGTCGGCATCACCGCCGACAACCTCGTCGGCGCGCAGTGCCGGGCCGTGATCGGGCTCGGCAACGCCAAGGACCCGGAGTGGAAGAGCGGCAAGCACATGGTCGGCGTCTGGTACTCGACCGAAGAAGACGCCACCGCGCACCAGGCGGCGATGAACTGCGTCGCCGACGGCCAGTACGAGGCGATGGCGGTCGCACCGCTGGCAAGCGGCCGGCTCGACCCGCCCGACATCGCGCTGTTTTACGCGACGCCGGGCGCGATGATGTACTTCATCAACGGGATGCAATGGGCCGGCTACAAGAAATTCGACTGGGGCATTGTCGGCGAAAGCGCGTGCGCCGATTCATGGGGCCGCGCGCTGAAGACGCGCGAGCCGAGCCTGTCGATCCCGTGCTTTGCCGAGCGGCGCTATGGCGGCGTGCTCGACGACGAGATGCTGATGGCGCTGCCACCCGAATACCTGCCCAAGGTGATCGCCGGCATGGAGGCGCTGAGCAAGAACGGGCTGCGCTATCCGTTTCCGCAATACGGCATCCAGCAGGATGTGCGCGCCGGCATGGCGGTCAGCTATCCGGGCCGCGGGTGATCCTGCCCGCTCCGCACGCGGTTCTCGACATTGCGGGCGACGACGGCGCGCCGCTGCGCGCGCGGCGGCACGGCAACCCGCGCGGCAACCGGCTGATCGTCAGCCACGGCAACGGCTTTGCGATCGACGGCTATGCCGGGTTCTGGGGCCGGTTCCTCGACGTGTTCGAGGTGATCGCGGTCGACGCCCGCAGCCACGGCTGGAACCCGCCCGCCGACCCGCCCGGCCACGATTACGTGCACCTGGCGCGCGACCTGCTGCGCGTCTGCGCGGCGGTCGGCGCTGAATTCGGCGCCAAGCCGACCGCGGGCGTGTTTCACTCGATGTCGGCGCAGGCGGCGATGCTGGCGACGCTCGACACCGGCGGGTTGCTCGACGCGCTGATTTGCTTCGACCCGCCCAATGTGCCGCCCGACGGCCCGGCGCGCGCGGCGATGCTCGATTATCTCGACCGGCTGACGCGATGGGCGAGCGGGCGGCACGCTGTCTTTGCCGATCCCGCGGAACTCGCCGCCGAATACGCCGCGACGCGGTCGGGCCGCGAATGGGCGGATGGCACGGCGCTGTCGATGGCGCGCGCTGTGCTGCGGCTGGACGGCGAGTGCTGGCGCCTCTGCTGCCCACGCGAGTTGGAGGCGTCGATGTACCGCCAGGGCGCGCCGCTCGATTTGTGGCCGCGGGGCCGCCAGTTCCCGATGCCGCTCAAGCTGATCGGCGCCGACCCGGCGCGCGCGCACCCGTCGCCGACCGCGCTGTCGAACCTGGCACTCGCCGAAGCGGGCGGGTTCGACTACACGGCGATCCCCGGCACCAGCCATTTGCTGCAGCTCGAAGCACCCGAGGCGTGCGCCGCGGCGGTACGGGAGTTTCTGGAAGCCGCGGGGCTGAGATAGCGGCCGGCTGGCCACCCATCTTCGTCGCCCCCGCGAACGAGCAAAGCGAGGGAGATCACCGCGGCGCGGCGGCGATGTTGCCGCCGTCGACGGTGGCAAACGAGCCGGTCGTGCTGCGCGCCAGCGCCAGCGAAAGGAACGCCTCGGCGACATCGTCGGCCGTCACCTCGCGGCGCAACAGGTTGCGGCCCATGTATTGCGCGACCGTCATCTTGTAGGAAGCGGCGCGCGTTTCGATCATCTCGTCGGTCAACAGGCCGCCACGGATGCCGTCGGCGTTGACTGCATTGCTGCGGATGCCGTCGCCGCCGTATTCGAGCGCGTATTGCCGCATCAGCGCCAGCGTCGCCGCCTTGGGCATGCCGTACGGGCCGAAATCCGGCCCGGGACTGACCGCCTGGCGCGACACGTTGAACAACAGGCAGCCGCCGGTGCCCTGCGCCAGCATGATCTTGACCGCGTTCTGCGCCACCGACTGGTGGGCGAAGAAATTCAATTCAAAGCTCTGGCGCATCACCGCATCGTCGACCTCGCCGATGCGCCCCTGCCACGCCGCGCCGGCATTGGAGACGACGATGTCGACGCCGCCGAACCGCCCGGCGACGCGGTCGAACGCGGCGCGCACCGAACCCGGCTCGGTCACGTCGGCGTCGAGCCCGAGCCCGCCAAACGGCGCCGCGGCCGCGGCCGCGCCGGCGCCCGGTCGATCGAGCAGCACGATCTCGGCCCCCGCTTCGCGCATCTTTCGCGCGGTCGCAAGGCCGATCGTGCCGGCGCCGCCAGTGACCAGCGCGACCCGGCCGGCGAGCGGCTTTTCGGACGCCGTGCCGAGCTTGGCCTGTTCGAGCGACCAGTATTCCATGTCGAACAGTTCGGCCTCGGTCAGCGATTCGAAGCGGCCGACCGCCTCGGCATCGGTCACCGTCGCGACCCAGGATTCGGCGATGTCGGCGGCCACCGCCGCGTCGCGTGCGCTGCGCCCGAGCCCGAACAGCCCAAGCCCCGGCACCAGCACGACCCGCGGCATCGGGTCGAGCGCGCGCTTGTTGACCGAGGAGCGCGCGTTGTTGCGGGCGAAATAGTCGCGATAGCGCGCGGCAAAGCCGGCGACCGCCTCGCGCACCGAAGCGGCGAACGCGTCGAGCCCGCCTTCGGCCGGCGCCGGCACGATCAGCGGCCAGTTCTTGGTGCGGATCGTATGGTCCGGGGTCGCGACCCCTTCCGTCGCATAGCGCTGCAGCTCGGCGCCATTGACGAAATTCAGCACCGCCGGTCCGGCGCGGAAATCGAGCACGAAGCGCCGCCACATGCCGGGGTGGGGCGCGTCGGCCACGGCGCAG
>DATLRD010000092.1:0-40216 GCA_035534855.1 Allostellaceae bacterium | reverse complement strand
CCATTCCGGCGCGCCGGCCTTCGCTCCCGGAATCAGAAACAAGCGGCGCTTCAGAGTCATGCGGGAGACCGCGCCAGGGTCTTCGAGCGTGGCGCGAGCGATTGCCGCCTTTTACAGCGCCGGCAGCACCGCTATATCGTCTGGCTTGAGGGCGATCAGATTGGCGTCGAGGTTAGGGTCGATCAGGCACGGACCGACCGGTCGCGGCCCCGAGATCGATTCGCGATAGAGAAAGCGGCCGATCTGTCGGTCGCGAGCGTATCGGTCCAGGCATCGATGTGGCGCGGCAATTTTCGGATCCTGCATCTCGCCGATCATCTCGTGCGCGCGGATGTCGAGGCTCAACATCTTTGTCAGATGCCCGGCTTTGTCGAAGATCGCGGTGATCGCGCCTGCGCCTTGTCCCCGGCGAAAAAGCTCTGGTCGGCCGCCTGCGCGGGCGCGCGCCTATCGCCGCCAGAAGGGCCCCGACGAGCGCACCGGGAAGAAGCCTCGTACGAAGCATGCGTGCCGGCTCGTGCCGCGCTCTGCCGAGGGGCGCAGGCGAGCCGCGATCCCCTCGGCAATAGGCCCCTATTTCACCGACGAGAAGCTGGTCGGAATCAGAAACGAGTTTTCAACACGGGCGTTGATTGGGCCGTCCTTCTCGGTTTCGGCCCGCTTGGCATGCCATTCCGGATCGGCCTGGAACGCGTCCCACTTTTTCTCGCGCTCAGCAAGCGATTCCCATTTCAGCATATAGGTGAGGTCGGCATTCGACTCGCCGACCAGCGTGGTCCAGAACCCGGCCTGCTTGATGCCGTGCCGCTCCCAGATCTTGAGGGTGATTTCGTCGAAGCGTTTCAGCAGTGCCGGCAGCTTGCCCGGCATCGTGTGATAGACGCGCAGTTCGTAGATCATCGGATTTCCCTTTGGCTTGGCTTCACTTCGCCGACGAGAACGAAGTCGGAACGAGGAACTGGTTGGTGATCGAGGCGACGATCGGCCCGTTCTCTTCGGTCTTGGCGCGCGCGGCGTGCCACTCGGGATCGGCGCCGAATTTCGCCATCTTCGCCTCGCGCTCGGCGAGCGATTCCCATTTCAGGAAATAGGTCAGGTCATTGTTGCCCGGCCCGACCAGCGTGGTCCAGAACCCGGCTTGGTGAATCGCGTGCTTCTCCCACAATTTCAGTGTGATAGTGGCGAACCGGTTGATCAGATCGGGCAGGCGGCCTGGCACGCAATGATAGACGCGCAGTTCATAAATCATCGGGTTTCCTCCTTGGTGCGAGCGGATTTCTTCAGCGGCCGAGCCGAGCCTCGACCCAGGCGGCGGCGTCGAGCAAGGCCTCGTCGGCGAAGCGTGCGCCGACAAGCTGGATGCCGAGCGGCAATCCTTTCGGCCCGGTGCCGGCCGGCAGCGTCACGCACGGCACCCAGCCCAGCGTCCAGATCGAGTTGAAGCGCGGGTCGCCGGTCGAGCCGAAGCCCTCGGGCGCCTCGCCAGCCGTGCTCGGCGTCAACAGCACATCGACCCCGGCGAAGATGTCGTCGAGGTGACGGCGGAATGCTTCGGCGGTCTCCAGCGCCTCGATGTAGTCGTCGAGCGGTAGCTGGCGGCCGGGGGTCAGCACCGTGTCGCGCAGCACCGCGCTGACCCGGTCGTGGTGGTTGTCGTATTCGTAGGCGTAATTGCGCGCCGCCTCGTAATTGAAGATGCGGCGATGGTGCGCGCCGATATCGGCAATCTCTGCGGCAAACGCCACGTTGCTGACCGCCGCACCAGCTTTCGCCAGCGCCGACGCGGTGCGCTCGATCAAGCCCTGCGTCGCCGCGTCGGCCCCGTCCCAGCCCGGCGTTCGGCACACGCCGATGCGCGGCACGCCGCCGGCGCGGTCGATACGGCGATGCGGCATGCCGATCAGCACTGCGCGCATCAGCGCGATGTCGTCGAGGCTGCGGCAGATGACGCCTAGCGTATCGAGGTTGGGGCATTGCAGCTTGATGCCGCTGCGGCTGAACTCGCCGAGGCTCGGCTTGTAGCCGACGACGCCGCAGAACGCCGCCGGCCGGATCGTCGACCCGCCGGTCTGCGTGCCGAGCCCGACCGGCACCTGAAAATCGGCGACCCCCGCCGCCGACCCGCTCGACGAGCCGCCCGGGGTGTGCGCCGGGTTATGCGGGTTGACCGTCGCGCCGGGAAAGCGGTTGGCGAATTCGGTCGTCACGGTCTTACCGAGGATCGTGCCGCCGGCGCTGCGAATGAGAGCGACGCAGGCCGCGTCGGCAAACGGCCGATTGCCGCGATAGATCGGCGAACCGTGCTCGGTCGGCATGTCGGCGGTGTCGATGACGTCCTTGACCCCGACCGGCAGCCCGGCGAGCAACCCCGGCCGCCCGGCGCCGTCGGCGGCGCGCGCCTGCGCCAGCGCGTAATCGGGGTCGAGATAGGCCCACGCCTTGATCGATTGGCGTGCTGCGATGCGGTCGAGGCAAGCCTCGGTCAGCGACTCTGCGGTCAGCGAGCCGGATTGCAGGCGGGCGACCGCCTCGGCAGCCGAGAGTTCGTTGGCGGTGCTCATGCCCAGCCTCCCAGCGCGCGCTCGACCCACAACCCGGTCTCGAGCAGACGCGCGTCGCGATGGCGCGGCCCGACCAGCTGGATGCCGATCGGCAGCCCGTTCGGCCCGGTGTCGGCGGGAAGCGTCAGGCATGGCATGTAGAGCACCGTCCACAGCGCGTTGAAGATCGCCGGCCCGGTATCGTGCAGCCCGCGCGGCGCCTCGCCCGCCGCCGGCAATGTCAGGATCGCGTCGAAGCCCAGCGCCCAGTCCTGCGCCGCGGCGCGCATCCGGTCGGCGTCGCGCCATGCGGTGCGGAACTCGTCGAGCGTCAGCCTGCGCCCGGCCGCGATGCGGCCCTCCTCGTTGAGGTCGGGGCTCAGCAGCGCCGCGTGGCGATAAAGCTCGGGCGCGTGGTTGCGCGGCGCCTCAAACGCGCTGTGCCGGCGTTGCACCTCGGAGACGCCGGCACAGGAAGGCGGCAGCTCGGATTCGACCACCGTCGCCCCGGCCTTGGAGAGCCGCGCCGCTGTTTGCTCCAGCACCGCCCGCCCCTCCGGCTGCGCCCGGTCCCAATGCGCCGAGCGACACAGCGCCAGGCGCGGCGCGCGCTCGGGCACAGCCGGCTTTTCGTAGAGGATCGCCATCATCGCCGCGCGGAACAGCGCGATATCATCTACCGAGCGCGCCATGATGCCAACCGTATCAAGCGAGTCGGTGTTCATGTGCATGCCCGCCGGCGGAAACAGGCCAAAGCTCGGCTTGAACCCGACGATGCCGCAATAGGCCGCGGGCCGGATCACCGAGCCGCCGGTCTGCGTGCCGATCGCCAGCGGCACCATGAAATCGGCGACCGCGGCAGCCGACCCGCTCGACGAGCCGCCCGGCGTGTGCGCCGGATTGTGCGGGTTGGCGGTTGGGCCGGGATGACGGTTGGCGAACTCGGTCGTCACCGTCTTGCCCATCAGGACCGCGCCTTCCTTGCGCGGCAGGCTCGCCGCGCTGGCGTCGAAGTTCGGCCGGCACCCGGTATAGATCGGTGAGCCGTAGCCCGTCGGCATATCGGCGGTGTCGAAGATATCCTTGATGCCAAACGGCACCCCGGCGAGCAGCCCGTGCCGCCTGGCCTTGTCGGCCGCATGCGCCGCCGCCAGCACCGCCCCGGCATCGAGATGCACCCAAGCCCGCACGATCGGCTCGCGCTCGCGGATGCGGTCGAGGCAGCTTTGCACCACCGCCTCGACGGTCAGACTGCCCGCGTCGATGCGCCCGGCCAATTCGGCGGCGGAGAGACGATGCGGCTCGGCATTCGGCATAGACAACGCTCCGTCGGTCGGCGGATGCGCTATCTAAGCAGAAAACCGGCTGCGCGCGTCAGTCGATATCGAGGCCGAGGTCGAGAATCGGGGCGCTGTGGGTGATCCAGCCTGATGAGATCAGGTCGACCCCGGCGGCGGCGATCGCCGGCGCGGTTTCGACCGTAATGCGGCCCGAGGCTTCGGTTACCGCGCGGCCCGCGACCATCGCGACCGCCCGGCGCAGCATGTCGGGGTCCATGTTGTCGAGCAGCACCGCGTCGACGCCGCAATCGAGCGCCTCGGCAAGCTGGTCGAGCGTGTCAACCTCCAATTCGATCTTTACGAGATGCCCGGCCGCCGCCTTCGCCCGCTGAAGCGCGGCGGTGACGCTGCCGGCCATCGCGATGTGGTTGTCCTTGATCAGCATCGCGTCGTCGAGACCGAAGCGGTGGTTGGCGCCGCCGCCAAGCCGCACTGCGTATTTTTCGAGGAGGCGCAGCCCGGGCGTCGTCTTGCGCGTGCAGACAATCCTGGCCTTGTACCCGGCGATCGCGTCGGCCAGCACGCGGGTCGCACTCGCGACCCCGGAAACCCGGCACAACAGGTTGAGCGCCACCCGCTCGGCCGCCAACACCGGCCGCGCCCGGCCGCGGATCACCGCGACTCTTTTGCCGCGTTCGAGCCGCACGCCGTCGTCGCACAGCCGCTCGAATTCGAGCGCCGGGTCCAGCAGTTCCCACGCCATCAGCGCGGCATCGAGCCCGCCGAGCACGCCCGGCTGGCGCGCGGCGATCACCGCCTCGAGCCGCGCGCCCTCGGGCACCACCGCGTCGGTGGTGATGTCGCCGGCGCGGCCGAGGTCTTCGAGCAGTGCGGCACGAACGATCGGCTCGACCAATAGCCGGGGAATGGTCATTGCCGTCAGCCCAGTTCCAGCATGCGCTCTACCGCGCGGCGCGCGGGCGTGGCGATTTCCGGCGCCACCGTCACCTCGTGTGTCATCGTTTCGAGCGCCTGGCGGATGTTGCCGAGCGAAATCCGCTTCATGTGCGGGCACAAATTGCACGGCCGCACGAATTCGAGGTCCGGGTACTGGATCGCAACGTTGTCGCTCATCGAGCATTCGGTCAGCAGCACCACCCGCGGCGGCCGCTTCTGCCCGACATAATCGGCCATCGCCGCGGTCGAGCCGGTGAAGTCGCATTCTGCGACGACCTCGGGCGGGCATTCGGGATGCGCCAGCACCGTGACGCCGGGATGGCTGGCGCGCAGATCGCGCACGTCGTCAGCGGTAAAGCGCTCGTGCACCTCGCAATGGCCCTTCCAGGCGATGATCTCGACCTTGGTCTGGGCCGCGATGTTGCGGGCGAGGTATTCGTCGGGGATCATGATCACCTTCGGCACGCCGAGCGCCTCGACGATCTTCTTGGCGTTGCCCGAGGTGCAGCAGATGTCGCTTTCCGCCTTCACCGCGGCCGAAGTGTTGACGTAGGTGACGATCGGCACGCCCGGATGGTGCGCCCGCAGCAGCCGTACATCGGCCGCGGTAATCGATTCCGCGAGCGAGCAGCCGGCCTTCAGATCCGGGATCAGCACGGTCTTTTCCGGGTTCAGCAGCTTCGCGGTCTCGGCCATGAAGTGGACCCCGGCGAGCACGATCACCGAAGCGTCGGTGCGCACCGCCTCGCGCGCCAGCGCCAGGCTGTCGCCGACGATGTCGGCGACCGTGTGAAAGATGTCCGGCGTCTGGTAGTTGTGCGCCAGGATCACTGCGTTTTTCTCGCGCTTCAGCTTGAGGATCGCACCGATGTCCTCGGCCAGGATCGGCCACTCGAAGCGCGGCACATGGCGCTCGACGCGTGCATACAGCTCGGGAAGCGGCAGCAGCGCGGGGTTTTGGTGGGTACGGGGCTGCAACACGGGCGTTTTCTCCTCATTATACTCATATTGAGTATTATACGGTCCCGGAAAAGCCGGACGGAAAAACCCGCCCGGCGATCGGTTATGCTAGATATGAGAATAAGGGGCCCTGGCTCGGCGTCAAGAGGCTGTGTTACGAATTTGCGACGGCCCGTCGCCCCGCGCGCAGTCGCAGGCCCGAGGCAGGGCGTTCGAGCAGCACCTCGCGGCGGAAACGCACGAGCCGCGCCGGCCGCCCGCCGGTCGCTGCGGTCATCGCCCCGGTTTCCTCGACCAGCCCCTGCTGTTCCACCAGGCGGCGGAAATTCTGCTTGTGCAACCGCACCCCCGACAGCGCCTCGACCGTGCGCTGCAATTGCAGGAGCGTAAACGACGGCGGCATCAGCTCGAAGACGACCGGGCGATACTTGATCTTGCCGCGCAGCCGGCCGATCGCTGTCGCCATGATGCGGCGATGGTCGACTGCCATCGCCACCCCGGAGGGGGCGTCCTCGCCGCCGGACGGGCGTTCGAGATCGCGTACCGCCTCGACCACCAGCCCCGCCTCGTACAACAGTTCATAGCGCTCGAGCGCCAATTCCTCGTTCCAGTCAGCGCCGTGCAGCCCGAACGCCAGGCCAACACGCTCTTCCCGCAGCCGGCGCTGTCCCTCGCTCGGCGCTGCCTCGGTCCAGCGCGCGAGGCCTTGTTCAAGCACCGCCAGGTGCGGCGGCCGCCCGTCGCGCCAGTCCTCCCACGGAAAAAAGCGGTACCAGCTTTGCCACACGGCGTCCGCTCCCCCGGCCGGTGCGGCCTCGCGCACCAACGCCAGATAGGCGACGACGAAACCCGGGGCGCCGAGCGCGGTTTCGGCAGCCACCCGGTCGCGGTCACCAAAGGTGTAGAGTTGCTCGACATAACCAAGGCGCTCGCTGGTCTGGCGCTCGACCCAGGTTCTGAGGCCGATTTCGAGCGTGCGGTGCTCGGCTTCGAGCGGCCCCGACGGCAGCGCCTCGATCGGCTCGCGGCCCGGCGCGGCGTGGCGGATCGTCAGCACGCGCGGCGCGTGGGTTGTCGCAGCGACGATGACCGCGCTGAGGCCGATCGCCCGGGGCGCACCGCGCCCTATCCCCGGCGCCGGATCGCCGTGGCTGGACCTCGCTGCCACACTTGCGCCGCGCATACCAATAGCCCCTGCCTGCCGCCCGGCGTGCTCGCGGCAGTGTACCACGCGCGGCGGCAGCGCCGCTGCTACGACGCGGTGATCGTGCTGCGAAAGCGTAGCGGATCGCGGATCAGACGAACCGGCTCGAGGCTGCCGCCGGTGCCCCGCACGATGACCGTGCCGAAACCCAAGAGCCGGCCGAGCAGCGACTGGTTGACATCGACGCTTTCGACCTTGCTGCGGTTCATCTCCAGCGTATGGCGCGAGATCAATCCGGTCTTGTAGATCACCCGCCGATCGGTCACCGCCAGATCGGTGGTGACCTGCCGGATCGCCGCACGAGCCCATTCGCCGGCGGCGAATAGCACGAAGGTCAGCGCCACGACCTGAAGGATCGTCCGCATCTCGTTGGTGAATTGGTACGCGGTGATAAGCAGCACCAGAGCGACAATGAGGTGCAGCAGCGCGCGAAAATAGATGATCGGATGCAGGTGAGCTGTGAGGAGTATGGTCTCACCCGGCTGCAATACTCGAACGACGTATCGCATCGACCCCGTTACCTCCCTGCCCGAGCCGCGCCCGCGTATCGCGGCAATACGGCGCGGCAAGGTGCCGTTTCTGCGCCTCCGTCGCAACCGGCGCGTAGGTTAGGCGCATAGGTTAACGGCGTCGTTCGCCCGACGGCTTCGTCGGCCGCGTGCCCGCCTCTGCGGGTGTCATGGGATAGGCTCGCCCTCAAGCGCCATTCCTGCTCTTCGCCCACCGCGAGCGGCGCGCCTTGGCGGCGAATCCTGGGCGGCTCGCTGCGTCGGATGCGCCGCCGCCGCGCCCGCGCCTAGCCTTCGACCATGTAAACCCGGCCCTGCGACGCGGCCAGCCGGATTTTCAGCGCCTCCTGGTAGTCGGGCGAATCGTACCAGCGGCGTGCCGCCGCGGCGTTCTCGAATTCGAGGATGACGATGCGCTCTGGCTCGGGGCAGCCTTCCATCAGTTGCGCCGCGCCACCGCGCGCCAGGAATTTCCCGCCGAATTTGGCGACGCTCGCCCCGGCCAGCGGGCGGTAGCGGTCGTATTCGGCAGGATCAGTGACTTCGATTTCAGCGACGATATAGGCTGGCATTGCATCCCCTCGGCTGGGACAATCGCAAGGTTACCCCTTTTTTCCCATGATCGGCCGCGATCCGCAACCGAAGCAACCGCACGGCACGGGCTAATTGTCTGGCGACGAACGCTCTGTCATGCTGTTTTTCGAGGCGGCCGAGCAGGGGGTGGCGATGGAGATCGGGTGGCGCGATTCCGGGCCGAGGCCGGTGGGCGGCGACGACCGCCTGGCATTGGCACAGCCGTTCTTCGCGACCGCCTCTGCACCTTGCCCCTATGTGCCCGGACGGGTCGAGCGCAAGCTGATCGTCGAATTGCCGGACGACGGCGACGCGCCTGCGGTCTACGATCATCTGTCGCGCGTCGGGTTTCGCCGCAGCCACAGGTTCGCCTATCGCCCCGCCTGCCGCAGTTGCGCCGCCTGCGTTCCGGTGCGCATCGCGGTTTCCCGCTTTGCGCACAGCCGCTCGACCCGGCGGGTGTGGAGCGTCAACCGCGACCTGACCGGCCGCCTTGTCGCCGCCCAAGCTGAGCCGGAGCATTACCAGTTGTTTGTGGCCTACCAGCGCTCGCGCCACCGCACCAGCGAGATGGCGGCGATGAGTTTTCACGACTACCGCGCGATGGTCGAGGAGACCCCGATCCGCACCGCGATCGCCGAGTTCCGCGATGGCACCGGCGCGCTCGCCGCCGCTGTGCTGGTCGACCGCGTCGATGACGGGCTCTCCGCGGTCTACAGCTATTTCGACCCGGCCCGCCGCCGGCAAAGCCTCGGCACCTGGAGCATCCTGTGGATGATCGAGGAATGCCGGCGCCGTGGCCTGGCCCATGTCTATCTGGGCTACTGGATCGCCGAGAGCCCCAAGATGGCCTACAAGGCGCGCTTTCCCGCGCTCGAGCGGCTGTCGGCCGGTGGCTGGATCGCCCTGGCCGAAGCGCCCTGAGCGGGGCACCGTTTGCCGTTGCAAGTGGCCGCGTCGGGGTGATCGGCAATGACGATCGGGGTTCTGCAATCGACGCTTTACGCCGACCTGTTCGGCACCGAGGCGATACGTGCGGTGTTTGGCGAGCGCGCGTTAGTGGCCAATTGCGTCGCGGTCGAGGCGGCGCTGGCGCGGGCCCAGGCGCGGCTCGGCATCGTTCCGCCCGAAGCGGCCGCCGCGATCTCCGCGACCGCGGAGAACATCATCGCCGATCCGGGTGCGCTCGACTTCGCCCGGCTGCGGCGCGAGACCGCAAATGTCGGGTTTTCGATCCTGCCGCTGGTGCGGCAGCTCGCCGAGCGCGTCGGTGATGCCGGGCGCTGGCTACACTGGGGCGCGACAACGCAGGACATTCTCGACACCGCAACCGTTCTGCAGATCCGCGACGGGCTCGGGCTGATCGAGGCCGACCTTGCGACCCTGCGGGTACATCTCGCGGCATTGGCGCGCAAGCACCGCGACACGCCTATGCCCGGGCGCACGTTCTTTCAGCAGGCCCTGCCGGTCACCTTTGGCTACAAGGCGGCGGTCTGGCTGTCGTCGTTCGATCGCCACGCCGCGCGGCTGGCCGAGATCAAGCCGCGGGTGTTGCAGGTCCAATTCGGCGGCGCGGTCGGCACGCTCGCCTCGCTCGGCAGCGGCGAGGCGGCGCTCGCCACCCCGGCCGAGCTGGCGCGCGAATTGGGCCTCGCCGTGCCGGCGATCACTTGGCACGTCGCCCGCGACACCATTGCCGAGACCGTCCAGCTTCTGGCGCTTATCGGTGGTAGCCTCGGCAAGATCGCGGACGACGTGATGCTGATGTCGGCCACCGAATTCGGCGAAGCGTCCGAGCCGTTTGCGACCGGCCGCGGCGCCAGTTCGACGATGCCGCAAAAGCGCAACCCGATCTCGTGCGGCGTGATCCTCGCCGCGGCCCGCGCGCTGCGCCAGCAGGCGGGCCTCGCGCTCGACGCGATGGTCAACAGCTTCGAACGCACCGCCTCGGCCTGGCAACTCGAATGGATCGCGGTGCCCGAAGCGTTCGGCTACGCCGCCGGCGCACTTCACCAGACGGTATTTCTCGCCGGCGGCCTGATCGTCGATGCCGGCGGGATGGCGCGCAACCTGGACCTGACCCACGGGCTGATCGTTGCCGAGGCGGTGATGATGGGCCTCGCGCCGCTCACCGGCCGCAACGAGGCGCACCACCTCGTCACCGACGCCTGCATCCGCGCGATCGACAGCGGGCGGCCACTGTGCGACGTGCTGCTGGAGACACCCGAAATCACCGCCAAGCTCAGCACCGATCGCATCAGCGAGCTGACCGACCCGGCCAACTACCTCGGCGCCGCCCCGGCGATGGTCGACCGGGTCCTCGACGGCCGCTAGCCGCCGAGCAAGACGCCGACGAGGCGGCCGATCCCGTAGGTGAGCGCCGCCGCGGCGAGCCCGGTGCCGAGCTGGCGCGCGCCGGAAAAGAGGAGGCTGCGCCCGGTGAACAGCGAGGTGCCGGCGCCGATCGCGACGAGCGCCAATCCGCCGAGCGCCAGACTGGCGACCAACGCCGGCAACCCGTCGAGCCAGAAATAGGGCGCCACCGGAAAGATCGCGCCGGCCGCGAACAGCGCGAATGACGAGGCCGCCGCCGACCACGCCGAGCCCCCGAGCTCGTCGGGATCGATGCTCAGCTCCTCGCGCGCCAGCGTGTCGAGCGCGCTCTCCTTGTTGGCCATCAACCGCTTGGCCAGCGCCCGAGCCTGTTCCGCTTCGAGGCCCTTGGCCAGGTAGATCAGCGCCATCTCCGCTCTTCTTCCTCAGGCATGCGCGCCAGTTCGTCGGCCTCCACCGCGATCTGCTGCTGGCTCAGTTCGCGCGAGCTGGTGACCGAGAGCCACTCTCCCATCGCCATCGAGCAGGCGCCCGCGACGAGCCCCGCGAGGCCGGTCAAGAGGATCGTCTTGCGGGCTGCCTCGGCGCCGGCGATCCCTGTCACCAGGCTGAGGTTGGAGACGAGCCCGTCATTAGCGCCGAGCACCGCGGCGCGCAGCGCATTGCCGCCAGAGCGATGGCGGCCTTCGAGCCGGGCTAAGGCACCGCCGCTGCCGCCGCCGGGAAACGCCGCCTCCATCGCCTGCACGACGCGATTGTGCGAGCGCTCGGCACTCGGCAATCCGGCGGCCACCGCCTCGGGTTGCGCGTCATATTGCCGGCGGTCGCGCTGTTCCAGCGTGCTCAGCGTCGGCAGCACGAATTGCGGGCCAAAGCGGCGCGCCAGCCAGATCAGCGCGCGGGTGCGCCATCCCGGCCGAGAGCGGCCGGCCGTCGTGCCCTTGTGTGCCAGCTCCTTGCGCCACAATTCGGCATGCGCATCCTCGACCGCGGCGAGCCGGCGATAGACCTTTGCAAGCTGCGGGTTGGGTTGGCTCTCGGCCAGCGCGCGATAGAGGCCGGCGCTGTCGATCTCGCCCTGCAGATTGGCCTGGTAGCGGGCGACCGAGCCGTCTTCCGACATGGCCTCTTCCCCCGCCTTGTACCATCTTGACTCCTAGCCCTGGGTGCGGCGCAAAAACCACCGCATTTATCGCCGGCCCCGGTCGCCGGAGGTGGAGACAAGAATGGACGACGATCGCCTGCAAATCGCACGCAGCCTGGACGACCTCCGGCACACGGTCGCTGCCTGGCGCGCGGCGCACGAGCCCGTGGCGCTGGTCCCGACGATGGGCGCGCTGCACGCCGGGCACCTCGCCCTCGTCTGCGCCGCCCGATCGCCGCGCGCCCGCATCATCGTGTCGATTTTCGTCAACCCCAAGCAGTTCGGTCCGAACGAGGATTTCGCCGCCTATCCGCGCGAAGAGGCAAAGGATCTGGCGGCGTTGCGGGAGGCTAGCATCGATCTCGCCTACCTACCGCCAGTCGAGGCGATCTATCCGCCGGGCTTCGCTACCACGGTCGGCGTCGTGCGGCTGACTGAGGGACTATGCGGCGCGCATCGGCCGAGGCATTTCGACGGGGTCGCCACGGTCGTCGCCAAACTGTTGCTGCAGGCCTTGCCCGACCGCGCTTATTTCGGCGAGAAGGACTATCAGCAACTCATGGTTATCAAACAGATGGCGCGCGATCTTGACATTCCGGTAGAGATCGCCGGAGTGCCGATCGTGCGCGAGAGCGACGGGCTGGCGCTGTCGTCGCGCAATGTTTACCTGTCGACCGAGGAGCGCCGGGTCGCGCCGTTGCTATACCGGACGCTGAGCGAGGTCGCGGAGGCCGGTGCCCCCGACGCAGCAATCGCGCGCGGCAGAGCGGCGCTCGACGGCGCCGGGCTGGCGGTCGAATACCTCGAGCTGCGCGACGCCGCGACGCTGGCGCCGGTCGCGGGGCGGCCGGAACAGCCGGCGCGGCTGCTTGCGGCGGTACATCTCGGCCGCACCCGGCTGATCGACAATGTCGCCGTCGCGAGCAGCCCGGGCCACCCGTAAGCCGCGGTGGTCCAACAAAACACTTTCCGACGCTGCGCCAAAAGCAATAGAACAGGCAAATACCGGTCGCTACGGTTGAGCACAACGCACCCGAAGCATGAGGGGAGATAAAAGAGATGGGCAACGGAACGCGGCGCGATTTTCTGAAGATTACGGCAGCCACAGCGGGCGCGGCCGCCCTCCCCTGGCGTGCCCAGGCTGCCAGCAAGAGCATCACGCTGCTGCACGAGAGCTCGTTCATCCCCGCCTTCGATGCCTACATGAAAAACACGATCGCGCCGCTGTACGAGAAGACGACCGGCGTCAAGGTCAATTACGAGCTGACGAGTGTCGGCAGCCTGCCGACCCGCGTCAGCACGATTACCGAGACCGGCTCGGGCGCCGATCTCACGATGGACATCCTGCTGACGCCGTTCCTGTACGACGAAAAGCTGGCCGATCTCAGCGATATCGCCGAAGAGGTCGGCAAGAAACAGGGCGGCTGGTACGACGCCGCCAAGGAAGCAGCCGTCGTCAAAGGCAAGTGGAAAGCGCTGCCCTTCGCCAATATCGGCCAGCTGATGAACTGGCGCACCGATTGGTTTGCCGAGATCGGGGTCAAGAAGTTCCCCGACACCTGGGAGGAGCTGTACGAAGCCGGCAAGAAGCTGAAGGCCAAGGGCCATCCGTTCGGCTTCGAGCTCGGTCACGGGTTCGGCGACAACCACGGCTGGATGTACCCGCTGCTGTGGTCCTACGGCGGTCATGAAGTCGAGGCCGACGGCAAGACCGTTTCGATCGACTCGTCGGAGACCGCGGCGGCGATCGATTTCTGCCGCAAGTTCTTTCAGGACACGATGATGGAGGACTGTCTCGGCTGGACCGACGTCAGCAATAACAAGTCGTGGATGGCGCAGCAGATCTCGTGCACCAACAACGCCGAGAGCATCCTCTACATCGCCAAGCGCGACTTCCCCGATATCGGCAAGGTCACCGATCAGGCGATGAACCCGCAGGGGCCCAAGGGCCGGTTCCACTTCATGAATTCGATCAGCCACTCGGTGTTCAACTTCTCGCCGGCCAAGGAAGAGGCCCGCGCGTTCCTCAAGTGGCTGATGACCACGAATGCGCTCGGCGATTGGTACAACTCGGCCGACAGCTATTACCAGCCGCTGCTGCATGGCTATGACAAAGCGCCAATGTGGAATGTCGAGCCGCGCAACATCCCTTATCGCGATGCGCTGGCCACGGCGCACCTCCCGGGCTGGCCGGCGCCCGCCAGCCCCAAGCTGGCGCAGAGCGTCGCCAAATATGTCGTCGTCGACATGTTCGCCAAGGCGGCCGGCGGCGCCAAGACGCCCGATGTCATCAAGACGGCCCAGGCGCAGCTCAAGCAGATCTATTCTGCTTGACCGGTAGGCACCCTTATTGCCTCGGCACCCTTATTGCTAAGTCAATGACATGACGATCCGCACCGAACCGCTCGCGGGGCTCGCTCAACGGGCGCCCCGCGGCTGGTCGCTCAGCACCTGGCTCGACCGGGAGAGCGTGTTCAGCTGGCTGATGATGTCGCTGCCGATCCTGTTTCTGGCAGGCTTCGTCGGCTATCCGTTCTTCTACGGCATCCTGCTGAGCCTCGAAAACCGGCCGGTGGCGCAGCCCGGCACGTTTATCGGGCTCAAGAACTTCATCACCGACTTTCACGATCCAATCTTCTGGCAGGTCGCGATCAACACGTTCGTCTATACCGGTGCGGCGACGCTGTTGAAGATGGTCGGCGGGCTCGGCCTGGCGCTGGCGATGAACCAGAACTTCCGGATGAAGAACCTGGTTCGGGCGTTTCTGCTGCTGCCGTTCATCGTGCCGACCGTGCTCAGCACAGTTGCCTGGATGTGGATGCTCGACCCTGCGTTCAGCGTCGTCAACCGGCTGCTGATCGAGCTGGGCGTGCCGCCGCCGGGACCCTCCTGGCTTGGAAACCCGATCCTGGCGATGTGTTCGATCATCGTCATCAACACTTGGCGCGGCCTGCCGTTTTACGGGATCACGCTGCTCGCTGGGCTGCAGACCGTGCCGCCCGAGCTTTACGAGGCGGCGACGATCGACGGGGCCAGCGGCTGGCAACGCTTCCGCTTTGTGACGCTGCCGCTGCTCAAGCCGATCATTATGATCGTGACGCTATTTTCGGTAATCTTCACTTTCGCCGATTTCCAGCTAGTCTACGTGCTGACGCATGGCGGACCGCAGAATGCGACTCAGCTGTTCGCGACGTATGCCTTCGATATCGGCATGAGCGCCGGTCAACTCGGGCTCGGTGCGTCGGTGGCGCTGGCGATGCTGCCGGCGCTGGGGATTCTGATCGTGGCGATGACCCTTTACATGCGGAGGGCGTGATGGTCACCGGCTACGGGCCACTCCAGCGCGTCTTACGGGTGTGGCTGCCGGTCGGCTTTTTCATGCTCGTCGCGCTGCTGCCGTTCTACTGGATGGCGATCGCGTCTCTGAAGCCGAATTCGGAACTGTACAACCCCAACATCAGCTCGCTGATCGTTTACCATCCGACCCTGAAACACTATGTCGACCTGCTGACTCAGACCGGCTTTCTGCGCTGGACCTGGAACACGATGCTGGTCTCGGTTATCTCGACCGCGATCTCGCTGGTGCTCGGGTCGATGCTGGCCTACCCGCTGGCGCGGATGCGCTTTGCCGGGGCGAGCCTGATGGCGATGGCGGTGGCTGCGGTCTATCTCGTGCCGCAACCCCTGTTGTTCCTGCCGCTCGCCGACATCATCAACCGACTGCACCTCGGCAACACGCTGACCTCGGTGATCCTGACCTACCCGACGATGCTGGTGCCATTTTGCGCGTGGCTGCTGCTCGGCTACTTCAAGACCGTGCCGAAAGACCTCGAAGAGGCGGCGCGCATCGACGGCGCCAGCCGCCTGCAGACGATGCGGCGCATCTTTCTGCCGCTGTGCACCCCGGGCTTCATCTCGGCCGGCATCTTTGCCTTCACTCTGTCGCAGAACGAGTTTCTCTATGCGTTGATCTTCCTGACCAAGAGCAGCGTGCGCACGGTGCCGGTCGGGGTGATCTCCGAATTGATCCGCGGCGACGTGTTCTATTGGGGCCAGCTGATGGCCGGCGCGTTGCTCGGCTCGATCCCGGTGGCGATCATCTACTCGTTCTTTGTCGAGCACTATGTCGCCGGGCTGACCTCGGGCGCGGTCAAGGGCTGAGCCACCCGGCAAAGCTCGACCGCGCCGCTATCGCCCAGACACCCTCGCGGCGGGTGAGGATGTAGAGTGAGCGGAACCGGCCGAGCGCCGAGCCGTCGGCGCGATAGCGGGTGAACTGCACGTCGAAATGCACCTTTTCGGGTCCCGCGACGATGACCCGGCGGAAGTTCCACTCGGTATGGTGCCACCCGTCGCCGGCGCGGGCGAGAAAGCCGGCGAAATAGGATTCGTCGGGCTGCTCCCACACCCGCATCGTGACGCCCGCGAGGCGGTAGTGCGGGAAGTGCATCGTCGCGAGCAGGCCCGCCTCGTCATGGGCGTTGAGCGCCGCGAGAAAGCGGTCGAGCACCGCCAGCCCGGCGGCGACCGCCTCGTTGTCCGGCTCGGTGTAGGTCGCGTCGATCATCTAAGAGTCCGCCAGTTGAGGAAGTGGCGCTCGGCGCGGCCGATCAGCCAGGCGATCGCGAGGCCGAGAACCGACAAGATGGCGACCCCTATGCGGATCAGGTTGTGGTCGACATTGTCGATCCCGCCATAGGTCGCGATCACAGTCGGAAAGAACGTGCCGAACAGGATCGTCGCCACCTTCGACCCTTCGCCGGTACCGAACCAGATCACGAACAGCGGCAGCAGCGCGATCTTGGGAATCGGAAAGATAGCCGAGACCAGGGGCACCAACCCGGCTCGGGCCAGCGAGAACAGCCCGATCGACATCCCGACCGCAATGCCGAACAGCGTGCCCAGCGTCCAACCCAGGCCGAGCCGGTACAGGCTGGCGCCGAGATGCTTCCACAGCATCCCGGTGCGCACGAGATCGGCGAGCGCAGCCAGCACCTGGCCCTAACTAATCAGCGGCCGCAACGGTCTGGCGCCGCCCGAGGTGTCTGAGGCAGCGGTCGATCCACAATTTGGTCAGCTTTTCCTGCGCGCCGTTCTGGCTGAGGCGGCGGCGCAGAGCCGGGAAATCGACGCGATCGAGTTCCTGGTCCTGGTTGGCGCAGGAAAACACGACGGTTTCGGTGCCGGTCGCCGGGTCGTAGTGCCGTTGCAGGCACTGCGCGCAGATCTCCTTCATCATGCACTGCATCGGCGAATTGATCGACGCGATCGCCCGGTGCCCGGGCCGCAAATACGGCGCGAGCCCCGCCCGGCGGGCTTCGGCGACCGCGCGCATCATCCCGTCCGAGCCGATCGCGACGATGCGGTCGACCGCGGCGAGCGGGATCGCCGCTTCGCCGAGTTGGCCGCTGCCATACGCCTCGATCGCCTGCACGATGTTGCCGACAAAGGCACAGTCTTGCGGCCGGCGGGGCGTGAAGCCCGGGGCCTCGTCGCAGCACCACACGATCGTATCGGCGGCGCGCTCGATCTCGTCGACCTTGTAGCGATCCTCGATCGTCTTGTAGCCGGCGAAATACAGCACCTTCGATCCCTGCGCGCGCAGCGCCGCGCCGATCGAAAACAGCACCGCGTTGCCCAGCCCGCCGCCGACCAGCAGCACGGTTTCGCCGGCTGGGGTCTCGGTCGGGGTGCCGGTCGGCCCCATCAGGATCACCGGCTCGTCGGGCGCGAGCAGCGCGCATAGGTCGGACGACCCGCCCATCTCGAGCACGATCGTCGACAACAGCCCTTTGTCACGGTCGATCCACGCGCCGGTCAGCGCCAGCCCTTCCATTGCCAACGTCGTGCCGTCGATGCGCGCGGCATAGGTCTCGTAGTTCTGCAACCGGTAGAACTGGCCCGGCTGGAACGCGCGCGCCGCCATCGGCGCCCGCACCACGACCTCGACGATCTTCGGGGTCAGCCGGATGACCTCGTGCACCCGCGCGCGCAATTCGTCGTCGAGCCGTGCCTTTAGCGCCTCGGGCGCCGGTGCGGCCGGCGCGCGCCGCGCCAGCACGCGGCTGACCACCGGATAGCCGCGCTTGGCGCCGCCCATCGCCTTGACGACGTTGCCGGCAAAGCTCGGGTGCAGATCGCCGAAAAAGCTGACCGCGCGCCCGTCTTCGGCGAGATGCATCAGCACCTGGGTCGTCGCCGGCTTGGCAACGCGCTGCGGCGATACCTTGTGGCCGTCTTCGTCGAGCGCCTGGAAATAGCGCCCGTCGAGCGAGACATGCACCGGATCTTCGCGCGCCAGCACGGTGTTGGGCTGGGTTCCGGCGGCGACCAATATCGTACGCGCCGGCAGCACCACCTCTTCGTTGGCTGCGCTCTCGGCGGTGCCGCGCAACAGGCGCAAACCGGTCGCCCGATCGTAATCATCGACCTCGACCGTGACCGGGGTCAGCCCTTCGGCAAAGCGGATGCCCTCCTCCATCGCCTTTGCCACTTCCTCGTGGTTGAGAGTGTAGCTCGGCGCGTCGATCAGGCGCCGGCGATAGGCGATCGTCACCCCGCCCCAAGCATCGAGCAGGGGCGCATGGCGCGGCGCCCGGCCCTCTGTCTTCGCCGCTGCGCACTCGCGGCGCAGTTCGCGGGCATGCGCGAGAAACTCGTCGGCGGCCTCGGCTTCGGCCGCGCTCCATTCAGCGCGCACCGCAGCGCTGCCGCGCTCGCCGCACAGCGTCTCGTAGCGCGACAGGAACTTCTCAACCTGCACTGGATAATAGGCGAGGGCCTCGGTCGCAGTGTCTATCGCGGTCAGCCCGCCGCCGATCACGACGACCGGCAGCCGCACGGTCAGATTGGCGATGCTTTCGGTCTTGGCCGCGCCGGTCAGCTGCAGCGCCATCAGGAAGTCCGAGGCCTGGCGCACGCCGAGCGCCAGCCCGTTCTGCATCGGAATCACCGTCGGGCGGCCGGCGCCGGCGCACAGCGCGATGTGGTCGAAGCCGAGCGCGAACGCGTCGTCGATCGTCATCGTGCCGCCGAACCGCACGCCGCCATACATCGCGAACTGGCTGCGGCGTTCGAGCAGCAGGCGCACAAGCTTCAGGAAATTCTTGTCCCAGCGCACGGTGATGCCGTACTCGGCGACACCGCCGAACCCGGCCATCGTGCGCGCATCGAGCCGCTCGTAAAGCTCGGCGATGTCGCGGACCGGCGCAAACGGCACGCGCTCGCCGGTCGACGTAACACCCGAGATCTCGGGGGGCAGCGGCTCGATCTTCAAGCCGTCGATCGCGGCAACGAAGTGCCCATCATTCATCAGGTGGTGCGCCAGGCCGAACCCGGCCGGGCCGAGTCCGACCACGAGAACCTTGTAGCCGGATTGCGGCTTCGGCAGCGGGCGTCGCAGGTCGAGCGGGTTCCACCGGGTCAATAGGCCATAGACCTCGAACCCCCAGGGCAGAGCCAGCACGTCCTTCAGCACGCGGGTCTCGATCTGCGGGATGTCGACCGGGTCCTGGCGCTGATAGATGCACGCCTTCATGCAGTCGTTGCAGATGCGGTGACCGGTTGCCGCGCAGATCGGGTTGTCGACCGCGACGATCGCGAGCGCCCCAAGACTGTAGCCGCGCGACTCGACGAGGTTCATCTCCGAGATCTTCTCGTCGAGCGGGCAGCCGGCGAGCGTCACGCCGAACACACTCTTGCGGAACCCGCCATCCTTTTCCTTGAGGCCCGACGAGCAGCTGTCCTTGCTCTGGTTGTGGCACCAGATGCAGTAATTCGCCTGGTCGAGCGCCCCGGCGAGGTCGGTCCCCGGATCGGTGAGGCCGAACCCGTCGCGCGCCCGCCATTCGTGCTCAGGCAGGCGCATCATCGTCACGCCGTTTCGCTCGATCGTCTCGACCGGCACCAGATGGTGCATGTCGAGCCGATGCGGCACCTTGAACAAGAGGCCGCGGCGGTGCTTGGCTTGGCCTTCCGGCGCCAGCGTCGCCCACGCCGCATAGCGCAGCGCCACCGCGAACTCGCGGGCATGCGCGGCCTCGTCGTCGAGCCAGCCGCCGACGCGCTGGGCATAGCGCAATTCCCAGGCAAGCACCTCGGCGCGCGTCGCCAGGTCCTCGCTGCCGCCGCCGCCGATCAGCGCTTCGATCTCTTGAGTGAGTTTGGCGCCGTCGAGCGCAGCGGCGTCGGCTTCCTTGATCTCCTTGACCGCGCGGCGCTGGACGAACAGGCGCTTCACCGAATAGAGCGGCGCCAGCCGCTCGTGCCGCGCCTGCATTTCGCGCACGGCACCGCCGATCCCGAACAGTTCGCCGACGAAATCTTCGACATGCGGCGCCAGGTCGACCAGCAGGTCGCTTTCGGCTTTGCGGTCGAGCGCCTCGGGCGCCGCCCGCGCCGCCATCAGCCGGTCGTGCAGTCCGGCATCCGCCGCCAGGTGCGTGACAAAGGCGCGGTCGAGCCGGGCAAGCCCGTCTCGATCGTAAAGATCGGCGAAAGCCAACCCATGTTTTAGGGCAAGTTCGATCATCGCTGCTAATTAGGTGATAGTGTCGGGCAAAACCAACAGTCAAAACGCCGCGACAGCATTGCAGCCGCGGCGGTGATCGCGATAGCAACAAATTGCCGTCGCGGCCTTGCCTTTCACGGGTCCCCTCACCCCGCAGCACCCAAAACTGCCCGGCAACCAGGCGCTTCTGCGCACCGCAGCGGCAAATCCCATCAGGCTCGGGCAAGTCGTGATACAAAATTCATCAAAACGACAGACGATTGACTTTGCCGCGTGCTGGACAGTTTCAGTGCACAAATAACATTCAGAACCGGTCAATAAATAAGCAAGGTGACCATTATTTAATCGTCAATATTTTTCTTTTGACTGAATTATTATTATGGATACGTTGGTGCGCATACAGAAACCGTTGAGGGAGGGATGACGCCGTCCGGGCGATCGGGCTAGCGGCTCCATCCGCTGGCCGGCTCGCCGCCAGCAAGGAGCAAGCGATGGCCGACATCATCTTTGACAACGCGGTCGAACGTGACCTGCAAAAGCGCTACCGCCAGCCCAAAGGCGTCGAGCAATTCGGCATCGAGGCCATTCCCGAGAGCCGCAAGACGGTGCGCTGGTATGATCTGTTCAGCATCATCCTGAATTTCCTCGTCAACCCGGCGACGATACTGCGCGGCGGACTTGGCGTCGCCGCTGGCCTGTCGTTTCAGGCATCGCTGGCCGCGGAATGCGGCGGTATCGTGATCGCGGCGCTCTTTTACGTCGTGATGGCCACGGTCGGGGTCGATTACGGCGTGCCCGGCCAGGTCGCGACCCGCGCGGTTTATGGGCTGCGCGGGTCGAAGCTGATCCCGTCATTCCTGCGCTCGATCGCGTCCTGCTACTGGTTTGCCTTTCAAACCGTGATCGGCGCCACGGCGATCGTCGCGGTGCTTAACAAGCTGACCGGAACGCAGCATTCGCTGATCCTGGTCAGCGTCGGGTTCGGCATCCTGCAGGCGCTGGTCGCGGTTGTCGGCTACGAGTCGCTCAAGACCCTGTCGCGCTTTGCGCTGCCGCTCAAGATCGGCCTGTTCATCTATCTCTTTGTGCTGCTCGCCAACCATGCCGACCCGAATTTCGCGCCCAGCGCAGTCTGGGCGTTCCGCAGCCACGGCGGGTGGAACTGGGTGGTGTTCGTCGCCTGGCTCAACGCCGCCGCCGCCGGGTGGCTGACGATGATTACCGACGCCGCCGATTTCTGCCGCTACTCGCGCACCCGCATGGATATGTGGATCGGCACGCTGTCGGCGGCAGCGATCGGCACGCTGGTCTCCGGCGCGCTCGGCGCCTATGGCGCCGCTGCGACGCTGGGCAAGACCGCCAACCCGTTTGTCCTGACGGTCGGGATCAGCACCAGCGGAATCACGCTGGTTGCAATCCTGGTGTTCATCGGTCTCGACAACTGGACGATCAACGTCCTCAACCTTTACACGGGCGGGTTGTCGATCTCGAACATCTTCGAGCGGCTGGGCCGTTTCTGGACGACGCTGATCGCGAGCCTGATCGGGATCGCGCTGTCGGCAGTGCCCGATGTGCTCAACAGCTATCTGACCTACGCGACGCTGCTCGGCAATTTCTTCTCGCCGATCGCCGGCGTCCTGGTCTTCGACTATCTGGTGCTGAAGCGCACCCGGCTCGACACCGCCGCGCTGTTCAACCTCGACGGCCGGTACCGCTATTGGGGTGGGTTCAACCTGGTCGCCGTGGCGTGGACCGTGCTCGGCTTCCTGTTCTACATGTTCGTGGTGCCGGCCACCTGGATCCCGACCCTGTGCACGATCGCGTTCAGCGGCGTCGGTTATACGCTGACCGCGCTTGCCTTCTCCGGAAGCTCGCGGGCCCTGCAGGCGGGGAGCGGGGCGCCGCAGCCGATCCCGGTGCCCGCCGAATAGACGGTCTCGATGCCCTCAGCCGGCCGGCCCGTCCGCGGGCCGGTCGGCGCATTCGAGCATCGCATTCAGCAGCACGTTGCAGCCGGCGGTCAGATCATCGGGTTTGGCATCTTCGATCTCGTTGTGGCTGATGCCGCCGACGCACGGCACAAAGATCATCGCGGTCGGCGCGACGCGGGCAACATAGACCGCGTCGTGGCCGGCGCCGCTGACGATGTCCTGGTGCGGATAATTCTGCGCCGCCGCTGCCTCGCGCACCGCGTCGACGAGGCGCAGATCGAACGGCGTCGGCGGAAAGTACCAGAACTCCTTGACCTCAACTTCCAGCGATTGCGTCGCCGCGGCCTCGGCGCAGGCAGCCCGCAGTTCGTGGTCCATCGCGGTCAGCACGTCATTGTCCGGATGGCGGAAATCGACCGTAAGGAACACCCGGCCGGGGATCGTGTTGCGCGAGTTGGGACTGACCTGGACAAAACCGACTGTGGCGCAGGCATAGGGCGCGTGCGCATGCCCGATCCGGTTGACCGCGTCGATCATCCGCGCTGCGCCGACCAGGGCGTCGCGCCGCCGCGGCATCGGCGTCGGGCCGGCATGCGCCTCCTGGCCGATCACGGTGATCTCGTACCAGCGCTGGCCTTGCGCGCCGGTGACGATGCCGATCGGCAGTCCGGCGGCTTCGAGGATCGGCCCCTGCTCGATATGCGCCTCGAAATAGGCACTGACCGGATGTTCGCCGACCGGCGCCTCGCCGGCAAAGCCGATCCGATCAAGTTCGGCGCCGAGCGTGACGCGGGTCACGTTGTCGGGCGTCGCCAACGCGTCGTCGAGCGCGAACACCCCGGCAAACGCGCCCGAGCCGACCATCGCCGGCGAAAACCGTGAGCCTTCCTCGTTGGTCCACGCAACGATCTCGAGCGGCGCTTCGGTCTCGTAGCCCATGTCGTTGAGGCTGCGCACCACTTCGAGCGCCGCCATCACGCCATAGGCCCCGTCGAACTTGCCGCCAGTCGGCTGGGTGTCGAGATGGCTGCCCGACATGATCGGCGGCAGCGCCGGGTCGCGCCCCTTCCGGCGCGCGAAAATGTTGCCGATCCGGTCGACGGTAACCGTGCAGCCCGCCTCCTCGCACCAGCGGATGAAGAGTTGGCGCGCCGCGGCGTCGAGGTCACTCGCCGCCAATCGGCACACCCCGCCCTTTTCGGTCGCGCCGATCCTGGCCAGCTCCATCAGGCTCGCCCACAGCCGTTCGCCGTTTACGGTCAGGTTGCGCATCGCCTTCCTTTCTGCGCGGTTCGACCGGCGCCCTTAAAGCAGCCCGAGAAATCGGGCCAGTGCCGCATCAACGCGCCGCATCGTTTCCGGGTCGGCGGAGCCGATCCGCCGGCCGATCCTGTTGCGCGATACCGTCGCCGCCTTGTCGACCATCACATCAGATCGCCGCTGCAGACCGTTTTGCCGGGTAGGCTCGATGGGGAGGCGAAACAACGGCCAGCCATGCAAATCAGTGGTCAGCGGCAATAGCGTGACGGATGTCAAACCCGAAAATGCATCGTTTTGGACTACCAACGCAGGGCGCGGCTTGCCGTAATCGCCGACGAAAGCCGCGACAACCAAATCGCCACGCGCTATTTCCATTTGCGGTCGAGTTCTTGTTCGCGAGCGGTCAATTCGCGGGCAAACTCGTCGAAATTGGCATCGAGTTCGCGCATGACCTGCGCTTCATCGCTGTTGGGGTTTTTGGCAGCCTCAGCAGCCAGCAGCGACTGCCGGCGCGCATCGACCTCGAATTCGCGATGTCGCTTTTGCCGGACATGCTCGCGGACGAGTTCGCGCAACAGTTCACCGACCGGCTTTGCCTCCTGCTCGGCGATTTGGGCAAACTCGTCTTTGAGCCCCGCTTCGATGCGGAAGGTGACTGTCTCGGTCTTAGTTTCGGACATGACGGGCCTGCACGACAATATGTTGTCGAATATGTAATACGCGTGGACACATGCCGCAAGCCGAGCGCCGAACCTTGTCACCGCCAGGCGGTTGGCGGAAGATCGCCGCGGGCAGAAACGCGGAGCCGAGAATGCAGGCCTGGTACCATTGCGAAAACACCTATCCGTTCGTGCCGCAGAAGGTGCTCGACGAGGTCGACTCGGTGCGGGCGAGCCTTCCCAACAAATATTGCGACCCTAAGATCGCCGCCGACCTCTTCGAGGAGTGCCTCGACGAGCATCTGCTGTGCGACGATCTCGGCATCAATATCGTGTCGATCGAGCACCATTCGGGCATCAACAGCCTCTACGGCGCCAGCCCGATGATCCTCGGCATCGCCGCGCGGCAAACCCGCAACGTGCGCATCCTGTCGCTCGGCACGCTGATCTCGATCCGCACCGACCCGGTGCGCATCGCCGAGGAATACGCCACCGCCGACGTCATCTCGAAAGGGCGGCTGGAGATCGGCTTCGTCAAATCCGGCGACAGCGAGATGGCCTCGGGCAACGCCAACCCGGTCAGGTTCGTCGACCGCTTCTGGGAGGCGATCGACGTCATCAAGCTGGCATTGACCTCGCAGGACGGCCCGGTGAGCTGGGAGGGCAAGCACTACACCCATCGCCACATCAACATCTGGCCCGGCCCTTACCAGCGCCCGCACCCGCCGTTCTGGGCGGCGACCGGCGACCCCGCGACCGCGGCCGAGATCGGTCGGCGCGGCCATGTCAACGCGCTGGTGCTGCGCGGCCCCGAAGCCAGCAAGCGCGCCTTCGACGCCTACAAGAGCGCGCGCCGCGAGGCAGGATTGTCGGCGCCCGGCACCGACCGGTTCGCCTATGCCGTATTGTGCGGGGTCGGCGACACCGACGAGGAAGGGCTGGCGGTCGGCGCCAAAACGCTGTGGTTTCTCAACACCAGCCTCAAGCAGGCGCCGCAGATGTCTAAATTCCTGCCCGGCCGCAACCCGCCGGAGCTGGCGCCGAACATCTGGCGCACGACCGGTGCGCGCGGCCGCCCGGCCGACGGGCTGATCGGCATCACCGCCGAAACCGCGATCGCCCGCGGCATCCTGGTCGCCGGCAGCCCCGACACGGTCACTCGGCAAGTCATGGACATCTACGATAAGGTCGGCGGGTTCGGGCACCTGATCTTTGTCGGTCGCTCCGGCTTTCTGACCCATCAGGAGGCCGAAAAGACGATCCGCCTGATGGCCAAGGAGGTGTTGCCGCGCCTGCCCAAGGCGACGACCACGCCGGGCTTGGTGATGCCGCAGGCCGCCGAATAGCAAGGAGACGCGACATGAACGACGCCACCCCCTGGATCGACCCTGAGCTGATCGCCGCAGGCAAGCTGTTGCAGGAAAAGGGCTATGCTGTGCCCGACCGCACCGTCGCGCCGCTTTCGGAGGTCCGCGCGGCGCAGGACCGGGTCGGCGCCTTCCTCGGTGAAGGCATCGCCCCGCTGCAACGCGAGCGCGACCTGTCGCTGCCCGGCCCGCACGGCCAGGTGCCGTGCCGCCTCTATCTGCCCGATGGCGTCGACAACGCCCCGTGCCTTGTCTACGCGCATGGCGGCGGGTTCATGCAGGGCAGCCTCGACAGCTGGGATCATTTCCTGCGCGAACTGGTGCGCCAGAGCGGCGTCGCCGCGCTATCCGTCGATTACAAGCTGTCTCCCGAGCACAAATTCCCCAAGGCGTTCGACGAGACCGTGGCGATGGTCCGCCTCGCCGCCACGGAAGGTGCCGGGCTCGGCTTCGACCCGAAACGGCTCGCGGTCGGCGGCGATTCCGCCGGCGCCAATCTCGCGCTTGCAGCGGCGCTCGCACTGCGCGACGGCGGCGAGACCGCGGTCAAATTCATGCTGCTGATCTACGGCGTCTATTCGACCGACAGCGACAGCCCGTCATGGCAGCGCTTCGGCCAAGGCGCCGGCCTGTCGCAGACGCAGATGCGCTGGATCTGGGAAACCTATCTGGAAGACTTGGCGCAGATGAGCGACTGGCGGGCCGCGCCGATCCGCGCCGACCTCAAGGGCCTGCCGCCGGCACATTTGATCGTCGGCAGCCTCGATCCGCTCCAGGATGACAGCAACCGCATGGCCGCCGCGCTCGATGCCGCCGGCGTGAAAAATGCCCTGACCGTGTATCAGGGCATCAATCACGGCTTTATCCGCTACGGCCGGCTGATCGGCACCGCCCGCAGCGCGGTCGCCGATTGCGCGACCGCGCTGCGGAACGGGTTCGCCTGAGCTATTCGGCCGCGGCCAGCTCTTCCTCGCCGGCCTGGATCGCCGACGGGATGCGCAGCCAGAACAGCGACACCGCCGACGAGGCCAGCGCGCAGGCGGCCAGCGCGTAAAGGCCCCCGGCGTAGCTTCCGGTCAGGTACTTGGCCCAGCCGACAATGCTCGGGCCGAAAAACCCGCCGAGATTGCCAAGCGAGTTGATCCAGGCGATCCCCGAAGCCGCCGCAGTGCCGGTCAGGAACATCGTCGGCATCGACCAGAATGGACCCTTGGTGCCGTAAAGCCCGATCGCCGCGATCGCCATGCCGACGACGGCCCACCACGTGCCGATGGTCAGCCCGGCAATCACCAGCCCGGCGCAGGCAATCGAACAGGTGATAAAGAGGGTCCAGCGCCGCTCGCCGAGCCGGTCCGACAGCCAGCCGCAGAACACCATCGCGATCGCGCCGCAGGTGTAGGGAATCATCGTCACCCAGCCGACCTGCATCGTCGAGATGCCGAGTTCCTTGATGATCGTCGGCATGAACAGCAACATGCCGAGGCTCGCGGTCACGATGCCGATGTAGTTGATTGCCAGCCAGATCACCTTGGGGTCGAAGAACGCGGTCAGGATGCTGGCCTTGTGCTCGGCCTCGATCTTTTTCCTTTCGCCGGCGATTTGCGCGGCGAGCCAACCGCGCTGGTCGGCCGACAGCCAGCTCGCCTTTTCGGGCCTGTCGGTCAGGTAGAAGAACACCCAGATGCCGATCAGCACAGCCGGTACCGCCTCGAACAGGTACATCAGTTGCCAGCCCTTGAAGCCGAACAGCCCGTTAAGCCCGAGCAACGCAGTCGATACCGGCGCGCCGGCGGCCACCGCGACCGGCAGCGCCAGCGTGAACCCAGCGTTGATGCGGGCGCGATAGCGATCGGGGAACCAATAGGTGAAATACAAGACGAAGCCAGGGAACAGGCCCGCCTCGGCCAGGCCGAGCAGAAAGCGGATCACCATGAAGCTAGTGGTGTTCCAGGCAAACGCCGTGGCGCCGGCAAGCAGCCCCCATGTGATCATGATCCGCGCGATCCACAGCCGGGCGCCGACCTTTTCGAGCACGATGTTGCTCGGCACCTCGGCGATCACGTAGCCCCAGAAGAACGCGCCGGCGGCCATCCCATAGATCGCCGAATCGAACCCGAGATCCTTGTTCATCGTCAACGCCGCAAAACCGACGTTGATGCGATCAAGATACGCAAAGAAATAGGTCAGTGCAGCAAACGGCAGAATGCGCATATATACTTTACGCATTGTCGATTGTTCGAGCGAAGCGATCATGTGCTCCTCGTCCCAAAGTCCCTCCTTATGGAGGGTGGACGAGGGTAATGCAGCCACATGAGGTTTTGTATGGGCGCAGCCGAGGAGTGGCCATGCATTATTGCCAGAACACTTGAGATAATATCATTTGCCATGCAACTGGCGCGCGGGCGTCGCGGATTGCGCTTGCGCCCTGTCACCGCGGCGCCGTATGCGCCAGGCATCGAGGCTCCAGGCCCCGGCACCAACCGCCGTGACGTAGCGAAGACCGCCGGCCATCGCCAGGTTCTTCAGAAAATTGGTCTCCTGGCCGCGCTGAGCAAAATTGGAATGGGCGATCAGCGCGGTGGCGACGCACCAGAGCGCCAGCACCAGGCCGGTCGGCCGGGTAAGCACGCCAAACAGCAGCGCCAGACCGCCCCCCAGCTCAACCACGACGGCCACGGCCCAGGCCACCTGCACCAGCGGCCGGTGATGGGCCGGCGAAATTGCCCTGGGTCGCCGCCGGCGACAGCAATTTGGCCCAGCCGCCGATGACGAAGATGACGCTGATCGCGACGCGGCCGAGCAGCGCAGCCGCATTTCCGCTCGCTCGCATGTCTGGCTCCGACCCGGCGACGGCCACTCTCTTCCTATACGGTAGAGCGGCGGAATACGTCCCCTTACCGCGTAGCGAACTGGGTCTTGCCGAAATAATTCTCGCGCTCGGCGTCGGTGATCGCGCTCGGCCGCCGGTCGGACAGCACCGCGAGGCCGCGCTTTACCGCCGGGCGGGCCGCGATCGCGTCGAACCAGCGCTTTACGTTGGGGAAATCGTCGAGGTTAATATAGCCGCGCCCGTCAAAGCGGGGCGACGGTTCGATCGCGGTGCGCAGCCAGGGGAAGGTGATGATGTCGGCCATGCTGTATTCGTCGCCGGCCAGCCAGTGGGCCTCGCCGAGCCGCTGGTTCAGCACCCGTGTCAGCCGCTTCGCCTCGTTTCCATAACGCTCGATCGCATAAGGGATCTTTTCCGGCGCATAGGCGCCGAAATGGTTCCACTGCCCGAACATCGGCCCCACCCCGCCCATCTGGAACATTATCCATTCCAGGCATTTGTAGCGCCCGATCGCGTCTTTCGGGATCAGCTTTCCGCCGGTCTTCTCCGACAGGTAGATCATGATCGCGGCGGATTCGAACAGTGTGAACCGCTTGCCGCCCGGCCCGTCAGGATCGACAATCGCCGGGATGCGATGGTTCGGGGTGATCTTTAGAAACTCGGGCTTGAACTGATCGCCGGCGCCGATATTGACCGCGATGATCTTGTACTCGAGCCCCAGTTCCTCGATTGCGATATGCACCTTGTGGCCGTTGGGGGTCGGCCAGGACCAGACTTCGAGCATGACATTTCCTCCGATTTGGGTCGCCGGCGTTCCAGGTTGTCATTGCGACCGTGGCATGGCCAGCGCTTACTGGCGCTGGGTCAGCACATAGGCATGCGGTAGTGAAATCCCGTTCCGAGAGCATTTCGGTGTTGCGTCTCGGCATCTTGTGGCTGGCTGGCGCCGATCTGCGCCTGACGTTTCTGGCCGTGCCGCCGGTACTGCCGCTGATCCACCGCGACCTGCACCTCAGCGAAAAGGCGATCGGCCTGCTCTCGGGGCTGCCGGTTCTGATGCTCGGGCTGGCCGCTATTCCCGGGTCCCTGATGATCGCCCGGCTGGGCGCGCGGCGCGCGACGATCGCCGCCCTCGTCTTCGTCGCCGCGGTCGCGGCGGCGCGCGGGGTTGGGCCGTCGCGTCCGATGCTATTCAGCATGACCGTGCTGATGGGCGCCGGCGTCGCGGTCATCCAGCCCGCCCTGCCGACCCTTGTCGCCGAGTGGTTCGCAGCGATGCCGGCCTTTGCGACCGCGATCTACGCCAACGGCCTGTTGGTCGGCGAGGCGGTGCCGGCGGCAGCGATGATCCCGCTGGTCCTGCCGCTGGTCGGCGGCGACTGGGCGGTGGGGTTGGCGCTGTGGTCGGCGCCGCTCGCAGCGACAGCATTGCTGATCGCGGTCGCAACGCCAGCCGCCGCGCGACCCGATCGCCGGGCGCCGGTCCGCTGGCAGCCGGATTGGCGCAGCAAGCTGACCTGGCAGCTCGGCCTGTTGATGGGTGGCACCGGCGGCCTCTACTTCTCGGTCAACGCCTTTATTCCGGATTATCTGCACGCCATCGGCCGCCCGGATCTCGTCAGCGCCTGCCTCGGCGCGTTGAATTCGGGCCAGTTGCCTGCGTCGTTTCTCGCCCTGTTCGCGATCCGCCGGCTGACCGCAACACGGCTGCCGTTTATCGTGACCCCGCTGCTCGGCGTGGTCGGGCTCGGCGCCCTGCTGGCGAAGGTAGGCTGGCTGATCGTGCTCGGCGTCGGGGTAACCGGCTTGTTCATTTCGTTCGGGCTGATCCTGACGCTGGCCTTGCCGCCGCAGCTGGCCGCGACGGAAGATGTCCATCGCCTGTCGGCCGGCATGTTTGCGATCGGCTACACGATGTCGTGCATCGTGCCGCTGATCGGCGGCGTGATCTGGGACGCCACAGGGGTACCCATCACAGCCTTCGCGGCCGGCGTGGCCAGCGCCCTGACGGTCGCCGCAACCGGGCTGACGTTGCATCCGCGGCTGGACCGAGCGCACGCATAGGCAAGCAACGGCGGCCACGCGCAAAACGGCGCGCCCCCGAGGGGAGCGCGCCGCTGTTTCCGCCGAACCCGGCCTTGCTCCGGGCTGACCTGCTCGTCGGGTGACGGTCAGGTCAGTTGATCAGCCCGTAGAACTTGCCGGCGTTCTCGCAGGTCATCTTGCGGACGATGTCAGCCGGCAGGTGCTTGAACTGGTCGTCGATGTATTTCGCCGATTCCGGCCACACCCCGTCGGGATGCGGGTAGTCCGAGCCCCACATCAGGGTCTCGACCCCCATCTCCTCGATCAGCTTGGTGCCGACACGGTCGTACTGGAACGTCGCCCTGCACTGGCGGCGCCAGTATTCGGTTGGCATCATCTTGAGTTTGAGGTCCTGGTACTGATCCTTGTACTCGAAATCCATGCGGTCGAGCACATAGGGGATCCAGCCGATGCCGCTCTCGCCGAAGACGACGCGGATGTTCGGAAAGCGCTCGAACACCGCCGCGCCCATCAACGCGGTCAGGATGTTGCCGAGCGTCAATTGGAACAGGCACAGCCCGGCATAGGTCATGCGCCGCTGGACCGGCATCTCGTACTGCTTGCGCAGTTCGGGATCGACCGACGGGAAGGTGTGGAAATGCAGCGGCAGCTGCGTCTCGTTAATCGCCTCCCACAGCGGATCCCACATCGGGTGCCACATCGGCGTCATGTGCCACGAGCACGAGAGCTCGACCCCGCGCATGCCCATCTTGGCAACGCGGCGCACCTCGGCGGCGGCGGCCTCGATATCGCTGTACGGCAGGCAGGCGAGCCCGATCTCGCGATCCGGATAGTAGCTGCAGAAATTGTGCATGAAGTTATTGTAGATACGCAGCATCTCGTTGGCCGCTTCGCGGTCCTTCATCTTCGCGCAGGCGGCGAGGATGCCATAGATGACCTCGGCGTCGACGCCGTCGCGGTCGAGTTCCTTGACGCGCAGGTGCGGGTCGCCCGGACGGCGCAGGCCGCGCAGACGGAAATCGTCGTAAAGCCCGGCCTCGTGCATCTTGTCGACGCGCAGCTGCTTGCCCGGCATATAGGGCGTGCCCGAGGCGCCGACACCGCCGGCCATGCCGTAATCGGCGCCGTTATGGTCGACCCAGCGCTTGGTGCCGTCGGCCTGGTCCTGCACGAACGGCATCAGCTCCTTCAACGCCTTGGGCGCCTGCGAGGTGAAAAGATCAGGCGGCAGCCAGATCATGTCGAGATGGCAATCAGCCGAGATTCGCTTGTACTGCATCAGCTTCATCTCCCTGCGGCGGTCATAAACATAGCGGATGATAAGCAACCGAGCGCTTTTGCCACTGTAGCCCACGTTTTGCGCGCTGTCGCTCGGCGAGACCCGGCGATTTTGCCGGGCCGCCATGCAGCGGAGCGGCCATTACCGTGGGCCGCCAGGGCGCCGATCAGCGTCGCCCGGTGAATTTCGCCGGCCGCTTTTCGAAAAACGCGCGCACCCCTTCGGCGTAATCCGGCGTGCGGGCGGCCTCGTCCTGCAGATCGCGTTCGAGGTCGAGCTGGCGGTCGAGCGAGTTACTCTCGGCAGCATTGAGCGCGCGCTTGGTCAGCGCGATGCCGACGGTCGGTCCTTGGGCAAGCCGCGCGGTGAGCGCCCGCGCCTCGGCCGTCAGCCTGTCGTCGTCGATCGCCAGCCAGATAAGGCCCCATTCGGCAGCGTGCTCGGCGGACAGCGGCTCAGCCAGGATCGCCAGCGCCCGGGCCCGCGCCGCGCCGACCAGCCGCGGCAGAAACCAGGTGCCGCCGCAATCGGGGATCAGGCCGAGGCGCGAAAACGCCTGCACGAATGTCGCCGAGCGCGCGGCCAGCACGATGTCGCAGGCGAGCGCGAGGTTGGCGCCGGCGCCGGCGGCGATGCCGTTGACCGCGCACACCACCGGCATCGGCAGCGCGCGCAGCTTGCGCACCACGCCGTTATAGCGCTCCAGCACCGATTTCAGATCAGGCGGGCCGGAATCGGTGACCGCGACATCGCGGAGGTCCTGGCCGGCGCAAAACCCGCGCCCAGCACCGGTCAGCAGCACCGCGCGACAACCCTCGTCAGCCTCCGCCTCGGCAAGCGCCGCGATCAGCGCGCCGTGCATCTCGACGTTGAGCGCGTTGAGCCGCTCCGGCCGGTTGAGCGTGATCTGATCATAGCCGTCGCGGCGTTCGACGAGGATGGTCATCGCGCTACCCCCTCAGCCCTATTTCCACTTCCCGTATCCTAATCTTCCGCTTCCCGGCGAAAGCCGGGACCCATCCTTCGACGGCACCCACAGGCGGGTATCACTGCAGCACGCCGGGATAAAGATCGACCCAGTCACGATTGTCTTGTTCGATTAGGGCGATCTTCCAGGCCCGCTTCCATTCCTTGATGCGTCTTTCACGCTGCGCCGCTGCCGCGAGCGATTCGTGAATCTCATACCATACGAGCCGATCAACGCCGTACTTTGCGGTGAAGCCCGGCACCGACTTAGCTTTATGCTCCCAAACCCGTCGGACGAAGTGGGAGGTGCTCCCCGTATACAAGGTGCCATTCGGCTTGCTGGCGAGCATGTAGGTGTAGGGCATGTCGAATCCCGGAAATGGGTCCCGGCTTGCGCCGGGAAGCGGGCCATAGGATGCGGATCGTCACCCCGCCAGCCTGTCGATCCCCAATTCCGCGGCCATCTTGTTAAGTGCGTCCTTCAGCGATCCGGGAATCGGGATACCGTGGGCGGTCCGCTCGGCGATGCGGGCGGCGCGGTCTTCGCCGGGCAGGCGGATCCGGTCGAACCCCGGCAAAAGCGCCGAGCCGTGCAGCTGGCGGATCACCGCGTCAACCTGGCGCTTGAACGCTGTCGGCTCAGCAAACGCCTTGATGTCGAGCACGCAGATCGCCTGCCCGGTATTGGTCGGCGTCAAATCGTCCTTGTTGAAATCGACGACATCCTCGCCGTTTGCGGCGCCGTTGAGCGTGCCGGCCAAGAGGCCGAACATCAGCGACATCGCCGCGCCCTTGTAGCCGCCGATTGGCAAGAGGAACCCGTCATCGGCGCGGTTCGGGTCGGTCAGCGACCGCCCCATCCGGTCGATCATCCAACCTTCGGGCATCGCTTTGCCCTGCTGCGCCGCGACCTTGACCTTGCCGTATGCCGCCACGGTCGTCGCCATGTCGAGCACCAGCGGCGGCTCCTCGAGCGCCGGCACCGCGATCGCGATCGGGTTGGTCGACAACAGCATGTCAGTGCCGCCCCAGGGCGGCAGATGATTGGCGTTGCCGACTGCGAAATAGAGCCCGATCATGTCGAACTCGACCGGCATCGCGGCATAGACCGCGGCGGCGCCGGCATGGTTGCCGTGGCGCGTACCGGCCCAACCGACGCCGTTCTCCTTGGCGAGCGCGATCGCCTCCTCGACCGCGCGGGCGACGACCAGGCTGCCGAGCCCGTTATCGCCATCGACCAGCGCGGTCGCCCGCGCCCGGCGGGTCACCGTGATCTCGGGGCGGGTGTTGAGCCCGCCCTTCCTGATGCGCCGGATGTATTGCGGCAGGCGGAAGACGCCGTGCCCGTCCGCGCCGGAAACGTCCGACCGTGCCATCAATTCCGCCGCCTTCGCCGCATCCGCCGCCGGGATGCCGGCGGCGCGATAGGCGCCGGCGATGAAGTCGACGAGCGCAGCGTGGGAAACGCGCAGCGCGGCGGGAGCGGTGTCGTCGGGCATCGATCTGTCCTCGGTCTACGGCTTAGCATACGGCGGCCGAACGCAATTGCGATCGGTGCCGCCGCGCGGTGGATCGGGTCGCCAGCTTATTTCGGACAGCGTCCACTCGCCATGCGGTTTCTGGCGCACCCCACCAGCGCCCAAGCCAGCCGCAAGACCATTGGAAGAGTTGGAGCGGGCGAAGGGATTCGAACCCTCGACCCCAACCTTTGGCAAGCGGCAAATTGTCGTGTCGCTATGTTCAATTGTATTTCACGGCAGTGCACCAGAATGCGCGGCATTCCACGATTTCGTGGGAGCCGAATAATTCCGTGATCATGTACTCCAGCGGATTCCCATGAACTGCTGTGCACCCCGATGGAGGTGGGAGACAGTAACCGAGTGGTAACCGCGACCGGAAACGGGCGCGAACAGCCGAGGTCTCGTTCGGCCTGCGAAGCGGTCATTGGCGCCGACGTGCCGGTCTTCGATGACCAGCAATTTGATTGTCGACGGTCACAACGAGGTCGTCATCGATTTCTGGCTGTAGGGTCGACCTTCGACCTGCACGGAGGGCATGGCGACCCTCGCGCGTCGCGTGGCGCCTCCGATTGCGGAAGTGCGATCGGGGGCGCATGCTGTGCTGAACGCAGCAGGGGCATTTCGGGGCGAAAACCATGCATGACATCGTGATTCGTGGCGGGACGATCCTGGATGGCAGCGGCGGCGAGGCCTTTACCGGCGACATCGCGATCGACGGTGGGAGGCTGACCGTGGTCGGCGGCAAGACCGGCGCAGCCAAACGCGAGATCGAGGCGAACGGTCTACTGGTCACCCCCGGCTGGGTCGATGTACATACCCACTATGACGGCCAGGCAACCTGGGACCCGGTGTTGGCCCCGTCGTCGTGGCATGGCGTAACGACGATCCTCTTCGGTAATTGCGGCGTCGGCTTCGCCCCGGTCCGCAAGGAGCACCGCGAGGGCCTCATCGACCTGATGGAGGCGATCGAGGACATCCCCGGCACGGCGCTCGCCGAGGGCCTCAAATGGGATTGGGAAAGCTTCCCCGAATATCTCGACGCGCTCGACCGGATGCCGCGGACGATCGATATCGCCACGCAGATCCCACACCACCCGCTGCGTGTCTTTGTGATGGGCGAGCGCGGCATCAACCGTGAAGCCGCGACCGCCCAGGACATTGCGGAAATGCGGCACCTCACCGAGGAGTCGCTGCGGGCGGGCGCGTTCGGCTTCACGACCTCGCGTACCTATTCTCACAAGACCAATGACGGTCAGCTCGTCCCCGGCCATTTCGCCGAAGAGCAGGAGCTTTACGGGATCGGCCAGGCAATGGCCGCGGTTGGCGGCAGCACCTTCGGCATGAACAGCGACTTTGTCGACGAGGCCGCCGAATTTGCCTGGATGACGCGGCTATCGAAGGAGACCGGCCGGCCGGTCTGGTTTCTCCTGACCGATCGGGTCAAGGACCCGACGCGCTGGCGGCGTCTGATGCAAGGCGTCCATAAGGCGCGCGCCGAGGGTGCCAGCATTACGGCGCAAGTTGCCGGGCGGCCGGTGGGCATCATTCAGGGCATCGCCGGCTCGTTCAATCCGTTCGCGATCCGCCCGAGCTACATCCCGCTGGAGCGCCTCTCGTCCAAGGAGCGCATCGAGCGGATGCGCGACCCCGCGCTACGCGCCCAGCTGCTTTCTGAGGAGCCGTCCGAGCGCCAACTCGCGCGGCTATCGCAGGCGCGGCAGAACATGGTCGGCCGCTGGGACAAGATGTTCGTGATGAGCGGCACGACACCCGATTACGAGCCCTCGCCCGAGAAGAGCATCGCCGCGATCGCCGCGAGGGGCAATGCGAGCCCACAGGAGGTCGCCTATGACTACCTGACCGAGAAGCTCGACAATTTTCTGTTCTTCCCGATCGTCAACTACACCGACGGCGACCACGAGACGGTGCGCGAAATGCTGACCGACCCCGGCACTTTGCTTGGCCTCAGTGACGGCGGCGCGCATTGCGGCGCTATCGTCGATGCCGGCGTGCCGTCGTTCATGCTGTCGCATTGGGGCCGCGACCGGAAGCGCGGGCCCGGCCTGCCGCTACCGCAGCTTGTTAAGATGCAGACCAGCGAGACCGCCGATTTCTTCGGTTTCAAGGATCGCGGCCGGCTGCGCCCGGGGCTGCGCGCCGACGTCAACATCATCGACTTCGACGGGCTGCGCCTGCACCAGCCCGAGGTGGTGCACGACCTGCCGGCCGGCGGCCGCCGGCTCATTCAGCGCGTCGACGGCTATCGTGCGACTCTCGTCGCCGGCATCCCCGTCTTCGAGAACGGCGAGGATACCGGCGCCCGCCCCGGGCGCCTGGTGCGGTCGGGCCGCTAGCATGCCGCACGACACGATGGTTCATGCGGGGGACGCGCGCGGCCCGACGAACGAACTCGACGCACTGGTGATCGGCGCGGGCTTCGCCGGTCTCTACCAGCTGCTTTGTCTGCGCGATCGTCTCGGTCTGTCGGTAAAGGCGGTGGAAGCGGGCGGCGGGGTCGGCGGCACCTGGTACTGGAACCGCTACCCGGGCGCCCGCTGCGATTCCGAAAGCCATGTCTATTGGTACACCTTCTCTCCCGACCTGATGCGCGAGTGGGAGTGGTCGGAACGCTATCCGGGCCAGGCCGAGATTTTGCGCTATCTGAATTTCGTTGCCGACCGCTTCGACCTGAAGCGCGACATCCAATTCAACACTCGTGTGGTCGCCGCCTCCTATGATGAAGAGGCGAACCGGTGGCAGGTGCGCACCGAGGGCGGCGACACCTATGTCGTCAAATTCCTGATCACCGCCGTCGGCTGCCTGTCCACCGCGAACGTGCCGGATTTTCCCGGCCTGAATGATTTCGCCGGCGACTGGTACCATACCGGCCAGTGGCCGCATGAAGGCGTCGATTTCACCGGCAAGCGGGTCGGCATGATCGGCACCGGCTCGACCGGCATCCAGGCGGCGCCGGTCATCGCGGCCTCGGCAAAGCACCTGACCGTGTTCCAGCGCACCGCGAACTTCTCGGTGCCGGCGCGCAACGCGCCCTTAGAGCCGGAATTCCGCCAGTACATCAAGGACCACGCCAGCGAAATTCGCGCCTTCACGCACGAAACGATCAACGGCATGGCGTTCCGGATCGAGGAGCGGCTGGCGGTGGAAACCCCACCCGAGGAGCGCGAGAAGATTTACGAGGCTGCGTGGGAGCGCGGCGGCCTGCAGTTCCGGGCGGCGTTCCAGGACATGATGGTCGACAAGAGGGCGAACGATACGGCGGCAGATTTCGTCAAGCGCAAGATCCGCTCGGTCGTAAAGGATCCGGCGACGGCGGCGATCCTGTCGGATATCGATCATCCCTACGCCGCAAAACGCCCGCCGATCGATACCAACTATTTCGAGACCTACAACCGCCCCAACGTCACGCTGGTGGATCTGCGGAAAGCTCCGATCGACCGGATCAGCCGCGCCGGGATTTGCACCACCGAGGCCGAATACCCGGTCGACATCATCGTCTTCGCCACGGGATTCGACGCGATGACCGGCCCGATGCTGCGTATGGATATTCGCGGGCGCGGCGGGATTGCCTTGAAGGACGCGTGGGAGGCGGGGCCGCGCACCTATCTCGGCTTGCAGGTGCCCGGCTTTCCCAATTTGTTCACGATCACCGGCCCCGGCAGCCCGTCGGTGCTGTGCAACATGCCGGTGGCGATCGAGCAGCACGCCGATTGGATCACCGACTGCATCAGGCACCTCAACGACAACGGGCTCGAACGCATCGAGGCACGAGCCGACGCGAGGGACAAATGGGCCGAGGAGGTCAACCAAATCGCCCACAAGACCGTGCTGCCGCTCGCCAAGCATTCCTGGTACCTGGGGGCCAACATCCCCGGCAAGCCCCGTGTTTTCATGCCCTACGCCGGCGGCATGCTGCGCTATCGGCAGATCTGCGCGGATGTCGCGGCGGCCGGCTACGAGGGCTTCATGCTGTCGTGAGCCGCGTCGCTCGCGGTCCCGATTGCCCGTGATCTTCCGACCTACGTGCTTACGGACCTCTCGGTCGGCTATGGCGGACGACCAGCTGCAGGAGGAAATCGGATGAAGAATATGTGGCGCGCTGATCCGTTGGTCTGGGGCCACGGGCCTCGCGTCTTCGAGGTATTCTTGGAACCCACCTGTCCGTTTTCCGTCAAGGCGTTCGGTAAACTTGACGACCTGCTCGCTCTAGCGGGCGAGGACCGCATCACCGTCAAGCTCCGCCTTCAGTCGCAGCCTTGGCACATGTACTCGGGCATAATCGTGCGCTGTATCCTCGCCGCCTCGACCCTCGAAAGCGGGAAGGTAGCGGCAAAATCTGTCATGGCGGCGGTGGCCGCGCATCGCGAAGAATTTGAATTCGACCGGCATTGCAGCGGGCCGAATCTTGATGCTACGCCCAACGACATCATCAGGCGGATCGAGCGCTATAGTGGCGTACAACTTGCCGACGCCTTCGCGATTCCAGATCTCGACCGTGAGGTAAAGTGGCACTGTAAGTATGCCCGCCAAAACGGCGTCCATGTCTCGCCTACTTTCATGATCGACGGGCTGGTTCAGGCCGATGTGAGCAGTGGCGATCCCGTCGCCGATTGGGTGTCGCGCCTAGCAAAAGATTGATGTCTTACCGTGGGCCAGAGGCCGCTTTTGGGTGGTGAACCGACGTTCGGCCGATCCGACGGCGCGTGACGGGGTCGTGCCGCAGGTAGCCGATCGCATGGTCTGGAAAACGGAATCTCTGTGTGCCACGGTGAGGCTGAGATAATGGGAGGGGTTCCATGAACCAGATCGAGGTCGCCGACAATAACGTTGCAGCGGACGCGGAGAGAGCTTCTTCGTCGGCCTATGTGCCGCCGCTTCAGCGCACGGAAGGGCAGCCGGCGCCGATCGCGGCGCGCGGCGGCCTGTCCTACATGTCGTTCGACCGGGACGGCGATGCGGGAACCACCGCAGCGATCCAGGACGCGCTCGCGGAGCTCGCTCAGGGGGAGGGCCAGCGGGTCATCGACATGATCGACAAGACCCCGCCGGGACCGATCAAGACGCGGTGGGGCCTCGGGTTCCGCGACTACGACGAATGTGTCAGGTACATCCGCCAGTCGAACAGCATCAAAGCCCCGGAAGGCGGCCTGGCTCTGCCGCTACCCTATACGGTCTACGACCGGCCGACTTATTCCGTGGTGCCGTCCAACGCTTTGTGGCGCGACCCGGAGCGCGCTAACATCGCGGAGATCCTGCGGAAAAACGAGGCGGACAACCGGCGGCGCGACCTGTTTTTCCCCCAGGTGATGCGCGATGCTCGGCGCATCGGCGAATACTATCCGGGCCTCTCGCCCAAGAGCTCCGAATGCATGGACCGGCTCGGCCTGTCCCTAGCGTACCTCGAGTCCAAATGCACGAATTTCTACGATTCGTCGGAGGTGGAGCGCGTGTTTTATCCAGAGATCGAGAAGCTGCTTCTCGATTTCTTCCCCGATGCGACCGATGCGCTGGTCTACAACCACGACGTTTTCGACAAGGACTACGCGGGCGACCGCACCGAAGACCAGGACGGCAAGAACCCGGGTGTGAACGCCAATTACGCGAACCTTGTGCACAACGACCTGAACGACAACAGCGGCCGCGTGCGCTGTCGCGAGCTGCTCACCAGGAACCTGCGGAATTTCGGGCGCGCTCAGCACTACACGGAGGAAGAGGCCGACCGGAAGATGTCGCGGCGCTTTGTGTCGATCAATCTCGCCAAGCCGATGGAGACTGTCGAGCAGTTCCCCTTCGTGCTCTGCGCGTGGCCCTCGTTCGCCGACCAGCCATACATCACCAACTACCGGATCTACGACGACCGCGTCGGCGAGACCACCCGATTCACCTGCCGTCCCGATCACGAGTGGTACTGGTTTCCCCGGCAGAAGCCCACCGAGGTCTCGATGCTCAAGTGCTATGATTCTGTGACCGACGGCTCTGTCTCGCGCTGGTCTTTCCACACCGCCTGTATCGACCCGACCGCGCCCGCCGACGCTCGATGCCGCAAGAACGTCGTGGTCCGGTCCTTTGTCTTCTTCTAGGAAAGACGGAAAAGGCATCTTCTAGGAAAGACGGAAAAGGCATCGGGCAGGGGAGGCGACATCGGTGAAAGCTGGTGTGGTTTATCTGCAGATCGAACTCGGCGGCGATTGACCTTCCCCCGGTTTGGTGGACACCGGGTTATGCGGATTTCGCCTCTGCTTGATCGGGGGTGATGTATCCGATGGCGGAGTGGATCCGCTGCGGCGCCCGAGCCCGGATGCCATGCCGGCGCATCACCCGCTCGATCCG